>NZ_JBDSUA010000005.1:0-258412 GCF_039927955.1 Devosia sp. | reverse complement strand
GGGTGCGGCGGTCTTTACCGGTGCGACAGGTGCACTGCCAACGCTTCCAATAGACATGTTCATCATCCTTGATTGATCGAGGCTCTGGGCCTCGCAAAAGCTATGCGCCCTGAAACTGACAGCCACCTGAAGCAAACATTAATGATGTATTAATTTCAATGACTTGATGCTCGTGTCGGCGCAGTGGCGAAGGCCGTCCGCTCCGATCAGCGGGGCATTTCCTGCCCGTTCGGACGGATAGGGGGATACATTTTCCACCTGCGTTAGTTGACCTTTGGCGAGGGTTTGTTCATGTTTTGTTTAATGGAGTTAACCGTGGACCTGAACGATTTGACCCGCGTAATCGTCGCGGCAAAACTGGCCTGCTACGTGGGCGGTGGCACCAAAGTGGCCGCGAGCCGGACCGGCTCGCATGATCTGGTCTGGGCCGATGGTCCCTGGAGCTATCGCGACAGCTATTTCGGCGGCACGGACTTTCTGGGGCAGGAAACCGTGTGGCATGCCGACGAACCGGTCTGGGCGATGAATTACTACGGCTTCATCACACGACCAGACCTGATCGACGCCGAGCGGGCCGGCGCGACGATCAAGGCGGCTTTGTCGGCGATGTACGCGAAGGGGCGGTTTCTGGGCGGGTTTGAGTGGACCGGGCCGTTCGGGGCCTATCGCGATGGTTCGGAGGGCGACGTTGGCCATTTCACCGGTCGAGAGGCTATTGTGTGCGATGGCGTCGAGGCCTATGCGCTGCATTATTTCGGCGGGCTGATCCGCCCGTAAAATGTCGAATATCTGCGGGCGACCGCGACATGGCGATGGCGGGCGGAAATCTGCTGGCCTAACCTCGATCCAAACAGGAGTGCCTCATGCTCGGTGTCAGTACTTATGCCCCCGCGTTTATCGCCAGTTGCCAGCAGCAGCTTGATGAAGAACTGGCCAAATTCAACGCGCTGATCGCCGCTGCCAAAGGCACCAAGGCCGAGGCCGCGCTGGCGGCGTTCACGCCGGACTATCTCAAATCCATGGTGCAGGCGCTCGACCACATGTTCATGCACCGCCTGCGCGGCAAGGAGGGCAAGGATGGCAATCCGTGCAACGAAGTGAGGATGCTGGCGGTGTCGATTTTGGAGCATGGCGGGATGATGACGGCGGACAAGACCATCAAGTATGTCGCGAGCAAGTCTGTGACGGGGATTGCGGTGGGTGAGGCGATTGTTTTGACGGCGGAGAGTTTTGGGAAATTGGCAGACGCCTATTTTGCGGAGATTGCGGCCAAGTTTATGTAGAGCGCTACCCCGCTCTTCCTTCTCCCCTTGCGGGAGAAGGTGCCTGAAGGGCGGATGAGGGGTCTCTTGCTTGTTACGAGTATGCGGAAGCAACCCCTCACCCTGATTTTCTGCTGAACGCAGAAAATCTGTCCCTCTCCCGCAAGGGGCGAGGGTGGCATCGAGCGCGCTGCACGATCGGGTCAATTCAGCACCGGCCAATTGGCGGGTCTGCGGGAATCCAGCCTCTGCCGGCTGTGCGGCTATGCGCTAAAGTATTCTGGACTCGTTTATAGAGGATTTGATGACAGGTGAATTCAAACCCATGCTTTCTATGACCTTCTGTACCGTCTCCGCAAACCAGTCGCCTAATGTTGGTGACACATAAACGCGCTCTATAAGAATTTCGCAGTCGGCTTGCATGTACATCCCGCGCGGCGGAGTCCATACGCTTTTACCGTCAATTTGTTCGGTGCACTTTTCTATTGGTAGTAGAACTCTAAGCCTGAGTTCTTTTTCAGATTTAAAGCTTAAGCGTTTATAGAACGCAGCATTTTCGAAGGACGGCCCCATCTTAAAAGTATTGTGATTGATGTATCGAACAGGGGCGATTGTGAAGTCTCCAGTAAATTCCCTCAACGAGGATGAGAGGCTGCCAACAGAACTCTGTATAGCGACCCCTTCGCCCTGGTTAGTGTAAACCGCCCAAAGGTTAGCAGATTCAACCTCATTTATGTGCCAACAGTTTATGTACATTCTCTCTGCCGAGCGTTCATTTTGCCAAGCGGTGAGTGATGGGTCATACGACGCTCTTAGAGGAGGGGGAATTTCTTCTCCAGCAGGAATATGAAGTTCCTGTCTGGCAAAGTTGTCGTCGCTCATGATCCGTCTGAGGTAAATCAGACGGTCAGCGCCGAGTGAGCCCTCATATGGATCCGCAGACCGAAGTGCTGAGAGCTGTCCAAGAAACAGGGATCGTCTTGCCAAAAGATCCAGAAACTTGGTGAGTGACATAAATCTCCAAATTTTTGTGTCGTCTTTTGGTCGTTTGGGCAGCTTAGGTGCGCGCTGGATACCTTCTTGATAAAATAGCCCGGTAGCGGACGCATTACGTTTAATCACAGTCCCTCACCCCTTGCTGATGAAACTATCCAGCACCTTCTTGCGGCCGGCCTTTTCGAAATCGATGGTCAGTTTGTTGCCTTCGATGCCCGAGATGGCGCCATAGCCGAACTTGAGGTGGAAGACGCGGTCGCCGAATTTGTAGGCTGAGCTGTCGCTGCCCAGGTCGACCGAGCGGGCGACGAGGTCGCCGTCGATGGTCAGTGGACCACCGCCTTTGCGGTTGGATTGCTGGGCCTGGGCGCGTTTCCAGCCCGGGGTTTCATAGACGCTGTCGAACGGATCGGCCTTGTTGAAGCGCGAGGAGGCGCCGCCGCCATAGCCGTAGCCGCCATAGGACGAGCCGGTGTCCTTGACCTCGACGGCGTCGGCCGGGAGTTCATCGAGGAAGCGGCTGGGGATGGCCGATTGCCAGAGGCCATGGATGCGGCGGTTCTGGGCGACGGAAATGCGGACGCGCTTGCGGCCGCGGGTGATGCCGACATAGGCGAGGCGGCGTTCTTCCTCCAGCCCGGCGCGGCCCGATTCATCGAGCGAGCGCTGGTGGGGGAACAGGCCTTCCTCCCAGCCGGGCAGGAAGACGGTGTTGAATTCCAGTCCCTTGGCCGAATGCAGCGTCATGATCGAGACGGCATCGCCTTCGTCGCTGGTGGCGCGGTCCATCACCAAAGCGATGTGTTCGAGGAAGCCGCCGAGGGTTTCGAATTCCTCCATCGAGCGGACCAGTTCCTTGAGGTTTTCCAGCCGTCCGGGGCTATCGGGCGCCTTGTCGGCCTGCCACATGGCGGTATAGCCGCTTTCGTCCAGAATTTGTTCGGCCAGCTCAAAATGCGGAATGGTGCGCAGGCGCTCGGCCCAGTCGTCAAACTGGCCGACCAGTTCGCGCAGGGTGGTGCGCTGCTTGGGCTTGAGGTCTTCGGTTTCGAGCAACATGCGCACCGCAGACATCAGCGGGATCTGCTGGTGGCGGGCGGTATCGAACAGGATTTTCAGCGTTGAATCACCCAGGCCGCGCTTGGGCGTGTTGATGATGCGCTCGAATGCCAGATCGTCTGCCGGCTGTGCGGTTAGGCGCAGATAGGCGAGTGCGTCGCGGATTTCCTTGCGCTCGTAAAAGCGCGGACCGCCGATGACGCGATAGTTCAGCCCGAGTGTGATGAAGCGTTCTTCGAACTCGCGCATCTGGAACGAAGCGCGGACCAGGATCGCCATGTTGTTGAGCTGTTCGCCGTCACGCTGGTATTGCTCCAGTTCCTCGCCAATGGTGCGGGCTTCTTCTTCGCTGTCCCACACCGAGGTGACGGCGACCGGCTCGCCGGTTTCGGCGACATCGGTTTGCAGTGTCTTGCCGAGGCGGCCTTCGTTGAAAGCGATCAGGTGGCTGGCAGCCTTGAGGATATTGGCGGTGGAGCGATAATTGCGCTCCAGCTTGATCACCTTGGCGCCGGGAAAGTCTTTTTCGAAGCGCAGGATGTTGTCGACCTCGGCGCCGCGCCAGCCATAGATCGACTGGTCATCGTCACCAACGACGCAGATATTGGCTTCCGACGCGGGTTTGCCGGAGGCCAAGAGGCGGAGCCAGAGATATTGGGCGACGTTGCTGTCCTGGTATTCATCAACCAGCATGTAGCGGAAGCGGTTGTGATACTCGGCCAGCACTTCCGGGTTTTCGCGGAACAGCCGGATGCATTCGAGCAGCAGATCGCCGAAATCAGCGGCGTTGAGAACCTTCAGCCGCGCCTGATAATCTGCGTAAAGTTTTCCGCCTTTGCCGTTGGCGTAGAATCCAGAATCGGCGGGCGATACGTCCTTGGGCAGCAGGCCACGGTTTTTCCAGTTGTCCATCATTCCGGCGAACTGCCGGGCCGGCCAGCGCTTTTCGTCGATGTTTTCGACTTCGAGCAATTGCTTGATCAGCCGGATCTGGTCGTCGGTATCGAGAATGGTGAAATCGGATTTGAGATCGACCAGCTCGGCATGGCGGCGCAGGATGCGCGCACCAATGGAGTGGAAGGTGCCCAGCCATGGCATGCCTTCCACCGACGCGCCGACCAGCTTGGCGATGCGCTCCTTCATCTCGCGGGCGGCCTTGTTGGTGAAGGTCACCGACAGGATTTCGCTGCCACGGGCTTTGCGCGTGGTCAGGATATGGGCAATGCGGGTGGTCAGCACGCGGGTCTTGCCGGTGCCGGCGCCGGCCAGAACCAGCAACGGGCCGTCAATGCTGAGCACAGCATCGCGCTGTTCTTCGTTCAAACCCTGCAGGTAGTCGGCATCGCGCCGGCCAAACTGGCTGGTGATCGAACCGGCGGCGGGGCGTTCGAGTCTGTCGGGTGCAACGGCCATGCGGGATTGACGAATCTCTTTTTGTTCTCTTTGGGCAATATAGGCAGTGGGGGTGCCCATGTACATGGCACGCGGTGGCTGCACCCCGGTCATCGCCGGGTTTTGACGGGCTTTTTGCCGCTTTCTTGGCGTGTAATCGGCGATCGGTGGCCTTGCGCGGCGGCGGGGTTTGCCTACACTGCGCCCGGACCAAACGCGTGGATACAAGCCCTTGCTGAACCGCATCTATATCGTTGTCGGCTTGCTGGCGATCCTGGCGCTGGCCGGGGCGTTTATCGCGCCGCGCTTCATCCAGTGGGGCGATTATCGCGACAAGATGGAAGAGCTGGCGTCGGGCGTGCTGGGCACCGACGTCGCCATTCGCGGCGATATCGAATTTTCGCTGCTGCCGTCGCCAAAGCTGCATTTCACCGATGTGGTGGTTGGATCGCTCGAAGACCCGGCGGCAACTGTGGGCAGCGTGGATGCGGAATTTTCGCTGGTGGATTTCCTGCGCGACAATTATCGGGTCACCAAGCTGGTGCTGGATACGCCGGTGGTCGATATCAAAGTCGATGATAGTGGACTGTTCAGCACCGGCTTCAACATTGTTGGAGACAGCGAAGGCAATAGCCGCGTGGTTTTGGGCCAGGCCAATATCGTCAACGGCACGGTGCGGATGGCCGATGATCGCTCGGGCGAGAATTTTGTCGCCAGCGGCATCAATGGCGAACTCAAGCTGGCGGCGATCACCGGGCCGTTCCAGTTCCAGGGCAATCTCGATTATGCCGACGCGCACTACAATGTGCGGTTCAACACTTCGGCGATGGATGCGGACGGCAGCAACCGGGTGACGGCTTCGGTGCAGAACGAGAGCGGCATGTCGCTCTCCGCCGAGGGGCAACTGACTCCCGGCATCGCGCCGCGCTTTGATGGCGCCATCACTTATCGCCAGAAGCCGCCGGTGACGGATGTGGCCGATGATATTCGCGGTGATCTGGTGCTGGAAAGCAAGGTCACCGGCTCGACCGACCGCATCGTGCTGACCGGTTACACTTTGCAGCCGGACGAGAACCGGGCCGGGACCAGGCTCACCGGCGCGGCCAGCATCCAGCTCGGTGCGCGGCGCAGTTTTGACGCGGTGATTTCGGGCGGAGTATTCGCGCTGCCGCCGCGCGATGCGTCGGAAGACCTGTCCAAGCAACCCTATGATGTGGTGCGCCTGCTGGGCGAGTTGCCGGCGCCGCTGATACCGCCAATGCCGGGCCGGATCGGGGTCGATCTGGCCGAGGTTGGCCTGCGCAGCTTTGCGCTGCGCGGTCTGCGCATCGATGCCCATACCAATGGCAAGGCCTGGGCGATCGACCAATTGCTGGCCAAGCTGCCGGGCGATGCCGACGTCAAGGCCAGTGGCGTGCTCGGGGCCGTCGACGGGCATCCGACTTTTGATGGCAAGCTGGGCATTTCCACCCTGCGCCTGGATGCGCTGGGCGCGTTGTGGCGCAAGCCCGATGAGAACAATCCACTGTTCAATATGCCCGCCTCGCTTGATGGGACGGTGCGTCTGGCCGGTGAGGCGCTGGGGTTCAGCGAAGGCGTGTTCATGCTCGATGGCGTGCCCCATAGCCTGGGGCTGCGCGTCGGCTATGGCAAGGAGCCTCGGCTCGATATCACCGGCAAGTTCGGCGTATTGTCGCCCAAGGACAGCGCCGCTATCGCGGCGCTGGTCCCCGAGGTTCAGGCCGGCCCGGCCTTTGGGTTGAGCTTTCCCAACGGCAGTTTTGGCCTGGCCGGCACTGAAGCCAATGTATTGGGCCTGACCGGCAAGGACATGACCGCCGAAGGGCAATGGTCGAACGACCGCGTCACCTTCACCAGGCTGGCCGCGGCCGATCTGGGTGGCGTCAGTTTTGATACGGCGCTGGTCGCATCGGGAACGCCGGCCGAGCCAGTGGTCTGGGGCAGTGGCAAGATCGGGGTAAAGAACGCCAACGCGCCGGCGCTCACGGCGTTGCTTGGCCGGTTTGCGCTGTCGGCGGACATTCGCACGGCCATCGGGCTGTCGGCTCCGGCCGACCTGGATTTTGACCTGAGCCAGCCGGACAACGGCGCGCAGGCGTTAACGCTGAAGGGCATGGCGGACACCGCCTCGGTTGATCTGCGGATTGGGCTAGGCGCGGGTCTGGCCAAGGCCATTGGATCACCACTGACTGTGGGCGGCACGCTGGAATCGTCCGATCCCGATGCCTTGACCCGACAATTGGGTTTTGGCGACGCGCACCTGTTCCCGCCCGATGGCGACATGTTCGTTGCGGTCAATCTTGGCGGCTCGATCGCCAATGGTTTTTCGGCGCGGCTGAACATGAGCGTCGGCGAGGAGCGCGTCGGGTTCGATGGCGACCTGCTGGTTGTTGCCAGCGGCGAAGTGCAGGGCACCGGCAAGCTCGATGGCTATCTGGCCGACGGCAGCGGGCTGGCGCAGGTAGTGGGCGTCAGCGGGCTCAGCCTGCCCTCGATCAGCGGCAAGGCCGATCTGCATTTTGAGGGCAACCGGCTGCTCAAGCTTGCCGGGATTAACGGCACTTCGGAGGGATCCGGATTTGCCGGTGCGCTGTCGCTCACCCATACTGGGTCCAATTCCGACATTACCGGCAGTCTATCGCTGGATGGCGCTGATCTTGCCCGTCTCACAGCGGTGTTGACCGGTCCGGCGGCGTTGATAGCGGCCGACGGCGTGGTCTGGCCAACCGGTCCGATTGCGCTGGGTAATTCTGGGCGCGCGACACGGGGCAGTGTGGCCATTGAAATTCCTTCGATCACCATTGCCGGTGAGGAAAAGCTGACCGATGCCAGTTTTGATCTGGCCTGGGACGAGACGCGGACCAGGCTCAGCCATTTCCGGGCCAGTGCCGGCGAAGGTCAGGTGACGGCGGAGGTCGCCGTTTGTTGCAGCGACGCGCTGAGCAACAAGACGGTCAGCGGCCGTCTGCAACTGGCCGACACCCAATTGGCCGATGTGCTGCCGTCCGGCCTGGCCGATACACTGGGTGGAGTAGTCGATGGCGGAGTGCAGTTTGAAGGCACCGGCGAAAGCCTGGATGCGATCATGGCGAGCCTGACCGGGCAGGGCAGCTTCTCGGCCTCGGACTTTACCGTGCGCCACCTCGATCCCGCTGTATTTCCCGCCGTTGCCAAGCTCGATGATCTGTTGAATACCGGCGCCGACGCATTGGGGACGCTGATCGCCATTTCCCTCGATCAAGGCTTTTTCACTGCCCCCTTGGCCGAAGGCGCCTTCACCATTGCCGGCGGCGTGTTGCGGCTGGCCAATCTCAGCATCGATGGCGCCGGTGGCCGGGTGGCGGGCGATGCCAATGTGGGGTTGGAAAAACTTGGGCTCAGCGGCAGCTTTGTCCTAACGCCATTGGGATTCACTGACCCCAATAATCTGGTCAATCCCGATACCGCCCGCATCGTGTCGCGGCTGTCGGGCACGCTGCTGGAACCAATGCGTACGCTCGATCTCGATACCATGGTCGCCGCAGTACAGATGCGCGCCAACGAGATCGAAGTGGATCGGCTGGAAGCCCTGCGGGCGGAAGATCTGGCTCGCCAGAAGGCGGCCGCCGAGGAACGCAACCGGCTGATCGCCGAGCAAAGGCAACGGCAGGCCGAGGCGGATGCCAAGGCCGCAGCCGAAGCGGCGGAGAAACAGCGACTGGCCGATGAGGCAGCAAAGGCTGCGCAGACGCCAGCTCCGCAGGCGACGCCACAGAGCGCGCCAACTCAGTCAACGCCCACAATCGGCCCAACTGACCTGATGCTGCCCAATCAGCCGATGACGACCACGCAGGGCGTCAATCAACCGTTCTAGAGACGGACTATCGGGGTTTCGCCTGCACCCAGCTCAACGCCGCCAGCCGCGCTGCGGAAGCGAGGTTGGTGGTCAGGCGGGCCTCGTCGATGCTTTTGATCAGGGCCGGCAGTGCCAATTCCCGTTCATCGGCCATGGCCTGCAATACTGCCCAGAACTCCGGCTCCAGCGCGATGCTGGTGCGGTGGCCGGCAATGGAGAGCGAGCGCTTTTCCAAGGCCCGGCTGGATCAGGGCTTCTTGCGGAACGAATCGAGGCTGACGACTTTTTCGCCGGCCGGCTCGGCCGGGCTTGCGGCAGCTTCCGCTTCAGCGGCTTCGTCCTCGGCATCATCGGCTGCAGTGGTGCTGACATCGCCGGCCACATCGAACTGCAGGCCGAACTGCACGGACGGGTCGAAGAAGCCTTTGATCGCCGAGAAGGGAATGCCGAGGATTTCCGGCTGACCATCAAACGACAGGCCCACTTCAAAGCCGGTGTCGTTGACCTTGAGGTCCCAATACTGGTTTTGCAGCACGATCGTCATTTCCTTGTCATACTGGCTCAGCAGTTTTTCTGATAGGCGAACGCCGGGGGCGCGGGTGACAAACGAAATGAAGAAATGATGCTCGCCGGGCAGGCCCGTCTTGACCACTTCCGACAGCACTTTGCGCACCACGCCGCGAAGCGCTTCCTGCGCGAGAATGTCATAACGGAGATGATCTTCGGCCATGGGCGCCCTTCCGGCGTTAAGCGATTCTCTTGGCTTCTTTTTCGGCCCGATTGGCTCGGAACGGAAGGGCCAAGTTGAATTATTCAGGCATTGCGCCGCCCAAATCACGGCAGCGTGCGAACACAACGCATCTGCCGCCATATCAGCCTCAGTGTCCCGGCGATTTCAAGGACAAAGCACAATAATGTCATGACGGGGAAGGTGCAGGCTTCTGTTGCCAGGTGCCTGCGGACCCCGCCTGTCACCCGGCTAGGGGTGGAGGACTTAATTTCCCAATGCTAGCGCTGCTTACGCGGCGAGAGCGACTGGAGCCTTATGGTTGTCATTTGCAACTATAAGTTTTGGACCGATAACGGTGGTACCTCACCGAGCAAAAGCACACCCTTTACGCCCTCGTCGATCCTATTTCGCCCCCATTGGCTCCCCATGTTGGTGGGGAAATGGTGGAGGCGCCGGGTACCGCCCCCGGGTCCGAAAGGTTTATTACGATGACAGTTTATCGCCATAGCTCTTGCGAGCACCTTCTATATAGGGCGGGTGCGGGTTCGATGCAATTGCGCTTGGCGAGGAGTTGACGATGCGTTGGATTTTGGCGGTGCTGGCGCTGTTCGCGATTATGGCCTCGCCGGCACAGGCGCAGCAATCGGTTCTCGATCGGGCGCTGGCCGATGCCGCCCGTACATTGGCGCGCGC
This sequence comes from Devosia sp., assembly GCF_039927955.1. GTDB lineage: Bacteria > Pseudomonadota > Alphaproteobacteria > Rhizobiales > Devosiaceae > Devosia. Next base: position 248,424 of record NZ_JBDSUA010000005.1, on the reverse strand, counting down.
AATGCCCAAACTGAACGCGGTAGAATTGGGCATTCCCATGGCCTCATACAAGAAAGCGCTGACCCGGCGCTTGGTGCGGTTCAATGGCGCGACGGCGAATGCGCCGATCAGCTTTGTGTTTGCGCGGGAAGGTGAAGGGTCCTGCGACCGCTTCGTTGCCTATGTGCGTGGACCGGGCGCCGCCATGTATTTGTGTCCGAAGTTCTTTTCGCGGGGCGCCGATGCGCAGCGCGAAACTACTATCCTGCATGAGATGGTGCATATCGTGGCCGGGCCTGATGAATGCCTGGCCATGGCGTTTACCGCCAGGGTGCAGTTTGTGGCCAGCGGGACGTTTCAGCCGGTGGCGCAATATTGGGCGGCAAATGGCTGTCCGCAGTCGAAATATGCCTTGCCGCAGTAGGCCGGTGCGGCAACTCCTCAACCGCGTCGCCGGTTGGCACGCGGCAAATGCGCGCGAGCTGGGTTTGCGCCGGAACCCGCTTGCGGGTTAGGGGTTTAGCTGGCGATGTGGCAAAGTACCTCCGTTCCAACCGTTCCAACCGTTCGACCATAAAGCTCAATATTATCATGCAGATCAAGGCCGGCTTTTCGATAAGCTATGACTGTCCGAAGCCGACGCCCATGCTGCTGTCGCTCAATCTGCATCCGTCGCGGCGGGTGGATCTGCTGACGCCGCAGGTGCTGAGTTTTTCCCCGTCTGTCGAGAGCTGGGATTACTACGATACTTATGGCAATGCCTGCACCCGCATCACTGCGCCGCAAGGGCGACTGACGGTCACCACCGGTTTTGATATCTACGATCCGGGCACGCCCGATTTCGTGCCCCATGACGCAGCGCAGCACAATATTCAGGATCTGCCCGATGAGGTGCTGATCTACCTGCTGGGCTCGCGCTATTGCGAGACTGATCGGCTGACCAATGTCGCCTGGCAGATGTTCGGCAATACAAAGCCTGGCTGGCCGCGCGTCCAGGCGATTCTGGATTTCGTGCATCGGCACATCACCTTCAGCTATCCGCGGGCCGACCGCACGCGCACTGCGTTCGGTGCTTATACCGAGCGGGTCGGCGTGTGCCGGGATTTCGCGCATCTGGCGCTGACGCTGTGCCGCTGCATGAATATTCCGGCCCGGTATTGCACCGGCTATCTGGGCGATATCGGCGTGCCGCCCGATGTCGACCCGATGGATTTTTCCGGCTGGTTCGAGGTCTATTTGGGTGGCCATTGGTACACGGCCGATGCGCGCCATAACTTTCCGCGTATCGGTCGCATCCTGATGGCAATTGGCCGCGATGCGACAGACGTGGCGCTGTCCACCCAGTTCGGTCCGGCAACGCTGTCCGGCTTTTCGGTGGTAACAACCGAGGTCGCTACGGCTGCGGGCTAGCCCCGCCGCCGGTCCACCGCATTTTCATGTAGAGCCCGCCGGCATCCAGTTCATCCAACATCTGGGCCAGCCGTTTTTGCCTGGTGGCGTCCTGCTTGGCGGCGTTGATCCACATCAGATAATCGTTCTGCTGGTAGGCGGGCCGCTCACTATACTTGTCCATCAGGCCGCGCTGGTTGAGCGCCTCGCGGACAAAATCCAGCATTGGTTGCTCGGGTCGGACCAATCTATGGGCGCGGGGTTCGGGTGGCGTCACGGCAGGATCGCCATGGCTTCGATTTCAATCAGATAGTCAGGATTGGCGAGGCCGTGGACACGGATGCCGGTGACCACCGGCGGCTTAGTCCGTTTACCCCAACGCTCCATCCACGCGCCAAATCCGGGGCGCAGGTCCTCGTCGCCAACGATGTAGATCGCGACCCTTACCAGATGGTCCAGATCGCCGCCGGCGGCTTCCAGCACCTTGATCAGGTTGTCGACCGCCTTGACGGATTGGGCGCCGATATCGCCCTTGCCGACGATCTGGCCATTTTCATCGACGGCGTTCTGGCCGCCGATCAGCAGGGTGCGTGCGCCGGGAGGCAGAATAATGCCCTGGCTGAAGGCGGGATTGCTGTGCATGTCCTTGGGATTGAGATGTTCGATCGGCATGCTCTTCTCCTTGGGTTAGCCGCAGTTACGGCGCGGCGTGCTCCAGTTTCAGGCCACGCGCGGTGCGCGGGCCAAATCCGTTCCAGTTTTGTTCACTGTAGTCATCGCTGAACGTCATGTCCAGATAGGCCCGTTTGGCGCTATCGCCGCGCAGGTGCAGGTCGAGAAATGCCGTGACGAAATGGTCGGCGATATTGTTCATACGCACATTGTCCCAGACGAAGTCGGCATAGTGCTCGAAGCCGGTTTTGCCTTGTGCATCAGGGATATAGGCCTCTGCTGGCGCCGGGATCGGGGCAGCGGCATTATGCCCCGCATTGTCGAAGGTCAGCAGATAGCGATCCGAATTGACGGTCTCCTCGAAGATTTTGCGCGTGCCCTCGGCGTAACCGGATACCTCATCGAGGCTGCCGGCCATGAACAGGGCGGGAATGGCGATGCCGGCGAGGCCATCCGCGTCCCAGAAGCCCATCTGCCGGCCCCAGGGGCCGATGGCGACGATGGCTTTGAGGCGTGGGTCGAGCAGCGCCTTATAGGCTTTGGTCCCGGCCTGCAGCTTTTGCAGCGCGCCGTTGGCGGGAGCAAAGGGGAGTTCGGTGCTCGCCTGTGTCACACCGCCGCCGGCACTGATGATGGCGCCATAGCCGCCCATCGAATAGCCGATGACGGCCGTGTTGGAAGCGTCGACGATGCCATGCAGAAACTGGCCCGGAGTTTTGGACAGGCGATCGATTTCGGACAGAACGAACAACTGATCGAGTGGTCGGTTCATCAGCGTCGAGGCAAAGCCCAGTTGATTGTGGTAGGTGCTTTCAAAATGATCGATGGCCGCCACGACGTAGCCGCGGCTGGCCAGATGTTCGCCGAAATGGCTGATCAGGAAACGGTTGCCGGGATAGCCGTGCGACAGGATGACCAGCGGTGCCGGCTTGGCGACAGGCAGGGGTGTCGCATCGCGGACCGCGCTTCCGTGGAGGGTGTAGCGCACCGTGCCACCGATCAGCGTCACATCGGCATAGTCGGTAGCCGGAGCTATGCGCGCTGGTTCTGCCGGATACCAGACCTCCAGGGTCAGGGGTCGTTCATAGAGGGGGTCAGACCCGTTCAGGACGTTGGCCTGATTGTAGTGCGTGACCGTAATAGTGCGTACCCCGATAGCGAATTCGCCATGTGCGGCAAGGGCGGGCGCGTCGGGGCGCAGTTCATCGATGCGATTGGATTGAGCCATGGCCAGCCCACTGAGGGCGCTCCAGATAAGAACGGCAAGCAGGGTTTTCATCGGCTCTCAAACCACCTGTTGACTGCAAAGTCCATCGTCGCAAAACGCTGCCCAGCGGCTGCCGTTGCGCGCCAGAATCGTCTAATGTTCCGCCCATGCAACAATATCTCACTCTCATGGCCGACATTCTGGAGCGCGGTGCGGACAAGTCCGACCGTACCGGCACCGGCACGCGCTCACTGTTTGGCTACCAGATGCGGTTTGACCTTTCCCAAGGTTTTCCGCTGCTGACGACCAAGAAATTGCACATAAAATCAATTATTTATGAACTGTTGTGGTTTCTGCGTGGCGACACCAATGTGCGCTGGCTGCAGGAGCGCGGCGTCAAGATCTGGGATTCCTGGGCGGATGAGAATGGCGATCTGGGGCCGGTCTATGGCTCGCAATGGCGCAGCTGGCCGGCGCCCAATGGCGAAAGCGTGGACCAGATCGCCAATCTGATCCATTCGCTCAAGACCAAACCGGATTCGCGCCGCCACATCGTTTCGGCCTGGAATCCGGCTGAAGTCGACCAGATGGCGCTGCCGCCGTGCCATTGCCTGTTCCAGTTCTATGTCGCCAATGGCAAGCTCAGCTGCCAACTGTATCAGCGCTCTGCCGATACCTTCCTCGGGGTGCCGTTCAACATCGCCTCCTATGCCTTGCTGACCCACATGGTGGCGCAAGTCACGGGTTATGAAGTGGGCGATTTCGTCCATACCTTTGGCGATGTTCATCTCTATTCCAACCACTTCGAGCAGGCTAAGCTGCAGTTGAGCAGGGCGCCCAAGGCGCTGCCGAAATTGACGCTCAATCCGGCGATTTCCCGGCTGGAAGATTTCACTTTCGACGACTTCACGATCACCGGATACGAGCCCGATCCGCACATCAAGGCCGAGGTAGCAGTATGAACAAGACCAGCATTCTGGTTGGCGCCGCGCTGCTCGCGATGAGCGGCGCAGCTTTGGCCAATGACACTACAGCGCAGCTTGGAACCGGCGGTCTGGTGTTTGTCACCAACGAAAATATCGAGATGGCCGCCGAGGACCTCACCGTTGGTCCCGAGCAGGTCAAGGTGGTCTACAAGTTCAACAACAAGTCAGACACGCCCCAGCATATTCTGGTGGCGTTCCCGATGCCCGATATCGAGGGTAGCGGCGATTTCATGACGGCAGTGCCGGTGTTTACCGGCTATGGCGACGATGCGGCTCCGGTCGATGATCCGGACAATCTGTTCGATTTCGCCACCACGTTCAATGGCAAGCCGGTCGATGCGACGCTGCACCAATACGCGTTCAACAACAATATCGACTATTCCGAGATGCTGCGGAAACTGAATGTGCCGCTGGAGCCATTCGGCGGTGAAACCACCAAGGTTCTCAATGGCCTGGACAAGGCCGATCAGGCCAAACTCGTGCAACTCGGTTTGGTCATTCCGATGGAATATGACGACGGTTCGGGCACCAAGACCGACTACACGCCGGTGTGGACGCTCCGCTCCACCTATAGCTGGGAAGCAACGTTTGCGCCCGGCGAGTCCGATGTGGTCCATACCTATAAGCCCAGTGTCGGCGGCACTGTGGCGACCACGTTCATGCCCGTGGACGGCGATCAATATTCGCAGGACCGGTTTGTCGAGTACCAGAAGAAATATTGCGTCGATGACACCCTGGTCAAAGCGCTGAAGAAAGTGGCGACAACCGCTGACGGCTACACCAACTACCCCTATGTCGAGAGCTGGATTTCCTACATCTGGTCGACCGGGGCCAATTGGGGCGGGCCGATCGGCAAGTTCACCCTTACGGTCGACAAGGGCAAGGCTGATAGCCTGGTGTCGTTCTGCGGGGAGGGCGTCAAGAAGATCGACCCGACAACGTTCCAGATGACAGCGACCGACTGGTATCCGCCCTATGGGCAGGAGCTGGAAATTCTGCTGCTCAACAAGAACGATTATCAGCCGTAGCCTAAGCCCGTAAGAGATCGACAATGACCCTGAACATTCGCGCGGCGACTGTCGATGACGCCGGGCTGATCGTACAGTTCATCGCCGATCTGGCGGCATACGAAAAGCTGAGCGACGAGGCGGTGGCGACGCCTGCCGATATCGTGCGCGATCTGTTCGGCGCCAATCCAAAAGTGTTCTGCGAAATCGCCGAATGGGACGGCAAGCCGGTGGGTTTTACCTTGTGGTTCTACACCTACTCGACGTTTCAGGGCCGGGCGGGGCTTTATCTCGAAGACCTTTATGTTGATCCCGCGCTGCGCGGCAAAGGCATTGGCAAAGCACTGCTGGTCAATCTGGCGCGGCGTTGCGTGCGCGAACAGTTGGGGCGTTTCGAGTGGTCGGTGCTGGACTGGAACCAGCCGTCGATCGATTTCTATCAATCGCAGGGCGGTGTGATGATGGATGAGTGGACCAGGGTGCGCGTCGATGGCGCCGCGTTGATAGCGTTGGGCAGGCAATGATCGTCTCAATGATCGCAGCGGTGGCCGAAAATGGCGTCATCGGTGCCGGGCAGGCCATTCCCTGGCGTATTCCGTCGGACTTTGCCTTCTTCAAGCGCACCACCATGGGTAAACCTATCATCATGGGGCGCAAGCAGTTCGAGACGGTGGGCAAGCCTCTGCCCGGGCGGGTGAATATCGTGGTGACGCGGCAGCAGGGCTATCAGCCGGACGGCGTTCTGGTGATCGACAGTCTCGATGCCGCCCTGGACCACGCCAAAACCATCGCGACGGCCGATGGTGTCGATGAAGTTATGGTGATCGGCGGCGGCGAGATTTACCGGCAGGCCCTTGCGCTGTCAGACCGCCTCTATATCAGCCATGTGGCGTTGCAACCCGAGGGCGACGTGCTGTTTCCGGCAATCGATCCGGCGGTATGGATGGTGGTTGCCGAACCCGAGGTCACACCATCGGAAAAGGACGGTGCTGCCTACCGCGTCAAAGTGTACGAGCGCCGTGTGACCGACGCGCATTGATCGGGGCTTTGGCTTACCTATATAAGTCCGCAGTGACTATGAGAGATCGAAAGGGACGCGATGCCGTGGGAGAATAACGGAGGCGGGGGAGACCGCAACAAGAATGGCGGTCCCTGGGGTCAATCGCCAGGCGGCGGGGGCGGTGGTCCGCGCAAGCCGGGTGGTGGCAATACGCCCAACCTCGAAGATATTCTCAACCGCGGCCGCGACCGTTTCCAGGGTGGCCTCAATGGCGGCATTCCCGGCGGGCGCTGGGCGCTGATCGGCGGCGCGCTGGCCGTTGTGGCATTCTGGGCGCTGAATTCGATCTACACCATCGATCCGCAGGAAGTCGGCGTGGAACTGCGCTTCGGCAAGCCCAAGCCTGACCTGTCGATGCCCGGCCTGCATTTTCATCTGTGGCCGATCGACACCGTCGAGCGCGTTACCGTCACCGAAAACCAGACCATTATCGGCAATTCCTCGTCCAATTCGCGGCCGTCGAACGATGAAGGCCTGATGCTGTCGGGCGACCAGAACATCGTCGATGTGCAGTTCTCGGCGCTGTGGTCGGTGTCCAATCCAATCGACTATCTGTTCAACGTGCGCGACCCAGAAGATCTGGTGCGTGGTGCTGCGGAAAGCGCAATGCGCGAAGTGGTGGGCCGCCGTCCGGCCCAGGACATTTTCCGCGACGACAAGGCAGGCATTGCCATCGAAGTGCAGGAGATCACCCAGGGCATCGTCGATAGCTATGGCATGGGCGTTCGCGTCAGCCAGATCGCCATCGAAAATGTGGCGCCGCCGGCCGAAGTGGCCGATGCCTTCAACGAAGTGCAGCGCGCCGAACAGGACGAAGACCGTTTCCAGGAAGAAGCGCGATCGTATGCCAATACCCTGTTGGGCAATGCCCGTGGTCGTGCGGCGCAGATGCGTGAAGACGCCGCTGCATACAAGAATCGCGTCGTCCAGGAAGCAACAGGTCAGGCCTCGCGCTTTGACTCGATCTATGCGGAATACGTCAATTCGCCAGAAGTGACGCGCAAGCGGCTGTTCCTTGAAACCATGGAACAAGTGCTGGCGGGTTCGCAGAAGACCATCATCGAGAAGGGAGCCGAAGGTTCGGGTGTTGTGCCCTACCTGCCGCTGCCGGCCTTGACCGCGGTCCCTGCCGACAAAACTACGACCACGGGGAACTAAGCCATGAACCGTCTTATCATCGCTGCCGTTGCCGTGCTATTTGCCATCTACCTGATCTTTTCGTCGATCTTTGTCGTCAACCAGCGCGAGCAGGCTATCGTCATGCGCTTTGGCCAGATTACCGACGTCAAGACCGCGCCGGGCCTGTATTTCAAGATCCCGACCTCGATTGTCGATACCGTGCAAATCGTCGAAAGCCGCCTGTTGCGCTACGATATCGCCAATATGACGCTGCAGGTTTCGGGCGGCAAATTCTATGAAGTCGACGCGTTCCTGACCTATCGGATCACCGATCCGCGCAAGTTCCGCGAAAAAGCGCTGGGCGAATTGCAGATTGCCGAGCAGCGTATCGGCACCCGCTTCGATGCCGCCTTGCGGCAGGTTTACGGCCAGAGCGAATTCAATGCGGCGCTGTCGGAGAAGCGTACGCAGATGATGGCTCAGGCCCGCGATCTGATCAAAGTCGATATGGCTGAACTGGGCATCGACATTGTCGATGTGCGGGTGCTGCGTACCGATCTGGCGAACGATGTTTCGGCCCAGACCTTTGATCGCATGAAGGCCGAACGCCTGGCGGAGGCCGCCTTGCTGCGGGCTCGTGGCCAGGAACAGGCCCAGAGCCTGAAGGCTATCGCCGATCGTCAATCGGTGGAAATCCTGGCTGCTGCGTCGAAGGACAGCGAAGTGCTGCGCGGCGAGGGCGATGCGGAGACTAACAAGATCTTTGCTGCCGCCTATGGCAAGGACCAGGAGTTCTTCGATTTCTATCGGTCGATGGAGGCCTATCGCACGGCCCTGACGAACACCGGTACCAATCTGGTGTTGTCGCCCGATAGCGAATTCTTCCGCTACTTCGGGTCCGACGGCACCATGCCGCAATCGACGCCTGCTGCTGCGGCCGCTCGACCCGCTCCCGCAGCTGTTGCACCGGCTCCTGCGACGGTGCAATGACCGATCTGTTCGCAGCGTTCGCGCTGGCCATCGTACTGGAAGGGCTGCTTTACGCAGCCTTTCCAGACAAGATGAAGCAATATCTGACAATGCTGGTGGCGCTTCCCGCCGCCCGCATTCGTCTATTCGCACTGATCCTGGCAGGTGTCGGGCTGGTGCTGTTGTGGGCTATTCGCGGCTGACGTTTTAGCCGTTTCCATGGAGTGATTCCCGCATGCACGGGAATGACCCGGTGGGTTGGGCGTCAGCTCATAGCAAGATCAGCGTGGAGCGTCTCACCGGACGATTTCTTCATCGGTGTACCCCTGCAGATAGAGCAGGGCGGTCAGATCGGCGTGGTCGATTCGATATTCGGCCTGGGTGGCGACCGTGGGCTTGGCATGCAGGGCGACGCCCATGCCAGCGGCCTGTAACATCGGCAGATCATTGGCGCCGTCGCCAACAGCGATAGTCTGGGCCAGCGTCAGATTGCGTTCGGCGGCCAGCGCCTGCAGGCGCATCAGCTTGGTCTGCTTGTCGACGATCGGCTTGGTGACGGTGCCGGTCAACCTGGTGCCGTCAAATTCGAGCACATTGGCGATGGCCTCGTCAAAGCCGATGCGCTTGCCGAAATAGTCGGCGAAGAAGGTGAAGCCACCCGAGACCAGCGAGGTATAGGCGCCATAGGCTTTCATGGTCTGGATCAGCGCGCGCCCGCCAGCGGCCAGGGTGATGCGTTCACGGCGGATTTCTTCGATCACCGATTTTTCGAGACCCTTGAGCAGCGCCACCCGGGTATCGAGCGCCTCGCCAAAGTCCAGTTCGCCCCGCATCGCACGGGCGGTGATGTCGGCCACCTTGTCCTTGAGGCCCACTGCATCGGCCAGTTCGTCGATGCATTCCTGGTTGATCATGGTGGAATCCATGTCGGCAACCAGCACTTTCTTGCGGCGGTTTTCAGTGGGCACCAGCGCCGCGTCGACCGCGTGCCCGGCAATGATCGCCCGCGCGGCGGCCAGCGCGTCAGTTGACTTCGGCTCGATGATCTCGCAGGCAATGGAATGGTTGAGCCAGTTCAGCTCGCCCCCGGTTTCCTTGTGAACACGGGCGGCGAGCGCCACGCTGAGTTCGGAATCGATCGGGTTAGCGATGAGGCAAAGAACCGGCATGAGAAGAGCCTCGTGGGAGATACAAAAATGACGGGCGGGAGCGCCGGGCGCGTGGTTCTGATAGCGGGTCCGACTGCCAGCGGCAAGTCGGCACTGGCGCTCAAACTCGCCTTGCGCAGCGGTGCGCTGATCGTCAATGCCGATGCGATGCAGGTCTATGACACGCTGCGGGTGGTGACGGCACGTCCCAGCGATGGCGAAATGGATCAGGTGCCGCACTTGCTCTATGGCACCGTGCCGGTATCGACACGGTTTTCCACCGGGCGTTGGCTGGAAGCGGTGCGGGGCGTGATGGCGGATGAAGCTGGGCGTCGGCCGCTGATTTTTGTTGGTGGCACAGGGCTTTACTTCGATGCGCTGCAAAACGGATTCGCGGACGTTCCCGAAATCCCGGCCGAAATCGTGCTTCAAGTTCAACAAGAGATTCAAGAGATGGACGCCGAACGGCGGATGCAGATGCTGCGTTCGGCCGATCCAGCGGCGGCCGGCCGGCTCAAGGTGGCCGATCCGCAGCGGGTGATCCGTGCCGTGGCGGTCAAACGCGCCACCGGGCAGACCTTGTCGAGCTTTCAGGACACGCCACAAACGGGCTTGCTGGCCAATAGCGTGGTCGAGCGCATCATCCTTGACCCGGATCGCGACCTGTTGCGGGAGCGCATCGCGCATCGGTTTCAAGCCATGTTTTCGAATGGCGCAGTGGATGAAGTGCGGGCGCTGCTGGCGCAACAACTCGATCCGGCCTTGCCGGCGATGAAGGCTATTGGCGTACCGGAAATAGCTGCCTGGCTTGACGGAAGAATGACGCGCGAAGAGGCGATCGATCTGGCAACGATCGCGACCCATCAATACGCAAAGCGGCAGAGAACCTGGTTCCGCAACCGCATGGGCGACTGGCCGCGGCGCGATCCTTTGAAGCTATGATCTTGATCTGAGCAGTCCCAATCGTTCGCGCATCGCAAAACGGGTGACCAGCACGACGGCGACGAAAGCCAGTCCGGCGGCGAGGCCGATCCAGATGCCGACGCCGCGCCAATTGGCGACGAATCCCAAGATATAGGCGACTGGCAGGCCGACCGCCCAATAGCCGATGATGGCCACGATCATGGGGACCGTGGTGTCGCTCATGCCGCGCAGCGCGTGAGCCGCAACCACTTGTGCTCCGTCGGCAAGCTGAAACACGCCGGCCACGACGAGGAAGCTGGCGGCCAGGGTCAGCGCATTGCTGTTGGCGGGGTTGGTGTGGTCGAGGAACAGCCCGACAATGCCATGCGACCACAGCACGAAGCTGAGCCCACCAAAGGCCATGAAGCCGGTGCCGAGGATGAAGGCCATCCAACCTGCCTTACGGATGCCTTCGGGGTCGCCCCGCCCATAGGCATTGCCAACGCGCACGGTGGAGGCGATGCCAAGGCCAAGCGGGATCATGAAGGCAAGCGAGGCGCATTGCAGAGCCACGGCATGGGCGGCAACTTCGTCAATCCCCAGACGCCCCATCAGCAGAGCAGCGGCGGTAAACAGGCCAACCTCGGCAAGAACGGTCAGTCCGATCGGCGTGCCGACGCGAAAGATTTCACGCAGATGAAACCAGTCCGGCTTGAAGAAATTGTGCAGGATGTGGAAGCGCCGGAAGCGGTGATGTGTCAGCACATAGATCAGGAACAACGCGAACATCAGCACGTTGGTGGCCAGTGTCGAAATCGCCGAGCCGCGCAGTTCGAGCCGCGGAAAGCCGAAATTGCCGAACATCAGCGTGTAGTTACAGAGCGCGTTGAACAGCACGCCGGCCACGGTGATCACCAGAATGATGCGCGTGGTGTTGAACGCCGACAGCAGCGAGCGCAGCACGATCACGCCCAGCGCGGGGAACAGCAGCGGCACCGCCAGTTGAATGAACTGCTCGGCCAGAATGGTGGCGTCCGGGTCTTGTCCCAGCATGGCGTAGAGGGGGCGGATTTGCAGCAGCAAGGGCGTCAGCACAGCAACGATGATGGCCGAGGCCCAAAAGCCCTGGCGCACGATGCGCCGTACCGCCTTGATATTGCGGGCGCCGCGCGCCTGCGCCACCAATGGGGCGACGGCGCCAGTGATGCCGGTACCGGCGAACAGGAATGGCACCAGAAAAGTTGTGGCCAGAGTACCGGCCGCGAGGAATTTCGGGCCGAGCCAGCCCATCATCACCACGTCAGTAGTGAAGAGCGCGGTCTGGGCCAGCTGGGCGATGACCAGCGGCCAGGCCAGCGCAAAGGTCTCGCGCAGTTCCCGGCTCCAGCTCAGCGTTTCGGCAATAGAAGATCGGGCAGCGTTGCGCGCTCCCGTTGTGGTCTGATTCATCGAAAGGTCCTACTCGCGCGCTAGCTCTAGCAAAACTGCCTGCGAGCGGGAAGGGCAGGGCCTTTCGCGCCACCACCCATCGCGCTAAGCCAGCATCACAGGAGATTTTGCATGCAGCTTTCCAGAATATCGCGGGCGGTCATCGGCTTGGGCGGAGGTGTCGGGGCATTGGGGGTGGTCGCTGCTGCGGCTGGCTCGCATGGTGTGGAAAGCCGCAATTATTCTTCCATCGCCGCCATCTGCCTGTCACATGGGCCATTGCTGGTGGCGCTCGGGCTTTATGGCTTGCGCAACCGCTGGTTTACCGCAGCGACCGCCATGCTGGCGCTGGGCACCACGTTGTTTGCCGGCGACCTGCTGGTGCTGCAGCAATGGGGTAGCTCGCCGTTTGCACTGGCGGCGCCAATCGGCGGAACGGCGATGATCCTGGGTTGGCTGTTGATCATCGTGGCGGCGGTGATGACGCCGACCGAGGGCTAAATCGCGTCGCCTCATATTAGTTAAAATTGTATTGGAACCTAAGTCCGCGATCTGCATTTATGTTTCAACTGCATCCCGGAGGGTAATATGCATAAAATTCTGATCATCGCCGCGACTTGTCTCTCGCTTGCTGCCTGCACTACGACTCAGCAGGGCGCCGTTGTCGGCGCTGGTGCTGGCGCCCTTGTTGGCGCTGCCGCCACTGGCTCGGTGCTTGGCACCGTCGTTGGTGCTGGTGTCGGTGGCGTTGTTGGCGCTGCCGCCGGCAGCATGATCGGCAAGGTCAACGGCCAGCCCGGCAAGTGCGTCTACCAGCGCCGCGACGGCACCCAGTACGTCGATTATTGCCCGCGCGGCTAACGAGTAGCGGCTGTGTTTGCATCACGGCCAAGCGCCGAACGGCGCTTCAACATCCGGTCCGGGGCATCCCTTGGATCGGATGTTTTTTAAAGGATTGGTGATTTTCCTTGAAATATGGACCGGGAACGGCCATATGTTGCCCATACGTTTACACTCGTCTTGCGCTATCTGATCGACCGGTTCGCCGGAAAGCTTGGCTACCTCCTGATCTGTGAATCGTTAGGCCCGGATCATCATCCGGTTTTCAACCCTTAGCCACGCACTGTGGCGAGCACTCGTTAAGAGGACTACTACTATGGCCAGCATCAACGGCACCGTGAAATTCTTCAACACCACCAAGGGCTTCGGCTTCATTTCGCCTGAAAATGGCGAAAAGGATGCTTTCGTTCACATCTCCGCCGTTCAGCGTTCGGGCCTGCAGGGCCTCTACGAAGGCGACAAGGTGTCGTACGAACTCGAAACCGGCCGTGACGGCAAGGTTTCGGCAACGAACCTGACCCTTCTGAGCTAAGATCGTTAGCGCGATTTGATGAGAGAGGCCCCGCGAGGGGCCTTTTTTGTTTTTGGGGTGGGTGGGCGCCGCCTACCCTCGCTCCCTTGAGGGAGCGGGACGGACTTTTTGCGTTCAGCAAAGGCAGGGTGAGGGGTTTTCTCCTCCGCACCACCGCACAGCAAGGAACCCCTCATCCGCCCTTCGGGCACCTTCTCCCTCAAGGGGAGAAGGGCGTGCGGTGGGCAGCGCTTGACACTGGCGTCTCAATGCCGGTATCAAGGCGCACTTGATTTCAGGAGACGTCCCGTGCGGACAGCTATTCTCGCAGTACGATTGCGCATTGGCACCGTGGGGTAACTCCCCGCGAGCTTGCTGATGCGCCGAACACAGGTCCCGAAAGGGGCCTTTTTTATTGCCTTTTTTCGCGAAATGCGGACAACAGGCGCAAACCTTGACCAAAGCCGCCACGCGGCAGCCCCAGAGGAGATCCAAAATGGATCGGGGCATAGAGAAGGACGAGACAAATGGCCGAACAGATGACCGGCGCAGAGATGGTGGTTCAGGCGCTGATCGATCAGGGCGTCGAACACATATTCGGCTACCCCGGCGGCGCCGCCCTGCCGATCTATGACGCGCTGTTCCAGCAGGACAAAGTCCAGCACATCCTGGTCCGGCATGAACAGGGCGCGACCCACATGGCCGAAGGCTATGCGCGTTCGACCGGCAAGCCCGGTGTGGTACTGGTTACGTCCGGCCCTGGGGCAACCAATGCGGTTACCGGCCTCACCGATGCGTTGATGGATTCGATCCCGCTGATCTGCATCACCGCGCAGGTGCCGACCAATCTGATCGGCTCGGACGCGTTCCAGGAATGCGACACGGTGGGCATTACCCGCAGCTGCACCAAGCATAATTACTTGGTCAAGAACGCCAATGATCTGCCGCGCATCATGCACGAGGCATTCCTGATCGCCACCACGGGTCGCCCCGGCCCGGTGGTGATCGATATTCCCAAGGACGTGCAGTTTGCGCTGGGCATGTATTCCAAGCCCGATCTCGAAAACCTGCGGCACCCGAGCTATCGGCCGCGCATGGAAGGCGACCACACGGCCATCGAGGCAGCGGTCGATCTGATGCTGCGCGCTGAGCGGCCGATCTTTTATACTGGTGGCGGTGTGATCAATTCGGGTCCGCAAGCCAGCGAGCATCTGCGTGAACTGGCCGAGTTGACCGGCTTCCCGGTGACCTCGACGCTGATGGGTCTGGGGGCGTTCCCGGCGTCCAACCCGCAGTGGATGGGCATGCTGGGCATGCACGGCACTTATGAGGCGAACCTGGCGATGCACGATTGCGATCTGATGATCAATATCGGCGCGCGCTTTGACGATCGCATCACGGGCCGGGTCGATGCGTTCTCGCCCAATAGCCGCAAGATCCATGTCGATATCGATCCCTCCTCGATCAACAAGGTGGTTCGCGTCGATGTGCCGATCGTGGGCGACGTTGCCCATGTGCTGGCCGAGATGATCCGGGTCTATCGCTCCAAGACCAACCAGCCGCGCACCGAGGCCATCGCGCCCTGGTGGAAGCAGATCCAGAAATGGCGCGACGTCAATTCGCTCGGCTACAAGAACTCCGAGACGGTGATCAAGCCGCAATATGCCATCGAGCGGCTCTACGAGATGACCAAAAAGCAGGCCAAGGAGGTGTTCATCACCACCGAGGTGGGCCAGCACCAGATGTGGGCGGCGCAGCACTTCCACTTCGACAAGCCGAACCACTGGATGACCTCCGGCGGGCTGGGCACGATGGGTTATGGCCTGCCGGCCGCGGTTGGCGTGCAGGTGGCGCATCCTGAGGCGCTGGTGATCGATATTGCCGGCGAGGCCTCGGTGCAGATGACGATGCAGGAAATGTCGACGGCGGTGCAGTACCGCCTGCCGGTCAAGATCTTCATCCTCAACAATGAGCGCATGGGCATGGTTCGCCAGTGGCAGGACCTGTTGCACGGTTCGCGCTATGCGCATTCCTATTCGGAATCGCTGCCCGATTTCGTCAAGCTGGCGGAGGCTTATGGCGGCAAGGGCATTCGATGCTCGAACCCGGCTGAACTCGATGCGGCAATCCAGGACATGCTGGATTACGACGGCCCGGTGCTGTTCGATTGCCTGGTCGAAAAGGACGAGAACTGCCTGCCGATGATTCCGTCGGGCAAGCCGCATAACGAAATCATCCTGCCGGACACTGCCAATATCGGCTCGATCATCGACGAGAAGGGACGCGCTTTGGTTTAGGCGGCGCAAATCCGCCTCGCTGGCCATCCAACGCGGTCTTCTCCGCTTCCGGTGCTCACGTACTTGAGTACGCTCCGCTCCGGTTCTCGAAGACCACGCTGGCTGACTCAGCGGGACGAATTTTCACTCGCCAAAACTCGAGCCAGGGGAATAACACCATGAACGCCAATTTGCTGCCGACCGGTTCGGCATATTTCCTGACCAAGGAAACCCAGTCCGTCGAGCGCCACACCCTCTCGGTGCTGGTCGATAATGAGCCGGGCATTCTTGCCCGCGTTGTCGGCCTGTTTTCGGCCCGCGGCTATAATATCGATAGCCTCACCGTCAGCGAGACCGAACACAATAAGCGACTTAGTCGCATCACCGTTGTGGTGGTCGCCACCGCCAAGACGCTGGTGCAGATCAAACTGCAACTCGAGCGGCTGATCCCGGTGCACAAGGTGCATGACCTGACCGCCGAAGGCACGGCGCTGGAACGCGAGCTGGCGCTGATCAAGGTCGCCGGTACTGGCGAACACCGCGCCGAGACGCTGCGGCTGGCTGATGCTTTCCGGGCCCAGATCGTTGACGCCACCGTCGAGAGCTTCGTGTTCGAAGTCACCGGCAAGCCATCCAAGATCGACTCGTTCATCGCCCTGATGGCGCCGCTCGGGCTGGTCGAAGTGGTGCGCACCGGTCTGGCGGCGATTTCGCGCGGTCCCGAGGGGATGTGATGATGGAGGCCGCTGAAAAACTGTTTTGCGCGGCCTTCATTTTCTCCCAGCATACCAATGACGACAGCTTTAAATTATTGGACGACGAGATCGCCGCGGCGGCTCTTGCCAGCCCGGGCTTTGCAGGCAAGGAAAACTGGTTCAGCCGCGACGGCACGCGGATCAATGCCAGCTATTACTGGCGGTCGATGGAGGAGTTGCAGGTGTTTTCGCGCCATCCGGTGCATCGTGAGGCAAAGCGCCGCTACAAGGAGTGGTATGACGGTTTCCATATCGTCATCTCCGAAATTGTGCGGTCTTATGGCGATGGGGCGTTCGAACACGTAACGCCCAATGCGCGGGCCCGTCCGCCCAAGCCCTGATCTTTTCCAGCAAAGCAGACCTATGCCCACTCTCTCGCCCAACCTGCGCGGCATTCTGATGATGACCGCAGCCATGGCCTCTTTCACCATCAACGACAGTTTTCTCAAGGTGGCCATGGCGGGCATTCCGCCCTATGAAACGCTGTTCCTGCGCAGCGTCGTCATGCTGGCGGCCGGCGTGCCCCTGCTGGCGGCGATGGGCGATATCAAGTTCCTGCCTACCATCGTGTCGTCGCGGGTGATGGGGCGCAATCTGTTCGAGGCGGTTGGTGCGCTGGGGTTCATCTTTGCTCTGGCCTATGCCCCGATTGCCGACGTGACGGCGATCAGCCAGTTGATCCCGATGCTGGTGCTGGTCGGTGCTGTGTTGTTTTTCGGCGAAAAGATGAGCCGGATGCAGGGGGCGCTGGTGGTCTTTGCTTTTGGTGGAGCGCTGCTGGTGGCGCAGCCGGGCGGGGCGGGCTTCTCGCCGTTCCTGCTGCTGGGCTTCTGGAATGCGGCGGCGATTGCGACGCGCGATCTGCTAGGCCGGCGCATCGGCGCCGAAATTCCGGGTCTGGTGGTGGCCATGGGTGCCGGGTTGACCGTACTGGTGGGCGCGGGGGTCGGTTCGCTGCTGCTGGAAAAGCTGGTGATGCCGGATGTAACGCAGCTTGGCCTGCTCCTGTGTTCTGGGCTGTTCGTGATGCTGGCGCACTGGCTGGTGTTCACCTCGTTCCGCACTGCAAGCGTTGGGGCAGTGGTGCCGTTCATCTATACCCAGACCATCTGGGCGCTGATTGCCGGTGCGCTGGTGTTTCATACCGTGCCGAACCTGTTGGCAGGCGCGGGGATCGCGGTGATCGTTATCAGTGGCGTGGCGGTGGTGCTGAGCGAACGGCGGCGCCAAAAGAGCCTGTTGCAAGCCAATCTGCCTTGATGCTGGCCGGGCTCGGTATAGTCACGGCCCTGGGTTGAAGCGTAGTCAAAATCGGGGCTAACTGATCCGACAGATGCGAGGGCAGGGCATGTTGATCGGCGCCATTATCGTTTTGACGCTGTTGATTGCGGGGGTGGTGACGCTGATCCTGCTCGATATGCGCTCGCGCGGCTGGGTCAACTGGTTGGGCGTGCTGGACAATTGGCAGTCAACGATTGGCACGGTGGTCGGCTTTCTCAGCGCTGCCGCGGTGCTGGTGCTGGGTACGGCGCTTAATCAGCAGTCGCAGCAGCAGCACGCCGATGTGGTAGCCCGCAATCTGGGCCGCGCCTTTGCCTACGAGGCGGAGCGCATGGCGACGGCCCTGGAACTTGGCCGTCAACTCGGCCTGCAGGTGGATATGGGCAAGACCGACCTGCTGGCCACCCAATGCAGTAACATTGCCCGGACGCTCAAGGAGCAGTTGCAGCGGGAGACGCCGGTGTTTGAGGCGGGAATCACGCACCTGGTCGATATCGGGCCGGATGATCTGGCTAGTTTCGTACGGTTTCACGCGTTCTATGCCGACCTGCGCCAGTCGCTTGATTCCATCACTGACGCGACATGTGCCGAAGCGGCTGAGGCGCAAATCGGTTACATGAGCAACCAGATGCGGATCGGATTGGGCTATTATGCCCGGTTCGCGCCGCAATATGACATCGTCCAGTTTTCTCCGGATGGAGTTCTGGAAAAACAGACCGAGACCAAGCCGTGACCCTGTTATCCGTCAATCTGAATGCCGTGGCGCAATTGCGGAACCGGCGCGATCTGCCCTGGCCCAGCGTCGTGGGCATTGCGCGCGTCGTGCTCGACGCCGGAGCCTCGGGCGTGACCATTCATCCACGCCCGGATGAGCGCCATATCCGGCGTACCGACGTGTTCGAATTGCAGGCGCTGCTGGCGGCCGAATATCCGCAGGTCGAGTACAATATTGAAGGCTATCCGAGCGATGATTTTTTGGCACTGATCGAGCAGGTCAATCCGCACCAGGTCACGCTGGTGCCGGACGATCCGAGCCAGGCAACCTCGGACCATGGCTGGGACTTTCGCGGCAAGGGCAATTTCCTGACTTCGGTGGTGCAGCGGCTGAAACAGCCGGGTCGCCGGATTTCGCTGTTCTGTGATCCCGATGCCGGGGAGGCGGGCATTGCCTTGGCCAAGGCGACCGGGGCTGACCGCGTCGAGCTTTACACCGGGCCTTATGGCGGCTGCTATGACGATGCGGATCGCGCGGTACGCGAACTCGCGGATTTAGCGATAACGGCCAAGGCGGCGCAGGCCGCCGGGATGGGCATCAATGCAGGGCACGATCTGACGCTGGAGAACCTGCCGGCGTTTCAGGCGGCGGTGCCGGGCGTCGATGAGGTCTCCATCGGCCACGGTATCACTGCCGATGCGCTGCTCATGGGTTTCGATACGGCAGTGCGGCGCTATCGTGAGGTTTTAGGCAGTTAATCGCTAAAAATGCGTCCATTCACGGCAATACGGCATTTGCTAACTCACCGATGATTTGTGCCCGAGGGCTGTTGCCGAACGGGGTAGATCGGCTAGTTTTGCTCTATGAACAAGCTCATCAGCATAGATTCGCCTTTCGTGGCGATCGATCCGATCAACGAAGCGCTGGCGATTTATACCGGGCTCGGCAAGTCGTCGTTTCCGCGCGCCCGTGGCAATGATCTGGTGATGCGGTTTGGTCCCGATGACGGGATGACGCTCAAGGCGCGCATTCTGGCGCTGATGGAAGAATTGCAGCTACCACTGGCCGAGGGCGAAAAGCGCAGCAAGAAGAGCGTCACCGAACAGGCCATCGCCCAACTCAGTGCCAAGCACCCCGAACTTGACGCCGGTGGGTTGAAGGCCCTGGGCTGGACCTATTCGTTCGGGCTGCGTTAGGCCGAGGTGGATTGGCGTGAGCCAAACGCTCGCAGGAACGTTTTGACGCCAGCCGCCGCCGTCTTGCGGATCGCCTCTTCCGTGGGGAGGGCGCAGGGTCCCTTGTCGGTCGGCAAATCCGAACAGATCAGCGCAAAGAAATGCCGCGCGGCGAGACTGGGATCGTCGATCTCGATATAGCCGTCCCGCGCTAGCCTGGCGAACTGGGCGGCAATAACCGGCCAGTCCTTGCCGGGGCCATACTCTTCCCAGGTCTTGAACAGTTCAGGGTGCTTGTGGGCTTCACGCTTGATCAGCGTCGATAGGGCCTGGCCATCGATATCGCACAGGCAACGGCCCAGCATGCGGACAGCGAAGTCGGTCAACGCCGCCTGAATGTCATCGGGACGACTTGGAAAGGTGGCAATAACCGTCATCAGCGAAGCGCTGGATCGGGTGGTGACTTCTTCGACCACGGCGCGGAATAATTGGTCGCGGTCGCCGATCAGGTTGTAAACCGTTTGCCGGGAAACGCCTGCCTCGACCGCTATCGCATCGATGCCCCCGGCAATGACCCCATCGCGCACAAAGGAGCGCTTGGCGGCATCAAGGATTGCCTGCCGCTTGGAACTGGCGCGGGCGGAGGGCGGCTCAACGATGGACGAGTCGATCTGGTTCATGGCAGCACAAGATATAGGCATTCAAGGAATTTTACAACAGTGTCCAAAATTTTGGACATTCATGCTTGACTGATTTTACACAAGTGTCCAATATCGGGCGTCGGAACAAGCGATCCTCCCCGCTTCTGCCGTCCAAATTCACATCCAACTGACCTGCCCGGGCCTTGAACCCGGCGGCTGGGGTATTCTGAAATGAACGCAACTATGCTGCGCGCCGCACTGGTGCTCGGATTGCTATCGGCTATCGGGCCGTTCGCAATCGATATGTATCTTCCTGCCCTTCCGGCAATTGGCGTCGATCTTGCCGCCAATACTGCTGGCGTGCAGGCAAGCCTGATGGCCTTCATGGCGGCGATTGCCGTGTGCCAACTGTTCTATGGCCCGATCAGCGACATGGTCGGCCGCAAGCCGCCGCTGTATTTCGGCATGGCGCTGTTTGCCGTGGGCGCGGTGGGTTGCGCGCTGGCGCCATCCATCGAATGGCTGATCATTGCGCGATTCGTACAGGGCGTTGGCGCCTGTGCGGCGATGGCGCTGCCGCGCGCGATTGTGCGTGATGGCTATACCGGCGCTGACGCTGCCCAGTTGCAGAGCCTGCTGATGCTGGTGTTTTCGGTGTCGCCGATCCTCGCCCCGCTGACTGGCAGTATCATTGTGCAGTTTGGCGGCTGGCGCGAGATTTTCTGGGTCATCGCGGTGATCGGCGTCCTCGGGATTGTCCTGACGGCCGTGTTTCTCAAGGAAACGCGTCCGAAAGAGGCTCGCCTCGAAAGTAGTGTCGGTAGCGCCCTTCGGGGCTATGGCATGTTGCTCAAGGATCGCAACTTCATCGGCCTCAGCATGATCGGCGCCTTCGGCATGTCGAGCTTCATGGCGTATCTGGCCAATTCGTCGTTCATCCTGATCGACCACTATGGCCTGACGCCGACGCTCTACAGCGTGATGTTCTCGATCAATGCCGTGTCGTTCATCGGGGTTTCCCAGTTCACCGGCCTGCTGACGCGCAAGTATGGGCTGAACAGCGTCGTGCGCTTTGCCGTCACCGGCTATGTGCTGACCATGCTGGTGCTGGCTGCGGTGTTCCTGCTCGGTGTCGATCGCCTCGACGTGCTGGCGGCGCTGCTGTTCATCGGCTACGGCTTCCTTGGCCTGGTGATCCCCACCACTGCCGTGCTGGCGCTGGACGAACATGGCGCCATCGCCGGGACCGCCTCCGCGTTGATGGGCACGCTGCAATTGGTCACTGCCGCCGTAGTGATGGGCGTGGTCGGCAGCTTCTTTGATGGTACCGCCAAGCCAATGGTGATCGGTATCGCCGTCTGCGCAGCGCTGTCGTTTGCGCTGACGCAGGTGACGCTGCGGCCCGTGGTGCGCACCGCCGCCGCTGAATAGTTCAAAGGGCGCCGAGATGATCGGCGCCCTTACTGTTTGTACCGGTCAGGTTTGTTGAACAGTACGTTCCAGTTTCGGCCCGACTTGGCGCTGATTGCGTCAATATCTCTGCCATAACTGTAAAAATCCCTTATATCGCCAATACTTACACCGGTGTGCCTAGGTGGGGCCAGTGTGCCCGTGCGACAATAAGGTGCCTCCTTGCCGCTCCCTGGGGAAGGCACATATACAGCCTCAGTTACGATTTGTTCCTGACCCATGAGAGTCGGCGGATCGTCAAACAGGTTTCCCAAAGCGGTATCCCGCTTTTCGAAAAGTCCATCAGGAGAGCGAAATGTCCAAACTCAAAATCGGCGTCATCATCAGCAGCACCCGCCCGACCCGCTTCGGCGAAAAGCCGGCACAGTGGATCCTCGAAAAGGCCAATGAACGTGCCGAGATCAAAGCCGAAATTCTCGACCTGCGCGATTTCGACCTGCCGTTCTTTGACGAAATGGCCTCCAATGCCTGGATGCCTTCGGCCAACCAGAACGCGGTCAAGTGGCAGAACAAGGTTGGCGAATTCGATGGTTTCATCGTGGTCGCTGCCGAATACAACCGTTCCATCACCGGCGCGCTGAAGAATGCCTTTGACCAGGCCTATAAGGAATGGTCCGGCAAGGTTGTCGGCTTTGTTGGCTACGGGACCGTTGGCGGCGCGCGCGCCATTGAACACGCCCGCACCATCGCAATCGAACTGCAGATGGTCAACACCCGGTCGGCCGTTCATATCGCCGGTGCAGATTTCATGGCTGTCCATCCTGGTTTCGGCGGCACCAAGTCGATTGCCGAAATTGAAGGCTCGATCGGCAACTCTGCTAAGGACCTGCTCGACCAGATCATTTGGTGGGGCAACGCTGCCAAGGCGGCGCGCGAAAACGACGCCGCAATTGCCAAGGCTGCCGAATAATTTATTCGAAAGTCCTTGCTGACTTTCGTTTACCGGCGAAGGCCGCATCCCCGGATGTGGCCTTTGTTGTTTTTGCAGGGCAACCCTGCGACAAGCTATGTGTTGTGTGTGAACCGCGCCGGGTGTAGAACCCGCCGGCTTTGTCCACGAAGAGCAACAGGTTCATGACGCAGACGAATGCGGCCGGCGCTCATGCCGGCGTCGATGCGAACGACCACACTCCCCACAGCAAAAAAGACTTTTGGGTTCTCACTTTGGGGGCCCTTGGGGTGGTGTATGGCGATATCGGTACCAGCCCGATCTATGCCTTTCGCCAGGCCATGTCGGTGCGCCCTGGCGCATCATCCACCAGCTTTGAAGTGCTGGGCCTGCTGTCGTTGATCATTTGGGCGCTGACCCTGACGGTGACCGTCAAATACATTTTCTTCGTGACCCGGGCCGACAACAATGGCGAAGGTGGTACGCTGTCGCTGATGGCGCTGGCCCGCAAGACCTTTACCAAACCGCCGGCGTGGATCCTGGGCCTGGGTATTCTGGGCGCGGCGCTGTTTTACGGTGACGCCATCATTACTCCCGCGATTTCGGTGCTTTCGGCGGTCGAAGGTATCGAGATCGTGCAGCCGAATCTGTCGCGTTTCGTGGTGCCGATCACGCTGGTCATAATTGTCGGGCTGTTTTTCGTGCAGCGCTTTGGCACTGCCAAGGTCTCGATCGTCTTCGGGCCGGTCACGGCAATCTGGTTTTTGGCGCTGGGCCTGTCAGGCTTGGTCCACATCATCTCCTACCCAGCCGTGCTGGCGGCGATCAACCCGCTGCTGGGGGCGCAATTCCTGATCACCCATGCCGGCGTAGCTTTTGTGGTAATCGGCGCGATCTTTCTGGCGGTTACCGGTGCCGAAGCGCTTTACGTCGATCTAGGCCATTTCGGTCGGAAGCCGATCGTGGTCGCCTGGTTCGGCATGGTGTTCCCATGCCTGCTGTTGAATTATTTCGGGCAGGGCGCCTTCGTGCTGCAAAAGGGCATCGAGAATGTCCACAGCCCGTTCTTTGAAATGCAGCCCGAATGGGCGCTTGGGCCGTTCGTGGCGCTGGCCACTGCGGCCACAGTCATCGCCAGCCAGGCCGTGATTTCGGGTACCTACAGCCTGACGCAACAGGCTATCGCGCTCAATATGCTGCCACGCATGGTGGTGCTCCATACCTCGGAAACCCAGAGCGGACAGGTTTACCTGCCGCAGATCAATTCATTCCTGATGATCAGCGTGCTGCTATTGGTGCTGGCCTTTGGCAGTTCCGATGCGTTGTCCAACGCCTATGGAATTGCCGTTTCCGGGGTGATGCTGGTGACATTGGCGCTGCTGGTTGTGGTGATGTGGCGTAACTGGAAATGGCACCCCGCCCTCGTCATACTGTTTGGCGTGGTGTTCCTGCTGATCGATGGCGGGTTCTTCGCTTCCAATGCCTCCAAGTTGTTCCAGGGTGGCTGGGTGCCGGCTGCGGTTGCCATGGTCGCTGCGGTGATCATGATCATCTGGATGACTGGCCGCGACCGGTTGGCCGCCAAGACCAGGAAGGACGAGGTGCCGCTGCAATTTCTCGTTGATAACCTGTCCAAGAAAAAGCCTATGGTTGTACCCGGCACCGCCGTGTTCCTGACCAGCGATATCGATGGGGCGCCCACGGCACTGCTGCATAGTCTGAAGCACTACAAGGTGCTGCATGAGCAGAACGTTATCCTCACTGTGCGCACCTCCGCCTCGCCGCGCGTCAACGACGACGAGAAGGTGCGGATCGAAGCCTATAACGAGCTGTTCAGCCGCGTGGTGGTGACTTTTGGGTACATGGAAACGCCCAATATTCCCAAGGCGCTGGCGCTTGGCCGCAAGCTGGGCTGGAAGTTCGACATCATGTCGACATCGTTCTTCCTGTCGCGCCGCTCATTGAAGCCTGGCAACAAGGGCGGCTTGATCCGCTATTGGCAGGACAAGGTGTTTACAACGCTGGCGCGCAACGCCAGCGACGCCACCGAGTACTTCCATATTCCGACCGGGCGTGTGGTGGAAATCGGTACGCAGGTCGTGTTGTAAAGCGCTATTTCGGCATGTCCGGGCAGAGAAACGGCGTTGCGGCGACGGTGAAATGCTGCTCCTGCACATCCTTGCCCAGAGCCAGCTTCAACACCAGTTCGCTATTGCTGACCGAGGCAATATCGGCGGTGATGGTGGTGCCGTCTTCATCCCAACTGATGGCGGTGGGCGAGGTCTGCTGCCACTTGGAGAGGCGGTAGGTTTCCCAGCAGCTATCGCTGACCAGCGTCCCGTCGGCGAGAAAAATCTGCATCACGCCGGGCAGGCCGGTACTTTCATCAGTGCGGACCCAGACGCGATTGAGCAGCGGGTTTTCCATACCGGGATCGTCAGCTACGTCTTCCGTTTCCGCGGCAAGAGTTGGCGCTGTGGCGCAAAGTCCAACGCCCCATACACTCATCAGCGCAACGATCGCGGCTTTGGTATCCATCGGTATTCTCCCTCGTCACCACCGATCTGGTGTCAACAGATCGATAGTGCAAGAGTGGCCCGGACAATGCGGTGATTTTGCGATGCGGGTGTGGTGCTTTTCGGGTATTGCGCCGGCTTAGACTGTGGCAAACCCGCGAATGTGCAGCACCCGGTCGCGGTCCTTGATACGGGCGCCGGCCTGCGCGGGCCACAGCGAGTAATCCTGCGCGGAGGCATCCAGAACCTGTTGGGCGTGCAGCGCCCAGTTCGGATCATCCAATGCGGCGCGGGCAAAGGCGACCACGTCGGCTTCGCCGCTGGCGATGATCTCTTCGGCATCTTCCGGCGTGCTGATCAAGCCAACCGCAGCGGTGGCGATTTTTGCGCCGTCGCGGACCCCCTTGGCGAAGGCGACCTGATATAGCGGTTCCGGCTTGATCGTGCCTTCGGCAAAGCCGCCGCTGGAGCAATGCACCAGATCGACGCCGAGCGTCTTCAGTGCCTTGGCGAACACCACGCTGTCCTCAACCTGCCAGCCGCCTTCGGCATTGTCGCTGGTCGAGATGCGCACGAGCAGCGGCTTGCCTTCAGGCCACGCGGCGCGCACCGCCTCGACCACTTCGAGTGGCAGGCGCATGCGGTTTTCGCGGCTGCCGCCATAATTGTCGGTGCGCTTGTTGGCGAGTGGGGAAAGAAACTGATTGAGCAGGTAGCCGTGGGCGGCATGGATTTCCACGGTGTCGAAACCTGCCGCATCGGCCCGTTTGGTCGCATCGACGAATGAGGTCACCACGTGCTTCAGTCCGGCTTCGTCCAGCGCGGTGGGAGTCTGGAAATCCGCGTTGTCGGAATGGGCGATGGCGCTCGGGGCCACTGGCGTCCAGTGCTCATAGCCAACCGAAGCGGGATCGAGACCCTTGTGAAAGCCGACTGAGGTTGAGGCCTTGCGTCCCGCATGGGCCAACTGGATGCCAGCGGCAGTGTGCTGAGAATGCAGAAAATCGACGATCCGCTTGAGCGGCGCGATCTGTTCGTCCTTCCATAGACCAAGATCGGCATAGGAAATGCGCGCCTCGGGCGAGACGCCCGTTGCTTCGAGCAGCACCAGACTGAAGCCGCCCAGCGCGAAGCGCGACAGATGCGCAAAGTGCCAGTCATTGGCCAGGCCGTCGATGGCTGAGTACTGGCACATCGGCGCCACGATGGCGCGGTTGCGCAGGGTCAGGTCACGCAGGGCGAAAGGCGAAAACAGCTTGGACATGGAAAACTCGGTGGATGGCGATAACAGAGTTTGCAATCTGGTCTTTTCGCCTTCCATCGGCAAGTGCCGATATAAGAAATCTGACCATGCGCTTGATGCATAAGCTGCTGTTGGCGATTCAGAGGCAGCGCGGTATCAGTTGCTGCAAGGGGGAGCGCCATGAAAGTCACGCTGGATCTGGATGCTCTGGTTGCCGGCGGCAAGCTGACCAAGGATGAGGCAGTGCGGCTGAAAGGCCTGGCGGCATCCGACACGACAGCGCTGGGCACCAATATCTTTCTCGCCTTTGGCACGGTTGCCGTCGCGCTGGGGGCAGGGGTGCTTCTGCCGTCCGCGATCACCGCCGTGGTTATCGGCGGCTTGCTGATGGCTCTGGGCATGTCGCTGACCATCTCCAAAGTCGTGCGCTGGGCGGTCTTTGCGCAGATCGTGACCGTCATCGGCGCGCTCGGTGTGCTGGGCGGGGTGATGCTGCTGTCGAATGGTTCTGTGTGGATCAATCTGGCGCTGGCCGTTGGATTGGCCGTGGCGTCCGTCGCCGCGCTGTCTGGCCTGCTGGCTTCGCTGTCCGTGTTGATGCTGTCGGTGGCGATGGGCAGCACGACGGCCTATTGGAGTGCCAGCTACTTTCTCGGCGTCGATCGGCCAGCGCTGACCATCGGTGTACTGTGCCTGCTGATCCTGGGGCTCTATCTGCTGTCGTTGCGACTGCCACATATGTATGAGCGGTTGGCGATCATTGCCATGCGCACCGCCATCCTGATGGTCAACGCTGCATTCCTCGTTGGCTCGCTATTCGGGGATGGTTTGCTCGGCTGGTCGAGCGGGGCGTTCAGCATCGTCTGGGCATTGGCGCTGCTGGCCTTTGGCCTATGGGCAGTCACGGCCAATCGCCGTTGGGTTGTCAATGCCGTCGCGGTCTTCGGCGGCATTCATTTCTATACCCAATGGTTCGAGTGGCTGGGGCCAGAGCCCTTCGCCATTCTCGGTGGAGGGCTTTTGCTGATTGGTTTTGGACTGGCGCTGGCGCGGTTCAATCGCTGGATCAGCGAGCGGAAACGGGCTGCAGCGGTAGCCTAAAACACCATCTGGCCGATTGCCAAGGCGATCACCACCGTCAGTACGGCCAGGGCGATGAAGATGAAGAACAGGATTTTGGCGATGCCGCCGGTGGCGGCGGACAGGCCGGTAAACCCTAGGCCACCGGCGATCAGGGACACGACAAAGAAGATCAAGGCCCATTTGAGCATGGTGTGCTCCTGCTAAATGATTGACGCTGCGGGGATAACTCGGACGCGTGGCAAAGCGTTGCACGGTCGGCAGGGCATATGTGGAATATTGGTTCATCTACCCGGTCAACTTCCCACTTGCGCCGAACCGTACGGTACGGTACGGCTTGCGAAAGATTGGGACGAGGATTTTAGCGTGGCGCTGGCCATCAAGGTCAATGAAGAGAGCTTTACCCCGCGTCAGCAGGCAGTGCTGACAGCGGCGCTCGATCTATTGGTCGAAAATGGCGACGGGCTGACCATGACAGCGGTCGCCCGCCGGGCCTCTTGCTCCAAGGAAACGCTGTACAAATGGTTTGGCGATCGTGATGGCCTTCTGACCGCCACGGTGCAATGGCAGGCGGCCAAGGTGCGGATGCCGCAGGTGTCGCGGTCCGGGCTATCGGCCAAGTCGCTCCGGCTCAGCGTCGAACAGTTCGCCAAGGATCTGCTGACGGTTTTGACCGGGGAAATCTCGGTGACGCTCAATCGCACCGCAGTTACCCACGCAGCGCAGGAAAAGGACAGCCTCGGCACCATCGTGCTGGAGAATGGTCCCTTGGCCATCCGCCGTCGGCTCAAGCCAATTCTGGAAGCGGGCAGGGACGCACGCCTGCTGCGCTTTGATAGCAGCGAAGAGGCATTCCGCACCTTTTTCGGGCTCGTCGTCCGCGACGTGCAGATCAGATTGCTGCTCGGCGACAAGACGCTGATGCAGACCAATATCGACGCGGACGCCAAGGCCGCGACCGATCATTTCTTTGCCCTCTACGGGCCCTCAACACCGCAATAACAGGGAGAACTCCAATGCGCGTTTATTACGATCGTGATGCCGATCTCAACATCATCAAATCCCGCAAGGTTGCTATCGTCGGCTATGGTTCCCAGGGCCATGCCCACGTGCTGAACCTGCGCGACTCCGGCGTCACCGA
Source organism: Devosia sp. (assembly GCF_039927955.1). GTDB lineage: Bacteria > Pseudomonadota > Alphaproteobacteria > Rhizobiales > Devosiaceae > Devosia. The sequence goes on along the minus strand of NZ_JBDSUA010000005.1, from coordinate 220,024 downwards.
CGTTGTCGTGGCGCTGCGTCCCGGTTCGCCGTCGGCCAAAAAGGCCGAAGGCGAAGGCCTCAAGGTCATGTCGGTTGCCGACGCCTCCAAGTGGGCCGATGTCATCATGATGCTGACGCCGGACGAATTGCAGGCCGACATCTACAAGCAGCACATCGAGCCGAACATCCGCGACGGTGCCGCGCTGGCCTTCGCCCATGGTCTGAACGTGCATTTCAACCTGATCGAACCGAAGTCGACCGTCGACGTGATCATGATCGCGCCGAAGGGCCCGGGCCATACCGTGCGCGGCGAATACCAGAAGGGCGGCGGCGTGCCATGCCTGATCGCCGTGCATCAGGACGCCTCGGGCAATGCCCATGACATCGCGCTGGCTTATGCCTCGGGTGTTGGCGGCGGCCGTTCGGGCGTCATCGAAACCAACTTCCGCGAAGAATGCGAAACCGATCTGTTCGGCGAACAGGTTGTGCTGTGCGGTGGCCTGGTCGAGCTGATCCGCGCTGGTTTTGAAACCCTGGTCGAAGCTGGTTATGCACCAGAAATGGCCTATTTCGAATGCCTGCACGAAGTGAAGCTGATCGTTGACCTGATCTATCAGGGCGGCATCGCCAACATGAACTATTCGATCTCCAACACCGCCGAGTGGGGCGAATATGTTTCGGGTCCGCGTATCGTCACCTCGGAAACCAAGGCCGAGATGAAGCGCGTGCTGCACGACATCCAGTCGGGCAAGTTCACCTCGGAATGGATGCAGGAAATCAAGGCCGGCGGTTCACGCTTCAAGGCCACCCGTCGTCTGGCCGATGAGCACCAGATCGAAGAAGTCGGCTCCAAGCTGCGCGACATGATGCCCTGGATCAAGGCCGGCGCGCTGGTCAACAAAGAAAAGAACTAACTACTTTTTTAAATAGCCGGAGGAGAGACTTCTTCTCCGGCTATAACCGGCTCGTACAACTCGTTGTAAAGCGGGCCTCTCATGATTGACGGACGAGTTTTCAAGCTTTTTGAGCGACCGTTCCACCAGACCAAAGCCAAGGTGGTCGGGGTCCTGGGTGCGACGCCAGACGTGTGGCTGGTCGGCGGGACTGGTCGGTGTGCCCGCAGGCGCCTGCCGGCAAATGTAGGCCAGTTTACCTTCACCATTCCTGATTACGGGCACCCGGCTCGAACGTGCGAACTTTACGTCTTTGACGATTACATGGTCGTCTCGGAGGCGATAAAATCGCTTATTTTAAATCATGTACCTGCTGACGACATCGAATGTTGCGAGGTGGACGTTCGGCGCGCCAACGGCGCTTTCCCGGCGAGTGCATATTACGCCCTGAAAATTCTCAAACAGATCGACTGCATCGACGCAGAGCGTTCGCTGGTCAAGGAAGGCTACCTTTCCGATCAGAAAAGCGTGCCACTTTCTAGCAAGTTGCAGAGCTACCGCTTAGATGAAAGTCTCGCCCGAGAATTTGCCAACGATGGGAGCAATCTCTACACCTCCTATGTTGCACATGCTGGAGATGTGTTGAACCTAGCACTATTGGACGAGACAATTCCGCCAGGATGCGTCTTGTTCCAACCCGCCAAGTTTCCGCAGTCCCTGTTGATTGAGCAGCAGTTCGGGCGGCTTCTGAATCAGCATTCGGGTCCTCAAGGTTACGTGTTCTGGATGCTGGATCTGGATAATGTGAGTCAATCCCGCATGCATCTGATACAAGTGCTTAGGTAGCTGCGGCTGCATTTTGAACTAGGCGCAGCTCTTCCTTGGGACGTTTTGTTTTGGTTCTGCAACCCACGATGACGCCTTGGTGCTTGATGGCTCGGGGTAGCTAAATCAGCACCACGCTTTCCTGCTCATTGGGATCGGTACGCGCAATCAGTGCCCGCGCCACCTTGTCGGTCGGGTTGAACGGCTGGTGCGGTATGCCGGCGGGGATGTAGACGTAGTCGCCCTCGTTGACCTGATCGAGAAATTCCAGGTTCGGTCCGTGGTAAAATGAGGTGCTGCCTTCGAGCTGGAAGATCGCGGTTTCGTGGGCCTCGTGGTAGTGCGGCTTGGCTTTGGCGCCGGGCGGGATCACCAGCATGTGCATGCAGATGCCGGTCGAGCCGGCCGATTCCGCTGATATGCCGGCAAAATAGTCCAATCCCTGCTTGCCGTGAAACTGGCGCCGCCCCGGATGACTTTACACTCGGCCATTGCTGTGTTCCCCGCTGTTGTCGTGGCGTAAACATATCCTGAAACAGCGGTCATGTTTCAACTGGCGAGACGCTTTAGCGGCTCCCGGCGATGGGCTAAACATGTGACGACAGCGAATGCGCGAGTCGAGCGAGGGGCCAATGCAGTTACCGGAGTTTCCAGTCGAGGGCGGCTGCCAGTGTGGCCAATTGCGTTACCGGCTCAAGGCCAGCCCGCTCGGCGTTTACAATTGCCACTGCAAGGACTGCCAGCGCTTTTCCGGGGCTGCGTGGTCGATGTCGGCGGTGGTGAGACGTGGCGATTTCGAGCTGATTGCCGGAACGTCCGAGACTTACCTCAATACCGCCGATAGCGGTCGCCAGGTGGCAATGCATTCCTGCCCCAAGTGCCACACGCGCGTCTGGAACGAGCCGCTGGCGGCCACCGACATCTATGTGTTGCGGGCGGGCACCCTCGATGACATGGACTGGGCGGTGCCGATCGGCAGTATCTGGACTGACAGCAAAGCCGCCTGGGTGGAGATCGATCCGGCGCAGGTGAATTTTCCGGGGCAGGCGCCCAGCCGCGAACCGCTTTATGCGGCGTGGACCGCATTGACGCACAAGGACAGCTGAGCATGGCAAAAGCCGACGATATCGCCCGCATCATCGAGCAGGAACAGAAGCTGCTGCTGCCCAGTTTGGACGAGGACGTCGCCTTTGCTATCGGCTCGTCGATCCGCAACCGGGCGCTGGCCGAAGGCCTCCGGCTGGTCGTCGATATCCGGACCTGGGACAGGCAGATGTTTTTCGCGGCGCTGCCCGGCACCACTGCCGACAACAGCGAATGGGTGCGGCGCAAGATCAACACGGTGCGGCGCTATCAGAAGGCCAGCTATCGGTTTGTGGTCGAGCGCGATGGCGATGCGGTGTTCCCGCCGGTCATGGCGGCAGATCCGGCTGACTACGTCATCGCCGGTGGCGGCTTCCCGTTGCGGGTCGTGGGCGCTGGCATCATTGGCTGCGTGACCATTTCGGGCCTACCCGGGCGCGAGGATCACAATGTTGCGGTGGCCGCATTGTGCGATCATCTTGGTCTGGACCGGGCTTTGCTGGCGTTGGGGCCAGAAAGCTAAATATTGCTGCCCTGCCAGCTTGACTAGCTTAGGCAATTGGCATGATTTGAGCCTCGTGCGGGGGCCAAAATGAAACTCAATTATCTGTTGCTGGACGTCTTCACCAAGCAGCGTTTGCAGGGCAATCCGCTAGCGGTCGTGCTCAAGGCCGATGGTCTGCTTGATGGTGAAATGCAGGCCATTGCGCGCGAGTTCAACCTCAGCGAGACGGTGTTTCTGGTCAAGCCGCATGCCGAGCGCAATACCGCGGCGGTGCGTATATTTACGCCTGCCGTGGAGTTGCAGTTTGCCGGCCATCCCACGGTCGGTGCCGCAGTGGTCCTGGGGCTGCAAAACAAGGTCAGCGCCGTTCGGATCGAGGAAAAGGTCGGCCTGATCACCGCGCTGTTCGAGAAGGCCGACAAAAGCTCGGGGGAAGCCAGATTTGCGCTGCCGCAACTGCCGGCGGAAATTGCGCCATTGCCAGATAAGGTCGCGATCGCGCTGGCGCTGGGGATCGAGGTCAATGACATCGGATGTGGTCCCTATCTGCCGGCGGTTTATTCCGCAGGAACGGGATTTCATCTGGTTCCAGTGCGCGACACCGCTGTGCTGGCCCGGCTGGAACTGAACATGGGGCTTTGGGGCCGGGCCTTTCCGCATGAGCGGCAATCGGTCTATGTGTTTACGCAGGCCCCCAATGAGCGCGGTATAGATCTGGCCGCGCGGATGTTCTCTCCGGGCATGGGGCTGGGCGAAGACCCAGGCACCGGCGCTGCTGCGGCGGCGCTGATCGGGCTGTTGGCCAAGCATGCGGACATTTCCAGTGGACAAGTGGATTTCGTGCTGCGCCAAGGCAAGGAAATGGGACGTTTGTGTCTGATCAGGATGCAAATGAAGCTCGACAATGACGTGCTGGTGCATGGCGCCATCGGCGGCGATGCCGTAGTGGTGGGCGAAGGTGTGCTGGATCTTGGTGACTGACTGCAATAGTAGGTCAGCATTATTGACGTAAGTGCCGTTTCGTGATGTGGTCTCGGCCATTGAATTTGGGAAGACCTGACATGGAATGGGACGAGTTGTTCGCGTCGCGCGCAATGCGCATGAAGGCGTCGGAAATCCGCGAACTGCTGAAGCTGCTGGAGCGGCCCGACATCATTTCCTTTGCCGGGGGCATCCCCGACGCTGCGCTGTTTCCTAAGCAGGCAGTTGCTGACGCCTACAGCGATGTGTTGACCGGACCGCAGAGTTCGGCGGCGCTGCAATATTCGATCAGCGAAGGCTACGTGCCGCTGCGCGACTGGATCGTACGCGACATGGCCAAGATCGGCATAGTCTGTACGGCTGACAATGTGCTGATCACCTCCGGCTCGCAACAGGCGCTGGATTATCTGGGCAAGCTGCTGCTGTCGCCCAGGGATACGGCGCTGGTGACCTGGCCGACCTATCTGGGTGCTCTCGGCGCGTTCAATGCCTATGAGCCCAACTATGATCGACTGACGCCGCTCAGCAATCGTCCTGCCGAAGCCTACAACGAACAGGCGGAGCAGGCTGGCGGGGCGGTCAAATTCGCCTATTGCGTGCCCGAATTCAACAATCCGACCGGTGAGACCATGCCCCGCGCCGAGCGCGAATGGCTGCTCGATCTGGCGGAGAGCCTCGACATCGCCATCATCGAGGACGCCGCCTATCAGGCGCTCCGCTATGAAGGCGAGGCGGTGCCGCCAATTCTGGCACTCGACCTGGCGCGCCATGGCGGCGATATCGAGAGCACCCGCACGCTCTATTGCGGCAGCTTTTCCAAGACGCTGGCGCCGGGCCTGCGCGTCGGCTGGATTGTCGGGGCGCAAACCGTGATCCGCAAACTGGTGCTGGCCAAACAGGCGGCGGACCTGCATTCGTCAACGATCAACCAGATGGTCATCACCAAAGTTGCCGAAACGGTGTTCGAGGAGCAAGTGTCCAAGGTCCGCGCGACGTATAGCCACCGCCGGACGCGGTTGCTGGATGCGCTGGGCCAATACATGCCGCCGGGCGTGCAATGGACCAAGCCGCAGGGCGGCATGTTCGTGTGGGTGACGCTGCCCGAGGGCATGGATGGCGCGGCGCTGCTGAAACGCTCGCTGGAGACCGCCAAGGTCGCGTTTGTGCCGGGTAAGGCATTCCATGCCGATGGGTCAGGCGCAAATACGATGCGGCTGAGCTTTTCCTGCGCCAGCGATGCGATGATCGAAGAGGGAATCGCCAAATTGGGCCAACTGATTGCCGACGAACTGGCCGCCTGAGCGGCACTGGTGCCGGCAGGCGTGCCGGAGATACAGACATCTCGATCTAATATCGGGCAGGGTAGAGGCTTGAAACTGTGCGCAAATACGCGCATGATGATGGGGTAACTGGATTTCCGTCATGCAGCGCAAGCGCGCCATCGCCATTGCAATCGAACAGCGTCAGGTCAAACAGACCCAGATGATGATCATGGCTGCAATGCTGCTGCTTCCAGTTCTGCTCCTCCTTCTTATCAGCCCCTGGTAACCGACAGCTCGGATAGCGAGCGGGTGGTCAGGGGATAGTGTCACAAGCCGAACACAGCAATGTCCGGCCTGCAGAGCTTATGTCTCGCGGCCGTTTGATAGGAACAGACCAATGACTTCCCCCGCTACCAATTCCAATAAAGACCGCGTCTTCATTTTCGACACTACGCTGCGTGACGGCGAGCAGTCGCCAGGCGCCACCATGACGCTGGAAGAAAAGCTGCAGGTTGCCGAGACGCTCGACGACATGGGCGTCGATATCATCGAAGCCGGTTTTCCGATTGCATCCAATGGCGATTTCGAAGCGGTCTCGGCAGTGGCCAAGCGCGCCAAGAATGCGGTGATTGCCGGGCTGGCGCGCGCCATTCCCGCCGATATCGACCGCGCGGCCGAAGCGGTGCGCCATGCACGCCGTGGCCGCATCCACACCTTTGTATCCACCTCGCCGATCCATCTGGCCCACCAGATGAAGAAGACCGAGGAACAGGTGATCGAGATCATCGCCAAGACGGTGGCGCAGGCACGCAACCTGATTGACGACGTCGAGTGGTCGGCAATGGACGCGACCCGGACGCCGATCGAGTTCCTGATGCGCTGCGTCGAAACCGCGATCAAGGCCGGTGCGACCACCATCAACCTGCCCGATACCGTTGGCTATGCGGTGCCGCAGGAACATTTCCAGATGTTCAGGACGATCATCGAAAAGGTGCCTGGCGCCGACAACGTGATCTTTTCGGTGCATTGCCATAACGATCTTGGCCTGGCCGTGGCGAATTCGCTGGCCGGTGTTGCCGGTGGTGCGCGACAGGTGGAATGCACCATCAACGGTCTGGGCGAACGCGCCGGCAACGCTGCGCTGGAGGAAGTGGTCATGGCGCTGCGCACGCGCGGCGATGCCATGCCGTATTTCACCAATATCGAATCCACGCATCTGGCCCGGGCCAGCAAGGTGGTTTCGGCGGCAGCCAATTTTCCGGTGCAGTATAACAAGGCGATCGTGGGCAAGAATGCTTTCGCCCACGAAAGCGGCATCCATCAGGATGGCATGCTGAAGAACGCCGAGACCTATGAGATCATGACTCCGGAAAGCGTCGGCATCAAAGCCACGACGCTGGTAATGGGCAAGCATTCGGGCCGCGCTGCGTTCAAGGACAAGCTCAAGGAGCTGGGTTATGAGCTGGGCGACAATGCCTTCCAGGAGGCGTTCGTGCGCTTCAAGGATCTGGCTGACCGCAAGAAGCATGTCTATGACGCCGATATCGTCGCGCTGGTGGATGATGAAGTCGGCTCCGTCGGCGATCGTATCCGGCTGGTCGACATGGAAGTCGTTTCCAAGACCGGCGGCGTGCATCGCTGCAATCTGACACTCTCGATCGACGGCGAAGAAACCGCTGTGACCTTCGAGGGCACGGGCTCAGTCGATGCGATTTTCAACGCCATCAAGGAAGCGGTCGGCCAGCAGCCGCATCTGGTTCTCTACGCCGTTGATGGCGTCACCGGCGGTACCGACGCGCAGGCCAGCGCCCATGTGCGCCTGGAAATGAATGGTCGCATCGTCTCTGGCAATGCCGCGGAACCAGACACGCTGGTGGCTTCGGCACGCGCCTATCTCAATGCGTATAATCGCCTGCTGATCGAACGTGGCGCTTCGGCCCAAGGCGCAATGGCCGGCTAACCAACAGACCCCGAGCCCCGACCCATGGTGGCCGGGGCAGGGAGGGTTTCATGGGATATGAGCTGATCGAAGTGGCCGCCCCGGATGATTGGACGGCTTATCATGCCATTCGCAAGGCGGAGTTGTTCGACAGGCGGCATCCCCCGATTGGATACGATTTCGACCACCCCGATGACGGCATGCCGCAACACCATAATTATCTGCTTAAGCTCGATGGCCGGCCCATCGGGGTTACTCGACTTGATCTGCGGCCTGAAAGCGTCGCCATCTTTCGGCTGGTGGCCATCACCGCACCAATGCAGGGGCAAGGCCACGGTCGGGTGTTGAGCGAAATGGTGGAGGCCAAGGCAAAGGCGTTTGGCTGCACGACGCTCTGGGTCAATGCTGCGAAAACGGCAGTCGGCTATTATTATAAGACCGGCTGGAGCGAACACGAATGGGATGCCGAGGAACGGATCGGTATCGCCATCGAATGCACCCAGATGCGCAAGCAACTCTAGCCGCGAAAGCCGCTGCCCGACGTTTTTACACAGGTCGGGGTTGTGCTTGACGGGGTTCTACCCCTTGCGGAGCGGGGTTTACATGCGGGTTATTGGTCCGCTCGCATTTTGAATCTAAACGCAAGCCCTGCGTAGAGATTACGAAAGGTATGGCGGCCCACACTTCCGCTGGCCAATCAGGCGCACTTTCCCCTATTCAGCCTTTGGAGCGACCAATGATGCCACCGATCTATGTTCTGGCTCGCGATCACCTCGAGCGGGCCGCCGTTATCCTGAGGAGCGACGACCGCCGCTCTCAACAAATACGCAGCATCATCGAGCGGACGATCAATCTGATGGAAACGGACCGGTTTGACCGGCCAGAGCAGACCGGCAATGTGCTGGACTTCCACCAGTATCGCCGGCGCAAGGATGACCGGCAGCTGCTGTAGCGCCGTTTCGTCAAAGCGTGCTGGCGTCTCCGAGGGGAGGGCGTCAGCATGAACCCCAGCACATTCTGGTTCGTCGCGGGACAAGTCCAACTATAACTCCTGCGCCAACCGCAATAACCGCCAGCCAAGGTATTTCATGGCTGGTAGTTGCGGTAGCGCCTTGCCAAGTTGATGCGGCTACGGCACCACCATAAGCAGCGCAAGTGAGGCAGAGGCAAATGGTGGTCCCCGAATTCCGTGGTGTCCTGACCGGCCTGTCGCTGGTGGCTGTTGGTTTGCTGGCCGCCACCAATATCGACTTCGGTCTGGCCGGCGAGGCGCTGCTCAGTTCGCTCCAGTTTCATATTGGTCTGGCCGTGCTGGCCCTGCCGCTGCTGTTGCTGCTGACGGGCGCCTGGCGTCGCGCGCTGCTCATGTTGGGGCTGATCGTCATCGGCCTCGCCGACGGCGGCTACACCGTGCTGCAGCAGCAATCGTTGCGGTCTGCTTTGGCAAAGCAGACACCGGTGACAACGGTGTCAGTCCTCAGCTTCAACGTGCTCAACAGCAATGTGCGGGGTGCTGACGCGGCTGCCTATATTGCCAGTTCCGGCGCCGACATCGTCACCGTGCTGGAGGCTGTCGGGTTGGGGGATCGGCTGGCAGATCTGGCTCGAATCTATCCCTATCGTCTGGGCTGCGAGACCGTTGCCATCTGCGACATGACGCTGCTGTCCAAAACGCCGTTTACCGAGGGCCGGGTCATTCCATTGCCCTCGCTCAATCGGCTACGGCTCATTACGGCCAAAACCATGGTTCACGGGCAGGAACTGGCCGTTGTTTCGATGCATTTGAGCAAGCCCTATTTCGACGGTATCGCGCCCTGGGAAATGAAGCAGGTCGGCTGGGCCATCGGCCATCTCAAGGGACCGGTGGTCTTGATGGGAGATTTCAACGCCGCTGCCTGGTCGCATGATGTTGCGCAGTTTGTAGCCGAAGCCAAGCTGATGCCCGGGCCAGGCTATCCGGCCACCTGGCCGGTCGAAGCGGGTGCTTATGGCGTGCCGATCGACAATATGTTCACCCGGGGTGGCGCGCTGATCCAGTCGATTGCCGCAACCCCGCAATCCTATGGCTCCAACCATCGCGGGTTGCTCGCCACTGTGGCGATCATGCCGCCGGCAGCGCCATAAAGCTCAGCGGTTTTCCGGGCTGGGCACATTGGGGTCGGGCGTGACGTTGATCTGGGCCTTGTCGGCTTTGGTACCGGTCAGTTCACGATTGAGCGCGATCTTGGCGTCCTCGGTCAACGCGTAAAGCGTTGGCAGATAATCGGGTGTCGAGACCCAGGCGCGCAGCTGCATCTGCACGGCGGAGCCGGTGAGGCTTTCCACATGCACACTGGGTGCCGGATCGACCAGCACGCGCTTGTCGGAGGTGGCGATGCGCAGCAGGATTTTGCGCGATTTGGCGATGTCGATGCTATCAGGCACGCTGACATTGACGTCGATGCGGCGGCGGGGCTCGCGGCTGTGGTTGGTGATGGCCGAGGCCCAGAGTTTTTGATTCGGCGTGAACAGGTATAATCCGCTGGTTGAGCGCAGCCGCGTGCCGAACAGGCCGATTTCCACTACGATCCCGGCCACACCATCGCCCTGGATATATTCGCCGATGGCGATGGGCCGTAGCCAGATCAGCATGATGCCAGCAGCGATGTTGGCCAGCGTGCCTTGCAGTGCCAGGGCCACGGCCAGACCCGCCGCGCCGAGCACGGCCAGAATAGTGGTGTTGGCCACGCCCAGCAGGTTGAGCGCGGTGACGGCCGCAAAGATCATGATGCCATAGCGCGCCGCTTCCGACAGCAGCGGCGCAAAGTTCTTGTCCACGCCATAAGCACGAGGCAGCAGGTGCCGAACGGTCTGCGAAGCCCAGCGCGCGGCGTAGCGGCCGGCAATCAGGATGGCGATGGCGCCCAGAATCGAGGCGGAATTGGCCAGCAGCCAGTTTGCCGGGACATAGAACAGGTCTGAAATCTGCATGAGAAACCTTGGGCTTAAGCGGGCCGGTTCATCTTAACAGTGCTGATTGGACAGGAAAATGGCATGAGGCGCTAGACAGGGGAGAATCCCTTTGCTAGAGAGCAGCCACTTTGGAAGCTCCGGCATTGGGGCGAGTAGCTCAGCTGGTAGAGCAGATGACTCTTAATCATCGGGTCCACGGTTCGAATCCGTGCTCGCCCACCAAAGTCTTCGTAAACTACTGAACGAATGGCGCTCCTCAGGGAGCGTTTTTCGTTTGTGCCGGATTACAGCGTCAGGGCATCCCGCAGCGGCATGCCCTCGGAGACGCGCAGGTCCAGATCCGATTCGATGTGATCGATATGGGACAGAACCAGTGCGCTGGCCAGGTCGGCATCATGCTGCTCCAGAGCGCGCAGGATGGCCCCGTGATCGGTGTGGCCGCAGCTCGATGCGCCCGAGCGGCCGTAGAGCGCAATCACCAGTGATGAACGCGCCACCAGTTCTTCCATGAACTTGAGCAGGATGGCGTTGCCGGCGACGCTGGCCATCAACAGATGAAAATCACCCGAGGCATGGATTTCGGCGCGGCGGGCGCTGGGGCCGCGTTCGCTGAGCAGACGGCTTTCATCATGCAGGCGCTCGCGGAACGCGGCGATCTGCGCGGAGGTAATGCGTTCGGCTGCGGCTCGCGCGATGCCTGGTTCGATCAGCCGGCGGCTGTCGAACACCTGCCGGGCTTCATCGGGGGAGGGGTTGGCGACGAAAGCGCCGCGATTGCGCTCGGTCTTGACCAGGCCTTCGAAGGCCAGCGCCTGCAGCGCAGCACGGACGACGGTGCGGCTGACATCGAACAGCGTCCCCACCTCGGCTTCCGACAACTTGGTGCCCGGCGCCAGCCGGCGATCGACGATGGCATCGCGCAGATGATCGCGGATCATTGCAGATCGGTCTTCGGTCGCGCCCAGTTCGGGCATGGCATGGTCGGCGATGTTCATCGGTCCCTCGCGGTCCCATATTCATACCCAGAATTGGCCAACATGTAAGCCCGAGATTGAATACTTGACGATTCAGGATTGCATACAATTTTTGCGGACATTGCGGACAACTGCTTAAATATCGAGCACATGTAGTATCTGATGCTAATTGGTGCATGCAAGTTGGAATGTGAAACTCGTTCAATAACAATGCCTTAATGCGGTAAGGGGCGACTGGCACGGAGTCTGCATAGTGAATGGCAGATAACCCGGGGTGGCTTTATGTCCAAAGCAGCGGAAATCGATCTTGCGTCAGTGTCCAAAATCTATGGAAACACGACGGCCGTCGATGCCATCAGCCTGAAAATTCCAGCCGGCAGCTATTGCTGCCTGCTTGGCCCCTCGGGCTGCGGCAAGACCTCCACGCTGCGGATGATTGCGGGCCACGAGAGCATCTCGATCGGCGACGTTCGGCTTGGCAATACGGTGGTGACCGATCTGCCGCCGGCCAAACGCGGCACGGCGATGATGTTTCAGTCCTATGCGCTGTTTCCCCATCTCAACCTGATCGACAATGTGGCGTTCAGCCTGAAGATGGCTGGTGTTCCGGCTGATGTGCGCCGCGCCAAGGCGCTCGACATGCTCAAGCTGATGCAAATGGAGGCCTATGCCACCCGTCGCCCGGCCCAGCTTTCGGGTGGCCAGCAGCAACGCGTGGCGCTGGCCCGGGCGCTGATTACCGATCCGGAAGCACTGCTGCTTGATGAGCCGCTGTCGGCGCTTGATCCGTTCCTCAAAATTCGCATGCGCGCCGAACTGAAGAAGCTGCAGAAAAGCCTCGGCATCACCTTCGTGCATGTGACCCATAGCCAGGAAGAGGCAATGGCGCTGGCGGACATCATCGTGGTGATGAGCGATGGCCGTATCGAGCAGGCGGCGACGCCGCGGGAAGTGTTCGAGCGCCCGGCTTCAGCCTTCGTCGCCCGCTTCATGGGTGATCATAACGTGCTCAGCGGCAAGGCGACCGGCTCATCAAATGGGCTGGTGACGCTTGAGGTTGTGGGCGGCGGGGTGTTCTCCGCATCCGGCTCACCGCGCGAACCGGGCAGCACTGTCGATATCGGCATTCGCACCGATCACGTCAAACTGGGCGAAAGCCCGGTCAAGGGGCTCGGCTTTACTGGCCTGGTTTCCAACATCGAATATCGCGGCGCCACCGTGAAGCTCTCCATCGACGGCGCCGGCATCGAAGATTTCACCGCCATTGTCGACGACCGGAGCTTTTTTGCGACGCCGGTTTCCGTCGGGCAGGCGGTGCCACTGCATTGGGACGCCTCGGACGCCATCGTCCTGGGCAATCTCGATTCATAAGACCAAAACCAACACACAGGGGATTACGGCTATGACTGAGACGACCAAGAAGAGCGGCATTTCCCGCCGCAATCTGCTCAAGGGTGGCGCTGCCGCAGCGGGTCTCGCTGTCGGTTCGGGCGCCATCACCGGTTTCCCGACCATCTGGGCGCAGAATCCGATCACGCTGCGCCAGTTCGGCACCGGCGTGTCGAACCTCAATGACATTGCGGAACGGTGCAAGGCCGACCTCGGCATCACGCTGGAAATGACCGCCACCGACTCCGACGCTGCCGCCCAGCGCGCTGTGACCCAGCCGGACAGCTACGATATCGCCGATATCGAATACTGGATTCTCAAGAAGGTGTTCCCCACCGGCGTCATGCAGCCGATGGATGTCAGCAAGCTGACCTATTACAACGACCTTGTGCCGCTGTTCAAAACCGGCAAGCTGCTGCCGGACAGCGTCATCGCCCAGGGCACCGCGCCGCACACGGTTGGCTTTGTCGAAGCGCAGGACTCCAAGACCTTCGCCAAGGGCGAAACCGGCTGGTTCACTATGGTCCCGACCATTTACAACGCCGATACCCTGGGCATCCGTCCGGATCTGGTAGGTCGCGACATCACCACCTGGGCCGACATCATGGACCCGGCCTTCAAGGGCAAGACCGCCATTATCAACGTGCCGTCCATCGGCATCATGGATGCTGCCATGATCATGGAAGCCATGGGCAACATCAAGTATGGCGACAAGGGCAACATGACCAAGGAAGAGATCGATGCAACGATCGACTTCCTGATCAAGGCCAAGCAGGACGGCCAGTTCCGCGCCTTCTGGAAGAGCTTCGATGAATCCGTGAACCTGATGGCTTCGGGTGAAGTGGTGATCCAGTCGATGTGGTCGCCTGCGGTTGCTGCCGTGCGCTCGAAGGGCATCGCCTGCCGCTTCCAGCCGCTCAAGGAAGGCTATCGCTCGTGGGGCGGCGGTCTCGGCCTTGCCGCGCATCTGTCGGGCGCCCAGCTCGACGCGGCCTACGAATATATCAACTGGTACACCTCGGGCTGGGTTGGTGGTTACCTCAATCGCCAGGGCTACTACTCGGCCAACATGGTCTCGGCCAAGAAGTTCATGTCCGAAGACGAATGGGGCTACTGGATCGAAGGCAAGCCTGCGGCGGGCGAGATCAAGGCGCCAGATGGCACCGTGATGGAGAAGGCCGGCGCCGTGCGCGATGGCGGCTCGTTCGAAGAACGCATGGGCAAGGTGGCCTGCTGGAATTCGGTGATGGACGAGGACCGCTACATGGTCAAGCGCTGGAACGAATTCATCGCCGCCTAAGCCAATCCACTCATCTGCACCTCCCCCTTGATGGGGAGGATGGGAGGGGGTGTGCGGAGCCGGGATATCGTGGCTCTCGCACCCCACCCTTGATTCCTCCCCGCAAGGGGGAGGGTGACGACTGCGATTTCGGCGAACAGATCGGATATTCCAATGAACAGTCTTATCGGTCGCATGACGCCTTATATCCAGGCCACGCCGCTATTGCTGATCCTTGGCTTCTTCCTGGCTATTCCGATCCTGTTTCTGGTGGTCATCAGTTTTTGGGACTACGACTTCGCCGGCATGTATCCCAGCTTCCTGCTCACCAATTATACCGACGTTCTGGGGTCGTGGGTGACGTGGAAGACCTACCTCAACACCCTAAAATTTGCAGCGATTGTCTGGGCAATTACGACTTTGCTTGGCTTCTGGCTCGCCTATTTCCTGGCCTTCCACGTGCGCAGCGCCGTGATGCAGATGGTGCTGTTCCTGATCTGCACCGTGCCATTCTTCACTTCCAACATCATCCGGATGATTTCCTGGATTCCGGTGCTGGGGCGCAATGGGCTGGTGAACACGGGGCTGATTTCAGCCGGGGTCATCCCGCAGCCGCTGGAATGGCTGCTCTATTCGGATTTTGCAGTAATCCTGGCCATGGTTCACCTCTACACGCTCTTCATGGTCACCCCGATCTTCAACACCATGATGCGCATCGATAAATCGCTGGTCGAAGCGGCTCGTGACGGCGGCGCTACCGCGTGGCAGATCATCTGGAATGTGATCCTGCCACTCGCCAAGCCCGGGATCGCTATCGGGACCATTTTCGTGGTGACCCTGGTGATGGCCGACTTTTCTACCGTGCAGGTGATGTCGGGCGGTCAGAGTGCCTCGGTGGCCCTGATGATGAAGAACCAGATGTCGCTGCTGCAATATCCGGCCGCTGCGGCCAACGCGGTGGTGCTGCTGGTCCTGGTGCTGATGCTGGTGGCCGGTATTCTGCGCATCGTTGATATTCGCAAGGAGCTTTGAGCCATGAACAGCGAGAAGCGTACGTTTGGATTTTACGTTCTGGCCGCCTTTTTCACCCTGTTCGTGCTGTTTCTGTACGGTCCGATGTCGGCAATCTTCATTCTGTCGTTTCAAGGGCCGACCGGCGGCCTGACCTTTCCGTTGAACGGCGTGTCATTTCACTGGTTTCAGAACCTGTTCGAGAGGCAGGCGGTTGGCGATTTTGGCGCCAGCTTTGGTCGCTCGCTGATGCTGGGCCTGATGGTCATGGTCTCTACCGTGGTGATTGCGCTACTCGCGGGTCTTGCCTTCCGCCGCAAGTTCTTTGGCTCGTCGCCGCTGTTTTATCTGACCATTGCCAGCCTCGTGGTGCCCTCGATCATCGTGTCGCTGGGCATCGGGGTGCTGTTCCAGCAGATCGGTATTCGCCCCGCCTGGTTTGGTTCGGCCTTTGGCGCGCATCTCACCTGGACGCTACCGTTTGGCGTGCTGATCATGTTTGCGGTGTTCAACCGCTTCTCGCCATCCTATGAGGAAGCGGCGCGCGATCTGGGTGCGTCGTCATGGCAGACATTTTATCATGTGGTGCTGCCGATGATTGCGCCCAGCCTGATCGGCGTTGGGCTGTTCGGTTTCAGTCTGAGCTATGACGAGTTTGCCCGTACGCTGCTGACGTCGGGCAGTTCCAATACGCTGCCGCTCGAAATCTATGGCATGACCACCAATGTCACGACCCCGGTGCTCTACGCGCTGGGCACTGTGACCACGCTGTTCTCGTTTGCCATCATCCTGATCACGCTGGGTTCGATCATCGTGATCGGTCGCCGCCGGGCGAGGGCCTAGCGCCATGCAGTTGCTTGTCGTCAATCCAAACACCACTGCCAGCATGACCGCGACCATCGCCTCGGCGGCGACAATGGCAGCGGCATCGGCGACTCAGATCATTGCGGCGACGTCCAGCATGGGGCCGGTTTCCATCGAAGGCTATTACGACGAGGCGTTTGCGTTGCCCGGCCTGTTGATGGAAATCGCCCGACAGGAGCGGGCAGGGGTCGATGCAGCGGTGATCGCCTGCTTTGACGACACCGGCCTTGACGCAGCGCGGGCCATGGCGAGCATTCCAGTCATCGGCATTTGCGAAGCTGCGCTGGCGACGGCAGGTTTCATCGCCAAGCGCTTTACCGTCGTGACCACCATGGAACGCTCGCGCGTTCCTATCGAGGAACTGGTGCATCGCTATGGCATGGTCGGCCGCGCCAAGGTTCGGGCCGCCAATATCTCGGTATTGTCGCTGGAAGATCCGAATTCGGGCGCGCGGGATCGACTTCGCAATGAGATCGTCAAAGCCATCGAGCAGGACAATGCCGAGGCGATCGTGCTGGGTTGCGCTGGCATGGCGGATCTCGCCAAAACCTTGCAGCGCGAATTTGGCATGCCAGTCATCGACGGCGTTGGCGCCGCGGTAAAGCAGGCCGAGGCGCTGGTGGCACTGGGCCTCAGCACCAGCAAACGCGGCTCCTATGCCAGCCCGGTGGTTAAGCCCTATACTGGCGCGATGAGGGATTTTGCGCCGCAACTGCTGACCGCTTGATGGCGCGGTTGATCCGAAGCCTTGCTGAAGCCGAGGTCGAAACGCTGTTGTCCTGGGCTGCCCGGGAGGGCTGGAATCCCGGTCTGACCGATGCCCGTGCGTTTTACGCCGTCGATCCGGATGGGTTCATCGGAGCCTTTGTCGATGGGCAGATGGTGGCGGCCATTTCTGCTGCCGCCTATGACGCTGACTTTGGCTTTATCGGACTTTACATTTGCCATCAGGATTGGCGTGGTCAAGGGCACGGCAAGGCCGCCTGGGACGCTGGCATGGCGCATCTGGGTAACCGCACCATCGGACTGGATGGTGTGCCTGAACAACAGGCCAACTATGCGAGCATGGGATTTGTGGCGGCTTACGAGACTGTTCGCATGACTGGCAGCGTACCAACTGCACCTCTGAGAGTTGCGCAAGCGACAGTGCCGGCCGTCAAAGCTCTCGACCGCCAATGTTTCCCAGCCAGCCGCGAGGCTTTCCTCAGCCGTTGGGTGGCCCCGCCCAATCAAGGCCTGATGCTTGGTGAAGACCGTCTTTCGAGGGGTTATGGCGTCATCCGCAAGTGTATCGAGCACCACAAGGTTGGCCCGCTGTTCGCTTGCGATCCGGCAGCGGCCACTTTGCTTCTGCAGAATTTGGCGGCGGGTTCTGGGCTTGTGCAGATTGACGTTCCCGCCAGTCAGACGACATTTTTGGCGCTGCTGCATGGCTGGGGCTTTACGCCTGGTTTCAGGACGTCGCGAATGTATCGCGGGCCAGTGCCGGCGCTGGCCCTGAATCAGGTGTTCGGCATCACCAGCCTCGAATTCGGCTAGGCTATTCCGACGTTTACCGCATTGCATAAATATCTTCCGCCGTGGAAGTGTTGCTAACACATCATGTTATTTTTGCCGGTAATTTGGGGCGTCAGAATCTCCGGACTGAATTCCATTCCGGAAAGTCGCGATGCGCTCGTTCCCGAACCACCCTTGTAGTTTTGCGCATCGTTGCCACTTTGTCGGGATGTCGGCACTATGGTCCATAGGCCTGTTCATCAGGCGTTTTGGAGGGTATAGCCCCCAGACAGCAATCCCCGTCGGAGAAGTCAGGTATGCCTTTCGGTCTTGAGTGGAGCTTTTTCACCTCGCTTTTTCAGGTGATCATGATCGATCTGGTGCTGGCCGGGGACAATGCCGTGGTCATCGGCCTTGCCGCTGCCGGGCTGGCTTCCGACCTCCGCCGCAAGGCCATTCTGATCGGCATTATTGCTGCCACCGTCCTGCGAATCTTCTTCGCGCTGATCACCACCCAATTGCTGCAACTGGGTGGTGCGCTGCTGATCGCCGGTGCGGTGCTGCTGCTCTATGTGTGCTGGAAGATGTACCGCGAGCTCAGCACCTCGCACGATGAGCAGAGCGAAGGCGCCGAGGCGCTGTCTGAAACCGATCTCAATGCCGACGGCACGATTGCTGGCAAGGCCCCGCGCAAGACGCTGCGCCAGGCCGTGTTACAGATCATCATCGCCGACGTGTCGATGTCGCTGGACAACGTGCTGGCGGTGGCCGGCGCTGCCCAGCATCACATCGAAGCGCTGATCTTTGGCCTGGCGCTGTCCGTGGTGATGATGGGCGTTGCGGCCTCGTTCATCGCCGGCCTGTTGACCCGGTTCCGCTGGATCGCCTGGGTCGGCCTGCTGATCATATTCTACGTGGCTCTCAAGATGGGCTACGAGGGTGCTGACCAGATGCTGGGCGGCACGCTGCCCCATATCCCGTTCCTTTATGGCGGACATGTCGCCTCACCCGCATAGGCTTTGGTAACCAAGCACCAAGTTTTGCGGCATTTGTAGTGACAGAATAGGGATTTGCTCACTTTGGGGCGGTAGTTTTCAGCTGGTCATTTCCAAGCTGGACGCGCCCCATGGCCACCATCGTTGATCGATTGATCGAGTCGCCCTCCATTGCCAGCCGGGCAATGGACTCGGTACCCGGCCTGCACCTTGACGTTGCGACGGTGTCGGGCGTCGAGTGGGACCGGCTGGTTGGCACGTTCGACGAGGCCTGCCAGGAACAGCTTTATACCTTTGCCATCAGTCGCTGGCCTTCGGTCAAGCATGAGCCGCTGGTGTTTTCCCATAAGGGCGAGATCGTCGGCGGCAGCCTGATGATGATCCAGCCTCTGCCGCTGGGCATTGGCGGTATCGCGGTCTCCAAATGGGGACCGATGCTCAAGCATGGCGGTCGCGCCGATGCGCCAATGATCTATCGTGGCATGATCGATGCGTTGATCTCGGAATATGCCGACGGTCGCGGCCTGATGCTGTCGGTGCTGCCGCGCGCTTCGCTGACGGCAGTCAATGCCGAAAGCCAGCATTTGCAAGTCCGTGGCTTCAAGATGGGTTCGACGCTGCTGTTCCCCAGCCGCTATATCGTCAATCTGCGCCTGTCGGATGCCGAGCAGCGCAAGAGCCTGCACCAGAAATGGCGCTATCATCTGAACAAGTCCGAAAAGGTCGGGTTGTCGTTCGAACATGCCGGTCCCGAGCGGATCGGCGAGTTCCATGCGCTTTATACCGCGATGACTGACCGCAAGCAGTTTCCGGATCATTCAGCCTACGAAACGGTCGAACCGCTGATGGCGATGGATGCGTCGCTGCGTCCGGAACTGTTCTTCGTACGCCATGAAGGCGAAGTGATCGCCGGTGCGATCATCTTCAAGATCGGCGACCGCGCGGTCTATCTCTATGGCGCCACCAATGACAAAGCGCTGCCGCTGCGCGCCGGCTATTTCATGCATTGGGAGATCATCCGCTGGCTGCGCGATAATACGCCAGCAGGCTGGTACGATCTGGGCGGTACCGATGGCTTCCAGGGGCTGCACCAGTTCAAGAAGGGCATGGTTGGCGAAGCTGGGGTGATCCAGCCGGTGCCATCCGTTGCCAATTATGCGTCGCGCCCGCTGGCCTATCTCGCCGGGACCGGCGCTTTTGCGGCGCGAGATGCGATGCATCAGGTCCGCCGCTTCATCGATGGTCTGCGCTCGACCAAGGCCAAGCCGGACCAGATTCGCGCCACTGCCGAGGACAATTGAGATGAGCCTGCACCGGCGCCTGGCCTCGCAGTCCACCGTGATTTTTGCCGCCCGCCTGTTTGGGGCAGGGCTGGTGTTTGCCGTTCAGGCGATGATCGCCCGCTTCTGGGGCGCCCATCAGCTCGGCGATTATCTGCTGATCATCGCGACGGTGAACCTGATCGCCGTGGTGATGCCGTTGGGCTTCCAGACCGTCGGCACTTATTTCGCGGCTGAGTACCGCGCCAAAGGCGAACGCCGCCAGCTCGGCGTGTTCGTCGGCAGTGCCTATGGCCATGTGCTGGGCGCGACTGCGCTGCTGCTTGCGGTCGGCTATCCATTCCTCGGGCTGACCGGTGCCGGTCAATCGGCACTGGCGCAGCATTTCGTGCCGGTGTGCCTCTTGGCCTTCGGCACCGCCACCGTGTTCGTCAATGGCGCGATGCTGGTCGGGCTCAAGCGCCCCTATGCCGGCTTTTTTGCCGATACCATGTTCCGGCCGATGATCGTTATCGCCGGGTTCCTCATCGGCACCACGCTGGGCAATCCCGATGCCGGGTTTGGCCTAATGATGTGGATCGTTGGCGTCGGTTATGCCGGCATCGCCATGGTGCATTTTGGTTTTGTCTATGCGACGCTCAAAGCCATTCCCGATACCGCGCCGTTGCGCCCCACCGAGCGCGCCCGCTGGTGGCGCTTTGCGCTGCCATGGGTGCTGATTTCGCTGGCCAGCGATTTCTTCTTCGATATCGATCTGCTGCTGCTGGCCAATCATCTGAGCCGCGAAGAGCTGGCGATCTTTGGCGTCTGCACCCGGATTTTCTCGCTGGTGTCGTTCGGTGTTGCTGCAGTCTACGCCGTAACGTTGCCTGACATGTTTGAGAGTGAAGCCAATGCCGACCGCCCAGGTTTCAATCGCAAGGTGGGTGATGCCAATTTCGTCGCCACCGGCCTGTCGCTGCTGCTGTTGGTGATGATGGCGGTGGGCGGGCCATTCGCGCTGATGATCTTTGGCCCGGCCTTTGCCGCCGGTGCGCTGCCGCTGGTAGTGTTGTGCGTGGCGCTGGTTGTGCGCTCGGCCATGGGGCCTGCGTCGCTGGTACTGTCGATCCACGATCGTCCCTATGCCAGCCTGCCGGCGATCGGAGTTGGCCTTGTGGCTTTGGTGGCCGGCAACTACCTGCTGGTGCCGCCGTTCGGCCTGATGGGTGCGTCGTTTGCCGCTTTGATCTCGATCACGACCTGGTCGGGCGGGCTATGGTGGGTGGCGCTCAGGACCGCCAAAGTGGATGTCTCGATTATGCAGAAATTTCGCGGCGCGGCGCCAGTGGCCGTCCCGGCGGAATGAACTTCAGGTTCTGAATCAGAGTCGCGTAGCGTGACTAAACTATTGCGTGGAAATACTTATTCCGCGCCAGCAGCATCTTGATCTTGCGACGCAGGCGATGGCGGAAGCCAAACCGCAAGCTGTGATCGTAACCCGGCACGGTCTTGTTCAGCTTGTGCTCGTAGAGCAGACAATCTTGGCCGAACAGCTGTTGCTCCAGCTTGACGATGAACACGTACCCGAACCGCTCCATTAATGTCTGCGCCCGGTCGTTGCCCGGCATGGTGTAGGTGGCGACCTTGTGAAAGCGGCCATTGTCCCAATGCTTGAAAAATTCCTGGATGCCGCGCACGCCCAGAGTCCCCTGGCGCTTTTCCGGGAACAGATAGGTCCAGTAATGCCACAGCGTACCCAGTTCCGGACCGCTGATCATGAAACCGGCGGTCTCGCCCTGAAGCATGAAAATCATCACGTGATGGGGGTCGGCCTCGATCAGCGCTGCGAGGAAGTCCTTGCTGAGCCGGGCGGTTTCGTGGGCCTTGAATTCGGCATTGTAGTAGGGAAGCTCGGCGATGACTTCACCCAGTCGCGCATGCACCAGATCGATATCCGCAAAGGTGGCAGCGCGGTAGATTTTGGCGGCAGGCGCCGCCGCCTTAACGCCGGTGGTCTGGCCCATCGTGGCTATGCCGCTCATCGCGCCGTCTCCCTCTTCACAACTGCACCATACCACCGGGCAAAGGCTCGCCGAAGCAGCGTGCCCGAGTGGGGTTAATGTCGCATCTTTGCGCCATTGCGTGCTTTCGCTTGCGAAGTCCTTGGCTTAGGCTTGCTTCGCCCACGCTGAGGCAATAATCTAATACCAATGTAAACTGGCTAATACCAATTAAAGCCACACGGGAGAGTAGACCATGAGTGGACCGCAGATTTTCCAGCCCAGCCCGGCTGCCATTGCGCGCACCCATGTCACCATGGCGCAATACGACGAGATGTATGCGCGCTCGATCAGCGACCCGGACGGGTTCTGGGCCGAGCAGGGCAAGCGGATCGACTGGATCAAGCCGTTCACCAAGGTCAAGAACACCACGTTCGAATATCCCGATGTTTCGATCAAATGGTATGAGGACGGCGTCCTTAACATATCTGCCAATTGCATCGACCGGCATCTGTCAAAGCGCGCCAATCAGGTGGCGCTGATCTGGGAAGGCGATACGCCGGGCACGGACGAAAAGGTCACCTATGGCCAGCTCTATGAGCACGTCTGCCGCTTCGCCAATGTGCTCAAGGCGCAGGGTGTCAAGAAAGGCGACCGCGTCACCATTTACATGCCGATGATCCCGGCGGCCGCCTATGCGATGCTGGCCTGTGCCCGCATCGGCGCCGTACACTCTGTGGTGTTCGGCGGTTTTTCACCGGATGCGCTGGCGGGTCGCATTGAAGATTGTGCCAGCACCATCGTAATCACTGCCGATGAAGGCCGTCGTGGTGGCAAGACCGTGCCGCTCAAGAACAATGTCGATGCAGCGCTCGCCAAGGCGCCGGGCGTAACCTCGGTCGTGGTGGTGAAAAACACCGGCAACGCCGTTGCCATGCAGTCTGGCCGCGATGTCTGGTACGAAGACGTCGCCAAATCGGTTTCCGCCGAATGCGCACCCGAGCCGATGAATGCCGAAGACCCGCTGTTTATTCTTTATACGTCCGGCTCCACCGGCAAACCCAAAGGCGTGCTGCACACCACCGGCGGCTACATCGTCTATGCAGCGATGAGCCACGAACTCACCTTCGATTATCGCGATGGCGAAATCTACTGGTGCACGGCGGATGTCGGCTGGGTCACCGGCCACACCTATATCGTCTATGGCCCGCTAGCCAATGGCGCGACGACGGTGATGTTCGAGGGCATCCCGACCTATCCCAATGCCGGTCGCCACTGGGACGTCATCGATAAGCACCAGATCAATGTCTATTACACCGCCCCGACCGCCATTCGCGCGCTGATGGGCGCGGGCACGTCGTTCCTCGACAAAACCGATCTCAAGAGCCTGCGCCTGCTGGGTTCGGTGGGCGAGCCGATCAACCCGGAGGCCTGGCTCTGGTATCACAAAAACGTCGGCAAGGGCCGCTGCGAGATCGTCGATACCTGGTGGCAGACCGAGACCGGCGGCCACATGATCACGTCGCTGCCCGGCGCTATTGCCGCAAAACCCGGCTCGGCGTCCAAGCCGTTCTTCGGCGTGCAGCCTGTTGTACTGTCGCCAGAGGGCAAGCTGCAGGACCAGACCAAGGCCGAAGGCGTGCTGGTGATCAAGGATAGTTGGCCGGGGCAGGCGCGCACCATCTGGGGCGACCACGCCCGGTTCGTCGCCACATATTTCGAGACCTATAAGGGCTACTATTTCACCGGCGACGGCTGCCGGCGCGATGAAGATGGCTATTACTGGATCACCGGCCGGGTCGATGACGTGCTCAATATTTCCGGCCATCGCCTCGGCACCGCCGAAATCGAAAGCGCGCTGGTCGCCCATCCCAAGGTTTCCGAAGCAGCGGTGGTCGGCTATCCGCACGACCTCAAGGGGCAGGGCATTTATTGCTATGTCACCCTTATGGCCGGCGAGGCCTATGACGATGCGCTCAAGACCGAGTTGAAAAACTGGGTTCGCAAAGAAATCGGCCCGATCGCGACGCCTGACCTGATCCAATGGGCGCCGGGCCTGCCCAAGACCCGCTCGGGCAAGATCATGCGCCGCATTCTGCGCAAGGTTGCCGAAAACGACTTCGGTGCGCTGGGGGACACCTCGACACTGGCCGATCCGGCGGTGGTCGATAACCTGATCGAGAACCGGCAGAACCGGTAATGGCGCGCCCTCGTGGTTCGACTTTGCAAAGCAAGGCACCTCACCATGAGGGCGTGCTCGCCTCCGCCATTGTTTCCGCCGCATTCCTCGGCCATCGTCGCGTACCGAATCCTGCCACGGACTGATTTGTGCGCTCATTGCTGAACTGCCTCGCTCCCGCCCTCGCGCTCTTGGCGTTGAGCGCACCTGCCCATGCCGCCACGCTCGACCAGATGGCCGGCCAGATGATTATCGTCGGCTTTCAGGGCGATAACGTTGGCGATAAATCCGTGGTAGCCCTGCGCGCCGAAATCGCCGCCGGCCATATCGGCGGGGTGATGTATCTCAAGACCAATGTGGCAAGCCTTGCTGCAGTCAAGGCAATGAACGAGGCATTCAAGGCCGCGTCGCCCGGCTTGCCGCCATTCATCACGCTCGATCAGGAAGGCGGCGCCGTCGAGCGGCTGACCAAGGATGTGGGCTTCACCGAAGTCCCCAATGCTCGCACTATTGCCGCCGACAACTCCGTCCCCGGTGCCGAGGCGATCTACGAAAAGATGGCGCAGTCGATTGCCGATCTGGGTTTTACCGTCAATTTCGGCCCGGTGGCCGATGTGGATATCAACCCGAACAACCAGATCATCGCCAAGTTCGGTCGCTCGTTCAGTGCCGATCCGGCCGTGGTTGCGGCCTATGATGGCGCCTTTATCGAGGCTCATGACAAGGCCGGAGTGGTGGTGGCGCTCAAGCATTTCCCCGGTCATGGCTCTTCGACCGGCGATAGCCATGAGGGCTTTGTCGATATTTCCAACACTTGGTCGCCCAAGGAGTTGGAGCCATATCGCGACCTGTTCGCCAAGGGTTATGCTGGCATGGTTATGGTCGGCCATCTGTTCCATAAGGACTATTCCGATGCCGATGCGAAAACCCCCGCGTCGCTGTCGCATCAATGGATCACCGGCGTGTTGCGCGGCCAACTGGGTTTTACCGGCGTCGCCATCAGTGATGATCTGGAAATGGGCGCCATTCGCCAGCATTTCACGCCGGAGCAAACCGTAACCGAGGCGGTGCGTGCCGGGCTCGACGTGCTGCTGTTTTCCAACACCGCGGCCTATAGCCCCGGTCTGGGTGAAAAGATCCGGGGTATTCTTGTGGCTGAAGCCAAGGCTGATCCGGAATTCGCGGCTCGTATCGAGCAGAGCTATGATCGCATTGTTGCCTTGAAGGCCCATATTCGCTGAGTGGCGAATCAGGCTCGCGCTGACGTCAGGGTGGTGGCGAACACCAGTTCAGGTTTTTGACGAGAATCGTGGACCGCAATTAACCCACTGAAACAACAGCCGTTTTGGTGCGCAGCCAGGCAGTCGGCTGTTTTCACAATCTGACCGCTGTTTCTTCTTCTGGTGTCGCCCTCTACACTGTATGAAGGTCCGCGCGGTTCGCCGCTGCTGGCAGACGAAATGGGGTGCCGTGGTGAATGGCTGAAGATCGCGAAATCAGACAGGTGCGGGCGCTGTTCATTTCCGATGTGCATCTCGGGATGAAGCCGATCCGCGTCCTGCAACTGATCGATTTTCTGCGCGCCCATGATGCCGAGACGATTTACCTCGTGGGTGACATTCTGGATGGCTGGCGATTGGCCAAGAACTGGCACTGGCCCAATGAATACAACGTGCTGGCGCAGTTGCTGCTCGACAAGGCCAATGCCGGAACGAGGGTGGTTTACCTACCCGGCAATCATGACGAGTTCCTGCGAGAATATCTCGGCACCTATTTTGGTGAAGTCGAGTTCGTCGATCGAACTGTTCACACGACCGCCCAGGGCAAGACCTATCTGGTGATCCATGGCGACCAGTTCGATGTGGTGGTGATGAACGCCAAATGGCTCGCCCATGTGGGTGACTGGGCCTACAATCTGGCGCTTCGGGTCAATATCGCGATCAATTGGGTGCGTCGGCGACTGGGGCTGCAATACTGGTCGCTTTCGGCCTGGGCCAAGCAAAAGGTGAAAAACGCGGTCTCGGTGATCGGCCGATTCGAGGAAGCTTTGGTCCACGAAGCCAAGGAATCCGGGGTTGACGGGGTGATCTGTGGCCACATTCACTTTGCTGACATGCATGACAGGTTAGGTATCCACTACATCAACACAGGTGATTGGGTGGAAAGTTGCACAGCAATCGCGGAGACGCCCGACGGGCAGTTCGAATTGATCAAGTGGACGGAAATGGCGGTTGGCGAACCGCGCAAGCCCCGTCTGCGCCGGGCGGATCGCACGGCCGCCTCCTGATTGTTACTGACGCCTGGCATCCGCAAACCAATGGCGTGGTGCGGACGCTGCAAAATCTCGGCACCGAATTGCTGCGGCGCGGCATGGAAGTGCGCTACCTGACGCCAGAGCGCTTCTGGACCCTGCCGGTCCCCACCTATCCTGAAATTCGCCTCTCACTGGCCACCCAAGGCGCGGTCGCTGCCTTCATCGATGGAGTGGCGCCCTTTCATATCCACATCGCCACCGAGGGCCCGCTTGGCTTGCAGGCGCGGCAGTATTGCGTTGAGCGCGGCCTGGCGTTCACCACCAGTTTTCACACCCGCTTTGCCGAGTATCTGGCGGCACGCGTGCCGGTTTCACCGGAGTGGGGCTATAGCTATCTGCGCTGGTTTCATGAACCGGCGGCGCGCACGCTGGTGCCCAGCCCGTCCCTGGTTACCGAACTGGCCGGCCATGGGTTTGGCAATCTCGGGCTGTGGTCGCGCGGGGTCGATGCGGTGCGCTTCGCGCCCGGCCCGAAGACCCGGTTTCTCGATCTGCCCGGTCCACACCTGCTGTATGTCGGCCGCGTTGCCGCCGAAAAGAACATCGGAGCGTTTCTGACGCTGGATATGCCGGGCACCAAGATCGTCGTCGGCGACGGGCCGGATCGGACAGCGCTGGAGCGAACCTATCCGCAGGCCAAATTTCTCGGTTTTCAGTTCGGCGATGAATTGGCCGCGCTCTATCGCAGTGCCGACGTCTTCGTGTTTCCCAGTCGCACTGACACCTTTGGCAATGTCATTATCGAGGCGCTTGCCTCCGGCACGCCGGTGGCCGCCTATCCGGTGACCGGGCCATTGGACATTCTGACCACCACCTCCGGTGCAATGGACGAGGATCTGGGATTGGCTGTGGCCAAAGCCCTCAACCTGTCGCGCAGCGCGGCCCGCAGTTGCGCCGCCAGCTTTACCATTGCCGCCAGCACCACGCAGTTTCAATCGGCCCTGGTACGGGCCGGGCAGGGCGCACGGCAATTGCTGGCTGCGGGTTAGCGCATTCCTTGCCGCTTGGCCTTGCCACCCTTTGCCTCCCGGCGCATTGTCCTGAGACGTTTCCAAACTGATTTGCCCGGAGCCTGAGTTCGATGGGTTTGCCATTGGCGGTGCGATTTTCCTCGCCCGCGGCCCGTACTGGCATGTTTTATGCAACGTTGTTTACGTCCGGCGCAGTCTCCAACCCGTTCCTGCCGATCTGGTTGACCGAGCGCGGCATCGGCGAGGCCGAAATCGGCTTGATCAATGCGGCGCCGATCCTGGCGATGATTGTGATCAATCTGATCGTCGGTCGGCTTGCCGATCGGGCCAGCGACTGGCGCTCGGTGATCGTGATCGGCTCGATCCTTGCCGCCATACCGCCGCTGTTCCTGTTCTGGCCGCAGGGCTATCTCGGCATCATGATCATCTGGACGCTGCTGATCGTGCCGTTTCAGGCGATCTCGCCGGTGGTGGATGCGGCGGCCTATCGCATGGCCCGACGCACCGGGCTTGATTTCGGCGCCATCCGCGTCTGGGGCACCATCGGCTTCGTGGTGGTGACGCTGCTATCTGGTGTGATCCTGGGATGGCTTGGGCCGATCGCCTTCGTGCCGCTGCTCACCGCCGTCAGTATCGTCCGGGCGCTGGCATCGCTGCAATTGCCGCTGTTTCGGGGCTCTGGCGATAATCTGCGCCCGGTTCATCCGATCGATGCGCCGATCAATCCGCTGATCGCCATCCGCATGGCCGAGTTGTGGCGGCCGTGGTTCGTGCTGACCCTGGCCGGGGCGGCGCTGCTGCATGGCAGCCACATGATGCAGATGGGGTTTGGCGCGCTGATCTGGGCGCAGGCCGGCTTGCCGGGGTGGATCATCGGCATCCTGTGGGCTGTGGCGCCCACCGCTGAAATCTTTGCCATGGTGCTGTTTGAGCCAATTACCAAGCGCTTCGCCGCGCGGCACCTGATCCTGATCGGGTGCATTTGCGGCGCGATTCGCTGGTGGGGTTTTGCGCTGGAGCCAAATGTGTGGGTGCTGGTCGCCCTGCAGATGCTGCATCTGGCCACCGTGGGTCTGACTTTCCTTGGCATCACCAACTTCATTGCCAACTGGACCAGCGAAGATATCGCTGCTGAAGCGCAGAGTTTTTTCGTGGTGTTGCGCCAGGTGGTGACGGTGTTCGCCTTGGTCGGGTTCGGTTTTCTGGCGCAAATGTTCGGCGCCGGGGCCTTCTATGTGGCCGCGATCATGTCGGCGATTGGCGCCGTTCTGGTGCTGCTGTCGCTGATGATGATGAACCCCAAGGCCGAAAAAGCTGCCTAAGCGGATGCAGCTTTGCGACGTTGCAGAACTATTTTCCGGTGAGGTGATTTGACGTCTTGATCTTGCCGCCGACGCGGGCAAGTTAGCGCCGGGCGCATATTCGCCCGGAGTTTCATTTCATGCCTTCGGCTTTGGTGCAGCGGTTCAGTCCTGAACTGCGCGCGGCGGTATTTCATTTTACGGTGTTTGGCTCGGCAGGTGCCAGTTCGGTGTATTTTGCCATCTGGCTAACCGGAAAAGGCATTTCGGCCGGCGAAATCGGCCTGATCAACGCCTTGCCGGTTCTGGTCCTGCTGCTGATCAATCAACTCATTGGCCGCATCGCCGATCGGGCCGGTGACTGGCGCTCGGTCATCATCGTTTTGGCGCTGTTTGCCGGCATGGTCCCGATCGGCCTGTTCTTCGTCAATTCGTTCTGGGGCATTCTGGCGGTCTGGACCCTGTGCGCGCTTGGCTCCGGCTCGATCCCGCCGGTAACCGATGCAGCAACGGTGCGGCTGACGCAGCGCAATGGTACCGATTTCGGCACAGTTCGCGCCTGGGGCACTGTGGGCTATATGGTTTGCACGGTGGCAAGTGGCTGGATAATTGCCTGGCTCGGGCCGGTGGCGTTTCTGCCGCTGTTCCTTGGTCTGTCGCTGCTGCGGACGGCGGCGGCGTGGCAATTGCCGCGTTTCCGCGCGCCGGCCCATGAGCCCACGCTTGCCGGCCTCAAATCCGGTGCGTCGCGCATCAGCGAAATGTTCAAGCCCTGGTTCCTGCTGCCGTTGATCGGCTTTGCGCTGGTCAATTCCAGCCATTCGGTACTGTCCGGCTTTGCGGCCCTGGTCTGGCACGACAATGGGGTGG
Source organism: Devosia sp. (assembly GCF_039927955.1). Taxonomy (GTDB): domain Bacteria; phylum Pseudomonadota; class Alphaproteobacteria; order Rhizobiales; family Devosiaceae; genus Devosia. The sequence goes on along the minus strand of NZ_JBDSUA010000005.1, from coordinate 190,697 downwards.
CCGATGGTTACATCGGGCCGTTAATTGCCGTTGGCGCGGCGGCCGAAGCGGTGATGATGTTTGCGTGGCGGCGCGTTGGGGGCAATATTTCGGCCCGCCAGATGATGCTGATCGCTGCCATCGCCTGCATGGTCCGCTGGACCGTCATGGCGTTCAATCCGCCCGTCGCCGTGTTGTTCGTCCTGCAGACGCTGCATGCGCTGACTTATGGCGTGGGCTATTTCGGTGCAGTGCATTTCATTGCCAACTGGACCAGCGAGGACATCGCCGCCGAGGCGCAGGGTCTGGCGGTGGTGTTCCAGCAGGCAGCAACGGTTTTCGCCCTGATCGGCTTCGGCTGGCTGGTCAATCAGTTTGGCATTGGCGCGTTTTTCGGGCCGGTGGCACTGGGGGCAGTTGGGGCCGGTTGTATCGTTGCAAGTTTGATTATGCGGCCAGCCAAGGCGCATTGACACCAAGCGCTGAAACGCGGTGACTGGCGTTGCCAGATCGTATTTTTGAGACTGTCGCGCCAGATTCGGGCAGCGGCAGATGACCCGAGCATTTCCCCATGGCGCCGCCCATTGTCGACCGCATGTCCGCCGAATTACGCACCACGATTTTCTACATCAGCTTTTTCATGGGTGGCGGCGCTGCCGTCACCTTCCTGCCAATCTGGCTGACGGAAAAGGGCATTACCCCAGACCAGATTGGCATTATCAACGCCCTGCCGATCTTCCTGATTCTGGCGTCCAACCTGTTGGTGGGCCGCGTGGCCGATCGCGCCAGCGACTGGCGCCAGGTCATCGTCATCGGCGTCTGGCTGGCCGCGGTCATTGCGTTCGGCCTGCTGTTCGTCAACGAATTCTGGGGAATCATGCTGGTCTGGGCGCTGTGCGCCTTACCCGCAGGCGCGGTCGGTCCGGTCATTGATGCGGCTACCATGCGCATGACCCGCCGAAACGGCACCGACTTCGGCGCGATCCGTGCCTGGGGCACGGTGGGCTACCTGGTGTTCAATGCCGTCACCGGTTTTCTGGTGATCTGGTTCGGCTCGGATTTTTTTGTGCCGCTGTTTATCGGTCTGTGCGTGATCCGCGCTGCGGCGGCGCTGATCCTGCCACGGTTTCGCGCTCCACCGACCGAGTTGACGCTGACTGCGGTTCAGCCGTCGCCTGCGCGCTTGAGCGAAGTGTTCAAGCCATGGTTTCTATTGCCGCTGATTGGCTTTTCCATGGTGTTTGCCACCCATTACCTGCTCAACGCTTTCACGGCTTTGGTCTGGAAAGAGCAGGGGATTTCCGCTGACATTATCGGCCCACTGATCGCGCTCGCTGGCTTTTCCGAGGCGCTGATGATGTTTGCCTTCCGGCGCTTCAGCCATCGGTTTTCGGCGCGCAACATGATCCTGGTGTCAGCGATCTGCTCGGCGCTGCGCTGGATTGCCATGGGCTTTTCGCCGACGGTGCCGGTGCTGATTTTCCTGCAGCTTACCCACAGCGTCACCTATGCCCTGGGTTTTTTAGGCTGCATCCACTTCATCACCAACTGGACCCATGAGAATGTCGCGGCAGAGGCACAAAGCCTGTTCACCATGGTCCAGCAGGGCATGGCGGTGGTCGCGCTGATTGTCTTTGGGTGGCTGTTCACTTTCATGGGCGCCCACACCTTTTTCGTGGCCGCCGGCTTTGCCGCATTGGGCGCCTTTTGCATCTGGTTATCGCTGCAATTGCAGCAACCAAAGGCCGTTGCGATGGAGTAGGGTTGATTGTTGGCGCGGGAGGGCACGTCTATCGCCATGTCTCCAACGCCTACCAATCTCTCCCCCGCTTCCCTCGGGTTCGACCTGAGGGCCTCTCTTTGGTCGCGCAATTGCTGCGAGTGGTCAACGGGTCAAGCCCGTGGCAAGCGTCGAGCGTGGGGAAGAGAGCGCCCACTCTTACCCAACACCCTAAAAACAAAAAGCCCCGCATTTCTGCGGGGCTTTGCAATTCAGCGAACCAAAACTTAGTTCAGCCGTCCGCTGGCATGGGCGAGTGTCGTATAGACCTTGCCGCGATCCGACAGCAGGTATTCGCGGGTTTCGGCGGCGCCATTGGGACCGGCAACAGCGCGCTTCAGCAGTTGTTCGAACTCGGTCATATAGGCCTGCGCAGTGCGGGCGAATTCAGGTTCGCGCTGTAGCTTCTTGCGCACTTCGTCATAAGTGCCCTGGCCGGACAGGGTGTAGATGCGGCGCGAGAACACATTGGCTTCGCCAGCCTGATAGCGGGCCCAGGCTTCCGCCAATGCGCCATCATCGATCGAGCGAGCGATTTCCTCGGTCAGCCCGGAGAGGCTGGCCTGCTGCGTGGTCGCCTGCTTGGCGGTGGCATTGCGCAGAACGTCACGCAGCCAGCCGCCATTTTCCTGACCCTGTTCGGCGACGACGGTCTCTGAACCCTGCCGCTGTGGGACTGGAGCCGGGGCTGCCTGACGGGGCGGCGCGGTCCGCACGGGTTCTGGCTGGCGCACTGGTTCCGGCGCCGGTTCCGAACGGTAGGTTTCGACCGGGCGCTGGATCTGCGGTTCGGGACGCGGCTGCTCGTAGCGCGGCGCTTCCTGGCGCGGTGCAGGCGGACGCTGCGGGGTGCGGCTGGTATTGATGTCGTTGGTGGCAGGCTGGGAGCGAACGATGGCGTTGAGTTCGGACAAGGCCTCGATCTGCTCGGCCACCACACGGCGCATGGCAGCGGCGCTGGCGCGGGTTTCTTCGGGCAGTTCGGCGACGCCCCGCATCAGTTCCGAGCGCGTCGCTTCCAGCTCAGAGCCCACTTCGCGCGCCGTGTCGCGCATGGCGCTGGCGGTGTCGTTGAAGCGCGCCGTGGCTTCCTCGATGGCACGCTGCATTTCAGCCATCATGGCCTGCTGTGCGGCACGCAGGGCAGCATTGGCGCGCTGGCCTTCCGCATCGGCGGTCTCGTGGAAGTCGCCAAGGCGAGCGGTTACTTCGGCGCTGGTCTGGTCGAGCGCCTGGCGCAGCGTGCCAGCCTGCGCCAGCACGGCGTTCTTCACCGACATGGAGCTGTCGCTGATGGTGTTGGCCAGTGTGCCGGTGGTTGAATTGAGCACATCGGTGACGTTGCCGGCGGTGGCCGACAGCACATCGCCAACGCGATCGCTGGTTTCAGTCAGGGCAGCATTAACCTGCGCGGTGTTCTTGGCCAGTGCGTTGGCAACGACGTTGCTGGTCTGGTTGAGTGCCGACGCCGCCGCATCGCTGGCGCGCAGCATGGCCGCATCGACCTGCGAACTGGTCGTGGTCAACGTATTGCTGACTCGTTCCGAATTCAGATACAGCGCGTCATTGACCTTGTCGGCATTGGCGTTGAGCGCGTCGGTGATCGTCGTCGTCGTTGCCGTCAGGGTATCGGTGACGGTGCTCGACGTGGCCGACAATGCCTCGTCCATGGCCCGACGAGCGCCGATCAGGCGACGTTCGGTGTCGTTGACGGTATCGGCAATCGACTGTGCGAACATGCGCATGCGGCCGTCGATATCGTCGGCGCGGGCGGCAAAGCTGCTGGCCAGCGCGTCCATGGCATTGCGGCGTTCTTCCAGCGTTTCAAGCGCAAAACCGCCAGTGTTGGACAAGGCCTGTGCGGCGCTGCCGATGCTGACCGTTTCGGCATCGAGCTTGCCGAGCATGCCCGAGAATTCGCGGACCATCGACTGGATGGTGGCCTGCAGGGCGTTGACGTGCTGGCTGACCATGGTGCCGGCTTCTTCGGTCTGGCCGATGGCGTCGCGCACGGTGGTGGAGTAGGTCGCGGTCTGCTGGGCGACGCTGGATTCCAGGTGGGCCAGATTGGAGGTCGACGCCTCGAGCACGCGCTGCAGCAGCAGGTTGCTATCGTTCAACTTGCCCAGAGCGGTGCTGACGTCGCTGAGGATGCGCGAGGTCGACACCGACATGATGCCTTCGGCTTCGCGGGCGGTTTCGCCCAGGGCATCGCGCAGGATATTGCCGTGGCTGAGCAGGGCGATCTGCAACTGGTCGGACTTATCGCTGACCAGGGCCGCAAAGGTATTGGTCTGCTCGGTGACCGCGCTGTTGATCTCGGACATGCGCTTGGCAATGCTGTCAGCCGTATTGACGGCCTTGACCGAGACGATCTGGTCGATGCTGGCACCGGCGATCTGGATCTGCTCCAGCGCGTTGCGCACTGCCAGATCCATGCGGTTGGCGGTGTTGGTAACATCATTGGTGATGCTGGTCGTCGCAGCCACCAGGCGTGTCGCGATGGTTTCCTCGATGCGGTCGGCACCCGATTCGAGATCGGCCATCGACTGAGTGATCGAGGTATTGATCGAGGCATTGAGTGCGGCGAGGCGCTCGGCGGTGATGTCGGCACGGGCCGTGATCGCCTCGGGCAGGGTGCCCAGGCGCTGATCGACCATATCGGTGATCGCCTTGCGCGCCGAATTGACGCCGCTTTCGATCAGGTCGGCAGCCTTGCGGGCGCTATCGCTGACGGTTGCTGTGGCCGCGTCGATACGGCCGCTGAGGCCGGTTTCGGCGTCCGAAATTCGGACAATGGCGGTATCGATGCCGCCGGCCAGATTGGCGTTGAACTCGCCAACCTTGGTGCCGATGACCCCCGACATGGTGTCGACATGGCTGGCCATGGTGTCGGTGACGCTGCGCAGCGACGCATCGATGCGTTCACGGGCGGTGTTGCCCTGCGCTTCGATGGTGCTGGCCAATTCGCTGGTGCGCTCGCCAATGGCGTCGGAAATGCCGGCAGTATGGGTCGCCAGCACGTTGGCGAGCTGCTCGGTGCGGTTGCCCAAAACGTCGGAAAGCTGCTCGGTCCGGCTCCCCAGCGCTTCCGATAGCTGCTGCGTGCGGGTGTTGACAGTGGTTGCCAACTGCTGGGTGCCGCTGGTGATGGCCTTGTCGAACGCTTCGGTGCTGCCCGAAAGGGCGGCGCCCAGTTCCTGAGAACGAACGCGAATGCTTTCGTCGAGCGAACGGGCGTGGGTTTCGAACGACGTGCTCAAATCGGTGGTGCGCGTCGTCAGTACCTGATCCAGATGCTGGGTGCGGCCATCGAGCGCTTCGGCGATGATCTCGGTATGGCCTTCGAGCGAATCAACGATCTCGCGGGTGCGCTCGCCAATCGTCTGGGTAATGCGCTGCGTGCGATTGCCAAGTGCTTCGTCCATCAGGCGGGTTTGTTCCCCGATGGTGTCGGTCAGCTGCTGGGTGTGCCCGCCCAGGGTTTCCCCGATTTCGCGGGTGCGCTGCGCCACAACTTCGCTGAACCGGCCGGACTGCTCATCGAGCGCCATTTCCAGTACGTTGGCGCGGGTGGTGAAGTTTGAACCGTGCGTATTAAGCGCTTCGATCAGCTTGTCACCCTTGTCGCCAATGACGCCATCCAGGGTGTGCAGGCGGCTGTCGAGCAATTCCGAGATTTCAGTGAGGCGGCCATCGAACAGCGACAGCGAATCCGAGCCGGCAGACGACAGGGTGATGCGGGCGCGTTCGGAGGTGTCGTCCAGTGCGCCGTTGATTTCGATCAGCGCTGATTGCAGGCGGCTATCCATGGCATTGAGCTGGATCGAGACGCTTTCGTCGAGCTGACGGGTCAGGGCGCTAAGCAGCACTTCGGCTTCACGCGAGCGACCACTGATGTCGCTGGCAATGCGGGTGCCGATCATGTCGAGCGCGCCGCTGACTTCATGGCCGCGGTCGCGCAACTGGTCGAGCAGGGCGGTGCCGCCATCGGTCAGCAGGTTGGACAGCGCGGTGGTGCGGTCCGCGATGGCGCCGGAAATGTCGGCAGCGCGGGTATCGAGCGCTTCGGTCAATGCAGTCATGCGGCTGTCGATGGTGGACGACAGTTCCAACTGGCGGTTCTCGAAATTGCGCGACATCGAGGCCGTGTGGTCCTCGAAGGTCAACGACAAGCGGCCCGCGCTATCGTCGAGGGCCGACAGGAAATCGCCAGTACGGTTGTCGATCAGCGACACAAAACTTTCGGTGCGGTCGCCAAAGGACGAACTCAACGTATTGCCGGCCGTTTCGAGCGCCTTGGTGAGGTTGCCGCCGCTATCGACGATGGTACCGGCGATGCGCTGGCTGATCATGTCGAGATCGAACACCAGGCCGGTATGGCTCTCGGTTATGGCTTCGCGGACGCGCTCGGTATTGGTCAGAACGCTTTCGCGCTGGCTGGCCAGTTCGGCGATCAGCGAGCGCATGCGCGATTCGTTATCCGAATAGGTCCGCTCAAGCGCGGTGACCTCATTGTGGATCATCACTTCGAGCTCGCCAGCGCGCGACAGGGCGCGTTCCAGACCGTCGCCCAGCGCGTTGACTTCGCGGCGCACGGCCTGGCCGACCGAGGCAACCTTGTCCGATGCGGTGATCTCCGGCTCGGCCAGGCGGATAGCGGCCTGGGTGATCGAGGAGGCAGCGTTGCGCAGGTCCTGGGCGCGGCGGAACAACGTGGCAATGCCGAAGAAACCCAGCACCGGCAGTACCATGACAGCGAGCAGGCTGATAAAATCAATGGTCCCGACAAAACTGCCGAAGCTCTTGAGCTGTTCCTGATAGCGCAGATAACCAGACACGCCAGTGGCGGCCAGCCAGACCAGCGACAGCACCAGCGCGATCCAGGTCGGCGCATTGGAGGATTTGTTCTGCAGGTTGTAGAGCAGCTTGGAAGTGGGGAACCGGTCGTCGTTGGCGACCGAGCCGGCCTGCGCCGCGATCTTGTCAGCAGCGCGCAGACGCTCGGAGCGCGGCTGCTCTGCAGCGCGCTTGTCAGCGGGAGCCTGGGTCGGACTATCGAGATTGAAGACCGAGTCCTTGAGAGCGTCCTCGACTGCTGAGAAAGCCAGCGCCGCGGGATCGTTAGCAGGGGAGGTCGGATTGTTCGCCATAACTCTTTACAACTCTCGCGTCGGCCTGATTGCGACTGTGCGGCAAGCGCGAGTTGTTATGACAGACCGCCCGTTTCCGGGGTCTCCGCCAAATAGGTACAATTGGATGCAAAAGCCCCGCATTGCCCCCTCAACCCACGCCGCCGCGCGCTGGTTAGTCTGCATTAATACATTCAAATTGAACCAAACCGAACGCTTTCTTACCCAAAGGTTAATTTTTCCGGTGAGGAACTGATGAACCCAAACTGCAAAGAACGGCAAAGGTGTGGCTTAATCACCTGTTCACCCGGACGTTCTAGGTTCGATACAGCGGAATTTGTCCACAGGCCGGATTGGCTCCGCGTTCATTCAGGGAAACACCCAATGGCACGCGGCTCCGCAGCTCTCGAAAATGCCCATTCTCCCAGTCCGGCGCGACCGGATCGCCCGATCGACCTGGTGCATCTGGCCAAGCAGTGTCTGGGTGATGCCAATCTCGAGCTCGAAGTGTTGCGGCTCTACGATACCACCATCAAAACCTATATCAGCCGGCTCAAGCTGGCGACGACGTTTGACGAGCTGGTGATCAACCTGCATTCGCTTAAAGGGGCATCCTCAGGCGTTGGGGCGTTCGGCATTGCCGATATGGCCAAGCGTGCCGAAAATGAGCTGCGCGCTGGTCGTCCGGTGACGCCTGAACAGGTCGCTGATATTGCTATCGCCGTCGAAGAGGTCGGGGTATTCATTACCGGCATGCTCAAGAACGAGCCCGCCTGAGTCTCAGAGACCTCGATGCAGCGTCCGCAAGATGTGTCCGACGCCATAGCCACATTGCCGTCCGGCCTGCATGTCGGGAAGTACAGCGATCTCAGCCTCAACAGCGCCTTCCAACCGATTTATGGGCTTGCCGCCGACGGACTGCAATTGGTCGCCTATGAAGGGTTGATCCGCCCCAGGCGCGCCGGACAACCGGTTTCCCCCGGTGAGCTGTTTGCCAATATCGATGCGCCGGACCGGCTGTTCGTGGAATCGATGTGCCGGGTGCTGCACCTGCGCAATTTCCTGCAAGCCGTGCCAATTGCCGAATTCCTGTTCATCAACATCGATCCATCGACCTACGCGTCGATCGACGTGGTGGAGCGGGAATTCGCCTTGATGTTCTCGATGCTGCACAAATACGGTCTCAGTCCGCAGATGCTGGTTTGCGAGGTGATTGAAACCGAGGCGCTGAGCGAAACCGCAATGCAGCGCCTGTGGGATATGTTGCGCAGCCACGGGGCGCAATTGGCCATCGATGATTTTGGCGCTGGCCGTTCCGGCATCGACCGCTACCGATCGATGCAGCCCGACGTGGTCAAGGTCGATGGTGACCTGTTCCGCGACATGGCTACCGATCCGCGGCGGATCAAGATGCTGCGCACCATGCTGCGCACTTTCCGTGAGGACAGCGCCACGGTGCTGGTGGAAGGCATCGAAACCGCCGAGCAACTCGACATCGCCCACCATGTTGGAGCAACGCTGTTTCAGGGCTATTACCTGGGCAAGCCACAAATCCTGCCCGCCGGCTTTGCCCTCAACCTGCCGCTCGCGCAGGCGTCGTTTGACGCGCCAAGGGTCAAAAGCCTATAGAGCGGCACCGGCATTTTCCGCCTTTTTCGATGTAAAGCTGTGGTCGCGCCTTATATAGAGCGGCTGCACACCTTCAGGCTTCCGCATTTCAATGACCATGACCGACCTGTCCGCCGACCATGACCGCAAGGCGCCCGCCGAAGCGTTCCGCACGCGCCGTACCTTTGCGATCATTTCGCACCCGGACGCCGGCAAGACCACGCTGACCGAACGGCTGCTCGCCGCCGCTGGTGCGATCCAGTCGGCCGGCGCCGTGCGCGGCAAAGCCGGTACGCGTTCGACCCGATCGGACTGGATGGAAATCGAACAGCAGCGCGGCATTTCCATTACGTCATCGGTGATGACGTTCGAGTTGAACGGCCTGACGCTCAACCTGCTCGATACCCCCGGTCACTCGGACTTTTCCGAGGATACTTATCGCACCCTGACCGCCGTTGATGCCGCCATTATGGTGATCGACGCTGCCAAGGGCATCGAAGCACAGACGTTGAAGCTGTTCGAAGTCTGCCGCCTGCGCGACATTCCGATCATCACCTTCATCAACAAGGTGGATCGCGAGGGCCTGAGCCCGCTTGACCTGGTCGACGAAATCCAGAGCAAGCTGGCGCTGGACCTCACCCCGGTCCTCTGGCCGATCGGCCAGGGTGTCGATTTCCACGGCTATCTCGATCTGCTCGAAAGGCGCGTGCTGAGCCCGCAGGGCAAGGTCATTACCGACTATGACGCAATCGAGGATCTGCTCGACAATGCGGCGCTGGTGGATGATCCGGTGTTCATGACGGCGCTCGAAACGCTGGAAATGGCCACGGCCATGCTGCCGCCATTTGACCTCGAAACCTTCCATGCCGGTCACCTCAGCCCGGTGCTGTTCGGTTCGGCGCTCAAGGGCATCGGCGTGGCCGAACTGCTGCGCACGCTGGGTGAATGGGGCCCGGAGCCGCGCCCTCAGCCGGCAATCCCCGCGCCAATCGAACCGTCCGACAAGAAGGTCTCCGGCTTTGTGTTCAAGGTGCAGGCGAATATGGACGCCAACCACCGCGACCGCATTGCCTTCGTGCGCCTGTGCTCGGGCACCTTTACCCGCGGCATGCGCCTCAAGAATGTCCGCTCGGGAAAGGACATGGCCGTATCCAACCCCATGTTCTTTTTCGGCAATGACCGCGAACTGGCCGAACAGGCCGTCGCCGGCGACATTGTCGGCATCCCCAATCACGGCACGCTCAGCGTTGGCGATACGCTCACCGAGGGCGCTACGATCAACGTCACCGGCATCCCCAACTTCGCCCCGGAAATCATCCGCCGCGTGCGCCTGACCGACCATATGAAGTCCAAGCAGATGGCCAAGGCGCTGTCGGACCTCGCCGAAGAGGGCGTCGCTCAGGTATTCCGCCGCGTGATCGGCGCCGACTGGCTGGTGGGCGTCGTGGGGCAGTTGCAGCTCGAAGTGCTGGGCGCCCGCGTCGCCAAGGAATATGGCGTGCCGATCACCTTCGAAAGCCTCAACTACGAAGTCGCTCGCTGGATCGAAAGCGATGATCCCGAAGCGCTGAAGCAATTCATTGCCGCCCAGAAGTCCAATATTGCCGAAGACCGCACTGGCGCGCCGGTATTCCTCGCCCAGAACGCCTGGTGGGCCGATCGCGCCAAGCAGGATTCGCCAAAAATCCGCTTCATGGCGACCAAGGAGCGGCATTGAGCCAGATCGAAGAATTTTTGACCGCCACCAAGGCCGCCTTTGCCGACGGCTCACTGGTGAAAATCAAGCTGGGCGCCTATCACGGCACCGAAGCTGATCTGAAAACGATCGACATCAAGAAGATCGTGGTGAAGCGTGAAGACAAGTTCAGCTTCACCTTTCACTACAAGACCCGCGACATCATCAAGAACCTGATCCAGCCCGAAGCCATCGGCCATCTGCGCACGGCGCTGGCCGAGGAGTTCCGCACGGCGGTGCTGGAAACCACGACCTTCGATCTGGCGTTCGAACGGCAGGGCGACAAGCTGCGGTTGAAGCGCACGGACGCCAGCCGCGCCGAGCCATCGACCGACCATGATCGCACCAAGAACCGCATGATCGCGCCCACCGGCAAGCCGTATCTGCACGATCTCAAGATCACCGACGACAAGGGCAGTGTGCTCAACGCGTCACAGGATAAGTATCGCCAGATCAACAAGATGGTCGAAATCTTTGCCCCGTTGATTCAGGCGATCCCTGCCGATCGGCAGGCCAGGATCGTCGATATGGGTTCGGGCAAAGGCTATTTGACTTTCGCGCTTTACGACTATCTCACCAGTATCGTTCAGCGCGATGTGGAGATCGTCGGTGTCGAGTTCCGGCCAGATATGGTCAAACTTTGCAATGAGATAGCCCAGAAGTCTGGTTTTTCGAATCTGCACTTCGAGCAGGGCGCCATCGAAAATTACGACAGCTCCGGCGCCAATGTCGTCATCGCGTTGCACGCCTGCGATACCGCCACCGACGATGCGATCCACAAAGGCATCGCCGCCGGCGCTGACCTGATCGCCGTCGCGCCTTGCTGCCACAAGCAGATCCGCCGCCAGATCGAGAGCCACAAGGCGCGGAACAATCTCGATTTCCTGCTCCAGCACGGTGTGTTCATGGAGCGGCAGGCGGAGATGGTCACCGACGGCCTGCGGTCACTGATCCTGGAAGAAGCCGGCTACAAGACCAAGGTGTTCGAGTTCATCTCCGATGCCCATACGCCCAAGAACGTGCTGATCGTTGCCGAAAAATCCCGCAAGTCCGACGCGGAACGCGCCGTAATCCGGGACAAGATCACTGCGACCAAGGCCTATTTCGGCATCGACTATCACCATCTGGAGCGGTTGCAGGGGCTGTAGCCTTACAGCAGTGGCTTTAGGCACTTTTCCTATGGCCACCATAAGCGCATAGCTCCAATAACTTGCTCCCTATCTCAGTCGCGTTTATATCCGGCCCATGACCAAGATCACCTTCGTAGCCGCCAGTGGCGAACGTATCGAAACGCAAGCCTCGGCGGGTTCGACCGTCATGGAAACCGCAATCATGAACGCGGTGCCCGGTATCGTCGCCGAATGCGGCGGCGCCTGCACCTGCGCCACCTGCCATGTCTATATCGACCCCGATTGGGAAGCGGTCGTTGGCGGTCCCTCGGCGATGGAAGAAGACATGTTGGATTTCGCCTTCGACGTGAAATCCTCCAGCCGCCTGAGTTGCCAGATCAAGGTCAAGGACAACCTTGATGGTCTGGTCGTGCATGTGCCGAGCCGGCAGGGGTAGGGTGCCCCGTCCTCCTTCGACAAGCTCAGGATGAGGGTGGTTCGAGGCTTTGCAAGAGCAAAGCGCCTCACCATGAGGACTACCGAAACATTCAGCTTCCCGGTAGCCTCATGGTGAGGCGGGAGCGGAGCGGTCCTCGAACCACGAGGGCGTGGCAAAAGGCCCCCGCAAAGTAGAATTTTCTTCTCCTGCCGCAGCAAAAGATTCATTTGGCTCCAATATGGTCCGCACTCGCGTGGCGTTCTAACGCCATGCTTCGCCGGGAAATATAAAAGCGATTGAATTTCAATGCCTTGTGCTGAAGGGCTCGGAAAGACTATTTTCCAGTCTTCAAGAAAGGGGTCAAATGGGACAACTCAACACATTTCCGTTGAGCTACAAAGTTCGGGGTCAGCGCATCGTCATCATCGGCGGTGGAGAAGAAGCCCTCAACAAAGCCCGCTTGGTCACCAAGACGACTGCATCAGTCGTGATTATTTCCCGCCACGTCGAGATCGATTTTTCCTCGGTTGAAGCGGTGGTTCTGGTGCGTCCGTTCGAGGCTGCCGACCTTGATGGGGCAGCTTTGGTCTTCGTCGCCGATCACGGCCCCGATGGCGATGCCGCCAAGCTCGCCGCGCGGGCTCGCAATATCCCACTCAACGTCGTCGACATTCCAGACGAGTGCGATTTCTACACCCCGTCGATCATCGACCGAGCGCCACTCACCATTGCGATTTCCTCGGAAGGCGATGCGCCGGTGCTGACCCGACTGATCCGGGCGCGGATCGAGGCGATGCTGTCGCCACATGTCGGTGCCATCGCCGGGCTTGCCGGCCGCATGCGCCATCGCGTCGAGGCGCTGATCGGCGACAACGCCGCCCGCCGTCGCTATTATGAGGCGTTGGTCCAGTCGCCCGCTGTGGAAACGGCCGCTTCCCGAAGCCCTGTTGCCGGCGTGTTTGAAGCCGAGACCCTGCTCGAAGCCCATGCGATTAACATCAAGATTGGTTCGGTGGCATTGATCGGCGCCGGTCCAGGTGCCGAAGACCTGCTCACCCTGCGCGCCCAGCGCCTGCTGCAGGAGGCGGACGTCATCGTCCACGATCAACTGGTCCCCGCTGCCGTGGTGCAAATGGGCCGCCGCGACGCCGAACAGATCGACGTTGGCAAGGCTAAAGGCCATCACTCGTTCTCGCAGGCCCAGATCAATACGCTGATTGTTCGCCTCGCCCGCGAGGGCAAAACCGTCGCGCGGCTCAAGTCGGGCGACCCGATGGTGTTCGGTCGCGCCGGGGAAGAAATCGCGGCGCTGCGGAAGGCCGGAATTGCCTATTCCGTGGTGCCCGGCGTTAGCGCGGCGTTAGCAGCTGCGGCCGATACGGTAACACCTGTTACCCTGCGCAAAGTGTCCAGCGGCTTCGTCATGGCGACGGCGCACGGCGCCGACGATGCCGATCTTGTGCATTGGGCGGCTTTGGCGCAGTCCGGCATGACGCTGGCGCTCTACATGGGCAAATCAATCGCCGATGCGGTGGCGGCGCGGCTGATCGGGCAGGGTGCTTCGGCCAATCTGCCAGTGGGTATCGTGGTCAATGCCGGCCGTGCGTATCGGTCGATGTATCGCGGCACGCTGAGCGGTCTGGCGAATGGGGCAGTGGAGTTTCCTGCTGGTCCGGCAATCATTTTTGTAGGCGAGGCCGTTGCGGCTGGCGATTGGGCAGATGCTGCCGAACTCGCCGCGCAGAGCTTCAAGGTGGCATGATGGAAATACTGGTTGGCAACGAATTGACCTCGGGCGCTGCGGTTTATCTCGACGCGCACGATAACTGGGTCGAAGACTTTTACGCGGCGCGGCTGTTTGCCAAGGAAGAGGCGGAGCTGCGCGACGCAGCCATTGCCTCCAGCAAGGCCACTGGGCGTATTCTGGGCATCGAGATCGAAGCGGTCACCGTCAAGGATGGTGAGCGCGTTGCCGATCGCATGCGCGAAAAAATCCGGGCCAAGGGCCCAACCACCAAGTCGATTTTCGACGGCGAAGTCTTTGACCGCCAGCATCTGAATGAGGACGGTCATGTATCGATATGATGAGTTTGACGCCGCGTTTGTTCGCGAGCGCACTGCCCAGTTCGCCAACCAGGTCGAGCGCCGCCTGATCGGTGAAATCAGCGAAGACCAGTTCCGCCCACTGCGGCTGATGAACGGGCTCTACCTGCAGCTGCACGCCTATATGCTGCGCGTTGCGGTGCCCTATGGCACGCTGAACAGCAAGCAGATGCACAAGCTGGCCCATATCGCCCGCGTCTATGATCGCGGCTATGGCCATTTCACCACGCGCCAGAATATCCAGTACAACTGGCCCAAGCTCAAGGACATCCCGCTGATCCTGGGCGAGTTGGCCTCGGTCGAAATGCACGCCATCCAGACCTCGGGCAATTGCATCCGCAATGTCACCACCGATCAGTTTGCCGGCGCCGCACAGGACGAAATTATCGATCCGCGTCCGGTGGGCGAAATCCTGCGCCAGTGGTCCAGCCTGCACCCCGAATTTTCGTATCTGCCGCGCAAGTTCAAGATCGCGCTGACCGGCGCGCCGAACGATCGCGCCGCCATCCGCTTCCATGATATCGGCCTGCAGGCCGTGACCAACGGCACCGGGGAAATCGGCTGGGAAGTCTGGGTTGGTGGCGGTCTAGGCCGCACGCCGATGATCGGCAAGATGATGAACAGCTTCGTACCCAACGAGCACCTGCTGGCTTATCTTGAATCGATCATGCGCGTGTACAACCGCTATGGCCGCCGCGATAACAAGTACAAGGCGCGCATCAAGATCTTGGTGCACGAAGAAGGTCTGGAGACCATCAAGGGCCAGGTCGAGGCAGAGTTTGCCGAAGTGCGCGGCGGTGTGCTGACTTTGCCGCAGGCTGAGCTTGATCGCATCACCGCCTATTTCGCGCCGCCCGAGTTCAAGCAGCTTGCGGCCCGCAAGATCGATATCGAACGCGAGAAAATCCTCGATCCGCTCTATGCACGCTGGCTGGAGAACAACCTCAACCCGCATATGCAGCCGGGCTATACCTCGCTGACAATTTCGCTCAAGCCGATCGATAAGGCCCCTGGCGATGCGACGGCGGACCAGATGGATGTGATTGCCGATCTGGCCGCACGCTATTCGTTTGACGAACTGCGCGTTACCCACGAACAAAACCTGGTGCTGCCGCATGTGGCGATCAGCGATCTGCGTGCTGTCTATGACGCACTGG
The DNA here is from genome assembly GCF_039927955.1 of Devosia sp. Lineage (GTDB taxonomy): Bacteria > Pseudomonadota > Alphaproteobacteria > Rhizobiales > Devosiaceae > Devosia. The sequence continues at coordinate 175,655 of NZ_JBDSUA010000005.1, read as the reverse complement.
TGGCTGCCGAACTGGCTGAAGGCAATACCGGCCTGATCACCGACATCATCTGCTGCCCGGGCATGGATTTCTGCGCGCTGGCGACGGCTCGTTCGATCCCGATCGCGCAGGCGATTTCGGTCAAGTTCCAGAAGCCTGAGCGTCAGGCCGAAATCGGCGATCTCAAGATCAAGATTTCGGGCTGCATCAATGCCTGTGGCCATCACCACGTCGGCCATATCGGCATTCTGGGCGTCGAGAAGAAGGGTGGCGAACTCTACCAGATCACCCTCGGCGGCGATGCGACCGAGCACGCTTCGGTGGGCAAGATCATCGGACCCGGTTTTGAAGCCGAACAGGTTCCCGATGCTATCGAGACCCTGGTCGATACCTATCTGGCCAAGCGCGAAAGCGCGGAGGAAAGTTTCATTTCCGCTTACCGGCGTCTGGGAGAAGCGCCCTTCAAGGAGGCTCTCTATGGCAACGCCTAACATGCTGCACTCAGACCGCAAACCCGACAAACTCCGTTCGCTGGGCATCCTGGCGCTCAACGGCATGCTCGATGAAATGGATGCCGTCGGCGTGCTGCGCAAAGCCGCCACCGAAATCCTGCCGGGCGATCTGGCGATCGTGTCGTCATTCGGCGCGGATTCGGCGGTGCTGTTGCATCTCGTCGCCCAGGTCGATCCGAGCCTGCCAGTGTATTTCCTTGAAACCGGCAAGCATTTCCCGGAAACGCTGGCCTATGTCGAAACGCTGAAAAAGCAGCTCGGCCTGATCAACGTCCACGCCATTCACCCGAACCCTGAGGACATTACCCGGTTCGATCCGAATGGCGATCTGTGGGAAACCGATCCCGACTCGTGCTGCCATATCCGCAAGACCGAACCGCTGGAGCCGATCACCGAGCAGTATGGCGGCTGGGTCACCGGTCGGAAGCGTTTCCAGACCGTGGAACGCGGGGTGCTGCCGCATTTCGAATTGACCAGCGATGATCGCATCAAGGTCAATCCTTTGGCCTACTTTACCGATGCCGATGTCAACGCCTACAAGCGTGACCATGGCTTGCCCGAGCATCCCCTGTTCGATAAGGGCTACAAGTCCATTGGCTGCGCGCCTTGCACCTCGGTGGTTGCCGAAGGGGAAGATCCGCGAGCCGGACGGTGGCGCGGTCTGAACAAGAAAGAGTGCGGCATCCATTTCGATTTCAACGGAGCGATTGCCTCGCCCATGGCCGCAGCAGTGATCCACCACCTGTATAAAGATGGCGCCTTCATCGCCGATCCGTTTCGCGCCTGGGAAGACGGTGATGACCTCGCCACTGTGCGCTACACCCATGTGCCGTTGCCGGTTTTCCTGGCCAATCGTGACGCCGCTCTGGCCAATCCGCACCCGATGGGCCTGCTGATCGTGCCCGGCGACAATATCGAGAATGCCGGGCAGGACCTTGCCCGCTTTGCCTCGGTTGCCATCAAGTTTCCGGCGTTTTCGGATGGCCGCGGTTACTCAACTGCGCGGTTGTTGTCGGAACGTTATGGCTATGCCGGCGAAATTCGCGCCATCGGCGACGTGCTGCAGGACCAGATCCCGCTGATGCGCCGCTGCGGCTTCAATGCTTTCCTGGTGGTGCATCAGCCGACCCGGGAAGCGCTGCTCGAAAACCGTCTGCCGGAAGTGAACATCTTCTATCAGCCGGTTGGTGTCACCGAAGTGCCGGTCGGCACGCGCCCCTATCTTCGCCGCGCCCACTGATATAAGTGGAGCGTACTTGTCCGGATTGGCCGGAGCCAGTTCGGCGAGACCTGAAATTGCGGGCCGCGGCCCCATAGCGATCTGAGAATGAAATGAGCACTGAAATCGTCACCGATGTTGTCGTCATCGGCGCTGGTCCCTGCGGACTGTTCGCGGCCTTCGAACTGGGCCTGCTGGATATCAAATGCCATTTCATCGACATTCTGGATCGGGCAGGCGGTCAGTGTGCCGAGCTCTACCCGGAAAAGCCGATCTATGACATTCCGGGCTTCCCGGTGGTCACTGGCCAGCAGCTCACCGACAATCTGATGGCGCAGATTGCGCCGTTCTCGCCGGAATTCCATTTCAACCGCATGGTCAATTCCATGGTCAAGCAGGACGATGGCACGTTCCGCCTCGTCACTGATGCTGATGAAGTGTTCATCGCCAAGGCGGTCGTGATCGCCGCTGGTGGTGGCTCGTTCCAGGCCAAGCGTCCGCCGGTGGCCGATATCGAGCAGTATGAAAACAAGTCGGTATTCTACTCTGTCCGCAAGATGGACGACTTCCGCGATCAGGACGTGGTCATCGTTGGCGGCGGCGATTCAGCGCTCGACTGGACGCTGAATTTGCAGCCGATCGTACGCAGCCTGACTCTTGTTCATCGGCGTGACGCGTTTAAGGCAGCGCCCGCTTCCGTCAACAAGATGAAAGAGCTGGTGATGGAGGGCAAGATCAACTTCCTGCTCGGCCAGATCGCCAAGATCGATGGCGAAAACGGCCAGCTCAACCACGTTCACCTGACCACCGATGCTGGTGATCTCTCAGTGCCGGCAACGCGTTTGCTGCCGTTCTTCGGCCTGACCATGAAGCTGGGTCCGGTCGGCGACTGGGGCCTAGAGCTGAACGACAACCTGATCGCCGTCGATACCGAGAAGTTCCAGACTTCGGTCCCCGGCGTTTTCGCCATCGGCGACATCAATGCCTATCCGGGCAAGCTCAAGCTGATCCTCTCTGGCTTCCATGAGGCCGCGCTGATGGCGCAAGCCGCCAAGGCGGTGGTTTCGCCGGGCGAACGCGTGGTGTTTCAGTACACGACGTCCTCGACCAAGCTGCAGAAGAAGCTCGGCGTCGCTTAGGTACTGGATTCCTGTTTCGCGCGATGTCATACCGTCGAACGCCGGTATCCATCTTGAGATCTCAGGATGGACCCCGGCCTTCGCCGGGGTGACACGGTGACTTTGGAAGCATCGGACGAAAGCCAGACCATGAAAATCCACGTCACCGATCAATCCGGCGCTGAACACGAGCTTGAAGGGCTTGATGGCTGGCGCGTCATGGAAGTGATCCGCGACTGGGGCCTCAATATCAAGGCTGAGTGCGGCGGCGCCTGTTCCTGCGCCACCTGCCACGTCTATGTCGATGATGGGTGGCTCGGCAAGCTGGCCGATCCCAGCGATGACGAGGAAGACCTGCTGTACTCAACGCTCGACAAGAAGCCCAATTCCCGGCTGAGTTGCCAGATCCTGCTGAGCGACGCGCTGGATGGGCTTAAGGTGACGTTGGCGCCGAGTTCGGCACAGGACTAAATTTGCAGATCATAATCCCCGGGCAATGTCCGGGGATATGTTTGTTGGCCGGACTATTCAGCGGCGATGCTGAGTTCGCGGACCTGGCCGTGATGGCCGATCCATTCGACATATTTGTCGATGAAGTTGCCGAGGAAACCAGCCGTGGTTTCATCGATCACGTCGCCCTGTTCATTGAACAGTTCCGGCTTGAACTGGAGGTAGACCTCCGGCTGGCCCATGACCACGAAGCCGTACAGCGGCAGGGTCATGCGCAGGGCGTTCTGGCCCGCTGCAGTGCCGATGGCGCCGGGGGAAGCGCCGGCGATGGCCAGCGGCTTGCCGATCCAGGAATTCTGACCCCAGGGGCGCGATGCCCAGTCCAGCGCATTCTTGACGACAGCGGGATAGGAGCGGTTGATTTCGGGCATGACGATGAACACGGCATCAGCCGCTTCGACCTTGGCCTTGAGCTCGGTGACCGAAGCGGGCGGGTTGGCCCAGAGATCATTGTTGTAGTGGGGCAGGCTGCCGATATCGACATAGTCGAACTTCAGGCGCCCGTCCGCCAGCTTCTCGATGGCCTTGGCAAGTTTGTGATTGATCGAGTTTGCGCTGAGGCTGCCGACGAGTACGGCGACGGTTTTCATGTCAGGTGTCCTGTGGTATCCGTTGGTGACTGACGCTATATGAGTGACTGTCAAAACGGTCGCAAGACGGCACTATTTCGAAACCAGAGGCACTAAAATGAAACCGGCCAGCTATGACGGGCACGACTGCCGCCCGGTCAGCGAAATCCTCGGTCAGATCAGCGGCAAGTGGACCGTGCTGATCATCACGCGGCTCAGCCAGGGCTCGATGCGGTTTTCCGAGATCAAGCGGGAGATCGGCGGGATCAGCCAGAAAATGCTGACCTCGACGCTGCGCGATCTCGAAATGGATGGCTATGTCACCCGCACCGTAACCCCAACAATTCCGCCGCGGGTGGACTATGAATTGACCGAACTGGGCCATGATTTGCGTGGCCCGCTGACCGCTGTGGGCGCCTGGGCGGTCGAAAACCGCGCGCGGGTGCTGGAGGCACGGCGTCACTATCTCGATGCGCATCCAGATGCGGTGCCGTCGCATACCCCTCATGTTGGGTTGCTGAAACAGGCGGCCGAATAGTCATGGTGCGGCCTTGAGGCCCTGGGTGACGTTGACCAGTTCGCCGATGAAGTCTTTCACCACCGGCTGCGGCTGGGTGGTGAAGGGCAGGGGCCGGACGACGCGCATCGCGGCAATGCCGACGCGTACGGTCATCAGGCCGTTGACGACGCCTTCGCCGAGCCGCTGCGAGAGTTTTGCCGCCAGCCCCTGGCCGACCAGTTGCTCGACTATGCCATCGGTGAGGACCAGGCCGCCGGTGACGGCGAGATGGGCGAGGACCGCGCCAGTGAGCCGCCAGAAGCCGAAGAAGCCCGGGCGGGCGCCGTAGAGCGCCGCAATGGCTCCGGCGAGGCGAACGCTTTCGTAGATGACAAAGGCGATGTCGACCAAGGCGCGGGGTGACACCGCCGTCACCAGCGCCACCCGACGGGCAGATGCAGCGGTGAGGGCCTTGGCGCGCGCGTCGAGTGGGGCCATCAGCGCGCGTTCGCCGAGGTGGACGATCTCGCTGCCATCGAATAGGTGTCTGGCATTGTCAGCAACAGCCTGGCGGGAGCGGGCCATGTCGGCGCGATCGGCGTAGATGGCCTCAAGGCTTGCCAGCACCTGATTGGCCTGATGCTGGTTGTTGTTGAGCAGAGCCGCAGCCGCATCGCGCCGCAGTTTGTCGAGCACCCGCAGGCGGCGCAAAGCCAGGACTTCGCGCAGCACCAGCACGGCGAGCGCCAGCACGAACAGCGCCAGCACGACGATGCCGGCCCAGCCCAGCCATTCGTAGCGGACGAACAGGTCGCGGATCAGCCGATCGGCCATCAGGCTGAGGCCGAGCGAGACCAGGATACTGCCGGCGCCCCAGGCGAGGCGACCGATCCAGCCCATCTTGCGGATGGTCGGGGTGGTCAGCGCGTCCTCGATTGGCTCATCAAAGCTCGGTTCATCCTCGGTGACCTTGGCCGGGACAAAGGCGCGGGGGGCGCGGAACTCTTCGCGGTCATCATCGATGGTGGCGGTGGGGCGAGCGACGGGTTGTTTCATTTCAGCCGGTCTCCCAGCAGGAAATCGAGGGCGCGGTCGAAGCGGATATGGGGCAGAACCACATCGCCGCTGGCATTGCGGTCGAGCTTTTGCGGCGGCACGAAGCGCAGGAAGTTCAGTGACACCGGGGTGCCGTCTTCGAACAGTGAATCCGGCCGTTCCGGCAAGTCACCGGGAAACAAGGCGATTTCGGTCTTGCCGTCATACTTGACCTTGCCCAGTGTCTCGCCTGCCATTGGCGTGCCGATGATGGTGGGCAGGGTTTCGCCGGCTTCAACGATAGTGCCTTCGCGGGTGGCGCGAATGCCGGCCAGGGCGATGGAGCGGGTCTCGGCGCCAGCGAACTGCGCCTTGCGGCTGGCATTGGCGACGAGGCGGTTGAGGATGGCTTCGAGCCGGTCATGGCTGGTGTGGTGGACGTGATCGGCCTTGGTTGCGGCAAACAGGATGCGATCGATGCGGCGGGAGACCAGCCGGGTCAGCGGATTGCTATCGCCCTGGCGGAAGCAGGACAGCACCGAGGTCAACGCGGTTTCCAGATCAGCCACGGCGGCAGGGCCGGTGTTGAGGGCGCGCAGCGTATCGACCAGCACGATCTGGCGATCGAGGCGGGCGAAGTGATCCTTGAAAAACGGTCGCACCACCTGGTTTTTATAGGCCTCGTAGCGGCCTTCCAACATCGCATAAAGGCTTGACGAGCGGACCGGTTGGTTGGGTTGCGGCAACGGCGCGAAGGTCAGCGCCGGGGAGCCTTCGAGGTCGCCGGGCAGCAGGAAGCGGCCGGGCGGCAGGGTGGACATGGCGTTGTCCTCCCGGCTCTGGCGCAGGTAGGCGGTGAACGCTGTCGCCAGCTTTTCGGCGTCGGGGTCGTTGGCGGGCTTTTGCGGATCGATGGTGGCGAGCAGGTCCAAAAACGGTTGTGCCTCGCGGGCCGACGATAGGCGGCTGGCGCGTTCAAGGGCTTCGCGGCTCCAGTCGGCGAAGCTTAGGCCCAGCAGCGGCAGGTCGAGCAGCCATTCGCCGGGGTAGTCGACAATATCGAGATTGAGCGTGGTTGGACCGCGCCAGCCGGAGAGCCAGTTGGAGGACTGGTATTTGAGCACCAGCCGCAATTGCGAAATGCGGCGGGTGCTTTCGGGCCAGATCGGGGTCTTGCCGGTCAGCGCTTCGAGGTGCTGTTCATAGGCAAAGCGCGGGATGGTGGCGTCGGGATATTCGGCCAGGCGCGCGCCGATGAAGCGGCCTTCGGCCAAAGGCGTGAAACCGGGCAGGCGGCCGCCGGTCAGCAGATTATGCACCAAGGCGGTGATGAAAATGGTCTTGCCGGCGCGGCTCAACCCGGTGACGCCGAGCCGCATTGTCGGCGTGAACGTGCCAGTGGCGGCGTCGGCGAGATTGGAGAGGGCGATGCCGAGTTCGTCGACGATCGTGGTCGGTGATTGGGGCAGGGCAGCGTCCTCCAAGGTCACGCAGAACTTAGGATTTTGCCGGCTGAATGCAAGACCGCATGGACGGCAAGACGCGCCGGACGGGGAGACCTCCGGGTTTGACTGGATTGACGGGTCCCGAGGCGCATGGCGTCCCGAAGATAATGTGTAGGTGAGACGTCAAGCGCCTCGGGACGCCGGGTTTTATGGCGATGACGCTCAGTGCCGGACTTTGCGCTGTCCAGGCTCATGGCCCATACGCCCAAGGGAAGCACGGTCCTCCCCTCTCCCGGCAGTCGCCTTGTCATTGGCCGTTGCAACGCCGTCCGCAAGACTGATGGGGGGATGATAGCGCAGGTTGGCGAGGTGGGGATAAGGGGGATAGGCGTGGTGGGGGCAACAATTGAAGTTGGAGGCGCTATGGGTGGCGAAGGACGCTCACGAGGGCGTTGCCGAGCTCAGACCACCTGACGACAATTGTAATTGCGGCAACGCAAATACCAAGAAGAAGACTAACTCGGCCCATGGTCGGCAACTTTTCCACTCGGATTTCGAGCTTGGCTACCGCCACCTTCACCTCACCAAGCTCGCCTTTGGTAGCCAAGCCAGACAACGTCCCCTTCATTTCGGCGAGGGTCGTCATGATAGATTTGAGGTCAGATCGGATCTCTTTGCCGTCCTCTTCGAGGCGCTTCAGGCGAACTTCCGTACCGTCCATGCCTCCACCTCCCTTACCCATGCTACCACTACGACTAATCGTAACATCGTTAGCGGGCCGTAATTGATCAAGATTGATCGGTTCCGCCATTTGGCAACTCCCCTCGAACAGCGGGGGCGAAGAATAATTTTATGTTCCCGCAGTTGCCGCAGATCAAACAGTAAGACGAGACAATTCCGGCGCCGGCTAACATCATAGGACGTGCCATCACGCCGTTTGAAGTGGCTTCCTGCCAATCCCGGACACCGCAAACTTCACAAGAAAACTCTCCAGCATTCTTTGAACGTAGATAATCCTGGAATTGCACCGGAGTCAGTTCATTATCAGCCAAACACCGTACCCCCGCCTATGCTCAGGTGAGGGTGGCATAAGTGAACACCGCTTAGCAATCAGCTTGGCGCCCTCCCCAGAGACCATCAGGAGATGCGAGGGTGTGCGTGTTGAGCAATCCCGTCTCTTCTGGCAAGTTCAGACGACGGAGGACGCATTGCAGACTATTGCGAGATATCCCAAGAGTAAGCCCAAGGCGGCAGTAAGGGCACTGGTGCTGTTCAATCCGTTTCAGGGGGGCAAGGTTGGCCGACGAAAGCTCGAAAATTGAATGGTCGGCACGTCACACCCGGGTACGAGCCGAACTCTTTGTAACAGCGGTGCTCATCTATCTTTCTGCCTACGCCGAACTCAAATTGGAGAAAATTCCTGTCCTGGGAATCGAAATCGTAAGCTTTGACGGCAGGCTATTGGCCTTGGTCCTGTACGTTTTCTTCGTTTATTTGCTCGCCGCAGTGATTGTCCTGTCGCTGATAGAAAATGTCGAACACTCATCGCCATACGCCGAATTCACAGCCATATTGGACGAAATGCGCAGCAGAGCCGAAAAGAACGGCCGGATCGCTAACCTCTCTCCGCTCTCCTATCAAACCGCTGTCAGCGAGAGGCTAGAATTGCTGAATACGCAGCTGGGTTCCCTTCTATTACAGGGGCGCAAGGCAATTAACGAGCGCTTGCGCGCGATGAGCGGGGAGGCGCTGCCTGACCCGCAGGAAAACCCAGAAGGAAGACTTCTGGAGCTTAGCGTAAAATCCGCTCAAGGCGAATTGTCGCGATTGGCGTCTGAAATGCTATCGGCGTACAAAACTATCAAGGAAACAAACGACGACTATTGGCGTGAAATCGACCAACGCGTTCTGAGTCTACAAATTAAATTGCAGAAAATTGAGCGCAGCCTCTCATGGCATAAAGGTCTGATATCGCTGGACCTATCAATTCTCTCCCTAGTTTTGCCAGTTGGGTGTTCTGTAGTTATCGTGCTTGTTGCCCTCGGGCATAGCCTTTGCTTCTATTGATCGAAAGTCGCTCGAAGTTCACCAGCCGCACAGTGTGTCCGGCTTGGTAGAGCTCCACCAGCCGAGCGTGCCGGGGTTCATGATCAGCTTTTCGATCACCCAGTTGCGGTTTTCGGGGCCGTTGTTGGGCGGTGGCCAGGGCCCAAAGCCCTGCGACCGTTGGCGCACTCCAGCTAGCGTGTCTTGGCCCAGAGCTATTCGACGCCGCATGTGAACGCGCCAGGCAGTCCGGCGCTCGGCAGGTCGATCAAGCCTTGAGCAAGGCGCCATAGAGATGGGATAGGAGGTCAGCGCTGCCACAGCGATGCGGGAGCCGACCATCTTTTGGGATGCCGGTGAAACTAGGTGGGCTGATCCAGAGTACCACCGCCAGCTTTGTTGCCGTTATCATCCACATTGTCGTCCTGTTGCCGGCCGTCCCCGGTTTCTGACGGAGCAGGCTGGGAGCGTTGGTTCGGGTTTGGTGGGGTTTCCCCGGCGGGTAGGACTGCCGTGGCGTCGGCGTCGCTCCCTGGCTCCACGTCTTTCAGATCTGGATCAGTCGGCTTAGTTTGAGGTTTGTCGGCCATGTCGGTGCTCCTTGTCAGCATCAGCGATCCACGGCGCAAATCGTTCCCTCGAAACTCGTCAGTAAGTGAGCCCCCACACCCGGCGTGGGAGTGTGTGGATGGAACCCGTCCGCTTGGCCTATTCAGAACGGAGGGCGGCAGGCTGTGTTTCTTACGGGTTGGAGGTTCAGGTGCCTTGGTGTACGGCTCGCGGCAGCCGGTATTGCCAGACCTTGCCATCTTCGGGATCGACGTATTCGCCGCAGCGGGTGAAGCCCATTTTGAGCAGGGCGCCTTGGGACGCCACGGACCCGGCCAGGGTTTCGGCGAGGACCGCGTTGACGCGCGGTTCGGCGAAGGCGCGGTTGCAGAGTTGGCTGATGGCAGCGCCGGCGATGCCCCGGCGGTGGAGGGGTTCGATTACCGAATAGCCGATTTCGACGGTGCCCTGATCGCTGGGCGGCCCTTTGTAGCCGGCGGTTCCGGCGAGTGTGTCGTGGCCGTCGACCTCGGCGACGATGTACCAGGTCCACCAGCCGAGGGTGCCGGGGTTCATGGTCAGTTTTTCGATGACCCAGTTGCGGATTTCCGGGCCGTTGTTGGGCGGCGGCCAGACGGGTGGGGCGCTGAGGCCAAGCAGGGCGCAGAGGGCGGCGGCGGAGGCATTTTCCGCCGCCAGCATGTCCACAGTAGCGGCGATCAGCCGGACTGGCGTCAGGGTCACTGGCCGATTTCGCTCAGATCGTAAGGCGTGGTCTGGTAGATTTCGTTGATCCAGTTCTGGAACAAGAGATGGGCGTGGCTGCGCCAGCGGTTTTCCGGATTGGCGGTGATATCGCCATTGGGAAACAGGTTGGCGGGCGGCGGCGTGTCGAGGCCGGCTTTGACATCGCGCTCGTATTCGTCGACCAGCGAGCGGTTGTCGTATTCGAGATGGTTGAGCATGTGTACGGCCCGATGCTTGGGGTCGTCCAGCATGCAGACGCCGAACTCCTGATTGTCGATCAGGATTTCCAGATCGGGCCCGAGCGAGGTGCGGTCGATGTCGTTGATGCGCGAGACCGGGATCATCGGGCTATCGGAGAAGCCGCGCAGATAGGGCGAACGCTCGCCCGTCACCTGATGGCGGAACACGCCAAAGGCCTTTTGGGGCATGCGATAGCGCGTGGCGCCATGGAAATGGTGCAGCGCGGCCTGGGCGCCCCAGCAGATGAACATGGTGTGGTGAACATTGGTCTGGGTCCAGTTCATGATCTCGACCATTTCGGACCAGTACTTGATGTCCTCGAACGGAATGTGGGCGATCGGCGCGCCGGTGACGATGAAGCCATCGAACTTGCGGCCGCGCACCTGCTCCCAGGTCTGGTAGAAACTGTTGAGGTATTCTTCCGAGGTGTTCTTGGCCTTGTGGTCGGAGACGCGCACCAGCGACAGCTCGATCTGCAGCGGCGTCGAGCCGATCAGCCGGGTGAACTGGGTTTCGGTGCGTTCCTTGTTGGGCATCAGGTTGAGCAGGCCGATCTGCAGCGGGCGGATGTCCTGCCGCGCGGCGCGCGTTGAATCCATGACATTGACGCCTTCGGCTTCAAGCGTCTTGCGGGCGGGCAGGTTATCGGGAATGCGAATGGGCATAATGGACCCTCATTGGGGGTGCGAAAACGACTGCGGTTCAGGCGTGCCTTTCGGCTATCGCATTCGGGCGGTGATGGCGCTGGCCATCAGGTCGCGGAATTCATCGCCGTCGCGCACCATGGCCAGATCCGAGGCTTCCACCACATAGCCGAAATTATCGGCCAGCGCCTGATAGCGCGGCAGGCGATCATGCAGCAGGGCTTCAAAGCCCCAGGCGCCAAAGCCAGCCGGATCGACGTCGCAATCTTCGGCGACCTTGGTCAGGGTTTTGTATTCGGCCCATTTGCGCACCAGAAATTGGGGCGTGTAGTACATCGGCTTGGGGCTTTTCCTGAATCGGCGCACCAGTTCGGCGGCGTCCTTTTCGGTGCCGCGAATATAGAGCAGGGCGGTGTTGTCGCCCAGCGCCTTGATCACCGGATCGGCGGGGTTGTGCGGGTCCACCACTTCGATCAGCGAACCGCCGGTATCGGCGATGAAATCATCATAGCCATAGAGCTCCTTGGCCCGCTCGATGAAGCGCGGCACATCGAGCAGAGCCGAGATTTCCGCGACCCGGTGCTGTTCCTGGCGGCGCTGGTATTCGGCAAACGGCAGCCCGCCCTGGTCTGGATTGCCCGGCGTGCCGAGATAGGTCGAAAGCGGGTCGAGGTTGGCGAAGGTAATGTTGGACGAGATATAGATCGAGTCCGAGCGCAGCAGTTCGGCCAAGAACGGCACCTTCATGGCTTCGCGCTTGAAGTTATCGACGATGAACTCGCCCATGTGGCGAGTGCCGATGCGATAATCCACCGAGTAGTGAAACCACTTGCTGTCGCGCAGCAGGGCGCTCAGCCGGGTCTTGCCGACGCCAGCCATGCCGAACACGGTGACGGCGCGGCGCGGCGCCTGGAGGAACTCATCGGCACTTTTATACAGCATATCCAGCCCTTGCCCGAGATTCAGCGCAACTGGATTCCCGCCTGCGCGGGAATGACCCGGTGAAAATCGTCCAAGGATTTAGAGCACTTGGCGCGCAAGGACAAGCGGGCGGCAATTTCTGCCGGACGATCGGACTCAATTGCCGGGTTTTGTTGGGGCGCATGGGGCGAAAGCTCTGATTCATCAATAGATTCAAGGCCTGCCGAGTCTGGCACTGCGCTTGCATTGTTTGTGTCGAACATGCGTCGCGGGACGCTTCAGGGTATTATGGAGTTTTAGATGGGCATTTATGGGGCTCTTTCCAGCGCAGTGACCGGCCTGCGGGCGCAGTCACAGGCCCTGGAGAATATCTCGGGTAACATCGCGAACTCGCAGACCACGGGTTACAAGCGCATCGAGACCGATTTCATCGACCTGATCCCCGATGCGCCGCTGGCGCGGCAGGTGCCGGGGGCGGTGCTGGCGCAGTCACGCGGTACCAACGAAATCCAGGGCGATATCAAGACCGTGTCGAACGAGACGTTCATCGCGCTCAACTCCAGCGGCTTCTTCGTGGTGGAGCCCAAGGTGGGGCAGGCGGACGGCAATGGCGTGTTCGCCGGCTCGAACTTCTATACGCGCCGCGGCGACTTCAGCATCGACAAGGACGGTATGCTGGTCAACGGCGCCGGCTATTATCTGAAGGGCCTGCCGATCGATACCAAGACCGGCAATATCTCCGGTTCAGTGCCCGGCGTGATCGCGCTGTCGAACGCCTTCCTGCCGGCCCAGCGCACATCGCGGATCAATTACCAGGCCAACCTGCCGCAATTGCCCAAGAACACCGGCTACAACGCGACCAATCCAGGCAGCGAGCTGCTGAAGGCGGCCAATTATGCAACTCCGGCGACCAAGGTCGGTTCGGCGACCACCGCGGGCGCTGCGGCCTCATCCGTGGTGACGCTGCCGGCCAGCCTGACGCTGACTGCGGGCGGTGGTACGCCAGTGGTGTTCGATTTTTATGACAGCGGTGCTGGCGCCTATGCCGGTGCCAATACGCCGGTCGACATTGCGGCGGGCGTTACGGTCGGGACCATGCTCGCCGATATCCAGGCGAAGTTCCGCAGCCTGGGTGGGACCAATGCCGGTTCGGCAACGGTGGGTCTGAACGGTGCCAATATCGAAGTCACCATGGGTGGCAATCGTAGCGCAACGTTGACGGCGACAGGTGCCCTCGGCCTGGCCGGCGCTGCCGCCAGCCCGATTCTGCCGGCTGGCCACGCGGCGATCAAGGCACTGGACAATACGCTGTTCCAGTCCAACTCGATTTCGGGCGGTGCGATCACGGTTTACGCATCGAACGGCGCTCCGGCGGCGGTGCAGATGCGCTGGGCCAAGGTGGACAGCGCAGCATCGGGCGGCGCGGATACCTGGAACCTCTATTACATGTCCAACAGCGACGCGACCGGTTCGCAGCCGATGTGGACCAATGTGGGACAGGACTACACGTTCGGTGCGGACGGTTCGATGAACCCGGTCATCGTGCAGACAACAATTTCCAACCTGACCGTCAATGGCGTGTCGATTGGCGACGTCGAGCTGCACCACGATACGGGCGGCATGTCGCAGTTCGCCGACGTCAACGGCACCGTGAACGTTTCGACAGTCAACCAGACGGGTTACGGCGCCGGCGAATTCGTTTCGGTGGCGATCAATGACAGCGGGCGTGTGGTTGCCACGTATTCGAACGGCAAGCGCATCGACGTGGCACAGGTGGTGACAGCGCAGTTCAATGCGGTCAACCAGCTCAAGCGCATGGATGGCGGGCTTTACGCGACGACTTCGGAGTCGGGCGAAGCCATCCTGGATACGTCGGGCAGCGGCATCATCGGCGGCGCGCTGGAAGCATCCAATACGGACATTTCCGACGAATTCACCAAGCTGATCGTGACTCAGCAGGCCTATTCGGCCGGCACCAAGATCGTGACTGCGGCCAACGACATGCTGCAGTCCGCACTGAACATGATCCGCTGAGGCAGGGTATCGGGGCCTGGCACTTGCCGGGTCCGGAATTGAGTGAGGAGTTCAAGGAATGGGTCTAACAACGTCGCTCACTCACGCGATCTCCGGTCTGCGCGTCAATCAGGATTCGATGTCGATCCTGAGCAAGAACGTCGCCAATTCGGGCACGCCCGGATATCATCGGCAGGCGCTCAACGTTGTCGACTACAACGCCCAATCCTCGACCTATGCCCGGTCCGCCGGGGTGCAGCGGGCGTTCAACACCAGCCTGCAGAGCTACTATACAAGACAGGTGTCGGATACCTCGATGGCCAGCGCGCAATCGGCCTATATGGACCGGTTGCAGGGCTTTCTGGGCAAGCCGGGGTCCGCCGGTTCGCTCGACACCATCTACAGCAATCTGCAAAATGCCATGCAGGCACTGGCCACCAGCCCGGACGACTACACCACGCGCTCGCAGGCCGTGGCGAAGGCCCAGGGCATGGCGGAAACGCTCAACCGGCTGTCGTCCACCGTGCAGGGCATGCGGCAGGAAACCGAAGGCCAGATGGCTTCGGACGTGCATAACCTGAACGGCATGCTGACGTCGCTGGCCGAGGTCAACCATCGCATGCTCGATCTGGGCATGGATGACAGTTCGCGCGCCACGCTGCTCGACCAGCGCGACCGGCTGGTATCGTCGGTCGCCGAACTGATCGACGTCAAGGCGGACTATCGCGGTGACGGCACCGTATCGCTGATGACCCGCTCCGGCGTCGGCATGCTCGACAATGGCGTATCGACGTTCAAGTTCGAAAGCGCCGGCAATCTGGCCCCGACATCGCAGTTCAGCCCAGATCCAGACAAGACCAAGGTCGGCAAGCTGACGCTGACCACTCCTGCCGGGTTGACCATCGACCTGGTGTCGTCCGGGGTGATCCAGGGCGGCGAATTGGGCGGACTGCTGACGCTGCGCGACAAGACACTGGTGGAAGCGCAGGACCAGCTTGATGAAATCGCGTCCGGTCTCGCACAGGCGTTTTCCACCGTACAGAAGCCCGGCACTGCAGCCACGGTTGGCGCGGCGAATGGTTTCGATCTCGATGTCAGCAGCATGCAGAAAGGCAATGACTTTCTGCTGAACTATACCGACGGCGCCGGTCCGCAGAACGTCCGGGTGGTCAACACCACCGAGGCGGTGGACTACAAGGATGCCAGCGGCACACGCGTGATCGGCGTCGACATGTCGGCCCCGATGGCAAACGTGGTCTCGGCGCTATCGACCAAGCTGCCCGGGCTGAATATTTCGAGTGGCAGCGCCACCAATCTGCGCATTCTCGATGACGGCGCGGCCAACACCACCGATGTGAAATCGGCCACGGTGCGCCGGTCCTCGACGGCGATCCAGGGTGATGGTTCGGCGATGTCGCTGTTCGTTGATCAGGGCAATGCGGCGTTCACCAATAATCTCGATACCGATCCGCCGCAGAAGGGTGGCTTTGCGGCCCGTATTTCGCTCAACTCGGCCATTCTGGCTGACAATCGCCTGATGGTGCAGTCCACCGTGGGTGGGACGCTGGGTGATGCAGCGCGGCCGAATTACCTGATCGACCAGCTAAAGAACCTGAAGTTCGTTTCCGGCGGCAATCCGCTGTTGAGCAACGGCAAGTTCCAGTTGAGCGGCAACCTGGGCGACATCATTTCCCAGACCATCAGCTTTCAGGGCAGTACGATTTCCGCCCAGATGACGCAGGCCAGCGATCGCCAGCTGACGCTGGATACGGTGGTCCAGCAGATGGATGGCGAGTACGGCGTCAATGTCGATGAGGAGATGGGCAAACTGATGGAAATCCAGAATGCCTATGCGGCTAATGCCCGAGTGGTGTCGGTGGTCAAGGACCTGCTGACCGCGCTGTTGCAGTCGGTTTAGGGAGTACGATAAATGATCGTCAATAAATCGATGTTCCCGCTGCAGACCGGGTTCTCCATCATCTCCAAGATGCAGCAGAGCATGGCGACACTGCAGCAGCAGCTCGGCACGGGACAGAAGGCTTCCAACCTTGCCGAAATGGGCCGCGACCTGCCGATGTCGCTCAGCGTGCGGTCGCGCCTGAGCAAGATCGAGGGCTATTCGGCCAATATCGACACGGTCAACCTGCGCCTGAGCTTTATGGACAAGACCATGTCGCGGTTCGACCAGATCGAAGGCGAAGCGCGCAACGCCGCCATCCAGGGTCAGTACGGCACCAATAATATCAACATGGCGACGCTGCCAGACCTGTCCAAGGCGCGGTTCGACGAAGTCGTGACCATGCTCAATTCCGATGTTGCTGGGCGCTATCTGTTCGGTGGTTCAAAGACCGACCAGCAGCCGCTGCCGGATACCGGGACCTTGCTCGATGGCGCCGGAGCAGGCATTGCCGGTTTCAAGACGGTGGTCAACGAGCGCAAGCTGGCCGATGCCGGCACCGATGGCAGGGGCCGGTTGCAGACTTCCTACACCGCCCCGACCGGCGTAGTGAATTTGACCGAAGACGGCGTGCACCCGTTCGGCTTCAAGCTCTCCAACATGTCGGGCACCTATACTGCAGGTTCGGTAACGCTGAACCAGAAAGCGCCGGGTACGCTGCCGGCAGGCAATACCGAAAGCGTCAAATTCGAGCCGACACCGGTGGCGCAGATCAGCAGCGGGCAGACCATCACGCTGGGCTTTTCGCTGCCCGATGGCGGCACTACGGACATCACGCTGCGGGCGGTGACTGCTGCCGAAGCCTCTGGTGCCAAGGATGAATTCGTCATTGGCGCGGATGCCGATGCGACCGCCGCCAATTTCAAGACCACGCTCGATGCGCGGCTGCTGGACGTCGGCTCTTCGACGCTGGCGGCATCGTCGACCTTTGCTGCGGCCAAGAACTTCTTCAATGCCCCCGGCGAGCCGGTGTTGCGGGTCTCGGGCTCGCCAGCGACGGCGACGTCGCTGAAGGTGGCGACCGAGGCCGATACGGTGATGTGGTACAAGGGGCAGAGCCCGGCAATCGCCGCCGACGGCCTGGGCCGCACCAATATCAGCACTGCGACCGATACGGTGACGCTGGCGCGCACCCAGCCGGTGACACCGGACTATGGCTTTAAGGCGCTGTCGCTGTCGGCCTCGACGGCCAACATCACCACCGACAGCACCAATCCAGACAATGTCACGGTAAAGTTCGCCGCACTGCCAAGCGCCGGTGAAACCGTGCAGGTCAACCTGACGCAGCCCGATGGCAGCACAAGGTCATTCTCGCTCAAGGCTGTCGCCGGTCCGGCTGGTCCGGGCGAATTCACCATTGGCAGCGGCGCAACGCCGGTCGACGCCATCAACAACACGGCCGCGGCGTTCAGCGCGGCTCTCAAGAACGGCATGTCCACCGCATCGGCGGCGGCGGAAGGCAATCCACGCCAGAGCGTCACCGCGCAGATCGATGATAGCAGCAAGGCCTCCTATGGCATGGAGGCCAATGAATCGGGTCTGCTGCGCATGGTGAGGACGCTGGCATCGCTTTCGGTCGAAACCTATCCCAATGGCGACGACCCGGGGACGCGGGTGCGGTTCGACGAAATGGCCATGCGCCAGCAGTCGGAAATGTCGGAGGCGCACAATTCCGAGCGCGGCTCGATCGAAATCATGACGATGGAACTGAGCGTGGCGGCTTCGGCGGCCCAGAGCGCCACCCAGCGGCACACTGATTACGGGGCGCAGTTGGAGAACCTGCTGAGCGACACAGAGACCGTGAGCAAGGAAGAGACCGCGGTGTCGATCCTGGCGCTGCAGACCCGCTTGCAGGCGAGCTATCAGGTGACCTCGATGGTGAGCAAGCTCAGCCTGGTCAACTTCCTTTAGCTATTGGCTGAGGCCGGCCTGCAAATGGCCAGGAGCTGCGCTTCCGGTCCTCACGTACTTAAGTACGCTCCGGTCCGGTTCTCGCCCATGGCCATTTTCGACCCGACCTCAGCCAATAGCGCTCCGAGCACCTGAAAACGAAAACCCCCGCAGCGATGCGGGGGTTTTTGTTTGGGATGGTACCTGCCAGATCAGCTGCCGCGCAGGCCGGCCGCAAGTTGGCGATTAATGTTGATCAGCACATCGAGCTTGGCCGGGGCAGTGGGCTCGAGCAGGATCTCGCGGGTTTCGTTGAGGATGAAGATGCCCAGATTGGCAACGTTCTGGCGAACGGCAGCGGGCAGGGTGTTGTCGTCGCGCACTGATGAACCCATAAACACGGTCCACAGCTTGCGATTGAAGGTCAACGCGACGCGCAACTCACCGAAGCTGACTGGCCACTGGTCGCGGACCCGTTGGATTCCCATGGCTGCCTTGACCAGCAGCATGGCCTCGCGATCACGTGGAGATTCAACGGTTTTTGCCGTCTGCTGGTAGGCCTGAGCGCCCTGCTGATGCATGTGAAAGGAGGTCCTGTTCGTACTCAATCAGCCTGTTTGCGGCCTTCAGAGCTTTGTACAGGTCCCCGGTTAATATCTCGTTGTTTATTTGGGTAACAATCTCGCTGGCCGAAGGGACAGCAGCCAAAAAATCGGTGACATGGGCAAAATATTCGTCTCGCACCTGGGTCATGTCATCCTCGATATACATCATCTGCACCGCCAGATAGATGCGCTTGGCCGGGGTGTTGGCGGTTTCGGCGGTCAGGATGTCCTTCTCGCGCAGAATGGGGGCGCGGCCATCAATGAACAGGCGCGTGCGCTGATCGGAATTGGTGATGATGCAATGGCCCACGAGCAGCTTTTCGCCAGGCTTGAGTTCAACTTTGAGGGCCATTCGCTTCACTCCGGGGACTCGGCAACACCGCCCATGTCTACCGCGCCGAGGGCGGTAAAACAATGAAGGCGGGCCGAGGCCCGCCTTCATCAAACGATTGGGTGGGAACTGCTTACTGGAGCAGCTTGAGCACGGACTGGTCGGCCTGCGAAGCAAGCGACAGCGAAGACTGCGACAGCGACTGGCGGGTCTGCAGAGCCAGCAAGTTTGCTGCTTCCTGGTTCATGTCGGCCAGGGTCAAGTTGGCGGCGCCGGTCTGCAGCGTGTTGATCATCGCCTTGGTGAAGTCCTGGCGATTTTCCACCTGGGAGAGGTTGGAACCGAAAGCTGAGGACTGCGAGCGGAGCGAGCCGAGCGCATCGCCGAGCTTGGCGATCACCGCGTCAATCGAAGCGTCGTTATCGGCGACGGTATCGGCCTGCACGTCGATGCCGAGGTTGGTCGAGTTGATCGCCTTGGCGTTCTTGGCCTGGATGGTGAGCGAGCTGGAACCGGATTCGTTGAAGGTCAGCTTCAGATTGTCGCCGCGCAGCAGGTTGATGCCGTTGAAGGAGGCATCTTCAGCAGTACGATCGAGCTGCTGACGCAGATCGTTGAATTGCTTGACCAGATCGCCGCGAACGGTGTTCTTGCCAACGGTCGAGGTGCCCGAGGAAGCGGCGCCCGAGGTCACCTTGCCGCCAGATAGGCCGCCAATCGCCAGGTCGGCAGAGGTCAGCAGGTTCTCAAGGCGGATTTTGCCACCGTCGTTGGAGGCGCGTACTTTCGGGGTGAGCGTGGCGTTGGTATTGATGTCGTTGACGAGCGAGTCAACGGAGCGAGCGGCAAAGGCGGTATTTGTCAGGGCGCCGGCGGTGAAGCCGGAGGTGCCTGCAGTACCGTTGGCACCGCCGACGGTGAGAACCTCGTTCTTTTCAGAGGTCAGGATCAGCTTGGTGCCAGCAGCATCCTTGGACGCGGTAACACCCTGGTCCTTCAGAGCCGAAGCGTTGATCTTGGCGATCGTAGCGTCGATAGTGTCGTTAGCAGCCAGCGTCACGTTGACGGCAGTTGCGGAACCAACCTGGATGGTGATGTCGGCGGCCGTGATGGAACCTGCAGTGTAGTTGGCGCCAGCGGTGGTTGCGCCGGTTACGGTGCTTACTGTGGTTCCTGCTATGCTAACAACGCCGCCGGTGACGGCAGTCGCGCCGTCGAGTTCATACGACACGCCCTTGAACGATTTATCCTGGCGGGCCTGACGCAGCGAAGACTGCATCGATTCAACTGACTTGGTGATCGAGGAGAGACCGTTGTCGGCCGCTGACAGGGTCTGAATGCCGTTGGCCATGCCGTCCATCAGTGAATTCAGATCGTTAGAGCGACTGTTCAGCGAGGCGGCAGTGAAGAAGTTGGTCGGATTGTCGAGAGCCGAGTTGACCTTGTTACCAGTCGAGAGCTTTTCCTGAGTCTTCGCCATCATCGTGGCAGTGCTCTGGAGTGAAAGCAGGTTCGACCGAACGGCTTTCGAAAGGGAGATATCGGACATAATGCTTCCTTCACTAAGATACCGACTGGCGGTTCACTGTCCCTTTTCGAGACCTGACACCGTTTTACCCGCCGAATCCTAATGCGGCGTTAACCATGAAACTTCACCCGCCATAAATCTTAATTATCGCTGGTTTAACCGCGCCTAACGGCCGTTAATCGAGCTTAACGAGGGGTGATCGGCGCTGAAGAGGTGAAAAGAGTCTGGTTTGGAAGCCAATGGCGGTCGCCGTCTGATTCGAGCGCGGAGGAGGGATGTCTGGTTCGAGTCCTAAAACGAAAAAAGGCGGGCCGAAGCCCGCCTTTCCATGATGGTAGAGACTGGTGCGATTAACGCAGCAGCTGCAGCACGGACTGGTCGGCCTGCGAAGCAAGCGACAACGAGGACTGCGACAGCGACTGGCGGGTCTGCAGAGCCAGAAGGTTGGCAGCTTCGCCGTTCATGTCAGCCAGCGTCAGATTGGCAGCGCCAGTCTGCAGCGTGTTGATCATCGACTTGGTGAAGTCCTGACGGTTCTGAACCTGCGACAGGTTCGAACCGAAAGCAGACGACTGCGAACGGAGCGAACCGAGCGCATCGCTCAGCTTGGTCAGCACGGCGTCGATCGAAGCGTCGCTATCGGCGACGGTATCGGCCTGAACGTCGATGCCGAGGTTGGTCGAGTTGATCGCCTTGGCGCCCTTGGACTGGATCGTCAACGAGCTGGAACCAGTTTCGTTGAAGGTCAGCTTCAGGCTATCGCCACGGAGCAGGTTGATACCGTTGAAGGAGGCATCTTCAGCAGTACGATCGAGCTGCTGACGCAGGTCGTTGAACTGCTTGACCAGATCGCCGCGAACGGTGTTCTTGCCAACGGTCGAGGTGCCCGAGCCGGCAGTGCCGGAGGTTACCTTGCCACCAGACAGGCCGCTGATGGCCACGTCAGCCGAAGTCAGCAGGTTTTCAACACGCAGCTTGCCACCGTCGTTCGAAGCGCGAACCTGGGCGTTAATCGCGGTGTTGGCGTTCACGTCGCTGACAAGCGAGTCAACGGTGCGAGCGGTAAAGGTGGTATTTGTCAGGGCGCCGGCGGTGAAGCCGGAGGTGCCTGCAGTACCGTTGGCACCGCCGACGGTGAGAACCTGGTTCTTTTCAGAGGTCAGGATCAGCTTGGTGCCGGCAGCATCCTTGGATGCGGTAACACCCTGGTCCTTCAGAGCCGAAGCGTTGATCTTGGAGATCGTTGCGTCGATCGTGTCGTTCGCAGCCAGCGTCACGTTGACGGCAGTTGCGGAACCAACCTGGATGGTGATGTCGGCGGCCGTGATGGAACCTGCAGTGTAGTTGGCACCGGCAGTGGTTGCGCCGGTTACGGTGCTCGTAGCAGTGCCGGCGATGGTGATCGTACCGCCAGTAGCAGCAGTTGCGCCGTCGAGTTCATACGACACGCCCTTGAACGACTTGTCCTGGCGGGCCTGACGCAGCGAAGACTGCATCGATTCAACCGACTTGGTCACAGAGGAGAGGCCGTTGTCAGCAGCTTCCAGAGTCTGGATGCCGTTTGCCATGCCGTCCATCAGCGAGTTCAGATCGTTCGAACGGCTGTTCAGCGACTGGGCAGTAAAGAAGTTGGTCGGGTTGTCGAGCGCCGAGTTGACCTTGTTACCGGTCGAAAGGCGTTCCTGGGTCTTGGCCATCATCGAGGCCGTGCCCTGAAGGGACAGCAGGTTCGAGCGAACGGCTTTCGAGAGTGAGATACTGTTGGACATTTTATTTTTCCTCTTCTGGGATACGCAAACTACAAACCTCTCCTGAGGCCTGCTGATTTATGACTTTGAGCTTATAAAGAAACGTTAAATGGCTGCCGCATTTTTGAGCAAAATCGAAATTAATTCGCGACCAGAAACAACTAAAAAGCCCCGGAAACCGGGGCTCTTGGACGACGGGGCGCTGGGGATTTGCTAAGGTTGCGTTAACTAGGCGGTCAGGTTGCGCAGCTTGGCTTCGGACTCTGGGGGAATGGGCGACATGCCGATGCGGCGGTAGAGCTCGGTCATGGTATGAGGGCGGGGCGCCAGAGCGCCGGCAATCACGGCAGCGGCGAACATGGTCGACGTTCCCGCCTGCGGCTCGGGCTGGCGTTCCTGCGCCTTGGGCTTGTCGCCTTGCGGAAACTGGCCTTCGCCGGAATTGGGGCTGCTTGGCGCTGCCTTGGTGCTTTCGGGCAATATCGTGCGTTCAAGCCCCGGCGAGCGCAGCCGATAGTCGACAACGTTGGCGGTGGACGATACTGGTTCTGTCGCGACTGCAGAGAACATGACGCTTATCCCTTGCTGACAACAATCCCTTTATTGCCGTTCGCAGCATAGAACGCCGTCTCTATCGGCCACCTTTCAATCGTTCAGGCAGTTTTATTCGAATTGTAACGGTCTACAGCGCCCGGTTGACTGCCAGGCCGCGGGCCGAACTGTTGGGGTCGGCGGTGACCTTGCCGCTCATGCCATAGGCCTTGGCCTTGTTCTGCTGGCCGACGACCATGGCGACGTCGGTGAGCAGGTCTTCGGTGACAGTGCGGGCCGTGGCGAGGACGCGCAAATTCTCTGCCATCTGCGTCGCCAGCCGCTCATGGCCGTTGCGCAGCCGCTCCACTGCCTTGGGAGCGTCGGCCTTTAGCCGCGGCCCCTCGCGCTGCACCGAACGGGCAAAGCCAACATATTCCTGTGCCAGCCGGGTCTTTTCCGCTGTGAGGGTGGTGGCCTGTCGCATGTGGCCGGCACGCAGCAGCGTGGTTTCCTTGTTCATCACATCGACCAGCGCGGTGAGCGCGGCCTCGGCAAGCGCACAGAGTTCGGCGGCGGGCAGGGTGTCGATAGCGGCGAGACGGGCTGCGGCGGTCATTTGTAAGCTCCCTGGAGCGCTGCCGGTTTATTCATTGGGTTCTGTGCGGCTTCCTGGAGGGCGACGAGATCGCCCATCACCTGATCGGCCAGGCCAATGCCGCCGCTTTCGGCCATGCTGGTGGACATCTGCTCGGCCTGCATGCCGCGCCAGGTATCCTCGGCAAAGCCGCCACCGAAATTCTTGCTGTCGGTCTTGATGCCGGAGAACATTTCCTTGACCAGCGTGTTGAGGAACATGCCTTCAAGCTGGGTGGCCTGGGCGCGCAGTTTGTCGCGCTGCGGACCGGCAAGCTTTGGGTTGTGCTCGATATTGGTGATCATCACATCACCTGGATTTCGGCTTGCAGGGCACCGGTGGCCTTGATGGCCTGCAGGATGGCGATGAGGTCGCGCGGGCTGATACCGAGGGCATTGAGGCCATCGACCAGTTCCTGCAACGTGACGGATTCATCGATCACCGCCAGCTTGCTGTCCTTGCGGGCGACATTGAGCTGCGTGCTCGGCTGAACGGCGGTGACGCCATTGCTCAGTGGCGCCGGCTGCACGATGGTGGGGTTTTCAGCAATCGTCACCGTAAGGTTGGATTGGGCAACAGCCACGCTCGAGACCCGCACATCCTTGCCCATGACGATGATGCCGGAGTTCTCATCGATGACGATCTTGGCGACCTCGTCCGTTTGAACGACCAATTGCTCGATATCGGTCAACAGATCGACAATATTGCCGTTGAAGCCCTGGGGCAGAGTGATACGGACGACCGACGGATTTTCCGGCACGGCTGTCGGCACGCCAATGAAATCATTGATCGAGAGAGCGACACGGCGGGCGGTGGTCAGATCGGGATTGCGCAGCGACAGCCGCAAGGTGCGCTGGGCGCCGAGTTCAAAGGCGATTTCGCGTTCAATCAGTGCGCCCGATGAGATGCGACCTGTGGTCGGGACGCCTGAAATCACCGTCGCTGCGGCACCTTCGGCTTTGAAGCCGTTGATCGTTACCGACCCTTGAGCGATGGCATAGACCTCGCCGTCCGCGCCAAGCAGGGGGGTTACCAGCAGCGTGCCGCCCTGCAGGCTTTTGGAATCGCCAAGCGCGGCAACGTTGACGTCGATCCGTGAGCCTTGCGCCCCAAAGGCTGGCAGATTGGCGGTGACCATGACGGCGGCGACATTGGCGGTGCGGACGTTTTGGCCGGCAGTGTTGACGCCGAGGCGTTCCAGCATCGACTGCAAAGATTGCTTGGTGAATGGGGAGTTGTTGAGGCTGTCGCCGGTGCCATCGAGGCCGACCACCAGGCCGTAACCGACGAGCTGGTTTTCGCGCACACCTTCGATGTCGACAATGTCCTTGATGCGCGCTGCGGCGGCCTGGGCGCCGTGCATGGGCGCCAGCACCAGGGCTGCGGTTATCAAACTTGCGAGCAACTGCCGTAGCAGAGAGTTTTTCATCGTCGTCCCCGTTCGCGGCCGTTCCATCCCCATGGGCGGCCATTCGCCAGAGATATTGCGAAAACCGTGCCAGTCTGAATTCTGGATCGCCAGGTGCAGGTAAGATGCTGTTTTTGTTTGGTTATAGTCCTTGCTAGGGCGGGCGGTTCAGTCGAAAAATCGCGCTTGGATCGGGGCGCTAAGCAATTCTTGCCGGGCACGTTAAGCGGGCGTTAACGGTTGGCGGCAGATTTTGCCGGTATAGCAAATCAACCCGATGAGTCCGGCTTTGCGTATCGACGGAAATCCCTACACTTCAGCAGTCAACGGGCGCAGCAGCGCCGGTCGCGCTGCGGCGGGTGCGGAGTTCATTCCGGCCGGCATGCAGCCGCCAGCAAAGGTGCAGAATACCGCGCCGCTGTCGTCCACCGCCAACATCGCATCCCTGCTGTCGGTGCAACTGGTCGATGATGCGCTGCATTCGCGCAAGAAAGCCGTCAAACGCGGCAAATCGCTGCTCGACACGCTCGACCAGATCAAGGCCGATCTGCTGCTCGGGCGGGTGGGCGAGGGGCGGCTCGATGGGTTGATGACCATGGTCAACGAAGCACGCGAGCAGAGCGATCCGGAACTGGATGCGCTGATCGACGATATCGAGCTGCGGGTGCGCGTCGAGCTGGCCAAGTTCGGCCGCTTCACTGACTAAGCTGTTCAAATGTCATCAAAGTGAAGCCTATGCCGCGCTATTGCGCTGGCGTGCCATGCGATTCTGATATTAAGCACTGGCGGTTTGCGTGCTTGCCCGGCTTCGGCTGCTTGACTATATAGGCGGCCATGGGGCGCATTGGAGTTGAGTCTGCTGATGTCTTCGGTTGTTGATGTAGTCGAATACCGGCCCACCGCTGATGAGCCGTTCATGAACCAGCGCCAGCGCGAATATTTTCGCGCCAAGCTGAAAGGGTGGAAAGAGGACATTCTCCGCGAAAGCCGCGAGACCCTCGAAAACCTGCAGGAAGAAAGCACCAATCATCCTGACATGGCCGATCGTGCCTCGTCGGAGAGTGATCGCTCGCTGGAGCTGCGGACCCGTGATCGTCAGCGCAAGCTGATCTCCAAGATCGATGCTGCGCTGAAGCGGATCGAGGATGGCACCTACGGCTATTGCGAAGAAACCGGCGAGCCGATTGGCATTGCCCGGCTCGACGCCCGCCCGATTGCCACGCTGAGCCTCGAGGCCCAGGAAATGCACGAGCGCCGCGAGAAAGTCTATCGCGACGAATAAGGCGGTTGCGACAGTTTCCTTTATCAAATGATCAAGCCCGCAGCGATGCGGGCTTTTTGTTCATGCGGGGATAGCAAGGGGGCGGAAACGGGGTTTTGGCTTGCGGCGGATGATCCATTCAGCAATGGCGATATTGATGACCCAGCCGGCGCCCATCAGGATGGCGCGGGGAAATTCGCCAGGCGCGGAGCCATAAAGCAGCAGCCATGGAACGTGGGTAAACACCTGCGTTCCGGCGCCTTGGCCGATGGCATAGCCGCGAATGATCCAGGTGCGATGGTTGGGGATGTCGCGTTTGAGAATGAATGACAGGCTCAAGGCGATCGAGGCGGCCATGGCGCCGCCAAAAATGATCCGTTCCCAATAGACCACGATGCCGTCACCCGGAGGTTGCGGGTAGAACTGGTTCATCCACAGGCCGGACAGGGCGGCGACCATGCCGCAGACCATCAGCAGGCGGCCGGAGATTTTGTGCCAGAGCAGGTGATTGCGCCGGAAGCTGGCGGAAAACTGGAAGGCGCCCAGGATGCAGAACAGCGTGGCGCCGATGATGTGCAGCACGACCGGGAGCGGCATGGCGAAGAAGCGGGCGTTTTCGGAGGAGACTGCGGTGCCGCCAGCCAGGCCATAGAGGCGGGCAATGCCGGCAATGGCGGGGACTGCGGTGAGCAGGATCAGCGCAGTTGGTATCGGCCAGTTGGACTTGGTGGTCATGCGTTTGCCCTCGTATGACGCTATGTCAGTGTGCTAGTTGTGTAATACACTATAGTTGGACTGGCAAGCACAAATGCAAACGGGGCCCGAAGGCCCCGTTCTGGCTCTGATGGGAGGGATCAGAAGCCGAAGACAGTGGTGAGGCTGGACTGGTTGTCGCCGTTCTGGACGCATTCGGCATTGGTGGCTTCGCCGAACTGGAGCAGGCCGCAATTGTTGTTGTTGCCGTTCTGGTTGATGGTGCCGGTGTGGCCATTGCCTTCCTGGAGGATGACACCATTATTGCCCGACCCGTTCTGGGCGACGCCGGCGCCGTTGCCATTGCCGTTCTGGCTGACATTGGCGCCATGCGCCTTCATGCCGTTTGCCAGCGACAGAAACTGCAGGCCAAGACCCAAAGCCTGAGCCTGGTCCGGATCGGTCGGGGTGTAGCTGACCGAAACCTGGCCGCCGGCAGTAGCCGGGAGCGTCAGGGCGGCGGAGCCGAGAGTGGCGACGAAAACGGCGGCGATGGCGGTCTTGAGGAACTTGGTCATTTTGGCTTCTCCTGATGGGTTCGGTTTTGTTGGGGCGCTGGTGTGTTCCAGCCGATGACTAGAGATTGCCACCCGGTGGCTGAACCCATTCGGAGCGGCTCATTCAGAATGCGTTCAGCCGCGAAAATTCTTTGGTGGGGAAACGAAAAGGGGTTCCGATTGCTCGAAACCCCTTTGGATACAATGCGTTGATAAAATCAACGCAGGCTGGCGACCTGTTTGGCGCAATCGATCGAAGCGCCGTTGGCGTTGACGTCGAACGACACCTTGTAGTTGGAGCCGCCGTTGATCATCACCTTGCCCAGCGAGATCTGGTCATTGGCATTGGCTGCAAAGGCGCCGCCCTGGTTGATGTTGGAATTGCCGCCGGGGCCGGAGCTGACCACCTTGAACTCGTAGTAGCCGCTCAGCGCCTCGGTAGAAAGCATGGTGGCTTCGAGCGAGAGCATGCCGTTGATGGTTTTGGCTTCGACGCCGCAGAGTACGGGGCCGGCGGTGGTTGCGGTATCGGCGTGGCCGCTGGTGGCGGCAAAGCCGAGAATGCCGAGGCCGAGAACGGCGGTAGCAAGGAAGCGGGGGCTGAATTTGGTCATCTGAAATCTCCTGTTGGGTTGATGGACCGATGGCCGAGAGGCGGTCTGCCTCCCGGCCGCGGGAAAATCACGACTGCCGGGGATCAGGGGCAGGCCTGGACGAAGGCCGAGACGTTGCCGACGCCGTGCTGGACGACGTTGGCGTTGCAGCCATTGCCGACCTGGACGCCGGCCGCGACGTTGCCATTGCCGTCCTGGCTGATGATGGCGGTGTGGTTGTCACCGAACTGGCCGATGCCGGCTTCGTTGAAGTCGCCATTCTGATCGGTCTGGGCAGCGTTGTTGACGCCGCTCTGGCCGATGGCGCCGACGTTGTGGTTGCCGGTCTGATGGCCGACGGCCTGGTTGAAGGCGCCGTTCTGGAACACGCCGAGGGTGTTATCGAGGCCGAACTGGGAACCGCCGGCCGCGTTGCCGAAACCGGTCTGGTTGAGGAACACGCCATTGGCCATGGCGGGAGCTGCGGAGATGGCGAGAACGGCGGCGATTGCAGTGGTGATGATGAAAGCGCGCATTTGAAGTCTCCTGATGGGTTCGGTTTGTTGGGGCGCTGGTGTGTTCCAGCTGATGACTAGAGATTGCCACCCGGTGGCTGAACCCATTCGGACCGGCTCATTCAGAATCCGTTCACCGCGGTTTTTTCTTTCGATGGGCTAAAATAAAAGGCTTCGATGGATCGAAGCCTTTGAAATGGTGCAGCTTTTGATTTGCGGGTCAGCAACGAAAAAGCCGGGAGGCTTGCGCGCTCCCGGCTTGAATTTTGGTCAGGCGAACTGAGGATCAGGGGCAGGCCTGGACGAAGGCCGAGACGTTGCCAACACCGTGCTGAACCACGTTGGCGTTGCAACCGTTGCCGACCTGCACGCCGGCTGCGACGTTGCCATTGCCGTCCTGGCTGATGATGGCAGTGTGGTTGTCACCGAACTGGCCGATGCCAGCTTCGTTGAAGTCGCCGTTCTGGTCAGTCTGGGCGGCGTTGTTGACGCCGATCTGGCCAATGGCGCCGGTATTGTGGTTGCCGGTCTGATGGCCAACCGCCTGGTTGAACACGCCGTTCTGGAACACGCCGAGAGTGTTGGCCGTGCCGAACTGGGAACCGCCGGCAGCATTGCCGAAACCGGTCTGGTTGAGGAACACGTCATTGGCCATGGAAGGGGCAGCAGAGAGAGCGAGGACGGCGGCGATTGCAGTGGTGATGATGAAAGCGCGCATTTGGAAGTCTCCTGTTGGGTTTGGCGATCGGCGATCGCTTGGTTGATGACAACAGGTTTAGCGGCGCGCTCCGGAACCGGGTCTGAACTGCAAATTCAGAATTCGTTCACCGTGACGATTTGTTGAAAATTGTTACGACGCAGTGGTTTGGCGCGGACCGCGCAGCGTCTATGACGCCCGAAGCCTGCGAATGGGCAACGGTGCAGCGGCGGCCGGCATCGGGGTCTTCACGCCTTGGGCGAAGGCGCCGAGCAAGGTCGTTACATCGGCGGCGCCGCACGGGCGCGAGAACAGATATCCCTGGCCAAGGCTGCACCCGAGATCGGCAAGAAAGGCGGCCTGAACGGCGGTTTCTACGCCTTCGGCAACAATGCGCATGTTCAGCTTGCGGGCAATGTCGATGATGCCGCCAACGATCACGGCACTGGGCGCGTCGGTGGCGATGCGGTCGACAAAGGATTTGTCGATCTTGATGACGTCGATCGGAAACGACAGCAGGTGGGTCAGCGAGGCGAAGCCGGTGCCGAAATCATCGAGCGCCGCCAGGACGCCCATGTTGCGCAGATCTTCGACCGCCTTGGCCACCATGCGATCGGTGCCGCCCATGTAGACGGCCTCGTTGACCTCAAGAATGATGTGCTTGAGGGGCACGCGGGCGGCTTCGAACGTCGAAACAATGCGTTGCTTCAGGTCACCGCGCTGGAAATCGCCGGTGGTGACGTTGATGCCGACATGCTGGATCGGCAGGCCCTGATCGAGCCAGTTGCGAATATCGGCGGCAACTTCGGCGAGCATGCAATCGGTCAGGCGGTAGGCGATCCTGGGATCGGCCAGTGCCGGCTGAAACTGACCGGCAGCAATGATGGTGCCATCTTCAGTGCGCAACCGGGCCAGCGCCTCCAGACCAACAATCTCGCCGGTGTCGAGCCGAACGATTGGCTGGTAGTGGGCCAGCATTCGCCCCTCATCGAGCGCCTTGTCGACCATGCTGACCAGATTGATATTCTCGATCATGGCGCTCCGCAGGTCGGTGCGGAAAGGCACAAAGCCGCCGCGATGCTTTTCCTTGGCGTGATAGAGCGCGAAATCGGCGTTTTGATACAGCGTTTCGGCGTCGCTGCCGTCCCGGCCAAACAGCGCGCCGCCGATGGTGACGCTGGGAGAAACGGTGTGATGCCCCACTTCGATCAAGCCGGCGGCGCTGGCCAGAACTTTTTCGGCAGCGGCTTGCAGCGCAATATCGGAGGCGCAGTTGTCGACCAGCAGCGCGAATTCGTCGCCGCCCATGCGGCAGGCCGGCATGGCTGGATCAGCCGCGCCGATGCGCCCGGCCAGAGTGCGAATGAACACATCGCCAAAGACGTGCCCCATAGTGTCGTTGATGGACTTGAGGTGATCGATATCGACAAACAGCAGGCCAAAGGGGCGGTTGTTGGTAATGCGGGTCCGCAACAACTGGTTGAAATGGCCCCGGTTCGGCAGGTCGGTCAGCGTGTCGAAATAGGCGAGCCGATGATTGCGGTCCTGCACTTCCTTGTGCTCCATGGCAATGGTGCACAGGTGAAGACAGGTGCTGACGATGCGCTCTTCGAGTTGGGTTGGGCCAATATTGGTGCGGTGATAGAAGGCGAAAGTGCCGACAACGCGCCCGTCGCGGGCCGTGATCGGGCTGGACCAGCAGGATTTGAGGCCCAGCGGCAGGGGCAGGGTCTTGTATTTGGCCCAGAGCGGGTCGGTGGCAATATCGGTGACGTTCACGGGTTGGCCGAGATAGGCGGCGGTGCCGCAGGAACCGACGTCCGGGCCGATCGGCAGACCGTCGAGGGCATTGGAGTAATGTGTCGGCAGGCTGGGGGACGCCAGCGGATGCAGGCGGCCGTCGCGATCAACAGTCAGGATTGAGCAGATGGCGCCCGGCGCGAGTACCTCGGCGCGTTCGCACAAGACCCTGCCAATGGATTCAAGAGCCTCGCCATAGGCAATCGCCTCCAGAACTTCGTTCTGCAGATGAAGCAGCATATCGCTGACATTGGCCTTCATAGGCGCGGTTCCCAGTATTACGAACCACAAGATACGGCATCACCCTGAAGAATTTATTTCATATCATTTGACGGTTTTATCTTTGGTCCCGACTGGTTCCTTGCGCGGCTAAAGATAGCGCTTTTTGAGATGCGCCTTGAAATGGGCGGCGTTGAGGGGCTCGCCGGTGGCACGGGTGATCAGGTCGGGGGTCGAGTAGCGGCTGGCCTGGGACCAGATGTTTTCGGCGCGCCATTGATTGGCGCCGGTGAAATCGCCTTTGGCAATATCGGCGCGCAGGTTGGGCTGAGCCTGTTCCAGCGTAGCCCATTGCTGGGCCGCGATCATGGCGCCCAGGGTATAGCTGGGGAAATAGCCGAAGGCGCCGCCGGGCCAGTGGACGTCCTGCATCGGGCCGTCCTTGGGATTGTTGATGGTGGAAATGCCGAGATATTCAGTCATCTTGGCATCCCAGGCTTCGGGGATCTGGGCGGCTTCGAGCTTGCCGTTGATCAGGTCCTGCTCCAGCTCGTAGCGCAGGATGACGTGGAGCGGGTAGGTGACCTCGTCGGCATCGACGCGGATATAGCCACGTTCGACCAGATTGACCTGCGCCAGCACGTCATCGACGTCCCAGCCCGGAATGGCGTCGGCACCCAGATACTGATGCACCAGCGGCAGCGCGAACTGCCAGAATTCGGGGCTGCGGGCGAGTTGCATTTCCACGAACAGGCTCTGGCTTTCGTGAATACCCATGCCACGGGCCTTGCCGAGCGACCAATGCGACCAGGATTTTGGCAGGCCCTGTTCGTAAAGCGCATGGCCGGTTTCGTGCAGCACGCCCATCAGCGAAGAGAGAAATTCGTCGGTGCGATAGCGCGTGGTCATGCGCACATCGGTCGGGACGCCCCCACAGAACGGGTGGTGCGAGACGGCGAGCGAGCCATGGGTGAAATCGAAGCCAACGGCGCGCATGGCGGCGAGGCCAAGCTCGCGCTGCTTTTCGATCGGGTAGGGGCCGTTCAGCGGCTTGAGCGGGCGTTTGGCCAGCTTTTCCTGTTGCACCGCCAGTGCCTCGGGCACGAAGCCCTTGAGGAAGCTCTTGAGATCGGCAAACACGCCATCGAGCTGGGCGGTGCGATTGCCGGGATCGTATTGTTCCATCAGCGCGTCATAGGGCGCCAGCTTGAGCGCATCGGCGCGCAGATGCGCTTCCTCGCGAACCAGCGAGACGACGCCTTCGAGCGCAGGCAAAAAGCTGTCCCAATCGCCCTTGGCGCGCAGGTCGCGCCAGAGCTGTTCGGAGCGCATGGTGGCGGCGGTGCGGCGCTCGACGAACTCGGTGGGCAGGCAGGTGGCGTTGAGATAGCTGCGCTTGAATTCCTTGAGCGCCAGCTTCTGGTCTTCAGTTTCGGGTTTGGCGGCCTCAATCCAGTCGGCGATTTCGGGCGCGGTGGATTGGGCATGGTACATGCCGGCCAGCGTCGACATGGCTTCAGCACGCTTGTCGCCGCCGCCGACGGCCATGTGGGTGGCCTCGTCGGCCCCCAGGATGGACAGCGCGTGTTCCAGCGCTTCGAGGCGGTGACCGAGGGCGTCGAGTTTTTCGAAGGACATGAAGGCTCCATAAGCTTTGGCAGAGGTGTTCCACAGGCGGGCAAAGGAGGGAAGAGGGATGTGCGAAAACTCCGCACGGCCAGTGGCCTGCGGGCACTCGATCGGCGCTGGTCGCAAGGTTCTGCGACATGGGGCAAGGATCGCCTCGGTGCCGGTCTTCCGGCGGGTAGTAAAATGAAGCAAGCCTTGCCCCATGCTGTTCCGGAGGCTCGCCGCATGCGCTGGACTGGCGGACTTGCGTCTTGGTTCCGCAACGGCAGGCCCATGGCGTCCACGCCCTGATGGCGTCGCCATGGGTTGGCAAACAGGTTCAGCCCGTTCGCCCCCCACCTTCGGCCCGGAGAGTTGGCCGGACCCAGTTCAATCGCACCAGCGGAAGGGAAGCGACCTTCCCTTCATCCGGTATCCCCGCGCCGACCGTTCGTCGCGACCGCGCAGTAATGCACGGGGATGGGGAGAGTATGCGCGCAGATTTGGTGGTGGGGATAAGTTACATAAGATCTTCCTTCTCCGCTTGAGGGAGAAGGTGCCTGCAGGGCGGATGAGGGGTATCCCGGGCTTCCGGCATGGGATGGCGCAGCACCCCTCACCCTGATTTTCTGCTGGACGCAGAAAATCTGTCCCTCTCCCTCAAGGGGAGAGGGTGGGCCGGTGGGGCGGGGCGACGCGGTGTTCCCGCCTTCGCTAGAATGACATGGTGGTCAAATAGACAATGGTGCCAATAGTGTGGTCCGGGCCGATGCAAGCTGGCGCGGTTTGACAGAGAGCAGTCGATGAAGCTGATCCATATTTCCGACATCCACATCAATCCCGAACCGATCCTGGGGTTTGATCCGGTGGCCAATTTTGCGGCGTGCCTGGCGCATGTGGCGGAGTTTCAGGCCGATGCCGATCGGGTGGTGATCACCGGTGACCTGACCCATCATGGTGGGGCGGAGAGCTATGAGCGGCTCAAGGCGATGCTGGATGCGTCGCCGTTGCAGGGCGACCTGCGGCCGCGGTTACTGATCGGCAATCACGACAATCGCGAGACTTTTGCGTCGGTATTTACCGATGCGCAGCGCGACGAGCATGGCTTTGTCCAGTCGGTCGAAGAGAGCGAGGCAGGGCTGCTGGTTTATCTCGACAGCAGTGAGCCAGGCACGCATGCAGGTCACTATGATGGGCAGCGGCAGGCCTGGTTGCGCCATGTCCTCGACGGCGCAAAGCGGGCGGGCAAGCCAGCCTGGGTGTTTCTGCATCACAATCCGGTGGTGGTGCATGTGGCCAATGCCGATGCGATCGGGCTGGTGCAGGAGGCGGAATTTCACGCCATTCTGCGCGACTATCGCGATACGGTCCGGCACATCTTTTTCGGCCACTGCCACTATACGTTGAGCGGGCAGGTGTGCGGGGTGCCGTTTTCGGCGCCGCGCTCGACCAACCATGTGTGCTGGCCGGATTTTTCGGGCGTCGCTGGCCGCATGGGCTATGGCGCCTTCAGCCCGACCTACAATGTGTGCTTTCTGGAGCCTGAGAGCACGGTGATCCATTCGATCGATTTTCTCGACCAGGACAAGGTGCTGTGGGCGCAGGACTGAGCGCAAGCGCGATCAAGCGCGGTTTGCCTGGTCAGGCTATTGTGGCGCGAGGAGGCGTTGATGGCTGACGGCGAAAGCTACATCAAGAACCGGCCGCACAGCGTGCGTGGCGAGACGGTGATGCAGACCATGCTGATCCCCAATGTCACCATGATCGCCAACAGCATAAGGCGCGTGCCGCCGGGCCAGACCCGGTCGCTCGACGCGGTGCGACGCGAACTTGCTGTTGAAGCTGGTGCAGAAGCGACCTGTCCGGTCACCACGCAGCACCATATCAAGACCATCGCCGAAGAGGCCGTGGCGGCTTATGAAGCTGGAGACACCGACGTGGTGCCGTTCTGGCGCGTGGTCGAGCCGAGCAAGCCAAGCAGCAAGCGGCTCGCTGGTGGTGCGGCGTTCATTTCTGGCCGGCGCAGGAGTGAAGGGGTCAAGGACCAGAGCGACTAATGTACCCTGGCGGTTTTAATCACTTCCGTTTTGGCGCAGGTAGCGTTGGTAGCTGAGATAGGTTCCGGCAAGAGCGATCGCCGCTGCTATACCGACGCCGATCCCCAAGGCGACGTTACCCATAGCCACGCCAATGCCGACGCCGATTGCCAGTCCGACGGCGATGGTTGCCGAGGTGATCATGGTTCTCTCCTTCGTTGGTTGGGTCTCGGATAAACCGGTCGCGGCAAGGATGGTTCCCCTTTTCGGACGCATCGGCTGTCGATCACCCTGAAAAGGGAAGAGGCGCAGCCGGGGGACTGCGCCTCATTGCGGCGGATTCTTCTGAAGGCGCCGTTGTGGCAAGGCCTTGACCCTGCCGGGGAGGCCGGCCGCACCATTGGGGGAATGTGCGACCGGAAGGGGAATTTCTGAGGCCGTTTGTAAACTCTACTCTGGCTCTTAGAAGGGAAGGATGGCGTCGAGGACCTGCTGGCCATAGCGGGGCTGCTGGACATCGGTGATCTGGCCGCGGCCGCCGTAGGCGATGCGGGCTTCGGCGATCTTGGACGAAGGGATGGTGTTGTCGGCCTGGATATCGGACGGACGGACGATGCCGGCTACCACCAGATCACGTACTTCGAAGTTCACGCGCACTTCCTGATGGCCCTCGATGACCAGATTGCCATTGGGGAGAACCTGGGTGACCACCGCGGCCACCGAGGTGGTGAGGTTTTCCGCACGGTTGACCGAGCCGGCGCCGGAGTTCTTCAGGCCCGAGGTCAGATCGATGGCGCTCGACGGATCGAGGTCCGGGGCGACGTTGGTCATAGCGGCGCCGAAGATGCCGCCCATGCCGGCGGAGTTCGATGCGCTGCGGCTCGACTGGGTCGAGTTGTTGATCTTGGCCTTGTCGTCGATGGTGACGATGACGGTGAGGATGTCGCCGATACGGTGGGCGCGTTCGTCCTTGAAGAAGCCCCTGGCCGAAGTGCGGTACAGCGAATTGGCCTGGTAGGTGTCTTCGATGGCTTCGGGCATCGGCATGCGCACCGGCTGATAGCCCGCCGTGGTGGTGGGATCGGCAATGGCGGTCAGCACCGGGGCGTTGCCCACATTGGCGAGGCGATCGATGGTGTTGCAGGCACCGAGCAGGCCGGTCAGCGTCAGGATGGTGGCGAGTTTGACGGTGTTCATTTCTATTCTCCTGAAGGCTGACTAGAGGCCGGCCACATTGAGCGGACCGGACGAGATTTCGACGGCGCCGGCAGAGGCCGCGACGGCGGTGACAACTTTGTTGGACATCAGGTTGAGCACCTGAACCGGCGCACCGGCGGCGGCATTGCCCAAGGCCTGGCCCTTGACCGTCAGGGTCATTGGACCCTTGCGGAAGTAGATGGTGACGAATTCATTGCGGGTGATCAGCTGGGCAGTGACGACATCCTCGGGGGTCAGCATCATGCCTTCGCGGCTCTGGCGCTGCAGCTGCTTGCCGACCAGTTGCTCTTCGGTGGCAACGCCGGTGGTTTCGGCAAATTTGAGCGGGACCAGCTTCATGGTGATGTCGTCAGCGCTCAGAATGGTGCCGGCAGACAGCGTGCGCACCAGGTGCGGGGCCGAGATCATCAGGTCGAGCGTGCCGCTGACATCGAGCGGAGCCTGTACGCCGGCCACGATAAAGCGCGCGGTGAAGGCGCCATTGGCGGGCAGGTAGCGCAGGTTCAACAGGGTCGCAGGCGTGTCGCTGGCTTCGGCATTGATCGGGGTCAGTGGCTGATCGAACATGGTCTGGGCGCTCATGCCGGGAGTGAGAATGCCCTTGGCCTGCAAGTCGGTGGCGATCATCTTGGTCAGCAATTGTTCGTCGACCACGGTGGTGTCGCGCATCACCCGGACGCTGGCGATGCCGGTGCTGGTGAAATTGGTCAGGCCGACGCGGGCGGCAGCGGCGGCGATGTCACGGAGCGGCACCATGCCGGTGGTGCCGGGCAGGGGAGCGCGGAACAGGGGTTCCTCGGCCAGCAGGCCGGCATCGTCGAACATGTCGCCGACCGTGACGACGGCGGCGGCGACCAGAATTTCGGACTTGAGCACCGGGGTGGCGAGCGCGGTGGCGCTGGTGACCAGGGTGAGGGCGAGAGCGACGAGGATTTTGCGTGCGAACATGATCATGGCCCCTATCAGCGCATCTGGCTGGTCGACTGCATCATCTCGTCAGCGCCGGAAATGACGCGAGCGTTCATTTCGTAGGCGCGCTGGGCGGCGATGAGGTCGGCGATTTCGGTGACGGAATTGACGTTGCTCATTTCGAGATAGCCCTGGAGCAGGTCGCCATTGCTGTCAGCATTGGGCAGGCCAATCTGCGGGGTGCCGCTGGCAGCGGTTTCCACGAACAGGTTGTCGCCCACCGATTCAAGGCCCGCCTTGTTGACGAAGTTGGCGAGCTGGAGCTGGCCCAGCTGGGTCGGCGCAGCATCGGTGCCCAGGGTTGCCTCGACCGTACCGTTTGGCGCGATGGCGATGGATTTGGCGGTATCGGGAATGGTGATGCCGGGCTGCAGCACGAAGCCGCTGGAATTGACCAGCTGCCCGGTTGCGTCGCGTTCGAACGAGCCGTCGCGGGTGTAGCCGGTGCGGCCATCGGGCATCTGGATCATGAAAAAGCCATCGCCGCGGATGGCGATGTCGAGATCTTTTTCCGTCGGGCTGACGCTGCCCTGGCTCATCACGCGGGGGGTGGCGACGGTGCGAACGCCCGAGCCGATTTCGAGGCCGGCAGGGATCATGTTGCCCTGGTTGGAGGTCTGCGAACCGGCGCGGCGCATCTGCTGGTACAGCAGATCCTGGAACTCGGCGCGTTGGCGCTTGTAGCCGGTGGTGCGCATGTTGGCGATGTTGTTGGAGATCACTTCAACGTTGCGTTCCTCGGCACTCATGCCGGTCGATGCGATGTAGAGAGCTTTCATGACTTGGGTTCCCTGTTACGCGTTGACTGAGCCGAGACGCTGAATGGCTGCGGAACGCATTTCGTCCTGGCGGCTCATCAACTGGGCAATGGATTCATAGGAGCGGGTGACGCGGATCATCTCGGCCATCTGGGTGATGCCGGAGACGTTGGATTTTTCCAGCGAGCCCTGCATGGCCTGGGTCTTGGTCGATGGGGTCGGGGTGCCGCCGGAGAACAGGTTGTCGCCCTCGCGGTTCAGCGCCTGCGGCTGGGCGAACTCAACGAGCTTGAGGCGGCCCTTGATGCCGGCGCTGGTGGAGACGGTGCCGTCTGCGGCGATGGCGACGTCCTTTTCGGCGGGACCGAACTGGAACGGACCGCCCTGGCCCAGAACCGGGTTGCCATTGAGATCGACCAACTGGCCGGTATTGCTGATCTGGAAAGCGCCGGATTTGGTATAGCGCTCGCCGCCAGAGGTCTGGACCGAAAAGAAGCCGTCGCCATTGAGCGCGACATCGAGCGGATTGCCGGTCTGGATGATGTCGCCGCCGCTCAGATCGTGGACCGTGGCCCAATCCTGCACGTAAGCGAGGGGCTGGTCGCTGCCCTGAAAATCGCGGTCACGGGCGACCGGCATATCGTATTGCTCAAACAGCATCTGCTCCGACTTGAAGCCGGTGGTGTTGACGTTGGCCATGTTGTTGGCCACCACGTCCATCTGGCGCTGCAAGGCCATTTGCCTTGAAAGGCTGATCAATTGCGCATTTTCGATCATGCGATATCCCCGAAGTCTTAATTCCCCGAAACCACCTGCTTCCCCAAGCCGATCGTCTCGCCATTTACCTTGCAGAAACCATGCCAAGGCGGAAACTTTAATAAAATCAGAGATATAGTGACTGACGCCAGTTCACTTGCGGGTGACGGTGTTTGGACGTGCGGCAAAACTTACCCGGCAATTTCTGCCGCTTCGGGGTGGTTCGTAAGACTTCGTTAACCAAGCCGCGCTTAGCTGGTGACAGCCGGAATCGCCCGGTTTTATTCTGGTTTGCAGGAATTCTGGCCATGGCTGCCGAAGCTGAAATCGCAGAAGGCGAAGTCCCTGCCAAAAAAGGCAAGGGCAAGCTGATCATTATCGGCGCGGGCGCTCTTGTGGTGTTGCTGATTGGGGCAGGGCTGTTCGTGTTCCTGTCGGCTGGCAAGTCGGCGGACACTGCTGTCGCTGCCGACGCCGCAGCACTGGGTGCCCCGCACAGTTTCATTTTCAATCTGCAGCCGATGACCGTCAATCTGAACGATGACGGCAGCGGCCAGGCTTTCATGAAGCTGACGATTGCACTTGAAGTCGCCAGCGAAGCGGTGATGACCGAAATCCAGCCGCGCATGGCCAAGGTGGTCGACGCATTCCAGGTGTATCTGCGCGAACTGCGCAAGAGCGACCTTGAGGGCTCGGCCGGGATTTACCGGCTGAAGGAAGAATTGCTCCGACGCGTCAATGTGGCGATCTATCCGTCACATGTCGAAAGCATCCTGTTCAAAGAAATCCTGGTCCAGTAAATGGCGGGACCAACGGACCAGGACAAGCTGGCGGACGACTGGGGACTGGATGATGTTCCGGCTCCCGACGTCGGCGTCAGTGCTGCTTCCGAAACGCTGGCGGCGGCCGATGCCGCTGCTGAGTGGGCGGCGATGCTGGAATCCGATCCCGCTACGGCGGAAGGTCCGGGCGGGGCTGATCGCGTTCTGAACCAGGACGAAATCGACAGCCTGCTTGGCTTTGATCCCAATGCGGGTGGCAATGTCGAGCTGACCGGCGTGCAGGCGCTGATCAATTCGGCGCTGGTAAGCTACGAACGCTTGCCGATGCTGGAAATCGTGTTCGACCGGCTGGTGCGCCTGTCGACGACGTCGCTGCGCAATTTCACTTCGGACAATGTCGAAGTCACGCTCGACTCGATCTCGTCGGTGCGCTTTGGCGACTATCTCAATTCCATCCCGTTGCCGGCCATCCTGTCGGTGATCAAGGCCGAGGAATGGGAAAATTACGGGTTGCTGACCATCGATAGCAGCCTGATCTATTCGATGATCGACGTGCTGCTGGGCGGCCGCCGTATCGGCGGCAATATCCGCGTTGAAGGCCGGCCTTACACCACGATCGAAATGGCGCTGGCGCGACGGATGATCGAGGTCATTCTCGACGATACGCACCGCGCGTTCGAGCCGGTGACGCAAGTCAATTTCAAGCTCGAGCGCATGGAAACCAATCCGCGCTTCGCGGCGATTTCCCGGCCGGCCAATGCGGCAATCCTGATCGAGCTGCGCATCGAAATGGACGACCGCGGCGGCAAGGTCGAAATCCTGCTGCCCTATGCCACGATCGAGCCGATCCGTGAACAATTGCTGCAAATGTTCATGGGCGAAAAGTTTGGCCGTGACCCGATCTGGGAAGGCCATCTGGCCACTGAAATCTATTCGGCAGACGTCGAAATCGAGGCCGTGCTGCATGAGCAGGATTTGCCGCTGTCGCGGGTGTTGAGCCTGGCGCCGGGCGATACGGTGATGTTTGACCGCACCCCGAGCGATCCGATCCGCCTCAAATGCGGCAATGTCGATCTGACCGAGGCCATTATGGGCCATATCGACAACAATGTTTCGGTGCGGGTGACCCGCCCCTTGAATCCGCCAAAGGTAACGATGGCGGCGTTCGAGGCAATCGATGAGTCAATGGAAGGACGATGATGTTTGGTTTGCCCATAGGCTTGGTCGTGGAAGGTTCGGTGGCGATCCTTCTGGTGATGACAATAGGGTACTGCGTGGTGCTCAACGAGCGCCTCAAGCGGCTGCACGCGGACCGCGATCAGTTGCGGCAGATGGTCAATGATCTGGTGAGCGCCACCAACCTGGCCAACCAGGCGATCAAGGAACTCAAGGCAACTGCGGTCGAGGCCGATCTGCAGCTTGGCGCCCGGCTGGAGGAGGCCGAGCGCTTCGGCATCGAGCTGGCCAATCATGTCACTGCCGGCACCATTCTGATGGAACGTATTGCCAAGATCACCAGCGTGGCCCGCCACAGCCAGACCATCGAGCCAGTGGCGCCAGTGGTTCCGGCTGAACCGGCGCCGCCGGTCAACAAGCTGCATTCGGCGCTTGAACAATTGGCGACGCGCGCCCGGACCCGGGGAGTGGCTGCGTGAAATCTGTCCGGCTGCTTCCCATCGTCATTTTCGCCATTGCCGCGCTGTTGATCTTCAAGACCATCGGCCTGGTGACCAATGGCGGCTATGTGCTGGGACCAGCCGGGGTGCAGGCAGCCGAGGGCGGGAGCGCTGCTCCTGCGGCCTCTGGGGCAGCGCCGGCCGAGGGCGCCGACGCCGGGGTCACGATGGCATCAGAGCCGACGCTGGCCGACACCAATCCAACCATTGCCGACACGGCGCCAACCCTGGCGACTGAAGAGGCGGCCAAGGGCGCACCCCATGGCGCGGCGCCGGCTGCCGAGGGTGCCGCGGCCGGAGGTGAAGCTGCAGCAGCGCCCGCCGAAGGCCATGCGGCACCGGCCGATGGCGCAGCAGCGACCGCCGATGCTGCGGCCTGTCCGCCGACTGGCGGGGCGACAACCCCTGCGGCTGCTGCCGTCGCGACAGAAGGTGACCATCCCACTGCCGATGCCAGCGCTGATGCTGCCGCTGCTGACCATACGGCTGACCCTGCGGCGGTGCCGACCGAGAGTTTTGCTGCCGGAATGACCGACAACAACTGCGATCCAAAGGCCGAAGGCGTGCCGATGGAAATCACTGACGGCGGCACCGTGGTGCCGCTGACTGACAGCGATGGTGGTTCGCTGACCGAGAAGATCTTGCTGGAGCGTCTGGCGCAGCGCCGTACTGAACTCGACAGCTATGCCTCGCAGCTCGACCTGCGCCAGTCGCTGGTCGATGCCGCTGAAAAGAGGATCGACGAGCGTGCAGCGACGCTGAAGCAGATGCAGGATCAGATCGGGGTGCTGGTCGATCAAAAAAAGGATGCAGAAACCGGCCAGTTCGCGGCCATCGTCACCATGTATGAGAACATGAAACCCAAGGAGGCCGCGGCAATTTTCAACAACCTCGATATGGGCGTTTTGCTGCGCGTGGCCCAGGCGATGAACCCGCGCAAGATGGCGCCGGTCCTGGCGGCGATGACCTCGACGCGGGCGCAGGACTTGACAGTGCAGATGGCAACCAGCGCCGCGACACCGGCCGAAACCATGACCCCGCAGGATTTGTCGGCCTTGCCGCAGATCGTCGGCCAGTAGCGGGAGTGTCCGCCAACGCCATTTCGGCGGCCATCTAGCGTGGTTTTCTGCGCTTCCGGTGCTCACGTACAAAACGTACGCTGCGCCATAGCCCTTCGAGCGTAGCTCTACGGGCGTTCTTCGCTAAAAAGGTCCACAGGACCTTTTTCAAGAAGCTCATCACTCTCGAACAACCACGCTATCTGACTCACCGAAACGGCGTTGGCGCACACTCGGGTGAACTCGATTCAACCAGCGATGAATGTCGCACGGCTTTGATGCGCGGCTTGTAAGGGGACGTTAAGCACGACGCGGTAGGGTCGCATATTGAGTTGTGCAATCGCGTTTTTGGCGTCCGAAATACTGCATTTCGATCAAAAACGCTTAATCGCTTAGGCGGGCGACGTCGGTGAAGGCTGCATTGAAGGCAGGCTGGAGAAGGGCAAGAATTGCCCTGACGTTTGGTGCCGCCATGGCGGCGGCCAGCTTGCTATGCATTGCACCGGCTTTTGCCATTGATAACGGTCAGTTGTTCGCCACCAACGAGGCCGGTTACGGCCGCCTGATCCTGAGTTTTCCGGGTTACGACCACTTGCCCAAGTATTCGATGAGCACCGATAACGGCGTGCTGTCGATCGTGTTCGAGCAGCCGGTCAGTGTGCTGCTGCCCGATGTGGCGGTGACGGTTCCCGACTATCTCGCTGCAGCGCGCGTCGATGCCGACGGCAGGGGACTGCGGTTCGGCTTGCGTCGGACGCTCAGCTTCAATCGCACCGAGGCCGGCGAAAAGCTCTATATCGACATGATGCCGCCAAACTGGCAGGGCCCACCGCCGCCATTGCCGCAGGAGGTGATCGATCTGCTGGCGGCGCGTGCCAAGCAGGCGGCGATCGCCGCAGAGCAAAAGCGTCTGGCCGATGAAGTGGCGCGGCTGAAGCCGGTGGTCACTGTGCGGGTTGGCCGCAATCCCACCTTCATGCGCTTGCAGTTTGACTGGTCTGTCGACACCAAGGCCGAATTCTCGATGAACGAACAAACCGGCTCGATGGCGTTCGAATGGCCGGTGCCAGTGAATATGAGCGATTTGAAGCTGGATATGCCCGCCGAGATCACCGCCGTGACCAGCGACGCGACCAAGGACGGCAGCATTGTGCAACTGGTGTTTGCCAAGGGCGTGACACCGCGGTTCTATCAGGACACGCCGCGCACCTATACGCTCGATATTGATCTGGCCAAGCACGATCTGCCGGAAATCACGGTGGGTGAGCTCGATGAGAAGGCCAAGGGCGAACGCGACAAGGAAGCTGCTGCCAAGGCGGCTGCGACCGCTGCCGAGCATGAACGGCTGCGCTCCAACGTCAGCGCGCTCTATCCCGATATGTCTGCGGCCTCGGTTACGCCCTATGTGAGCATGATGGGATCGACGGTACGCGTGGTGTTTCCGTTCGAGCAGGATACGCCGGCAGCGGTGTTCCGGCGCGGCAATACGGTGTGGATGCTGTTCGACACCACCGCGGACATCATGCCGCCCAGGGACAAGGCGACGCTTGATCCGCTGGCCAGTGCATTTTCAGTGATCCCGTCGGGGGACACCCAGGTGGTGCAGATCGATCTGTCGCAGGACCGGCTGGCAACGCTGGGCTCGGAAGGGCGGGCGTGGGTGCTGTCGCTGGGGGACATCCTGTTGACGCCGACCGAGCCGATGGCCCTGAGCCGTCGCCGCGATGGCGAAGGCACGTTCCAGATGACCGCCGATATCGAGCGGCCAGCG
This sequence comes from Devosia sp., assembly GCF_039927955.1. Classification (GTDB taxonomy): domain Bacteria; phylum Pseudomonadota; class Alphaproteobacteria; order Rhizobiales; family Devosiaceae; genus Devosia. Next base: position 132,007 of record NZ_JBDSUA010000005.1, on the reverse strand, counting down.
CGGGTGCATGAATTTATCGACCCGACGGTGGGCGATACGCTCGAAGTGGTGACCGCGTACCCGCCGGCGCGCGGCGTGCTGCGCAATCTTGAATATGTAGATTTTTCGGCGCTGCGCAGTGTGCATGGCCTGGTGGTCAAGCCGATGCATGATGGCGTGGATGTTGCCATCGAAGGCAAGCTGGCGGTGATCACTTCGCCAGGCGGGTTGACGGTTTCGCCGTCCGACCAGCCCCGCAGCAGTGGCACCAATTCAAATGAAGCCAGCCGCGCCAGCTTTGTTGACCTGAAGACGCTGCAGCAGGACGACCCGGGGATGATGAGCGACCATCAGGAGCAATTGCTCGATGTGGCGGCGGACGGGGAGGGGCGCGCCCGGGACAAGGCGCGGCTCGATCTGGCGCAATATATGGTGGCCAACGGCTATTCCTACGAAGCGCTTGGGTTGCTCAAGGTGCTTGAGGGCGATCTCAAGGCCGAGGACCTGACGCGCAAGATCCTGGTGACCAAGGCGATTGCCAATACGGTGACCAACAGGTCCAAGGAAGCTCTGTCGATCCTCAACGCGCCCAATTTCAGCAGTGAGGCCGATGCCCTGCTATGGCGCACCATTGCGCGGGCCGACAGCGATGATTTCAGCGGGGCCAAGCAGGATGCGCTGGCGGCCGAGGCGGTGCAGGACTCTTATCCGCTGTGGGTGCGATTGCGGTTCCAGTTCGCGGCGATCCGGGCGGCGGTGGAAACCGGCGATATTGCCATGGCCGAGCGGTTGCTCGACAAGGTCAGCTTTGCCGAACTCGATGTCGAGCAGGCGAGCATGTTCCATCTGCTCTCCGGACGGGTCGCCGAGTTGAAAGGGGAAACCGCCGAAGCCATCGATACCTATGGCCAGGTGATTTCGGCCGATATCCGCCCGACCCGGGCCGAGGCGATCTACCGGACATTGCTGCTGCTCGACAAGGCGGGCAATCTCGATCTGGCCAAGGCGACGGCAACGCTTTCGGCGGAGTCGATGCTGTGGCGCGGTAATCCGCTGGAAGCGGCGATGCAGAAGATGCTGTCGGAATTCTATTTTCGCGAAGGCGCTTACCGGCAGGGCTTCGAAACGGTGAAGCAGGCCGTTGCCACCTATCCGGAAAGCCCGCCGACCAACGCCTTGCGCGACGACGCGCAGAAGGTATTTGCCGACCTTTACCTGAACGGGCGGGCAGATTCGCTGGGGCCGGTGGATGCGCTGAGCCTGTTCTACGATTTCCGCGAACTGACCCCGCCCGGCGCGCGTGGCGACGAAATGATCCGCAATCTGGCGCGGCGGCTGGTGAAGGTCGATCTGCTGTCGCAGGCGTCGGAGTTGCTGCAATACCAGTTGAGCAACCGCCTCAAGGGCGTGGCCCAATCGCAGGTGGCAACCGATCTGGCGGTGATTTACCTGGCCGACCGGAAGCCCAGGGATGCGCTGACGGTGCTGAACCAGACGCGCGTGCCCGATATTTCACCGACCCTGACGCGGCAACGCCGGGTGCTGGAAGCACGCGCGCTGCTCGATGGCGGGCGGGACGAGCTGGCGCTGGACCTGCTCAAGGATATGGATGGGCGCGATGTCGATCTGCTGCGGATCGACGCACACTGGAAGGCCAAGCGCTATTCACTGGCCGGCGGGTTGATCGAGGCGATGTATGGCGATGCCAATGCGAACCAGCCGATGTCGCAGCTGGCGCGGATGAACCTGATCAAGGCCGCCGTAGGCTATGTGCTGGTGGGCGACAAGCTGGCACTGGCGCGGCTGCGGGCCAAGTTCGGCGACGCGATGGTCACTTCGCCGGAATGGCCGATGTTTGATTTCGTGACCAGCGTCATTGTCGTGGATAGCCTGGAATTCAAGAAGGTGGCGGCAGCGGTATCGGGGCTGGATAGCCTCAATGCGTTCCTGACCTCGTATCGCGACACCTATGGGGACGGTGGGGCACTGGCGCCGTTGACCGCCGCCAAGCCGGACCAGGCTTTGGCCAGCAAGTAAGCTAGATCTTTTCACGTTTGCGCTGCGCCACCCAAAAACGCAGTGTCATACCGGCGAAGGCCGGTACCCATCTTGAGATTTCAGGATGGGCCCCGGCCTGCGCCGGGGTGACATCGAAGTTGGGGATGTTTCAGTTACAGCTGGAAAGGCACTATCCCGAGACGAAACTTCGCACCAGCGATCCGGCGACCAGATACCAGCCATCGACCAGCACGAAAAAGATCAGCTTGAACGGCAGTGAAATCACCACTGGCGGCAGCATCATCATACCCATCGACATCAGTACCGACGCCACCACCATGTCGATGACGACGAAGGGCAGGAACAGCAGGAAGCCGATTTCAAAGGCGCGGCGCAGTTCCGAGATCATGAACGCCGGGACCAGCAATTGCAGTGGGATCTTGGTCAGGTCCTCGGGCGGCTTGGTTTCGGTGAGGTCGAAAAACAGTGACAGGTCCTTCTCGCGGACGTTGGCGAGCATGAATTTGTGGATCGGGGCGCTGCCCAGCTCGAACGCCTCGGTGATCTCGATATCCCCAGCCATCAACGGCTGGATGCCTAGATCATAGGTCTGCTGCAGGGTGGGGCCCATGATGAACAGGGTCAGGAAGAAGGCCAGCGACACCATCACCGAGTTGGGCGGCGCGCTTTGCAGGCCGATGGCGGTGCGCAGCAGGGACAGCACCACCACGATACGGGTGAAGCTGGTGACCATCACCAGAATGGACGGCGCCAGCGCCAGTACGGTGATCAGTCCAATGAGCTGAACGGCGCGCTGGGTCAGCGTGGCATCGTCGCCGAAATTGATCGACAGGTCCTGCGCGAAGGCAATGCCGGGCGCCAAAGTGAAGCCGACCAGCAGCGCCAGCCCGCTCCATGAGATCAGGCGGAAACGTTTAGTTGCGGTCGGAGGACTGGCCGTTGCTGTCGTCACCGCCGCTGGATTCGCCACGCTCTGCATGCTCGCCCTGGTCGTCATATTCGTTAACGATCTCTTTAACTGAGTCGGGAGCGGGGCTTGTCGTATTTTCACCGGGGAGCGAGGCCGGTTCCATCTGGCTGACCGGGCGCATCAGGCCGGTGTGGCGCAGCGAATTGGTGCGGCGGCCAGTGGTGGGCTTGCCCAGATCGCGCAGGCGCTTGAGCGCCGTGACCGAATTGGCAGCGCGCGGCGGCATTGGGGCGGGTTCGGCGGCAGGAGCGGGTGGTTCGATCGGGGTCGGGGGCGTGACGACGGTGACCGGCACGATCGGTGGGGTAACCACTGGCTTGATCGGCGGACGTGGCACCGGCCTGGCCACGACCGGAACGGAGGGAACCGGGCGACGCGAGGTGGCGGCCGGGACTTCCTCAACCGGGATGCCGGTTTCAACGACAAGGTCCTGCGGGCCACCGGTGAGGATCAAGTGTTCGACATTGTCGCGGCGGATGATGACCAGTTGGCGCTTGGGATCGATCACCAGCGTGTCGACCACCGCCAGCCGCCGGTTGCGACCGCGCCCGATATTGTTGGACGCCTTGAACAGCATCTTGAAGACCCAGAGCGCCAGGACGATCAGCACGATCACAACGCCGAGGGCGAAAACCGAGGTCAGGATGGAATTGCCGGATCCGCCGAACAGGCTGGTGATGAACTGCAAAACTGATGCTCCGAATCGAAATGCCGCCGTCTATCGGCACATATTGCCTATTTAGCCCGTCAATTGTGCGATTTGCGAGGCAAATGCTGGGTTATCGGGTCGCGGTTAACACTTGATTAACCATGCCTCGGCAACAATTGCCTATCGACGCGACGAGTCCGGCAAGGAGACGCCAGATCATGGGCCTGATGGATTTGCCGATCTTTTCGGCCCTGACCGACAAGATGCGCTGGCATCAGGAGCGTCAAGGCCTGTTGGCCGAAAATGTCGCCAATGCGGAGACGCCGGGATATCGCGGCCGCGACCTGGCGCAATACAAGTTTTCCGACGGGATCGGTGGCGGCTCGCATGCATCGCTGACCGTGGTGGCGACGCAGCCGATGCATATCTCGGTGGGCGGCGATTCCAGCGGCCCGTTCAGCGCCCAGCAGATGCACAGCTTTGAAGTGACGCCGGAAGGCAATGCGGTATCGCTGGAAGACGAGATGATGAAGGTCACCACCAATATGACCGACTATCAGGCGGCAACCTCGATGTACGAGAAATCCATGAAAATCCTGCGCACCGCCATGGGGCGGTCGTCTTGAACTGAACGGAGACGGGAGCAATGGGCGACTTCAATACTTCATTGGGCATTGCCGCAACCGGGCTGCATGCGCAGACCGCGCGCATGCGGGTGATCGCGGAAAATATCGCCAATGCGGACTCCGCCGGCAAGACGCCCGGCGAGGACCCATACCGGCGTCGCATTCCAACGTTCAAAACCGAGTTTGACGCCCAGTTGGGTGGCAATGTCGTGGAAGTGGGGAAGCTCGCCTACGACATGTCGGACTTCACCACCCGCTATGAGCCCGGCCATCCGGCAGCCAATGCGCAGGGCTATGTGAAGTATCCCAATATCAATCCGCTAATCGAGCAGACCGACATGCGCGAGGCCCAGCGGACCTATGAGGCGAACCTGAACGTGGTTTCGATCACCCGCCAGATGTTGAGCCGCACCCTGGATATTCTGCGCGGCTAAGGCGTTCGCGTTTCACCAACGATAGAGAATCACTGCCATGGCCATCCCGTTGAGCGCTGCGACAAGTGCCTATGCCAACGCCTCCAAGCTGATTACGCAGTCCGCCAAGCCGAACATGAATCTGACCGCCGATTCTGGCCAAGGCAATGATTTTGCTAAGATGTTGGCCCAGCAGGTGCAGGGCGTGGTCGATACCGGCAAGAAGTCCGATGCGATGGCGCTTGATATGGTCAATGGAAAGGCGAATGTCGTGGACATGGTCACGGCGCTCTCCAAGACCGAAATGGCGATCGAGAGCATGGTGACGGTGCGTGACCGGGTGATTTCCGCCTACGAGGAAATCATGAAGATGCCGATCTGACAGAAGGCGACGAGACGATGAACGGCGCTCAGGTTCTTGATATTGCCACCGACAGCATCTGGGTGCTGCTGATTGTCTCCATGCCGATGATGCTGGTGGGGCTGGTGGTTGGCGTGATCGTGGCGCTGTTCCAGGCCCTGACGCAGATTCAGGAACAGACCTTGATTTTCGTGCCGAAGATTTTGGCGATCTTCGTGACCATGCTGATCACGCTGCCGTTTCTGGGCGCGACCATGTCGGCCTATATGTCCCGCATCGTCGACATGATCATCGTCGGCGGCTGAGTTGACCGTAAGCCTCAACTGGCTGCCGGAGACGGCCTTTATCTACATCCTGCTGTTTTGCCGGATTGGATCGATCCTGATGCTGATGCCGGCATTGGGTGAACAGATGATCCCGGCGCGGATGCGCCTGACCTTTGCGCTGGCGTTCACGCTGGTGCTGTTTCCATTACTGTCCAGGACCATGCCGGTGCTGCCGACCGAATTTTCGGCGACGGTGGCGCTGATTTTCCACGAAGTGGCGATCGGGCTGATGCTGGGTGCGATTACCCGGATCACGGTGATGGCGACGCAGGTAGCGGGCGCCGTGGTGGCGTTTCAGGCTGGCCTCAGCGCTGCGCAGGTGGCCGACCCCACGCAGAACGGGGTGCAGGGGGCGGTGATCGGCACGTTTTTGTCGTTTGTCGGCGTGACGCTGATTTTTGCCACCGACCTGCATCACGTGGCGCTGGCGGGCATTTACGACAGCTATATGGTGTTTCTGCCCACCGATCCGCTGATGTTCGAGGATGCCTCGCAACTGGCGATCAAGACGGTGGCGCATGCCTTTACCATCGGTATCCAGATGTCGGCGCCGTTCCTCGTGTTCGGCCTGGTGTTCAACCTGGGCGCCGGCATCCTGTCACGGCTGATGCCGGCATTGCAGGTGTATTTCCTGCTGATGCCGGCCAATATCATTGTCGGGCTGCTGCTGTTCGGGCTGCTGCTGAGCATGATGATGGGCTGGTACCTCTCTTCGTATGAAGAGCATCTGGCCATGTTGCGGGGGCTCTGATGTCTGACGAAGCCGCCGAGGAATCCAGCAAAACCGAAGACCCCTCCCAGAAAAAACTGGAAGACGCGCGCAAGAAGGGCGACGTGGTCAAAAGCCAGGAAGTGACCACCTGGTTCATGCTGGCGGGCATGACGGCGATCTTCGGGATGATGGCGGGACCATCGAGTTCCGAACTGGCCAAAACCCTGAAGAACATTTTTGCCAATGCCGACCAGGTGGAAATCGGCGGACCGGCATTCTGGAGCTTTTTCAACGGTTTGGCGCTGCAACTGGTGGGGGTGATCACCATCCCGCTGCTGGTGATGTCGTTCTGCGCCATCGTTTCCAATCTGGTGCAGCATCGACCGCTGTTTTCGGCGGAACCGATTACCCCGAAATTTTCCAAGATTTCGCCGTTCGCCGGGGCCAAGCGGCTGTTTTCCAGCGAAGCGCTGGTCAACTTCATCAAGGGACTGGCCAAGCTGGGCATTGTCGGCGCCGTGGTGGCGATGACGATGTGGCCGATGCAGGACCAGCTTTCGACCATGATGACGGCCGACCCCAGTGCGATCCTGATGGCTTTTCAGAGCCTGGGGATGAAAATCCTGATCTCGGTGCTCTGCGTGGTCACGGTGATCGCGCTGGCCGACTTCATCTATATGCGCCAGAAATGGTGGAAGCGGCAGATGATGACGCTGCAGGAGACCAAGGACGAATACAAGCAGATGGAAGGCGACCCCAAGGTCAAGGGGCGTATCCGCCAGTTGCGCATGGAGCGCAGCCGGCAGCGGATGATGGCGGCGGTGCCGCAGGCGACCGTGATCATCACCAACCCGACCCACTTTGCCGTGGCGCTGAAATACGACAAGACCATGAGCGCGCCGCTCTGCGTGGCCAAGGGCGCCGATGCGATCGCCTTGCGCATCCGCGAGGTGGCCAAGGAACATGATGTGCCGATTGTGGAAAACCCGCCGCTGGCGCGCGCACTTTATGCCACAGTCGAAATCGACAAGACCATTCCGAACGAGCATTTCAAGGCCGTTGCGCAGGTTATCGGCTTCGTGATGCGGCTGCGCGATAAGCGTGGCTGGAACGCCGGGAATTCGGTAAACTAACCATTAACTCTCCCAAGGCCCCGGGCCATTTGGTAGAGCTTAAAGGGTTGCCTGATTCGACCTTCTTGATCCGTCCCCGGAGCTTTCTCATCCATGGCTAGCACGCAGCTCGGCGAGGACTCTTACCCCGAACCTCTGGTGGCACGCGGGCGCAGCAATTCCGGGCTGTGGCGCGTCGCGGCCCTGGGCGTGGTGATGGTGGCGGTCGCCACAGTGTTTGCGCTGTTCGGCGACCGGATTCCGTCCGATCTGGTGATGACCTTTGTCGGCGTGCTGGCGGTGATCGGGGTGTTCTGCCTGTTCGGGCTGGCCGCCGGGTTGTTCAAGTTCGCCAGCGGCGAGGAGAAGCGCACCGTGTCGCGCGCCGTGGTCGACAGCCTGCCCTACGGGGCAGTGGTGTCGGATCGCGATGGCAAGATTTCATACGTGAACGCGCATTACGGCAATTTCTCCGGCGGGATTTCCAACGGCGTGCCGGTAGGCGTGCCGCGGCTGTTTGCCGGGCAATCGGAGGCCAGCGAAGCGCTGTACCGCCTGGCGCGGGCCTCCAAGGACGGCCGTAGCGCGGTCGAGGACATTCGGCTGATCGGCGGGCTGGGCGGGTCGCAGACCGATAGCAGCAAGCCGTTCTGGTACCGGGTCGCGGTGCGGCCGCTGCCGGAAATCGACGAGGTCAAGAAGCCTCAGGTGGTCTGGTCGGTCGAGGACATCACCCGCGACCGCGACAATAACGAGAGCGCCTTCCGCGACTTGCAGCGGGCAATTGATTATCTAGATCATGCGCCCGCCGGCTTCTTCTCCGCCGATGCGCAGGGGCGCATTCAGTATCTCAATTCGACGCTGACCGATTGGCTGGGCTATGATCTGGCCGAGTTCAATTCCGGGCAGTTGCGGCTGACTGACATTGTGCGCGGCGATGGCGCCAGCCTGTTGATGCGCGGGCGCGGCGATGGCGAGATCGGCACCGAAATCATCGATATCGACTTTGTGCGCCGCAACGGCACGGCATTTCCGGTGCGCCTGCTGCATCGGGCGGCCCGGCTGGCCGAGGGTGAACTGGGCGAGACGCGAACGCTGGTGCTGGACCAGACCAGTGCGCCGGATTCCGAAGAAGAGTTGCGCGCCGCCGAAGTGCGGTTTTCGCGCTTCTTCAATGATACGCCCTTTGCCATCGCCACGCTCGACGCGGCCGGTCGGATCGTGCGCACCAACGCCCCGTTCGGGCGGATTTTCAAATGGTCGGGCGAACAGAAGAGCCTGGAACTGCAGCCGCTGGCCGAGCTGATCGGCGAGGGCAGCCGTGAAAAGTTTGCCGCCGCGATTGCCGAAGCAGGCGCGCATCGTTCGCCCGAGCCCGTGGACGCGCTGCTGACGGCGGAAGGCGATCATGCCGTGCGGCTGTATCTGTCCGGCTCGGAGATGAGCGCCGGCTCGCCGGAGCAGGTCAATGTTTATGCGCTGGATATGACCGACCAGCGCAAGCTCGAGGCGCAGTTTGCGCAGAGCCAGAAAATGCAGGCGGTGGGCCAGTTGGCTGGCGGGGTGGCACACGATTTCAACAATCTGCTGACCGCAATTATCGGCTTCTCGGACCTGCTGCTGCTCAAGCACAAGCCGGGTGACCCGTCGTTCTCGGAACTGATGCAGATCAAACAGAACGCCAATCGCGCAGCGGGCCTGACCCGGCAATTGCTGGCGTTCTCGCGCCGGCAGACGCTGCGGCCGCAGACGCTGGAACTGCCGCTGATCGTGGATGACCTGACCGTGCTGCTCAAGCGCATGATCGGGGAGAAGATCAGCCTCGCCGTTGAACACGGCCGCAATATCTGGCCGGTGCGTGCCGACGTGGTGCAACTGGAGCAGGTGATCATCAATCTGGTGGTCAATGCGCGCGATGCGATGCCGGAGGGCGGATCGATCACCTTGCGAACCGGCAATGTGACCGAGTCCGAAACCAGCCAGCTCAATTTCGAGGGCATGGTTGCAGCCGACTATGTACTGATCGAAGTGCAGGACACCGGCACCGGCATGTCAGCCGAGGTTTTGGCCAAGATTTTCGAGCCTTTCTTCACCACCAAGGAATTGGGCAAGGGCACGGGCCTTGGGCTGTCGACGGTTTACGGCATCGTCAAGCAGACCGAAGGCTTCATCTATCCCGTCTCGGTGGTGGGGGTCGGTACGACCTTCAAGATTTTCCTGCCGCGCTACATTCCCCTGGCCAACGAAGCCGTGGCCAAGGGGCCGGTGGCGGCGCCGGTGCGCGATCTGACCGGGCATGAGCGCATCCTGTTGGTGGAAGACGAAGAAAGCGTGCGCAATTTCTCGGCGCGGGCGCTGCGCACCACCGGCTACGAAGTATTCGAGGCCGATGGCGGCGACGAGGCGCTGGAAATTCTGGAAGAGCTGGAGTTCAAGATCGACCTAATGATCTCGGACGTGTTGATGCCGGAAATGGACGGGCCGACGCTGCTCAAGCATGTGCGCGAAGTGATGCCGACGCTCAAGGTGATCTTTGTGTCCGGCTTTGCCGAGGACAGCGTGCGGCGCGATATCGAAGACGACCAGAGCGTGGAATTCCTGTCCAAGCCCTATTCGCTCGACCAGATCAATTCCAAGGTCAAGGAAGTGCTGCAATCGGCGCTGCGCGGCACCACGGAGTGAACGCGTTGGGACCAATGGACCCCGATGGGGCGCTCAACGTTTTGGGCGAGCCGCTGGCCGCGTGTTCAACCAGTCCGCTGACCGGGTTCTATCGTAACGGCTTCTGCTCGGCTGGACCGGAAGATGCCGGTCGGCATCTGGTGTGCTGCGAGATGACCGACGATTTCCTGGCGTTTTCCAAGGCGCGCGGCAATGATCTGAGCACGGCGCGACCCGAATATGCGTTTCCGGGGCTGGTGGCTGGCGATCGCTGGTGCCTGGTGGCAGAGCGCTGGGCCGAGGCGCTGGAAGCCGGGCAGGCACCGCGCGTGGCGCTGCTGAGCACGCATCAGGCAGTGCTGGGACGGATCAGCCTGGCGGATTTGAAGCGGCATGCGCTGGATTTGAGCTGAGCGGCGGGGTGCGCCAAACCTCTCATTGGGGCAGCGGCGTGCCTTGGGCGACCAATCCACGATCAACCAGGGCCGTCCAGAATTCATTGGGGATCGGCGTGTTCCACCACGCCACGACGCCATCAAGCTCGGACACGGACTTCGGGCCGGTCAGCACGCTGCACACTGCCGGATGGGTCAGCGGGAATTGCAGGGCGGCCGCGCCGATGGGAACGTTGAATTCCTTGCAGATCGCTTCGAGTTCGGCGACCCTGCTGATGATGTGATCCGGCGCCTTGCCATAGTTCCAGGTGCCGCTGCCCATCAGCGCGCCGCCGTTGAACGGGGCAGCCGCTACGACCGAGGTTTTGCGGGCGAGGCACTTTTCGAGGAACGGCGACAGCGAGGTCTGTTCGAGCAGGGTGTAGCGACCGGCGAGCAGGAACACGTCCCAATCGCCCAGGTCCAGCGCGTCCATCAGGACTTCCCATTCGTTGACGCCAAAGCCGATTGCGGAGACGACGCCGCTATCGCGAAGCTCGCGCAGCGCCTTGTAGCCGCCGGTTTCAAGCTGCTTCCACAGCGGCTTGTTGCCCTCGACGCCATGGGTCATCACGCCGATATCATGGACATAGAGGATGTCGATGCGGTTGACGCCCATGCGCTGCAGGCTGTCTTCAAACGAGCGCATCACCGCGTCGTAGGTGTATTCGTAGTGCTGATCGAAGGGCAGGGGATTGGCCCAATTGTGCGGCAAGGTGCGCACATCATTGAAGGCGGGCTTGAGCAGGCGACCGACCTTGGTCGCGAGCACTACCTCATCGCGGCGCTCGCGGACCACGTCGCCCACCATGTGCTCGGAGCGGCCATAGCCATATTGGGGGGCGGTATCGACGTAATTGATGCCCAGATCCAAGGCATGGCTGACGGTGTTGCGTGCGTCTTCAGGCGCGACAGCCTTGAAGTTTCCGGCAATGGTGGCGGCGCCGAAGCCGAGTTCGGTGATCTTGAGGGCGGTCTGGCCGACGCTGCGTTTGTTGAATTTGTGCTGGCTCATGATGTTCCTCCGACCGTTACTTCTAACTGACATGTTAGCCTGCGGCGGTAAAGAACACTTGTGTTTTATCGGTAAAGAAAAGGGGCGCCGCAGTGGGCGCCCCTTGAATGTGATTCCGATTGTCCGGCTAATCGGCTGATATCAGTAGATATTGCCGACGATGACGGGGTTTTCGGTTTCGAGCTTGATCGGGTTGCGCAGCGCGGCACCGAACTGGGCTTCCTGGATTTCAAAGATGTCGCCGGCCTGGGTCTGGATGCCATCGGCAAAGCTCAAAGTGGCGGTACCGAACATATGGACGTGGACGTCGCCCGGGGTGCGGAACAGATCATATTTGAAGTGGTGATATTCCAGATTGGCGATGGTGTGGCTCATATTGTCCTCGCCGGAGAGGAACGGCTTTTCCCAGATCACCTTGCCATCGCGCAGGATCTTGGAGGTGCCTTCGACATGGGCGGGCAGGTCGCCGACGCGGATTTCCGGGCCGAACGAGCAGGCGCGCAGCTTGGAGTGAGCCAGATAGAGGTAATTGACGCGCTCGGTGACGTGATCGGAAAATTCATTGGCAATGGCAAAGCCCAGGCGGCGCGGCTGGCCGTTCTGGTCGATGATATAGATGCCGGCGATTTCGGGCTCTTCACCAGCATCGCGGGCGAAGGACGGCGAGGGGATCGGGTGGCCGGGGGCGACGACGGTGTAGCCGTTGCCCTTGTAGAACCATTCCGGCTGGACGCCCCTGGCGCCGCCCTTGGGCTTGCCGCCTTCGAGGCCCATGCGGAACATTTTCATGGTGTCGGTGAGGCCAACTTCGGTGGTGGCCGAATTGGCGGTGTGCATGGCATCGCGGGTGGCGGCGGAGCCCAGATGGGTCAGGCCAGTGCCGGTGACATAGAGGTGCGCCGGATCGGGATGATCGATCGGCGACAGCATGCGGCCTTCGGCGAGGATTTTTTCGCGATCAACAGTGGCGCCGAGGCCCTTTTCGGCAATCAATGCGCCAAGGCCGATATTGCGCTGGAAGGCGGTCAGGGCGAGGTCATAAACGCTGGCGGCGTCATTGACCTGGCGGGCTGTGCCGCCTTCGACGCTGCCGACGGCGCGCTGACCATTGGAATCGATAAATTGAATAAGGTTCATGGCGCTGCTCCTGCCCGCTTGGTTCGGGCGCATAAAACGCAACATGCCAGTCGGCGGCAAGCACAAACTGCGCAAAAGCCCATGAGACATAGGGCGGATTGCCCTTGGCCGCGCAGATTCGGCGTTATGACTTAGGCCGCCTTGTTCGCGATGATAAAGATTCGCCTCGTATCCAATTTGTCCGCGAAATGCGCTTGACAGAACGGAAACAAAATGAGAACAAACAGGGGACATTAACGGCACAGCTTGCTGCGGTTGCACTGCGTTGCAGGAACCCCCAGGGCGTGGAATAAGGAGAGACAACGATGGCTAGCTCACCGCTTCGCGTTATCGACGGGGGATCAATGGACAAGGAAAAGGCGCTCGCGGCTGCACTCAGCCAGATCGAGCGCAGCTTCGGCAAGGGTTCGATCATGCGGCTGGGGGAAGCGGCGTCGATCGAGGTCGAATCGATCTCGACCGGCTCGCTCGGGCTGGATATTGCGCTGGGCATTGGCGGCCTGCCAAAGGGCCGTATCGTCGAGATTTTCGGGCCGGAAAGCTCGGGCAAGACCACGCTGGCGCTGCATGTGATTGCCGAAGCGCAGCGCAATGGCGGCATTTGCGCCTTTGTCGACGCCGAACATGCGCTGGACCCGGTCTATGCCCGCAAGCTGGGCGTCAATGTCGATGATCTGCTGATCTCGCAGCCGGACGCCGGCGAACAGGCGCTTGAAATCACCGATACGCTGGTGCGTTCCGGTGCCGTCGACGTGCTGGTGATCGATTCGGTGGCGGCATTGACGCCGCGGGCCGAGCTGGAAGGCGAAATGGGCGACAGCCTGCCGGGCCTGCAGGCCCGTCTGATGAGCCAGGCAATGCGCAAGCTGACAGCGTCGATCTCCAAATCCAAGTGCATGGTCATTTTCATCAACCAGATCCGCATGAAGATCGGCGTGATGTTCGGCTCGCCCGAAACCACCACGGGCGGCAATGCGCTCAAGTTCTATGCGTCGGTGCGCCTCGATATTCGTCGTATCGGTGCGATCAAGGATCGCGAAGAAGTGGTCGGCAACCAGACCCGCGTCAAAGTGGTCAAGAACAAGTTGGCGCCGCCGTTCCGCCAGGTTGAATTCGACATCATGTATGGCGAGGGCATTTCCAAGGTCGGCGAACTGATCGACCTTGGGGTCAAGAGCGGCATCGTCGAAAAATCCGGCGCCTGGTTCTCCTATGACAGCCAGCGCCTCGGGCAGGGGCGTGACAATTCCAAGCAGTTCCTCAAGGACAATCCGGCGATTGCCGCCACCATCGAGCAGGGTGTGCGCGAAAGTGCGGGTCTGCTGAGCGATGTGCTGATCACCGCCGGCTCCGATAGCGAGGTCGACGACGCGGAGTAAACGCCTGATTTTGAGGCAGTTTTTGAGGGCGTCGGGTAACCGGCGCCCTTTTTGTCTGGAATTGTGGCAGTTGCAGGCGCTGACCAGCCCGCAATGCTGGACAGAGACGCAAGCCCCGCGATAGAAAGCCAGCACCATTCAATGGGCGTTCCCGGAAGCTTTCGGAGCGCCATTCCCGCGACGAAAGCCTTGTGATGACGAGCGTAAACGATATCCGGTCGAGCTTTATCGATTACTTCACCCGCGCTGGCCATGAGCCTGTCGCGTCGAGCTCGCTGGTGCCGCGCAACGATCCGACGTTGATGTTTACCAATTCGGGCATGGTGCAGTTCAAGAACGTGTTCACCGGGGTGGAAAAGCGCCCCTATTCGACGGCGACGACGGCGCAGAAATGCGTGCGCGCTGGCGGCAAGCATAACGATCTGGACAATGTGGGCTTTACCGCGCGCCACCATACCTTCTTTGAAATGCTGGGGAATTTTTCCTTCGGCAATTATTTCAAGGAGCAAGCGATCGAGCTGGCCTGGGGACTGTTGACCAGGGAATGGGGCCTCGGCAAGAACCGGCTGACCGTCACCGTCTATCAGGACGATGATGAGGCCCATGCTTTGTGGAAGAAGGTGACCGGCATTGGCGATGACCGCATCGTGCGGCTCGGGGCCAAGTCGAACTTCTGGCAGATGGGCGATACTGGTCCGTGCGGGCCGTGTTCGGAAATCTTTTACGACCATGGCGATCATATCTGGGGCGGCCCGCCGGGTTCGCCCGAGGAAGACGGCGACCGGTTCGTCGAAATCTGGAACCTGGTGTTCATGCAGTATGAGCAGGCGCCGGGTGGCGCACGCTCGGCTTTGCCGCGGCCGTCGATCGATACCGGCATGGGGCTGGAGCGCGTCGCGGCAGTGCTGCAGGGCGTGCACGACAATTACGATATCGATCTGTTCAAGGCCCTGCTGGCGGCGACCGCACAGTTCACCGGTAGCGAACTCAATGGTGCGGGCAAGCAGAGCCAGCGGGTGATCGCCGATCATCTGCGCTCGATGAGCTTCCTGATTGCCGAAGGCGTACTGCCGTCCAATGAAGGCCGCGGCTATGTGCTGCGCCGCATCATGCGCCGGGCGATGCGCCATGCGACCCTATTGGGTGCAACCGAGCCGGTGATCCACAAGATGGTGCCGACGCTGGTGCGCGAAATGGGCCAGGCCTATCCCGAGTTGGTGCATGGCGAAGCCATGATTGCCGAGACGGTGAAGCTGGAAGAGGGCCGGTTCATCAAGACGCTCGGTCGCGGGCTGCAGATTCTGGCCGATGAAACCAGCACGCTGGGCGATGGTGATACGCTGGCCGGTGGCACCGCGTTCAAGCTTTTCGATACCTATGGCTTCCCGCTCGACCTGACGGAAGACGCGCTGCGGGCGCGCGGTATTGCGGTGGATCATGCCGGGTTCGATGCGGCCATGGCGCAGCAGAAGGCTGAGGCGCGCAAGAGCTGGTCGGGTTCGGGCGATGCCGGCACTGACCGCGTCTGGTTCACGCTGGCCGACAGCGTCGGGCCGACCGAGTTTCTGGGTTATGAAACCGAGACCGCCGAAGGCGAAGTCAGTGCGCTGGTGAAAGCCGGCGAGCTGGTCGATGCGCTGGAGCAGGGCGACGAAGGTTTTGTCGTGCTCAACCAGACCCCGTTCTATGGCGAAAGCGGCGGGCAGGTTGGCGATACCGGCAAGCTGGTTGGCGACGGAATCGAGGCCGAGGTCACCGAAACACAGAAGAACCATGGCGTATTTGGCCATAAGGTCACCGTGACCAAGGGCCGGCTGACCAAGGGCACGGCGCTGGCATTGCACGTCAACCATGAGCGTCGCTCTTCAATCCGTGCCAACCATTCGGCGACGCATCTGCTGCATGAGGCGCTGCGCATTGTGCTGGGTGACCATGTCGCGCAAAAGGGCTCGCTGGTAACGCCGGACCGCTTGCGGTTCGACTTCGTCCATACCAAGCCGGTGAGCGATCAGGAACTGGTCGAGATCGAGGATATTGCCAATGCGATTATCCTGCAGAACACGCCGGTCGAAACCCGGTTGATGGGCGTCGAGGAAGCCAAGGAATCCGGCGCTCGGGCGCTGTTTGGCGAAAAGTATGGCGATGAAGTGCGCGTCGTGGCCATGGGCGAGCCGACCGGCAATAGCCTGGGCTGGTCGGTGGAATTGTGCGGCGGCACGCATGTGCGCCGGACCGGCGATATCGGGCTGGTTTCGGTGGTTGCCGAAAGCGCGGTCGGTTCGGGCGTGCGGCGTATCGAAGCCCTGACCGGCAAGGCGGCGCGCCATCGCGGCAATACCAATGTGGCGATTGTCGGCGCGGCTGCCGGCCTGCTGCGCAGTGGCAGCCACGAAGTCCTGGACCGCATTCAGGCGTTGCAGGACCAGATCAAGAAGTCCGAGCGGGCGCTGAGCGATGCCAAGCAGAAGCTGGCGATGGGCGGCGGGTCTGGCGGGCAGGCGGCCAGCGAAGCCGAAACGATCAACGGCGTGACCTTTGTGGGCCGGTCGATCGATGGTTTGCAGCCCAAGGATCTGCGCGGTCTGGTTGACCAGACCAAGAGCCAGATCGGCTCCGGCGTGGTGGCGATCATCGGCATTTCCGAAGATGGCAAGGCCGGGCTGGCTGTTGGCGTCACTGCCGATCTGGTGGGCAGGATTTCGGCCGTGGATCTGGTGAAGGCCGGTTCGGCGGCACTGGGCGGGCAGGGCGGCGGCGGCCGGCCGGATATGGCTCAGGCCGGTGGGCCGGATGGGACGAAGTCGGTTGAGGCACTGGCTGCCATTCGAGCGCTGCTCTAGCTTTCCGGCTGACCGGTTTGGCCCGTCGCCCTTGAGGCGGGCCAATTTAGCCTGGATCAGGTGCGGCTGCGGTGGTCTGCGATCACTGCGGCGATGACATCGAGCGGCGGGTTTTCGTCGGGATGAACGACCTGGTCGTTGGCGAGCTGAAAAGCCGCCTTCCACAAGGCCCACGCCCCAGCGCGCGCCCATGTCGGCTCGTCCACCGGCACGGCCGTACGGAACAGCGCACGGCTTTGACCCTCAAGAAACACCCAAGCCAGCACCAGATCGCAGGAAGGATCGCCCACCGCGGCGCCACCGAAGTCGATGACTGCCGAGAGACGGCCATCGCTGGTGAGCAAATTGCCTACGGCGATATCGCCATGCACCCAGACCGGGTTTGGTTGTCTCGATTGTGCTGCGTTCTCGAGCACGGCATAGGCGCCCTCCACATCGATGCGATCACCCAATGTGTCGATGTAGCGCCGCGCCTCGGCACCGTAGGCGTCGACCGGGTGGCCGCCGCGTAAGAAATTGTGTTCGCCGGCCGGCGGGCCATCGGTCGCGTCGATCAGCTGCAACGCGCCAAGGAACCCGGCGACATCGCCAGCCAAAGCCAGCTTGTCGATGCTGCGGCTAACGGGTTCGCCATCGATCCAACGATAGACCGACCACGGCCAGGGGAAGTCCGCCGTCGGCTTGCCGGTGGCCAACGGGACGGGGACCGGGATTGGCAGCTGTGGCGCCAGAAGCGGGAGCCAGTGAGCTTCCTTGGCAGTCTGCTCGTTGTACCACTCGGCGGACGGTAACCGCACCTTCATGTGGTCGCCCAGATGGAAGGTCCAATTGTCCCAGCCATCCTGGGCGACGGGACGAACGAGCAGGCCCGCCCATTGCGGAAACTGCTCAGCCACAAGCTGCCGTACCAAAGGCACATCGACGGGAAACTTGCCGGCTTTAAGCTTGGTTTCGCGATCTGGCATATGCGGACCTTTTGTCTTCAGGCCAGCTTGCGGACATCGGGGCGAATGTCGATGACCAGTCGGCAACACTATGCCTAAAACTACTGGCCCAACCGGTAGGAAAATACCCTGGCTTTCCAGCGGGTGCGAGTTTCTTCGTTGATGACGTTGGTCATGCCGGCAACGACGACGATGAGCAGGCCGACCACGGCGATCTGGTCGGGGAACTCGTGGTAAAACATGGCGCCGAACAGGATGGCCCAGATCAGCTGGCTATATTGCAGCGGAGCGACAACGCTGGCCGGGGTGACACGGGTGGCGGCGATGATCAGCACCTGGCCAGTGCCGCCGGTGGCCCCGACCAGCAGGAACATCAGCATCTGATGGGCTGTGGGCATGGTGAAATCGGGCAGCATCAGCGCGCCGTTGAATAGCAGCGAATAGATCGCCGACATGCCGATAATGCTGATGCGCTGTTCGACCGGAGCGATATGGCGCAGGATAATCGCCGCCAGGGCGCTGGAAACCGCCGCGCCCATCATCATGACGTGCCCGAGTTCGAGCGCGCGGAAGCCGGGCCGGATCACCAGCAGGACCCCGGCAAAGCCGACTGCGAGCATCAGCCAGCGCAGCGGGGTCATGTGTTCGCGCAGGAAGAACACCGATAAAATGGTGGTCAGGATCGGTGCGGCAAAGGCAATGGCATAAACTTCAGTCAGCGGAATATGGGTGAAGGCGTACATGACGCAGGCCGTGCTGCCGATGGCGCACAGGCAGCGGAGCTGCAGCAGCCAGGGATGGCGCATGCGGAACATGAAGCGCCACTGCTCACCGCGATTGGACAGCACGGCCGGCGCCATGGAAAAGATGGTGGTGAAGAAGGCCATTTCGAAGACGGAAACGCTTGGCCCAATGGCCTTGATCAGGGCGTCGCCGACGCAAAACACGGCATAGGCGCCCAACGCAAAAATGACGCCGATCGGCATCTGACTATCCAGAAATATAGGGGTGGGGGACTCAGGCAATAATATTAGCAGCATAGCGCCAACCGCGTGGTGCGTCGATGTCCGTTTGCCCGCAGAAGCGGAATTGCCGGTGGATGTGATCTGCAATGAATGGCGCAAGTGGGGTCTTGCAGACGTCGTATCAATGCAATGTAAGTTACTGGGTGAACATTGCATTCATCCTGGCTTCAGCCGAAACGTGATGTGACTGGCGCGCCGTGATGCAGTCTTTAAAAGACCTGCGGATTTTGGAGGGCATATCGATGGGACTTATACGAAATCTGATCTTAGGCGGCGTCGCGGCAGTGGCCATGGCGATGCCCGTAATTGCAGCCGAAAAGGCGATCATCATCCTGGACGCGTCGGGATCGATGTGGGCGCAGGTGGATGGCAAGGCGCGCATCACCATTGCGCGCGAGACCCTGGCCACCGTGCTCAAAGGTGTGCCGGACGATCTGGAACTCGGCTTCATGGCCTATGGCCATCGCGAGAAGGGCAATTGCGACGACATCGAAATGATGGTGGAGCCGGCTGCCGGCACTGCGGCAGCCATTCTGAAGGCGGCCGACGGCATCACGCCCAAGGGCAAGACGCCGCTGTCCGCCGCCGTGCGGATGGCTGCTGACGATTTGAAGTTCACTGAGGAGAAGGCCACGGTGATCCTGATCACCGACGGGCTGGAAACCTGCAATGTCGATCCATGCGCCCTGGGCAACGATCTGGAGAGCCAGGGCGTTGATTTTACCGTCGACGTGGTCGGATTTGGTCTGACGGAAGAAGAGGGAAAGCAGGTTGCCTGCCTCGCCGACAATACCGGCGGCCAGTATTTCTCGGCGCAGGACGGAGATTCGCTGGTCAAGGCACTGGCGCAGACTGTGGCTGAGACGGCGAAGCCTGCGCCGGCACCAGAGCCCAAGCCAGCACCGGTAGAGGACGAGTTCAACCTGATCCCCACGGCAACCCTGTCTGAAGGTGGCCCAGATATCGTCGACGACAAGGTCGATCTGGTCTGGGAAATCTACAAGGCCAAGGCTGATGGCACCCAAGGCGAATACGTCACCACCAGCTATGGCTCGACCTATAAGGTCAACCTCGATCCAGGCGAGTACCTGATCTCGGCGGGCGAGGGTTCGGCCAAGGCCACCATGCCGGTGACGATCAAGGCCGGCAAGGTTTCCAAGCCGCATTTTGTCATCAATGGCGCCATCCTGAAGGTGCATCCGCGCCCCAGCGAGGGGGCCGATGTGGACAAGGACGCAACGGTTACCATCGCTTGGCCCAATGACGAGACGACGTTCTACGGCGAGATCACCACCGTGGTGCCCGCTGGCGAGGTGACGCTCAACGTCTCTATCGGCGCCGCCAAAGTGAGTGAGACGTTCACGGCCACGGCAGGCGACACGATCGACAAGGACGTCATCGTCGGCTCGGGCATTGGCAGCTTCCAGTCGGAATATGTTGAGGGCCAGGCGGTCGATGACGACATCTTCCTCGAAGTGTTCGAGGCCAAGAAGGCGCTGGACGGCAGCCGCAAATCGGTGACCAACGGCTATGGCGGCAACCAGACCTTTGATCTGCCGCAGGGTGACTATGTGGTCGACTACACCCTCGACGGAACCAAGGGCGAAGTGCCGTTCTCGATCAAGACCGGCGAACGCACCGATGTGACGCTGGTGCTGGATGCTGGCGTGGTGGCCTTTACGACGCCAGGCGATGATTACATCGAAGTTCTTGGCGCCAAGAAGGACATCAAGGGCAACCGCGAGTCGTTCGACTACGGTTATGGCCCTGCCTTCGAGACCACGCTGAAGGCCGGCGACTATGTGATCAAGAGCCTGGACAAGGAAACGCCGCTGACCGTTCCGGCCGGCGAGCGCACCGAGATCACGCTGAAGTAGGCTGATCGGCCAACAAATGTGGGGCGCTGCCGCAGGGTGGCGCCCTTTTTGTTTCAGGCCGCAGCGGTCTGCTGTTTGGGTTTGGCCAAGCCAACGATCAGGCGCTGGGCGGGGCGCTCGATCAGCACATGCGCCAGATGGGCGATGGCGATGGCCACCGCAAAGGCTATCAGGCCGAGCATAGCGAGGGCGGCCGGCGTGGTGAGATGCAGCAGCTTGCCGCCGACGCCGAAAGCCAGCATCAGGACGGGGGCGTGGACTAGATACAGCGCATAGGAAATATCGCCGAGCCAGAGCAGGGGTTTGGCGCGCATCAGCCCGGCTTTGGCGGATTTTCCGCGATGGGCCAGCAGCAGGATGGTGACGATGATGATCGGCCAGAACACTGCATTGGCCGCACCAAGCCAGGCGGCATTGAGCGCTGCGGCGAGCGTCGCCAGCAGCAGCATCGACAACAAGCCGGTGTCGCGGGCATCAGGCGTGCTGGTTTGATCCAGCCAGTAGCGCAGCACGACCCCGGCAAAGAATGAGGGAATGATGCGCAGAACGCCGATATGGATGGTCATTTCCATCAGGTCTTCGTGCAGAACCTGGCTCGCGACCAGCGCACAGATGACGAAGAGCAGCGCCGCGGCAATGAGCCGGGCGAGCAGACTGGGCAGGCGATCGACCGCCAGCAGGAACAGCGGAAACGCCAGATAAGCGCACCACTCGGCGCTGATCGACCACGAGGGTTGGTTCCACGCAAGCTCGGAGGCGAGGCCGGTAGCGTGCAGCATGGTGACGTTGAGCAGGAACGACGTCACGCTCGGTTGCCAATCGGGCACCAGGCCGAGGCGGGTGCCGACCAGGATCAGCGCGGCGACGCCGAGCAGGGTGGCGATATGGAGCGGCCAGACGCGGGCGAAACGCTTGAGCATGAAACTGGCATGGCGATAGCTGCCATTGCGCCAGGCGTCGCGATAGACGTGGGTGAGCACGAAGCCCGAGAGCACGAAGAAGAAGTCCACGGCCAGCGGCCCATAATGCAGCGGCGGGAACCAGCGGCTGAGAAAGCCCTGCGCATAGGCATCGACATGGTAGAGCACGACGAAGCAGGCGGCAAAGCCGCGCGCGGCGGTGAGTTCGTCCAGCCGCAGGGGTGGATTGACCGGGTTGGCGGTGTGCAGCGATGGATCGATCAGGTGCTGGTTCATCATCCGCCCGGCAGGTTGGTTGGGGCGAATGGTAGCGGCGAACCGCTAATTTTCGGTTCGGGCGCTAAAGCAAAACGGCGGCGCTTTTGGCGCCGCCGGTATCGATCAGGCCTTGAGCTTGGGGCTCGTGGCATTCTGGCGCTCGATCATCCAGCCGGGATATTCAGGCGGCAGGGCGCTGACCTTGTCGAGCTTTTCCAACTGTTCGGGCGAGAGGACGATGTCAACCGCGGCGAGGTTGTCGTCGAGTTGTTCGACCGACTTGGCGCCAATGATCACCGACATCACATGCTTCTGGTGCAGCAACCAGGCCAGCGCGATACGGGCAACCGAAACGCCCATGCTGTCGCCGATTTCGCGCATCACATCGACCGCATCAAAGGCGCGGTCCTTGTTGACGGGCGGGAAATCAAAATTGACGCGGCGGGAGCCTTCGGGGCCGCTGCCGTCGCGGTTGTACTTGCCGCTGAGCAGACCACCGGCGAGCGGGCTCCACACCATCAGGCCGAGCTTTTCTTCGGTCAGGACGTGCATCAGTTCGCGTTCCAGATCACGCCCGGCAATGGTGTAGTAGGACTGCATGGTGGAAAAGCGCGCCCAGCCATGCTTGTCGGCAATGCCAAGCGCCTTCATGATGCGCCAGGCGGCCCAGTTGGAGACGCCGACATAGCGAACGTGGCCCTGCTGGACCAGGTCTTCGAGCGCGCGGACGGTTTCCTCGACCGGGGTCAATTCGTCCTGCGAATGGATCTGGTAGAGGTCGATGTAGTCGGTGTTGAGGCGTTTGAGGCTCGCCTTGACCGCATCCATGATGTGGCCGCGCGACGAGCCGCGATCGTTGACGCCCTTGCCGGTGCCGCCGGTGCATTTGGTGGCCAGCACGATGTCGGTGCGCTTGCGGCCGGAGTTGACCATGGCGCGGCCGGTGATCTCTTCGGAGAGGCCTTCGGAGTAAACGTCTGCGGTATCAATGAAATTGACGCCAGCATCGAGGGCGCGGGCGACGATGGAGTCGGCGGTGCCCTGATCGAGTTGGCCGATGGCGGTCCAGAAACCGGCGCCACCGAATGTCATGGTGCCAAGGCAAATTTCAGAGACGAGCAAGCCCGTCCCTCCAAGGGATTTGTAACGCATGGGTGCGTCCTTCATGAAAGATATGACACTGCGTCGACGCCTGTAAGGGCGGGGCAAGACTTCAAAATGGGTGAAGCGCCGGGCAGGAACGGTGTGCCGACAAGCAAAGTCTATAGCACGGATATGGCATTTTCACGAAACGAAAACGGCGCCCCGCAGGGCGCCGTGGTGATTTTGGCGCGTGCAGCACGCTAGAGATAGCGCCCGGCCGGCTGGGCGCGGGAGAGATTGGGCGCCAGCTGATGGCGCGCGGCCTCGAACTGATCCCAATGGGCGCGTTCGGGCAGGGCGGGGATGGTGACCAGCTCGCCCTGATCCAGACCAGCGAGGGAGGCATCGACCATGGCTTCGGTTTCCATGACGATTTCCTGGGGCAGGTATTCCACCGGCGTGCCGGACTTGGCCCAGATGGCCGTGCGGGTGGCGCCGGGCAGAACGGCCTGCAGATGGACGCCTTTGCCGGCCAGATCAACATCCAGCGCCTGCGTCAGCGTCAGCACGAATGCCTTGGTGGCGCTGTAGAGCGCCGAGGTGGGCATATGCATCAATGCCATCACCGATGCGATGTTGATGATGGTGCCGCTGCCGCGGGCGACCATCGGGCCAGACGCAGCCCAGGCAAGGCGAGCGACGGCGGTGACGTTGAGATCGACCACGGCACTGACCGAGGCCGAACTGAGCTCGGCGAACGAGCCGCCCTTGTTGATGCCGGCATTGTTGACCAGCAAATCCACCGCCGGAGTGGCGGCAAGGCGAGCCTCGACGCGCTGCAGATCGTCGCGGTTGGCAAGATCGGCAGGAAGAATTTCGATGCTGCGGCCGGTTTGTTGGCGCAAGGTCGTGGCGAGCGCTTCGAGCTTGTCGATGCTGCGGGCCACCAGCACCAGATTGTAGCCGCGCGTGGCCAGCCGGTCGGCATAGACGGCGCCGATGCCTTCGGATGCGCCGGTGATCAGCGCGGTCTTGCCATTATGTGCTTCGGTCATTTCAACATTCCAAAATCTTGCACCACCCAGCGTGGTGTCACTTAAATTATGGTCATCATATAAATATGCAAGAGAGGTCACGAAAAGAATTTTGCGCCTAGGCCTTGGTGAGCAGGGCGGTCTTGACGGTGCTGAGGATTTCTTCGGACAGCGGCGTCCCTGCGGTGGCGCGGGCGAGGGTGATGGCGCCGACAACGGTGGCATAATCCACCAGCGCACCGGCCCGGTCGGTGCTGATGCCAGTGTCGCCGGCCATGCGCGCGATTGCTGCCTCGAGCCCCTTAACAAAGGCATTGGCCGTGCCGGTATCGGCAGGGTTGCGGCCGATATCATTGGCCAGCGCGGCGACGACGCAGCCATTGGCGGGATCGTCACGGTGGGTTGCGGAGAGATAGGTCTGCAGCAGGTCGCGGCGCGCGGCGGCGTTGTTGCCCGCACTGCGCGTGGTGATGGTGGTGAACAGGTCATCGAGCCAGTCGAAGGCGTGGGCGGTTGCCTGGGCGGCCAAGGCTTCCTTGGAGGCGAAATGGCCGTAGAAGCCGCCATGGGTCAGCCCGGCGGCCCGCATGATTTCGGGCACGCTGGTGGCCGCGACACCCTGCTTGCGAAACAGATGCGACGCCGCGTCCAGAATGCCCTGATGATGTTCGCTTGCCTGCTGCCTGCTTGCCTTGGCCATGATGGTCTCCTTGGATGGAGAATATATGATGGCCGACATGAAAACAAAGAGGCAGGACGAAAAAGCGCTACCTGGCGCGGATGCGATTGTTGCGGGGGCCATGCTCCAATTCGGCGAGGCCCAGCACTTCGAGCACTGGCGAGACGTAGTTGCCGAAGCGGCCGCGCAGGCCTTTCTTGATGCCGTAAAAGCCGCCGACGGGGTTGTCGGGGGAACGGGCCCAGGCTTCCAGCGTGCCTTCCTTGGCGGGCTTTTGTTCGTCGGCATTGCCGAGTTCCATCCAGTCGCCATGGGCCTTGAGCATGGCGACGGCATCCTCAATGCAGCGAAGCTGGTAGCGTAATTCGGTGCCGCTGGCGAAGCAGACCAGCGCTGGTGGGCTGGCGGTTTCGTCGCGATACATCAGGATGTCGGAGGTATTGGGCGGCGTCTTGAGCTGCCAGGGATCGTCTTTCGTGCCGCTCCCTTGGGTCATCTTCTTGCCTCCGCCTTGGTTATAGTGTGGGTCTGGCTGACGGGCAAATGCAAGTGCAAAAGACTGGGTGGGATGGACCCAGCCTTGATATTTGCGCCGGTGAATCTCCCTCAAGAGCGCTCGCGCAGCGCCTTGAACAGGAGCAGATGCGAGACCATCAGCCATGGCACGAACCAAGCGATGACGTAAAACATCGCCCCGACATGCTCGGCAAACTGAAACCGCAACCCCTGCACGGTGACGACAGCCAAATCCAGCAGGCCAAAACAGTTGGTGAACCATACCCATCCGATCGCCCAACGTGCACGCTGTCTTAGTGCCGCAATTGCCACCAAGGCGAAGGCTGTGGTGGCCATGTCACCCAGGACTTGCGGGTAGGTGAACTCGGTCGAAAGGCCGGGCATGGTGACGCCCGGCATCAGGGAAATGGGGCTGATAAATCTAAAACAGTGCACCACCAACAGCACTTGCAAGCCGGCAACGGGCTGGAGCGACCGCGCCCAAGGCGAGATAAACCAACGCCACAGCAAGGCCGCTGTTATCGTCATCGACCCCAATGCCGAAAAAAAATACAGTTTCTCCATGTGTATCCCGCCCACCTGTTGATACATACAGTCTGTCTGTATGCAACTTACAAACGGTGTGTATGTAATGTCAATGAGCAATGCCGAGCACAGCGAAGCGACCCGGGCAACGTTGGTAAACGTCGCGCGCAGGGAATTTTTCAGGGGGTTTGCCGAGGTCAGCACGGAAGATCTGGCCAGGGCGGCCAAGTTGACGCGTGGTGCGCTGTACCATCACTACCACGGCAAACTTGAACTGTTTGCTGCGGTGGTCGAGGCGTTGATGCAGGAAATGCATCTTGCGATCGCGCAAGCGACGCGCACCGTTCAAGACCCCTGGAAAGCGCTGCACCGCGGGATGCAGGTGTTTCTTGATCTCAGTGAGCGACCCGAAATGCGCATAATTTTATTCGTCGACGGGCCGGCGGCGCTGGGGTGGCTGCGTTGGCGGGAGATGGACGCGAAATACGGTTTGGGCCTGCTGCAGGGCGCGCTTGAGGCGGCGATGGACAGTGGGTCGATCAAGCGTCGGCCAGTCAAACCACTTGCGCACCTGCTGCTGGGGGCGTTGACCGAAGCCGCCATGCTGCTCGGGCAGGTCGATGCGCCGGGCGAGTGGCGGGAAAATGTCGAAGAGTCGCTCGCTGCAATGCTCGACGGCCTTCGTATTTAACTGGTCTTCGTCGCCCTGCGCTTCCGGGGGTGCCGGCTTTCGGCACATGCTGGGCGGCGCAGGGGCAATAAAGGCCGGATCAATGATCCGGCCTCTTCGAAAATGCTTGGGTCTGGCTTACGCCATGGCCTTCTGCAGGTTCTGGTCGATGGCATCGAGGAACCCGATGGTGGAGAGCCATGGCTGATCCGGGCCGACGAGCAGGGACAGGTCCTTGGTCATCTTGCCTTCTTCGATGGTGTCGACGGTCACCTTTTCGAGGGTCAGGGCGAAATTCTTGAGGGCGTCGTTGCCGTCGAGCTTGGCGCGATGGGCGAGGCCACGGGTCCAGGCAAAGATCGAGGCGGTGGAATTGGTCGAGGTTTCCTTGCCCTGCTGATGCTGGCGGTAGTGACGGGTCACCGTGCCATGGGCGGCTTCGGCTTCGACGATCTTGCCATCGGGGGTCGCCAGAACCGAAGTCATCAGGCCGAGCGAGCCAAAACCCTGCGCTACGATGTCGGACTGCACGTCGCCGTCATAGTTCTTGCAGGCCCAGACATAGCCGCCGGACCACTTGAGGGCCGAAGCGACCATGTCGTCGATCAGGCGGTGCTCGTACCAGATCTTCTTGGCTTCGTACTTTTCCTTGAATTCGCGGTCGTAGATGTCCTGGAAGATATCCTTGAAGCGCCCGTCATAGGCCTTGAGGATGGTGTTCTTGGTGGAGAGGTAGCAGGGCACGCCGCGATCATAGGCGTAGTTCAGCGACGAATAGGCGAAGTCGCGGATCGAATCGTCGAGGTTGTACATGGCCATGGCCACGCCGGCGCCTGGCGCCTGGTAGACTTCGTGCTCGATGACCTTGCCGTCTTCGCCGGTGAACTTGATGGTCAGCGTGCCCTTGCCGGGGAAGCGGAAATCGGTGGCGCGATACTGGTCGCCAAAAGCATGGCGGCCGACGATGATCGGCTGGGTCCAGCCGGGCACCAGGCGCGGCACATTCTTGCAGATGATGGGTTCGCGGAAGATCACGCCGCCCAGGATGTTGCGGATGGTGCCGTTGGGCGACTTCCACATCTTCTTGAGCTTGAATTCCTCGACGCGCTGCTCATCGGGGGTGATGGTGGCGCACTTGATGCCGACGCCGTATTTCTGGATGGCGTGGGCAGAATCGATGGTCACCTGATCATTGGTGGCGTCGCGATTTTCGACGCTGAGGTCATAATATTCAATCGGCAGATCGAGATAGGGATGGATCAGCTTGTCCTTGATCGCCTGCCAGATGATGCGGGTCATCTCATCGCCGTCGAGGTCGACGACCGGGTTGGCGACTTTAATCTTGGACATACAAAAGCTCCCTGAAATCTGTGGTTTGGCCGCAGCCACTGTCTTGGCCCATATAGCATTCGCCGGGCAAAGCGCAAAGGCTGGCTGGGCAAGGGGGCATGCCCGGAACGGCGATAACGCCCATTCTTGACTGCGTGTATCTACACGCCTACATGATGGCGCATGGACAGGGAATTCGATCAGTGTCTGGTGCTCAACACCCGCATGGCGGCCCGCGCGATCACGCGGCGCTATGACCGGCGGCTGCGGCCATTCGGGATTACGGCGGCGCAGTTTACGATTTTGAATTCCATTGCCTCCAGTCCGGATCGATCGGTCACGGATTTGGCACAGTCGATTGCGATGGAGCGCTCGACGCTGTCGCGTAATCTGGATGTGCTGGCGCGCAAGCAACTGGTAGAGCGGCATGACGCGGCCAAAGGAAATGGCCGGGTCTGCGCGCTGACCGAGGCGGGGCGGGTGCTGGCGGCGTCGCTGGTGCCGGAATGGCGCAAGGCGCAGGCGGAGCTGCGCGATGCGCTGGCGCCGCATTCGATGGACGAAACCGTCAGCACGCTGCGGCTGCTGGCGAGCCTTTGAAATTGACTGAAATGGGCGATCAACGCCCGCAACCGTGTAGATACACAGGAGAATTGAATGCTCATTCCCGATAGCGCTGATCCGATCGTGGTGACCGGTATGGGCGTCGTCTCGCCGCTGGGCGTTGGTGTGCAGACCAACTGGACGCGGCTGATGGCGGGCAAGAGCGGCATTGTTCACAATGACCGGTTCGACACGACCGGCTTTACCGCGACCATCGCCGGTCTGGTGCCGAGCAAGGAAACCGATCCGGAAGGCTTTGATCCGCTGGTGGCGATTGATGCCAAGGACGTCAAGAAGATGGACCTGTTCATCCAGTACGGTCTGGTCGCGGCTGCCGAGGCGATTGCGCAGTCCGGTTGGGAACCGAAGACGCTGGACGAGCAAATTTCCACGGCGACGGTGATCGCCTCGGGCGTTGGTGGTTCGCCGGTGATGGCCAAGGCCGCGCTGACGGTGGCCGAGAAAGGCCCGCGGCGGTTATCGCCATTCACTGTGCCATCGTTCCTCGCCAATCTGGCCGCCGGCTGGATTTCGATCCGCTACGGCTTCAAGGGTCCGATCGGCACGCCGGTGACCGCGTGTGCGGCTTCGGCGCAGGCAATCGGTGATGGCATGCGCCTGATCATGACCGGCGAGGCCGAGGTGGCCATTGTTGGTGGGGCTGAAGGTTCGGTCGATCCGATCTCGCTGGGCGGTTTCGGCGCGGCGCGGGCGCTGTCGACGGCGCATAATGATGCGCCGTCCAAGGCCTCGCGGCCGTTCGATGCCGGGCGCGACGGCTTTGTTTTGTCGGAAGGCGCGGCGGTGCTGGTGATCGAAAAGCTCAGCCATGCCAAGGCACGTGGCGCGACGCCACTGGCGATTCTGGCAGGCTATGGCACTTCCGCCGATGCCTATCACCTGACCTCGGGTTCGCCAGATGGCGCCGGGGCGCAGATTGCGATGAACAATGCGCTGAAGATGGCGCAGCTGACGGCGGCGGATATCGACTATGTCAGCGCGCACAGCACCTCGACCGAAATTGGCGATGCCGCCGAAATCGCTGGCCTGTCGGCGATTTTTGCCGGGCGCGGCAAGGATCTGGCGGTGACGGCGTTGAAATCGGCAACGGGCCATCTGCTCGGCGCGGCCGGGGCGCTGGCGGCGATCGTGTCGATCGAGGCGATCCGTCACGGCATGGTGCCGGCGACGTTGAACCTGGATCAGCCCGACGAAGCGGCCGACAAGTTCGATCTGGTCCCCAACGTCGCCAAGGCCAAGGCGCTCAAGCACGTGCTGGCCAATGCGTTCGGCTTTGGCGGCGTGAATGCGGCTTTGGTGTTTTCCAAATACGAAGCCAAGTAGGCGCTATTTGGTCTTGGGTTTGAGCGTCTTCACATGGTGCTCGGCCAGCACGATCCACTCGCGCAGCGTGTCTTTTGACTCGGCTTCATCAGCATCAAGCCAGATGAAGCCGGTCATGGCCCCCTTGCCGTGGGTCATCGGGCGGGCGCCGGGGCGTTCAAGGGCCGCCTCATAATTGTCCTTGCCGACGGCGATCATGGCGCGACCGTCTTTTTTGGCCGAGATGAACAGGTGGCCATTGAGCAGGAAACTCAGCCCGCCGAACATTTTCTTCTCGGTGATGCGTGGATCGCCATCGAGCAGGTCACGGATACGGTTGGACAGTTCAATCAATTGGTCGGACATGGTCAGGGGCTCGTGCTGTCGCGATAGCGCTCATGTTGGGGCAGGTCGGGATCGATAACATCCCAGCCGTGATGGCTGCGGGCGAAAATCAGCTGATTGGGCGCGAACCAGTCTGCCGCGTCGCCGAACAGGCCAGCTGGAACGAGCAGCCTATCGGGTGCTCGACTGGAACTGCCGTAAAGCGGAGTACCACACTGCGGGCAGAAGTGGCGCGTGAAGATTGCGCCGGAATCGGCTGTTCGCGCATAGCTTTTGGCTGGGCCAGAGATGCTTACATCGGCCGCCTTAAACATCGCCACGCTGGAATGTCCGGTGCCGGTTGCACGCTGGCAATCGCGGCAGGAGCACAACAGCATGGATTGGACTTGGCCCTTGAGGGTGACCGTGACGGCGCCACAGGCGCAGCCTGCCGTCAGGTCCAGCATGGGGCGGGGTTGGCGTTCCATGGCGCAAGACTCGCATGGCGCGGCGCAGGCTGGCAAGCGGGGCCTTGCATTTGATCGCTGCGTGGGCAAAGTGCGCCGAGGTGAGGGTTTATGGCGCTTTATCCCGATTTTCCGCTGCAGACAGCGCGCTTGCGGCTTCGCCCGTTTACGCGGGGCGATATCGATGCGGTGTTCGACTATCGGCGGCGCGAGGATGTGGCGCAGTTTTTGTTCGATGTGGCCCTGAGCCGGGACGAATGTGCCCTGGCGGTGCAGCAGCGGATCGGGCAGGTCGCCTTCGAGAGCGAAGGCGACAAGATCATTGTCGCGGTTGAACTGCTGGAGACCGGCCAGATTATCGGCGAGATGTCGCTGATCTGGCGCAGCGCCGACAATCGGCAGGCCGAAATCGGCTGGATTTTTCACCCCACATATCAGGGCAAGGGTTATGCCACCGAAGCGTCGGAGGCGCTGTTCGCTTTGGCCTTTGGGCCGGGCGATATTCATCGGGTGATGGCGCGGTGCGATACAGGCAATGAGCGGTCGTGGCGGCTGATGGAGCGGCTTGGCATGCGGCGGGAAGCGCATTTCCGCGAACACGCCCTGGTCAAAGGCTCGTGGGACGAAGAGTTCATCTATGCCATTTTATGGCAGGAATGGCGCAAGCGGCAGAGCGCTGGAGCCGCATAGAATTCCTTCCTTCGCAGTGGGTAAGATATTCCAGCTACACCGGCGGAACCTCCCTGAATCCTTCGCGTTTCTGCCCCAGGGCCGGAGCGAAGGGAGCTTTCCATGACGTCGTTGAAATTACCGATCAACACCGATCTGCTGACGCTGCGGCCATTCAAGCGCTCTGACGCCGAAGCCGTCGCCAGCTATATCTGCCTCGCAGATGCGCAGCGTTATGTTGATGGCGTCATGCGCAACAAGCGCGACGTGGCTGCGGCGGTGGCGGCAATGTGCGAGCAGGTCAATCTGCAGCGGCCGGGTGATATCTTCACGCTGGCAATCGTCAAGGCTGGCGAAGAGGCGGTGATCGGGCACGTGTCGCTGCGCTGGTCGGATGCGACGGCCGGGCAGGGCGAACTGACCTTCATCCTGCATCCGCGTTATGTGGGGCAGGGCCTTGCCACCCAGGCGATCACATCAGTGCTCGATATCGCCTTCGACCATTTCCATATTCATCGGGTGTTTGCGCGCTGCGACGGGCGCAATCATCATTCGGCCAAGCTGTTTGAAAAGATGGGCATGCGGCTCGAAGCACACTATCGCGAACACGCGCTGTTCCAGGGCGAGTGGGACGAGGAATTGCACTTTGCCATTCTCGATCGCGAATGGCGGCCGTCGAGCAAGGTGCATCAAATTCCGCGGCAGAACCGGGTGGCCTAGCAGCCGCTATTTGCGTGATGCGCCTGTGTTGGGTTATGTCCCGGGCTCTTGACGGGAACTCAGCACATGGCCGGCACCGACTCCTCCATCGACATTGTCTTGCGGCCGACGCCAGCGGTGATCTTGTGCGAACCGCAATTGGGCGAGAATATTGGCACCGCAGCGCGGGCCATGGCCAATTTCGGGCTGTGGGATTTGCGCCTGGTGCGTCCGCGCGATGGCTGGCCAAACGAGCGGGCGACCAATGCGGCGTCGCGCGCCGACCATGTAATCCAGCGGGTGCGGGTGTTTGAAACCGTCGAGGCGGCGATTGCCGATCTGTCGATGGTGTATGCCACCACGGCGCGGCCACGCGACCTGCAAAAGCCGGTATTTGGGCCCGAAGAGGCAGGCGGCAACCTGGTGGGCCATATTGCTGGCGGTGGCGGGGCTGGCCTGCTGTTCGGTCGCGAACGCTGGGGCTTGCTGAACGAGGAGGTGGCGCTGGCCGACGCCATTGTGACGCTGCCCGTGGAAGCGGCGTTTGCTTCCTTGAACATCGCGCAGGCGGTGTTGATCCTGGCCTATGAATGGCGCCGACAGAGCGATCTGGGGACGGCGCTGCCATTTGGCGATGTGCTGGCGGATGCCGCGCCGCGCGAGGAACTGGTGGGCTTGTTCGGGCATCTGGAAGGCCTGCTGGATCAGTCCGGCTTCTTCACCGCGCCGGACAAGCGGCCAACGGTGATCAACAATCTGCGCACCATGCTGACGCGTGGAAATTTTTCCAGCCAGGAAATCCGGACCTTGCGGGGGGTGCTGTCGTCGCTTGATCGCAAGCATGAGCGGCCCAATCCGCAGCGGCAAAAGCCGCAGGAATAGGTCGGCGCGTTCGCAATCACGCACAAAAAATAGGCGGAACGGACGGTTTCGGCTTTGACCAGGCGGCAGCTTGATGGCATGGATGCGGCACCATGACCCAGCCCTCCG
Source organism: Devosia sp. (assembly GCF_039927955.1). GTDB lineage: Bacteria > Pseudomonadota > Alphaproteobacteria > Rhizobiales > Devosiaceae > Devosia. The sequence continues at coordinate 99,439 of NZ_JBDSUA010000005.1, read as the reverse complement.
CAGCAGCCACCCCCTCCACGCAAGCGCTCAGCTATACCGGTTTCCGGTTTTTCTGGTTGACGACGTTGCTGGTGAGTTTTGCTGTCCAGATCATGTCGGTGTCGATCGCCTGGCAGATTTACGATGTCACCGGCAGCGCCTTCCTGCTCGGGCTCGTCGGTTTGTCGCTGTTCCTGCCGGCGCTGCTGCTGATCCTGGTGACGGGGCTGGCCTCCGACCGGTTCAACCGCCGCCGCATCATGGCGATCTGCCTTGGGGTGGAACTGCTGTGCGCGCTGGGCTTTCTGGCGTTTGTCGGCGCCAAGGCCCACGAAGTCTGGCCGATTTTCGTCATCCTCGTGACCTTGGGCACCGCGCGCGCCTTCTGGAACCCGGCGGCACAGTCGCTGGCGCCAAATCTGGTGCCCAGCGAAGCCTTGGCCAACGCCATCACCGTCAATACGGCGGCCTGGCAATCGGCCTCCATCATCGGGCCGGCTATCGGTGGCCTGCTCTACGGCATTGCGCCGAGCGCGGCTTTTGGCACCGGCGCTGTCTTGATCGTGGTCGCGCTGGTTTCCGTGCTGATGATCCCCAAGCCGCCGCGACGGGAATCGCATCAGGCAACCAGCCTGGGCACCATGCTGGCCGGGTTTCGCTACATCTTCTCCAACAAGATCGTGCTCGGCGCAATTTCGCTGGATATGTTCGCGGTGATGATGGGCGGCGCGGTGGCGCTGCTGCCGATCTATGCCAAGGACATTTTGCATGCCGGGCCGCAGGCTTTGGGCATGCTGCGTGCCGCACCGGGCATTGGCGCCATCGTGATGGGGCTGGTGCTGACGCGCTTCCCGATCCGCAACAATGCCGGCAAGACGCTATTCCTGTTCGTTGGCCTGTTTGGCCTGTTCACTGCCCTGTTCGGGTTTTCGACCACGATCTGGATTTCGATCCCGCTGTTGGCGCTGATCGGGGCCTGCGACATGATCAGCGTCACCATCCGTGAAACCATCATGCAGCTGTGGACGCCCGAAGAGGTGCGCGGGCGCGTCAACGCGGTCAATTCGGTGTTTATCGGGGCCTCGAACGAGTTGGGCGAATTCCGCGCCGGCACTGTTGCGGCCCTGCTCGGTCCGGTGACTGCGGTGGTCATCGGCGGGTTCGGGTCGATGGCGATTGCCCTGATCTGGAGCCGGGCGTTCCCCGGCCTGCGCGAGCAGAAAACGCTCGACAAGAAAATGGCCTAGGGCCGGACAATTGCCCGGCTGCGCTTGACTTCGGGCGCTCCCCGCTTTATCACGCGCGCACCTACCGAGGCTTTCGAGCCCATAGGCGCACCCGGGATCTCCTTAATATTTGGGGTCTGTCGGTCATCCGGTTCTCCGGATGGCAGAGGAGGGCGCGATCCATTTCGACGTTTCTTGAAAGGATACGCGATGTCGAAGCGCAGTTCAGTTAAGCATAAGATCGACCGCCGTCTTGGCGAAAATATCTGGGGTCGTCCGAAGTCCCCGCTCAATGCCCGTGCCTATGGCCCCGGCCAGCATGGTCAGCGCCGCAAGGGCAAAATGAGCGACTACGGTCTGCAGCTCCGCGCCAAGCAGAAGCTCAAGGGCTATTACGGCTCGATCACCGAAAAGGCGTTCAAGCGTCTGTATTCCGAAGCTGCCCGCGTCAAGGGCGACACCGGCGAAAACCTGATCGGCCTCCTGGAAAGCCGCCTGGACGCGATCGTTTATCGCGCCAAGTTCGTGGCAACCGTGTTTGCTGCCCGTCAGTTCGTTTCCCATGGTCACATCCTGATCAATGGCAAGCGCGTCAATATCCCATCGTACCAGGTGCAGATCGGCGACGTGATCGAAGTGCGCGAGCGCTCCAAGCAGCTCGCAGTGCTGATCGAAGCCACCCAGCTGGCCGAGCGCGACGTTCCGGAATATGTGCAGACCGACCACCACAAGATGACCGCGACCTATGTGCGCAAGCCGTCGCTGTCGGACGTGCCCTATCCGGTCCAGATGGAACCGAACCTGGTCGTCGAATTCTACTCGCGTTAATTCGATCGATCGCAGAATTGGAAAGGGCCGCTCCTTGGAGCGGCCCTTTTGTTTTGGGTGATGTGCAGGTGAGAAAAGGGCCGCTCCTGAGAGCGGCCCTGTCTTTGTCAGGCGACCGCACCCGGCGGCAGTGGATCGGCAATGCCCCCCCGCGAGTCGAGGTAGCGTAGATCGTCGTAGTCGTTGGCGAAAATCTTGGTCTCCAGCGGGATCTGCTTTTCAAAGCCGCGCAGGCGCTGGTAGATCGAGATCAGGTTGATGATCGTGGTCCACGAATTCATCAGGAAGCTGAATGAATCGGCCACCTGGCCGAAGGCCGACAGGATTTGCTGGAACAAGCCAAAGGTCAGAACGCCAGCGATGATGCTCGGCCCCATCGCCAGATAGGGGAAGAACTGCGAGGCGTTGATGAACGCGTACCGGGCGACGTTGAAGTAGGTGTAGTGGAAATAGATGCGGAAGTAGTTGCGCTGCACGTTCTTGAACAGCTCGCGTACAGTGACCGGCTCGGCGCGATTGCCGTCATCCTCGCCGTAAACCAGCTCCTTGCGGAATGCAGCTTCGACCCGCTGATTGGCAAAGTTCAGCCCCGGCAGCCGTATGCCGACGGTGGCGAACAGCACGGTGCCAAAGATCGCCTGGAACAGCGCCAGCCAGACCAGGCTGCCCTGGACTGCCCCGAAGATCGGGATGTCGATAATGTGGGTTGAAAGGTTCCACAGGATGGGCAGGAACACGATCAGCGTCATGAAGGACGAGATGATGTTGAGCCCAAGGCCTTCAACGATCGACGAGAAGTTCTGGGTGTCTTCCTGCACGCGCTGGGCGGCGCCTTCGATGGTGCGCACCTGCGGCCAGTTGGCCATGTAGTAGAAGGTCATCGCCCGACGCCAACGCAGCAGGTAATGCGCATTGAGGAAGGCATTGATGACAAGCACGAAGATGTTGACGGCAAAAACGAGGGCGACCGTCGAGATCTGCCCAAAATATTCTTCGAGGGTAACCGTGCCCTTCTTGGCCGGATCAAGCGCGGTCTGGATCAGATCGTAGAACGAGCCATACCAATCGTTGAGCCAGGCGCTGACCTGCACATTGAAATAGACCACCTCGATGATGGTGACCGAGCCGACAACACTCCACCAGTACCAGCGGCGATTGTCGTTCCAGAAAAACCACGGCACGCAGAACAGGTAGCCGGCAACAATCACATATTGGTAGAGCCAGACCTTGTGGGTGTCGAAGAACGGCGCCGGATTGGCTTCGGTCACCGGAACGCCCAGCAACCCACCAAGGCTGAGATAGGGCTCGACGGCGCCGCCGATGGTGAACCAGATGAGCATGGTGAGCGCTATCCATGCCGCTGCCGACAGGAAGAAAAGTCTAGGATTGGGGAAGAATGAGCGGAACACCGGAGACTCCTGGTGGGCGGGGAGATTGTGTCATCTAACTGACGCAAAACGACTTAAGCAAGAATTCCGAATTAAAGCTTGGTAATGTTGGTGATCCACGAAGATCGCCGGTTTTCCTTCCCCTCAAAGGCCTGAGGCGTTATCAGCAACGGAGCCTTGGGCGGAGAGTTTCGGAATGAACGAATTGGTGCTGGCCGAGCAGATCGAGGACGAGGCGACCAGTATGGGCGCGCACCCGATTTACGCGCTGGCGCCGCGCTCGGTGGAGTTCAACAAGCTGCGCAAGCGGCTGATCCGCAATGCGCGCGAGGCAATCGAAAAGTTTGCCATGGCGCGGGCCGGCGAACGCTGGCTGGTGGCGCTTTCGGGCGGCAAGGACAGCTATGGCATGCTGGCCATCCTGCTCGACCTGAAATGGCGCGGACTGCTGCCGGTCGAGCTTCTGGCCTGCAATCTCGATCAGGGGCAGCCGAATTTTCCCAAGCATATCCTGCCCGAATTTTTGACAGGTTTGGGCATCGAGCATCGGATCGAATATCGGGACACCTATTCCATCGTCACCGAAAAGCTGCCGGCGGGTGCGACCTATTGTTCGCTGTGTTCGCGGCTGCGGCGCGGCAATCTGTATCGCATTGCCCGCGAAGAGGGCTGTTCGGCGCTGGTTCTGGGCCATCATCGTGACGACAGTCTCGAAACCTTCTTCATGAACCTGTTTCATGGCGGCAAGCTGGCAGCAATGCCGCCGCGGCTGATGAACGACGAGGGCACTGTGGAAGTGCTGCGACCGATGATTTATTGCGGCGAGGACGACATGCAGAAGTTCTCCGACGCCATGCAGTTTCCGATCATTCCGTGCGACCTGTGCGGGTCGCAGGACGGGCTGGAGCGCAATGCGATGAAGGCGATGCTCAACGACATCGAAAAGCGCATGCCAGGCCGCAAGGACGTGATGATCCGCGCGCTGGGCAATGTGAACCCGAGCCACCTGCTCGACCCAAAGCTGTTTGACTTCGCTGCGCTGGGCGCTGCCCGATGAACATTGATGTCGATGGACTGATCGAAATCGTCCGTGAAGCCGGGCGCGTCGAGATCGTGCCACGGTTCCGCAACCTCGAGGCCAGCGATATCGGGCAGAAGGCTTCTGACATCGATCTGGTGACGCAGGCCGATATTGGCGCGGAGTTGCACATAACGGCGGCGCTGCGGGCGCTTTATCCCTCGGCGATGATTCTGGGCGAGGAGGCCTATGCCGCCGACAAGAGCGTCATGTCCGGATTGGCCGAGGCTGAACTGGCCTTCGTCATCGATCCTGTCGATGGCACCTTCAATTTTGCGGCCGGCATCGGGCTGTTCGGCACCTTACTGGCGGTGACGCGCCGGGGCGAGACGGTGGCCGGGATCATCTGCGATCCATTGCAGGGCGATGTGCTGGTGGCCGAACGCGGTAGCGGGGCGTTCATGCGGCGGCTGGATGGCCAAAGCCGCAGGATTGCGGTGGCGCCGCCGGTGTCGCTTGATCAGATGATCGGGGCGATGACCTCGACCTATATGCGCGAACCGCTCCGCACGCAGGTGGGCGCCAATCTGGCCAAGACGCGGCTGATGATGTCGTATGGCTGTTCAGCTTACGAATACTGGATGGTGGCGACGGGGCGGGTGCATTTCGCCGGTCATCAATATCTGATGCCATGGGATCATCTGGCGGGTGTATTGGTGCATCAGGAGGCGGGTGGCCATACCGCCAAGTTTGACGGCAGCCCATATCGCCCGGGCGAGACGGCAGGCGGGATTATTTCCGCGCCTGACCGCGAAAGCTGGGATGTGGTGCGGCGCGAAATCATCGGAACCATTTAGGAGCGCACAATGTCGCATTTTGAAATTGCCCAGTTGGCGACCATTTTGCGCGAGGCGGCCAAGGCCGAGGTGCTGCCGCGGTTCCGGCGGCTGGATGCGGGCATGGTCAAGATCAAGAGCGAAGCCATCGATCTGGTGACCGAGGCCGATGAGGCCGCCGAGCGGTTCGTCAAGGCGGCGGTGGAAAAACTGATGCCGACGGCGCTGTTCGTGGGCGAAGAGTCGGTCGCTGCCGATCCGGCGCTGCTGACGGCCCTGGCCGGTGCTGATCTGGCGGTGGTGGTCGATCCGATCGACGGCACCGCCAATTATGCCGCCGGGCTGCCAGTGTTTGCAGTGATGGCTGCGGTGGTCAGCAAGGGCGAGACCATTGCCGGGATCATTTACGATCCAATGGGCGATGACTGGGTGATGGCCGAGAAGGGGGGCGGCGCCTGGCTGCGACGCCCGAACGGCGAGGCGGTGCGGCTGCACGCGGCTGCTCCGCTGTCTTTGGCACAGATGGTGGGCAACGCGTCGGTGGCGTTCATTCCGAGTGCCGACAAGGCGCGCATTCTGGCCAATACCGCCAAGGTGCGGGTGTCGACCAGCTATCGTTGCGCGGGTCACGAGTACCGCACCTTTGCCTCGGGCCACAGCCAATTCATGATGTATAACAAGCTGATGCCCTGGGATCACCTGGGCGGCGTGCTGATCAGCCAGGAGGCTGGTGGCTATGCGGCGCGGCTGGATGGTTCGGCATATCTGCCCAGCCATACCGATGGCGGACTGCTGATCGCCTCGGACAAGGCCAGTTGGGACGAACTGCGCAGGGAAGTGTTTTCCTTCTGAGGGTTATTTCCCCGCAACAACTGCGGCGGCGGCCTCCAACGCGCCCGAACCGTGCGGGATATCAAGTGCCTGCAGGCCGGCCTCCATGCTGGCGAGGACGCCCAGCGTCATATGGGCGTTGACGTAGCCCATGTGGCCGACGCGCAGGAAATCGTGGTAGGCGGGCTCGCTTGACAGCGCCATGCCGAGGCCAATGCCCAGGGTGACGCCAGTCTCGGTCTCCAGCCAGGTGCGCAAGGCGGTGGCGCCGCCTTTGGGAATGCGGGCGGCGGTGACCGAGCGGCCGCGGGTTGCCGGATCGGCCATGTTCAGTGCGATGTCGCTGCCCTTGCTCCAGGCGTTGAACGCGGCCCACACAGTGTTGGCCAGCGTGTCATGGCGGGCCCAGGTGTTGGGCAGGCCTTCTTCGTCCAGCAGCATGGTGAGCGATTCGCGCAGGCCATACAGATGGTGCGTCGGCGCGGTGCCGCCGAAATACAGGTAGAATTCTTCGGCGCTGAAGCGTGGCTTCCAGTCCCAATAGGGGGTGGCGAGATCGGCAGATTTTGAGACGGCCAGTGCCTTGTCGGATGCCCAGACGAAGGCAAGGCCGGGCGGCAACATCAGGCCCTTCTGGCTGGCGCCCACCAGCACATCGATGCCCCAGTCATCCATGCGCAGTTCATCGCAGCCCAGCGAAGCAATGGCGTCCACGGCGAACAGCGCCGGGTGATTGGCTGCGTCGATCGCAGCGCGGATGGCGGCAAGATCGCTGCGGGCGGTTGAAGCGGTATCCACATGGGTCACCAGCACGGCGCGGATTTTATGGCCGGTGTCGGCACGCAGCGCTTCTGCAATGCGCGCCGGATCGGCGGGTGAGCTGCGGCCGAAGTCGATCAGTTCGACATCGATGCCCATGCGGCGCGCCGCTTCCGCCCAGCCGTGGCCGAAACGTCCGGTGGCACAGACCAGCGCCCGGTCGCCACGCGAAAACATATTGGCGTTGGCTGCCTCCCAGGCGCCGTGGCCGTTGGCGATGTAGATGGCAACGTGGTGCGTGGTCATGGCGACGCGGCGCAGGTCGGGGATCAGGCCACGCGTCAGGTCGACGATTTCGCCCTGATAGATATTGGGCGAGGCGCGATGCATCGCGTTGAGAACACGATCTGGCACCGGCGATGGACCGGGGATGGCCAGATAGCTGCGTCCTGCGCGATAGGTCATGCGAACTCCGGTTCGTTAGCGTCGTGTCAGCCAAGGTGTAGCGCGGCGGGGCGGCGGTTGAAACGGCGTCGTCGCGGGTGGCTGGGTTGCGCTTGCAAAGCCCTTGCTACGACTCATAAGTTTGTGCTTATGTGTTACTCATGAGCGATACAGATATTTTCAAGGTGCTGGCCGATCCGACCCGACGCGCCGTGCTGGAGCGGCTGGCGAGCGCCGAAATGACGGCGACGGCGCTGCGCGAAGGCTTTGCCATTTCGCAACCGGCGATGAGCCAGCACCTGGCAGTGCTGCGCGGGGCCGGGCTGATCAGCGAACGGCGTGATGGAAGGTTTGTCAACTACAAGGTTGAATCGCAAGGATTGGCCCCATTGCGGCAATGGTTGGCGCGGTACGAGGCGTTCTGGCCAGCCCGGATCGATGCGCTCAAGGATTTGCTCAAGGAGATGGACCAATGACGACCCCCGACGCGCTGGTATTTGAATGCACGCTGGACGCTGCGCCGGAGAAGGTCTGGCGCGCGCTGACTGTGCGGGAATATCTGGAGCGCTGGCTGAAGCCCGATGGTGCCGCCGAGGTGGACATGGCGATGGTCAGCGCCGAGGAGAACAAGTCGCTGACCTATCGCTGGCGCGAGAGCGGGCAGGGGGCGATCCTTGGCGCCGAAGATAGCCTGGTGACCTTCGAGCTGACGCCGACCGCAGATGGTGGAACCTGGTTCCGGCTAACGCATGCGCCGGTGGCTGTGCCGGTAGCCGCCAATAGCAATGTGGCGATGGCGATGGCGGCATAGCCGCCAGCCAAGCAATACCCCAACTTCTGAACGGAGATCGCCGATGCGCGACATGAGCCAACTCGTCCCTATGGTGGTGGAACAATCGAGCCGCGGGGAGCGCTCGTTCGATATTTACTCGCGGCTGCTGCGGGAGCGGATCATTTTCGTCAATGGCGAGATCGAGGACCAGATGGCGGCGCTGATCTGCGCGCAGTTGCTGTTCCTTGAAGCGGAGAATCCGAAAAAGGAGATAAACCTTTATATCAACTCACCCGGCGGTGTGGTCACGGCGGCTTTGGCCATTTACGACACCATGCAGTTCATTGCAGCGCCGGTCGGCACGCTGTGCCTGGGCATGGCGATGTCGGCAGGCTCATTGCTGCTCATGGCCGGCGAGGCCGGACATCGGGTGTGTCTGCCCAGCGCGTCGATCATGTTGCATCAGCCCTCTGGCGGATATCAGGGCAAGGTGACCGATATCGTCTTGCATGCCGAGGAAAGCATGCGGCTCAAACGGCTGACGCATGGGCTCTACTCAAAGCATTGCGGACGCAGCTACGAGGAAGTGGAGAAGGCGCTGGAGCGCGATAACTTCATGTCGCCGGAGCAGGCCAAGGCCTGGGGATTGGTCGATATGGTGCAGGCCGACCGTGGAGAAAGTCCGCCAAACCCCAATTCGTGATCGAAGGCCGGATAAAGCTGCAACAGCTCATTAATTGCCGGGGCGTATTTTAAGCCGGTAGCAGATGGAATGGGCATGATGGCTGGCCGGTTGGATTTTTCGAAGCAGGGACGGGCGCGCGTCTACTTTTTGACGTTTGCAGGCACGCTCTTCTGCATCGCAGTGGCGCTGGCGTTCGACAACTTCTCGTTTGAAACCATGCAATGGCGCTGGGCGGCGGCGCCCATCAATGACGTGTTGATTCCGCTGATTCTGGCGCCACCGTTTTTCTGGTTTCTGCTAACCAAGCTGCGCGAGCTGGCCATTGCGCATCAGGAACTGATTTCGCTGTCCGCCACCGATAGCCTGACGCTGGTGCTGAACCGGCGGGCATTTACCGCTGTGGTCGAAGGATATCTTGAGCGGCTTGCGGTGCTGCAGACCCGCAGCGATGGCGCGCTGCTCGTCATCGACGTGGATAATTTCAAATCCGTCAACGATACATTCGGTCACCATGTGGGCGACGAAGCCCTGAGGCTGATCGCCAGCACAATTCAAGGCGCGGTGCGCGAGGGTGACGTGGTTGGACGCATTGGCGGCGAAGAGTTCGGCGTCTTCCTGCCAGGAGTATCGCTCGATCTGACCAAGGATTTGTCGGAGCGGATCCGGCAGCGGGTGCATCAGAGCCATTTCGCCCCAAACGGCCGCGCCTATCCATTGACCGTCAGCCTTGGCGGCACGGCGTTTTCGCGAAAGACCTCGTTTGGCGAACTGTATCGAACTGCCGACGAGCGGCTTTATGCGGCCAAGCATGGCGGCCGTAACCGGGTCGACATCTTCGATCTTGAGCTGGGCGCCGGCAAGCCGATGCTGGCGTGAAATGGCCGGGACGACCGGCCACTTCGATTAGTGGGCTTCGACAGCGACCGGCGTTCCGGCATATTCCTTGCCGACCCCGAACAGGCGACCATTTTCAGCGATCAGGATGCAGATCAGCGCCAGTGAACCCATGCTGAAGTAGCCGGCAGCGACGGGGACGACCGTGCCGTTGAACTGCTGGCCGATGAAGCTGCCGATCAGCGCGCCGCCTACGGTCTGGATGAACCCGAACACCGATGATGCGGTGCCGGCGACGGCGCCGAGCGGCTCCATCGACAGCGAGTTCATGTTGGACGAGGCCCAGCCGAAGCAGAACATCACAACCGCGAGGAACGGGAAGAACAGCCAGAGCGGCATGAAGCCGGCAATGCTGAGCCCGAGCCACACGGCGCTGGCGCCTATGAACACCAGCATCGCCAGATGTGAAAGCCGGCGCATGCCAAAGCGCCGTACGATCTGCGCATTGGTAAAGGACGCAACGGCCATCAGCGCGGCCACGGCGGCGAAGGCGACGGGGAAATACGGCCCGAGGCCATAGATGCCGACATAGACCTGCTGCGCGGTGCTGATGAAGCCGAACAGTGCGCCAAAGGTGAACATGCCGGCGAGGCCATAAAAGAACGCTGTGCGGTTGGAGATGACGATGCGGAAGCCATCGGCCACGGCGCGGAAAGTCAGCGGGCGACGATCGGCGGGCGCCAGGGTTTCGGGCAGGCGGAAGTATGCCCAGAGACCGAATATCGTTGCCAGGATGGCCATGAACAGGAAGATGTGGTGCCATGGGCCGGTCAACAGGATGACTTGGCCGATGCCCGGCGCGACGATCGGGATGGCCATGAACACCATGAAGGTGAGGGACATGACTTCGGCCATGGCGCGGCCGGAGAACATGTCGCGCACGATCGAGGTGGCGATCACCCGCGTTCCCGCCGCGCCGGCGCCCTGGGTGAAACGCAGGGCCAGCAGAATGGCGAAACTGGGCGCGAAGGCGGCGCAGAGTGCCGCGACGATATAAACGGCGATGCCGATGAGCAGGGGCGCGCGGCGGCCAAAGCGATCCGAGAGCGGGCCGAAGGCCAATTGGGCCATGCCGAGGCCAAGCATATAGGCGGAAACTACAAACTGGCGCTCGTTGGGCGAATCGACGCCCAGGGCTTCACCCATATAGGGCAGGGCAGGCAACATGACGTCGATGGCCAGCGCATTAAGCGCCATCAGGGCCGCGACAAGAGCAATGAATTCCGGACGGGATAAAACCCGCGTCAGGTGTTTGGACATGTATGAATCTCGAAAAAGCGCGCCGGAGGAACGGCGGGCGTCAATATGGCGAGAGCTTGGACTTCAGGTTGTGGTTTGGCAAGACCGCCATCGGCAAAGGACGATGATTTGAACGCCAAGCGTTGTGAAAGTAATTTCGCTGTGACTCATAAGGTGCTGATCAGGCTGGTTTAAGCGCAAAGGCGGGGGCGCCGCGCTCGTGGATCGGCAGATGAATTGCAGCGGAGCCAAGCCCGAGCAGAATGCCCAGATACCAGACCAGGCTATAGGAGCCGGTCAGGTCATAGACATAGCCGCCGAGCCAGACGCCGACGAACGAGCCAAGCTGGTGCGAGAAGAAGGCGACGCCATACAGCATGCCCATGTAGCGCGCGCCAAAGAACAGGCTGACGAGGCCCGCAGTCAGCGGCACTGTGGACAGCCAGAGCAGGCCCATGGCGGCGGCGAAAGTATAGGCGCTGATCTCGCTGACGGGAACGATCAGGAAAATGCCGATCGCCAAAGCGCGCAGGAAATAGATCGAGGCCAGCAACATCTGTTTGGGCAGCCGGCCGCCGAGATAGCCGGACAGTAGCGAGCCGACGATATTGAACAGGCCGATGACGGCAATGGTCCAGCTGCCCACAGCTGGCGACAGGCCGCATTGCACCAGATAAGCGGGCATATGGACGTTGATGAACGCCAGATGGAATCCACAAACGAAGAAGCCGATGACCAGCAAGCGATAGGAGCCATGCCCCCAGGCTTTGGACAGCGCCTGCATGAACTTGAGGTCAGCCTGGCCAACCGGATGCTCGGTGCGACCGCGCAGGGCGAAGGACAGCGGGATGATCAGCAGCAGCATCGAGCCCAGATAGATCAGCGCCGTGTGCCAGCCGAAGGCGCTGATGAAGCCCTGGCTGATCGGGGCGAAGATGAACTGGCCGAACGATGATGCGGCGGTGGCGACGCCGAAAATCAGCGTGCGCTTTTCTGGCGGCACCGAGCGTCCGAAAGCGGCCATGACGACGCTGAACGAGCAGACCGCAATCCCGACGCCGGTGATGACGCCAGCGGTGAGGGTGAGGATGCCGGCATTGGGCGAAATCGACATCAGTACAACGCCCAGTGCGTAGAGCGCGGCGCCGGCGGCAACGGTGCGCGCCGTGCCGACGCGGTCAGCGAAGTTACCCGCGAACGGCTGGGCGATGCCCCAGGCCAGGTTCTGGATCGCCATGGCCATGCCATAGCCCTCACGCGTCAGGCCCAGATCGGTAACGATGGGCAGGGTGAACAGGCCAAAGCTGGTGCGGATGCCATTGCCGATGGCGGCAATGATACAGCCGCAGATAATCACCGCGAGCAGGGGGACGGCGGGGCGAAGCGTGGAGGAGGTCATTGGGGCATCCGGCTATGAGCGGACAGACTAGGCCTGCGACGACATCACGCAAAGTGATTTTGTCTTATGGATGCTATCGGTTTTGGTGATGGGGTTGACCCTTGGCGCGCCAGCGGCGAGAAGGCCACCCCGAACCGGAGCCTGAGCTTGATCCGCCATATCGTGTTTTTCACCGCCAAGACCGACGACAATCTCGACGCGATCTGTGCGGGCCTGGCGCTGTTGGGCACCATTCCGCATGCAAGTCATTTCGAAGTGGCAGGCAACACCAAGGTTGACCAGATTTCCAACGAGGTCGACATAGTGGTGTATGCCGAATTTGCCGATGCGGCGGCGCTGGCAGCCTACAAGGCGCATCCAACTTACGCCGAGGCGACCCGGCGCGTGCAGCCATTGCGCGAATTGCGGCTGTCGGCGGACGTGGTGGCGCAATGAAAACGCCGGGCGCTGGGCCCGGCGTTTTGAATTTCAGCCTGGGCAGCCGCCTTATGCCGGCGCTTTGACCGCGATGCCAGCGTCGGTGAGGTGGGTCTGCAATTCGCCCGCCTGGAACATTTCGCGGACGATGTCGGCGCCGCCGACAAATTCACCCTTGATGTAGAGCTGCGGAATGGTCGGCCAGTTGGTGTAGGCCTTGATGCCGTCGCGCAGTTCGGCGCTTTCGAGCACGTTGGCACTGTCATATTCCACGCCAAGATAGTTCAGGATCTGCACGACCGAACCGGAAAAACCGCATTGCGGAAAATCGGGCGAGCCCTTCATGAACAGGAACACGTCGTTGGTCTTCACCTTGTTATCGATGAAATCGTTGATATCGGTCATGGGACAAGCCTTTCGAATACCGGATGCATGGGCCGGAGGAGTTGCTGGAATAAATAGGCCATCAAGCCGCCGGTGTCGAGGTCACCATCGTAAAACAACGATGTTTTGACCTGGCATCAGCTTTGCGAGCCGTGCAGATGTCCGGCCACCCACGGATGCTGGGTGAAATCGGTGAGCGCGTTATACTCCACCGCTTCCCAGCCATAGGCCCGGGCGCCGGCGATGACTTTGGGCGTATCATCGAAGAACAGCGGCGGCTCGGTTTGCGGGCCGATGCGGTCGCGCACGAAATCGAAGAAGCCGGTTTCGGGTTTGCGGATACCGGCGCGGGCCGAATAGAAAATGTCCTCGAAGATGTCGCTGAGACCGAGCATGTCCCACAGCCACATGGCGCGCAGGTGGTCCTGATTGGTGGCAATGTACAGCCGCACGTCAGCGCTCGCCTTGAAGGCACGGATGGCTTTGACCAGGTCCTCGTTGCGGGCGCTGTCATGGGTCAGCCAGTAATGGGCAAAAACCATCGGTGAACCCCTGTAGCCAAGCGCAGGCAGGCGGCGTTCCAGCGCTTCGATCAGCGAAACCTGGCCGACGACGACTTTCTTGATGAAAATATCGAAGATGAATTCGTCGTTGAAGCGTTGCGGATCGACGCCGAGATCCTCCAGCAGGTTCTCGTTCCAGCGGCGCGTCAAATCTGGGCGGGCGTGATAGCCGTGAACCAGAACGCCATCGACATCGAAGATAACCGCGCGCGTCACTTGCGGCGGACCGGCATTGCGCCAAGGCCGACAAGCACTTGCGGGGGAATGCCGAGTTCCTGAATCACATCGGTGTGGCGGCGGAAGCCGACCAGTTCGCGCTGGACGAAATATTCCCAGACCACTTGCCGGGCTTCGGCAAGGCGTTGGTCGCGCGTGATATCAGGGGCAGAATTGAGCGCAGTGATGGCGGCGATCACCTTGCGCTCGGCCGCGCCGAGCGAGGAGGCGCGCTCGGCCATGATCTCGTTCTGCAGCGCATTGGTGCCGGCTTCGGGCCGGACCATGGCGATCAGATCGAGCGAGTCGCGCAGGCTCACCGCTATTTTGGAGCGCTGGTTTGCAGGGCCAAAGCGTGCAGCGCGCCGCCCATGTCGCCGCCGACTGCGGCATAAACCATTTGGTGCTGTTGCACCCGGGTTTTGCCCCGGAAGGTCTCGGAAATCACCGTGGCGGCCCAATGGTCGCCGTCGCCGGCAAGGTCGCGGATTTCGATCTCGGCATCAGGAATACCGGCCTTGATGCGGCGTTCGATTTCGTTGGCTTCCATTGCCATGGCAGGACCTCGTTGGGTGGAGCGTGGTCACAATGATATGGCACGCGGGATGGGGTGGTTCAAGTTGGGGTGGTGTCGACCATTTGTCAGTCGACACCCTCCCCGCAAGGGGGAGGGTGACCCGACTGAGAGATTTACCTAAGCCGCCTTGCCATCCATGAACGCGGGGAACCAGCCCTCATGCGCTGCCTTGAGCTCAGCAACCGGCACCGGACGAGCGTCGCCAAGCACCAGCGTAGTGCCGCCCGTGGTGCCGATCCACGGCGCAAAAATCCCGGCGGTTTCGATGTCGTCCATGAACTGGGTGAACAGTTCGATATCGTTGAAATCGCGGATGGTCACCAGGTAGCGGCCCTGATCTTCGCCGAAGAACACCGGGATCGAATCGACATCGTTGAGCTGGGCGATCTGCGCGCCGATGCCTGAGGCCATCGCCATTTCGGCGAGGCCTACAGCCAAGCCCCCATCTGACAGATCGTGACAGGCGGTGGCCTGACCAGTGCGGATCAGCTTGCGAACGAAATCGCCGACGCGCCGTTCATGGGCCAGATCGACCGGCGGCGGCGGGCCGTCGCGGCGATCGTGCAGGTCACGCATGTAGATCGATTGCGCCAGATGCGTGCCCCAGGCGGGCGGCGCGCCGAACAGCAGGATCAGCTCGCCCGCTGCGGCAAAGCCGATGCGCGCCATCCTGGACCAATCGGGCAACAGGCCGACGCCACCGATGGTGGGCGTGGGCAGAATGCCCTTGCCGTTGGTTTCGTTGTAGAGCGAGACATTGCCCGAAACGATGGGGAAATCCAGCGCGCGGCAGGCTTCGCCAATGCCCTTCACCGCATGGACCAGTTGTCCCATGATTTCGGGGCGCTCGGGATTGCCGAAGTTGAGATTGTCAGTGGCGGCGAGCGGATCGGCGCCGGTGGCGGTCAGGTTGCGCCAGGCTTCGGCCACGGCCTGCTTGCCGCCCTCATAGGGGTCGGCCTCGCAATAGCGCGGGTTGACGTCGGAGGTGAAGGCCAGGGCCTTGGTGGGGTGGCCTTCGACGCGGATGACGCCGGCATCGCCGCCGGGGCGCTGCAAGGAATTGCCCTGGATCAGGGTATCGTATTGCTCATAGACCCAACGGCGGGAGGCGATCTGGTGGCCGCCGACCAGCTTGAGCAGGGCATCGGCGACATCCATCTGCGGCACGTCATCGGCGGCGAGCGGAGCGGCAACCTTGGGTGCGGTCCATGGCCGATCATATTCCGGCGCTTCGTCGCCCAGTTCCTTGATCGGCAGGTTGGCGACTTCCTCGCCCTTCCACATGACGCGGAAGCGCAGATCGTCGGTGGTATAGCCGACGGTGGCGAAGTCCAGTTCCCACTTTTCGAACACGGCGCGGGCGGCGGCTTCCTTTTCGGGATGCAGCACCATGAGCATGCGCTCCTGGCTTTCGCTGAGCATCATTTCATAGGGGGTCATTTCGGTTTCGCGCACCGGGACCATGTCGAGGTTGAGTTCGACACCGAGGTCGCCCTTGGCGCCCATTTCGACGGCCGAGCAGGTGAGGCCCGCCGCGCCCATGTCCTGGATGGCGATGACGGCGCCGGTCGCCATCAGTTCGAGGCAGGCTTCGAGCAGGCGCTTTTCGGTGAAGGGGTCGCCGACCTGCACGGTGGGGCGCTTTTCCTCGATATCGTCGCCGAATTCGGCCGAGGCCATGGTGGCGCCGCCGACGCCATCACGGCCGGTCTTGGCGCCGAGATAGACCACCGGCAGGCCGACGCCTTCGGCTTTGGAGTAGAAAATCTTGTCGGTATCGGCGAGGCCCGCCGCAAAGGCGTTGACCAGGATATTGCCATTGTAGCGGGCGTCGAATTCGACCTCGCCACCGACGGTGGGCACACCGAAGGCATTCCCATAACCGCCGATGCCGGCGACGACGCCGCTGACCAGATGGCGGGTCTTGGCATGGTCCGTGGCGCCGAAGCGCAACGCGTTCATCGCCGCGACGGGGCGGGCGCCCATGGTGAACACGTCCCGCAGGATGCCGCCCATGCCGGTGCCGGCGCCCTGATAGGGCTCGATGAAGCTGGGGTGGTTGTGCGATTCCATCTTGAAGACAATGGCCTGACCATCGCCGATATCGACCACGCCGGCATTTTCGCCGGGTCCCTGGATCACCAGCTGGCCGGTGGTCGGCAGGGTTTTCAGCCACTTCTTGGACGATTTGTACGAGCAGTGCTCGTTCCACATCGCCGAGAAAATCCCGAGTTCCGTATAGGTCGGCTGGCGGCCGATCAGCGCGACGATCTTGTCGAATTCGTCGGGCTTGAGGCCATGATCGGCGACGAGCTTGGGGGTGATGGCGATGTTGTTCTGATAGGTCATGCAGCGGGTTTTCCGAAGGGAGGTTCTGGAAAATATTCCATGTACTTTTGGGTGTCGCGGGCCGGAATTTCACCGAACAGGTAGGAGACCAGCCAGAGCGACATGTCGATGCCGGCAGAGACGCCGGCCGAGGTGATGACGTTGTCGTCGTGAACCCAGCGCTTGTCTTCCACCAGCGTCGCCAGCGGGGCGCATTCGCGGAAGAAATCGAAGGCTTCGCGGTTGGTGGTGGCGCGACGATGATCGAGAAAACCGGTTTTTCCCAGCAGGCCGGCGCCGGTACAGACCGATACCTGAAAGCGGGCGGCGGCCAGATAGGGCCGCAAGGCGCCGATGAAATCCCAGTTCTTGGCCAGCGGACGGGTGCCGCGACCGCCGGGGACGATGACGACATCGGCCATGGGCGCATCGGCAAAGGCATAATCGGCGGTGACGCGCAGGCCCTTGGCGCAGCGCACTTCCTCGCCGGGCCAGCCAACGGTGAACACGCTGATCGGCGCGCCGACCAGCTTGGCCATGGTGAAGACTTCCCAAGGGCCGACGAAGTCGAGTTCCTCGACGCCGTCAAAGATCAGGATGGCGATGCTGGTGCGGGTGCCGGTTTCAGTCATGGGCCACCGCGCGTCTGGCGATGAAGCCGTCGAGCAGGATGACGATGGCGGTCAGCACGGCGAGGCCAATGGTCATCAGCACTGCATTGAGCAGCACCTGCGGGTAGCCGAGATCGATAACGTTGATCACCGGATAGGGATATTCCTGCACCCAGGCACCGCGGGCGATGATGTAGATGAAATAGATCAGCGTGGGCAGCAGCATGATCGGCAGGCTAAGCCATTTCAATCCGCCATGCGGCTGCGCGAACAGCCACCACAGCAGGTAGAGGGTCGGGCACAGATAGTGCAGCATGCGATCGGCGAGGTCGAACAGGCCCTCGAACGCATAGAGATGGCGCAGCACGAAATAGACGAACAGGGTGACCAACGCGATATTGGCCGCCATCATGGCGCGCGTCACCGGGCTGCGGAACGGCTCCAGCCATTTGGCCTTGAGCACCAGCGACAGGTAGATCAGCACCAAAACGATATTGGTGAGGATGGTATAGTAGCTGAAGAAATTGCCCATGGCGCCGGGCAGGTCGCGGCCGTTGGCGGCGTGCAATTGCATCGACAGGGTGAACTGCAGAACCAGCGCGACACTCCCGAAGAACAGGCCGAGCCAAACCAGCAAGCGGCGCGGGTTGACCGGCGCGCGCGGGTTCATCCTAGGCCACCTGATCCAGCAGGCCAGAGAACAGGGCGCGGCCATCGCTGCCGCCATGGGCCGCTTCGATGAGGTTTTCGGGATGCGGCATCAGGCCCAGCACATTCTTCTGGTCGTTCAGAATGCCGGCGATGTCGTTGATCGAGCCGTTCGGATTGGTGCCCTCGGCATAGCGGAACGCCACAAGATCATTGTCCTCAAGGCGGGCGATGGTCTCGCTATCGGCAAAGTAGTTGCCATCGTGATGGGCGACCGGGCAGCGGATGATCTGGCCCTTGGTGTAGCCTCGGGTAAAGCTGGTGTCGGCGTTGGTGACTTCCAGTTTGACTTCGCGGCAGACGAACTTGAGGCTCATATTGCGCATGAGGGCGCCGGGGAGCATCCCGGCTTCGATCAGGATCTGGAAGCCATTGCAGACGCCGAGCACCTTGCCGCCCTTGGCCGAGTGCTCGCGGACGCGATCCATGATCGGCGAGCGGGCAGCGATGGCGCCGCAGCGCAGATAATCGCCATAGGAAAAGCCGCCGGGGATAACCACCAGATCGACATCGGGAATTTCGGCGTCCTGATGCCAGACGATGGCGGGCGCGGTGCCCGAAATCTTGGTCAGCGCCGCGATCATGTCGCGGTCGCGGTTCAGGCCGGGGAAGACGATGACAGCGGATTTCATCGAGCAGTCCTCGCAAAGGGGTGCGGATGCCGCCCTTTTCGAGATTCCTCGCCCAAAAGGCAAGGACTATTCGGCTGGCGTGGCGGAAACCTGTTCGCGGGGCTGGCGGGCGCCGGGCGTGCCGGGCAGATGCGCCCAGGCAGGGCGTTCGAACAGGAATTTGCCATGGCTGGTGTGCTGGACAGCCCAGTAGAGCAGCAGCGGCGTGGTGACCGAGGCGGCCATCACCAGCACACTGAGCACGCTGGTGTCACTGACGCCCAACTTGAACAAAATGGCGCGGAAGGCCCCCATCGGGATGGCGAAGGCCAGATAGACGACGATGGATTTCGACCCCAGCCAGCGCAGCCAATCCATGGCCGGGAGGTCGGAGAGCAGGCTGGCGATGACGCAAAGCGCCGCCGTGCCGGCCAGGGCCAGCAGCAGATGCAGGCCGGGCTGGGCCGCGAGGCCCATATCGATCTGGCCGGGTAGCACAGCAAAGCCGGGCGAAAAGACCAGCACGGCGTTGACCACGGCCCAGGCAGCAATGGCGGCCAGTGCCATCACCGGGGTGGTATCGGCCCATGCGACCAGCTTGAACAGCAGCGGGGCGAGCGCATAACCGGCATAGAAATAGACGAAATATGCGGCGAACTGATCAACGGCATAAAGGCCGGTATGGACGGAGCCGATCTGCAGCGCAGCGCCGAGCCCCAGTGCCAGCCAGTGTGGGGCGCGCAGGGTGTGCAGCAGCTTGGCGGCGGCACTGAAGGCCGCCAGCAGGTAGATGAACCACAGCACGCCATAAGGTTCGACCACGGCCCAGACGAGATAGTTGAGCGCGGTAGCCGGGTCGCCGGTGCCGAGGCCAACCTTGAACACGATATGGATCAGTGCCCAGACGGCATAGAAATACAGGTAATGCACGACGCGGCGGTCGGCATAGGGCTTCCAGTCGCGGGCGACGACCAGCGACAGGAACAGGCCGGAAATGGCGAAGAATTCCGGCATGCGGAATGGGGTGGCAAAAGCGATGATCCAGTGCAGCACGCCGGTGCCGCCGGTCAGTTCGCCGACGCCGAAAGCCGAGTGCATCATCACGACGAGCAGAATCGACAGGCCCTTGGCCGTATCAACCCAGTTCAATCGTTGCGCATTATCGGCCACGGAAATCGTTCCTTGGACAGGAGCGTCACCGTACCAAATATCCCGCTAAACCTGAACGACGAGCTGCCGCCAGGATTAAGGAAAATGCTTAATGCAGAAGGTTTTAGCTAAATTGGCCGGAGCCTTGCCAGACTAGGCCGGAACGAAGGCGTAGGCAGCGAACATGAGCCCGAGAGTGGCAAAAAACATGACGGAAAGGGAAACGGTCTTAAGCATATTCGGTGTCCTGCGCGGTGGGGCGACGCGCCAAAAGTTATGACCCAAAGCTGTTAATTAGAGATTTCGATCGCGTAATTTTCGATCACAGTATTGGCCAACAGCTTCTCGCACATGGTCGCCACCTGAGAACGCGCAGCGGCTTCGTCGGTTGCCTGCAAAACCAGGTCAAACACCTTGCCCTGGCGCACGGCACCGACCCCGGCAATGCCGAGGCCCTTGAGCGAACCTTCGATGGCCTGACCCTGCGGATCGAGGACGCCGGCCTTCAAAGTGACAGTGACGCGCGCTTTCATCGATAGTCCTTGAGCAGGTTACTGAACGAGACGCGGACCAGTGGTCAGCGCGTTTTCGGTTTCGACCAGAATGCCAAGGCGCTGGGCGACATCGCGATAGGCATCGAGCAGGCCGCCGAGATTCTGGCGGAACCGGTCCTTGTCGAGCTTGTTGCGGGTCTTCAGGTCCCACAGGCGGCACGAGTCGGGCGAGATTTCATCGGCCAGCACAATGCGCATCATGTCGCCTTCGTACAGGCGCCCGCATTCGATCTTGAAATCGACGAGCTGGATGCCGACGCCCATGAACAGGCCGGACAGGAAATCGTTGACGCGGATGGCCAGCGACATGATGTCGTCCAGCTCGGCCGGAGTGGCCCAGCCGAACGCGGTGATGTGCTCCTCGCTCACCATCGGATCGTGCAAGGCATCGTCCTTGTAGCAGAACTCGATGATCGAGCGCGGCAACTGGGTGCCTTCTTCGAGGCCCAGGCGCTTGACCAGCGAGCCGGCAGCGATATTGCGCACGATGATCTCAAGCGGGATGATCTCGACTTCCTTGATCAGCTGCTCGCGCATGTTGATGCGCTTGAGGAAGTGAGTCGGGATGCCAAGGCCGTTGAGCTTGGTGAAGATGAATTCCGAGATTCGGTTGTTCAGGACGCCCTTGCCATCGATGACTTCATGGCGTGCGCCATCGCCAGCGGTGGTATCGTCCTTGAAATACTGAACCAGCGTGCCGGGCTCGGGGCCCTCGTACAGAATCTTGGCTTTGCCTTCATAGATTTTGCGCCGACGGTTCATTGTCTCTCTGCCGTTTATCGATGAAGGGGACAGGGTGATATTTGGCCGCTTCATGCGCTTGAATTGGGCGAAAATGCAAGCTCTTTTGCGCGAGGGGCCGGGCGGGGCAGACATGCGGCGGGGTGCCGCCGTTGATTTGATGGGCCGAACCCCTTATGTGCAAGGCGCAACGCCAGAGAGCGTGAACCTGACGCAAGCGGAGACAAAATGTCCGGATTCGATGATCGCCAGAAGGGCCAGGAAGCCAAGTTCGCGCTGGACGCTGAACAGAAATTTCGCGCCGAGGCACGCCGCAACAAATTGCTGGGCCTGTGGGCCGCTGAACTGCTGGGGTTGAGCGGCGATGCTGCCAAGTCCTATGCCGCCGAAGTGGTGGCCGCCGATTTTGAAGAAGCCGGCGATGAAGACGTGTTCCGCAAGGTTGCCGCCGACATCAAGGCCAAGGGCCTGAGCGTTGCCGACGAAGCGATTCGCGCCAAGATGGTGCAGCTGGTCGCGGTGGCGCAGCAGCAGATTGTGACGGAGTAGGTTTAGCACCGGGTCATTCTGGCGCAGGCCGGAATCCATGCGGTGAGCTATCCCAAGCCGTAGCGTATTTCTGGAAATCCGTGCGGCGATGACCGGCCGGGCAGGATGGGTAACTATTCGACCCGGAAGGCCATGCCGATGGCCTCAGGCGTCACCGGCTCGAAGCCGAATTTGGCATAGAGATGCTGGGCGGCGCCGTCGGCGATCAGGCTGACGTAAGCGCTTTTGGGGGCGTTTTCGCGCAGATAGGCCACCAGGCGGCCGACGATTGCCTTGCCCAGACCCCGACCCTGATGCTCGGGGCGCACCGCAATGTCGGTGATCTGGAAGGCCATGCCGCCGTCACCGATGATGCGGCCCATGCCGATCAACTGGTTCTCGTGCCGGATCATCACCGCAAACACCGTATTGGGCAGGCCGGCTTCGGCTGCGGCCTGGGTCTTGGGGCTCAACCCGGCCGCGACGCGCAGGGCGCGAAATTCTTCCTGGCCGGGGATGCCGGAGGTGATGACGTAGTCTGATAGCGGCATGAGTTGGCCCTTAAGGTCCGCCGCCTGTTTGGCGGCAAGGCGGGGGTATTAGCTCCGCCTTGCTACCGGCGCCAGCGATTTCAGCCGGCTGGCGCCTGCAACGATCAGCCCAGCGTTACGCTGTCGGCCTGGATCGCCTTGCCCTTCATTTCCCACTTCACCGTGACCTTGGCGCCGACCTTGAGGCCGGGATCCTTGAAGGTGGCAGGAAGAACATAGTTGACGCCATTTTCAAGCGTCAGTGTATGGGCCTTGAGGTCAAAGGACTTGACGGTGTTGACCGCTGTGTTCGGAGCGGCAGCGAACGCGATACCGGAAGAGCCCAGTGCGATTGCGAGGGCAACTGGCAGGATGATCTTGCGCATTTGAGATGTCCATTAAGACGAACGGTCGCTTGGCGACCGCAGACTGGCAGGTTTACAGATCGCGTCGTGTCGCAGGTCATCGGGGACGTGCCGGCGCGGTCCAAACTTGCAAGGCCGAACCTAAATCTGTCCAATATGGCGCTCAACTTAAGGATTCTTAATTTTGGTAAGTAGAAATTCTGCCGCAATTTCTGGATTGCGGCAGGTGTTTGTCTTTTCCAAGTAAAAATCCACGAAGTCGCCTCAATCTTACTTCAATCGCTGCATCAGCCGGGTAAACATCAGCAGGCCCTCGGGCCAGGGGCCGTGTCCGGAGGCGGCGTTGAGGTGGCCGGCTTCGCCTGCTTCGTGGAAATCCGAGCCCCAGCAATTGGCGAACTCTGCGGCGCGTTCGATCGAGCAGTAAGGGTCGTTGGTGGACGCCACCAGCATGGACGGAAACGGCAGCGGGTCGCGCGGGATCGGCCGGAATGGCGCCGTTTCGGGCGGCACTTCCGGATGCAGCTCGACATCGGGCGCGGCGACGAGGAAAGCACCCCGCACCTTGGTGTCGTGGAGGCGCGCTGCGGCGTGAACCGTGGCGATGACGCCGAGCGAGTGGGCGAGCAGCACGACCGGGCGGGTGGCCATCATCACATCGCGGGCAATGGCGGCAACCCACGGCTCCAGTTCGGGATGATCCCAGTTCTCCTGAGCCACCACCTTGGCGTTGGGCAGGCGTTCCGACCAGCGGCGCTGCCAGTGGCCGGGGCCGCTGTCACCAAGGCCGGGAACAATGATGAAGTCGGCTTCAACGATCTTCATGTGCTGATCGTCCTGTTGTGGAAGAAGGCGTCGTCGGTCTGCTCAAGGCCGATGGATTGGTAAAAGCCTTTGGCGCCTGGCAGCGAGAACAGTGTGATGCCGATGCCCGGTCCGAGGATTTCGACGGCCTTGGCCATCAACTGCTTGCCGATGCCCTGGTCCTGATAGGGCTCGGCCACGGCAAGGTCGGCGCAATAGCAGACCCAATGCCAATCGGTGACGCCGCGGAATACGCCGGCGAGGTCGCCCTGGGCGGTGCGCGCCGTGATCACCAGTGGCGAGTTGTCCAGATAGGCCTGGACGCGCTCGGGGTTGCCGAGCGGCCGCGTCGGGCCAAGTGCGGACTGGCTGACGCAGTGGATATATTCTTCAGCGGCAAGGCCGGTTTCCTGGGCGCAGATGATGCTCATCACGCCTCGCCAAAGACGCGGTTAAAAATCGTATCGACGTGCTTGAGGTGATAGGCGTCGTCGAACATGGCGTCGATTTGCGCATCGCCCAGAGTGACTTCCGGATCGGCCTTGAGGTTCTTGGCGAACTGGCCGGTGCGGTCGCCATCCATCTGCCAGACCTTCATGGCGTTGCGCTGCACGGCGGCGTAGCTGTCCTCGCGGCTGTAGCCGGCCTGGGTCAGCGCCAGCAGCATGCGCTGGGAATTGTGCAGGCCGCCGAGCAGGTCGAGGTTGCGGCGCATGTTCTGCGGATAGACCACCAGCTTGTCGATCACCCCGGTGAGGCGCGACAACGCAAAGTCCAGCGTGATGGTGGCGTCGGGGCCGATCATGCGTTCGACCGACGAGTGCGAGATATCGCGCTCGTGCCAGAGCGCCACGTTTTCCAACGCCGGGACCACCATGCCGCGGACAAGGCGGGCCAGCCCGGTGAGGTTTTCGGTCAGCACCGGATTGCGCTTGTGCGGCATCGCCGACGAGCCCTTCTGGCCGGGGGAGAAGAACTCCTCGGCCTCCAGCACTTCGGTGCGCTGCAGGTGGCGGATTTCGATGGCGACGCGCTCGATGGATGAGGCGACGACGCCCAGCGTGGCGAAGAACATGGCGTGGCGATCACGCGGGATCACCTGCGTCGATACCGGCTCGATGCTCAGCCCCAGCTTTTCGGCGACATATTCTTCAACCGACGGATCGATATTGGCAAAAGTGCCGATGGCGCCCGAAATCGCGGCGGTGGCGATTTCGGCGCGGGCGGCGACCAGGCGGGCCCGGTTGCGACTGAACTCGGCATAGGCCTCGGCCAGCTTGACGCCAAAAGTCGTCGGTTCGGCATGGATGCCGTGGCTGCGGCCGATGGTGATGGTGTTCTTGTGCTCATAGGCCCGGCGCTTGAGGGCGGCGAGCAGGGCGTCGGTATCGGCGATCAGCAGGTCAGCGGCGCGGGCCATCTGCACCGACAGCGTGGTGTCCAGAATGTCCGAGCTGGTCATGCCCTGATGCACGAAGCGGGCCGAAGGGCCGACGATTTCGCTCAGGTGCGTCAGGAAGGCGATGACATCGTGCTTGGTGGTGCGCTCGATTTCGTCGATGCGCGCCACGTCGAAGCCATAGTCGCCCGTTGCAGCCTTGCGGGCGTTCATCACGTCCCAGATGGTTTGCGCGTCTTCTTTCGGCACCACGCCGAG
Source organism: Devosia sp. (assembly GCF_039927955.1). Taxonomy (GTDB): domain Bacteria; phylum Pseudomonadota; class Alphaproteobacteria; order Rhizobiales; family Devosiaceae; genus Devosia. The sequence goes on along the minus strand of NZ_JBDSUA010000005.1, from coordinate 74,395 downwards.
TTCGGCCAGCTTGGTGGTGGCGTGCGCCTCGATTTCGAACCAGATGGCAAAGCGGGCTTCGGCCGACCAGATGGAGACCATTTCGGGGCGGGAATAGCGCGGAATCATGGGCTTAGGCTTTCGGGTTCACAAAATGAGTCAGGCGCGGGAGGTGGAAGCAGCGTCGCGGATGGCCTTGATGCGCGGCGCGTAGTCGGCGGCATTGTTGCCGCCATAAACCGATGAACCGGCAACCAGCACATTGGCGCCAGCGGCGGCGATCTCATGGGCATTGGCTGCGGAAACGCCACCATCGACTTCGAGATCGATGTCGCGGCTACCGATCAGCGCCTTGGCCTGGCGCAGCTTGGTCAGCGCCTCGGGAATAAAGCTCTGGCCGCCAAAGCCCGGGTTGACCGACATGACCAGCAGCAGATCGATATCGCCGATCACGGTTTCCAGCGCCGAAACCGGGGTGCCGGGATTGATCGCCACGCCGGCCTTCTTGCCTTCGGCCTTGATCGCCTGAAGGGTGCGGTGCAGGTGCGGACCCGCCTCGGCATGAACCGTGATGATGTCGGCGCCGGCTTTGGCAAAGGCCGGAATGTAAAGATCGACCGGCGAGATCATCAGATGGACATCAAAGGGCTTGGTGGTCAGCTGGCGGATCGACTGCATGATCAGTGGACCAAAGCTGATATTGGGCACGAAGTGGCCGTCCATGATGTCGATATGGATGTAATCGGCGCCCCCGGCGTCGATCGCGCGCACTTCATCGCCCAGCCGCGCAAAATCGGCGGAAAGGATCGAAGGCGCGATGCGAATGGGGCGGGTCATGACATTCTCGCGGGGTGTGTTCAGCATGCCTTAGCGCCATGGGTGGCCGGGGACAAGGGCGGGGCGTGCAAAAGCCGCGCACGGGCGCGGACGTCGCAACAAAAGCTTCGGCACGGCGGTAGCCATGCTAGCATGCGGCTATCGATTGGGGCGGCGCATGACGATTAACGAGCTCGTTATTTGGCTAGAGAAAAACAATATTTATTTCTTTCATTTTACCGCCGCGCCAAATTTGGTCGGGATTGGCAAATATGGTTTGTTGTCCATGCATGAAATAAGGCGGCTTGGACTGGAAACATTGCCCGGCGGCAATGACGTCAGTTTAGGCGCAGACCTTGCCTGCGGTATGGACAAGTATGTCCACCTTTGCTTAAAGCGCGATCACCCCATGGCTTATCGAGCCGAACGGGAGGCTCGAATCGTTGACCTTCGTTGGCTGAAGATCAATCCAAATGTTCTGCTTTTGCCCGGCGTCATGGTAACCGACCAAGTTTCTAATAAAAATGGCGTGGTGCCGCAGTTGCCAATGGCGCTACTACCGAAAGCAGACTGGCAAGTCCTTTACACTCGGACGGACTGGAACGATCCCGCAATTCAAGAACGCTTAAAGGGCGCAAAGAAGTGGGAGGTCTTAGTACCTCTCCACGTACCACCCGAATATATCCGAAATCTGAATGGCTGAGAGACCGGTATTCCTTCCCCAGCGCGAGGGGCTGCTACTTGTGCAAACAGCTCGAGTGGAATTTCCTTGGCATCCGGGCATGGCGCCCGTCCAGAAAAAGAAAAATGTCGCCGAATTGCATTCGGCTGCACACGCGTTGGGGCTCTATCCGCTGCTGGAAACATCCAGCAAGTCGGATTTCGAGGCAGGGAGGCGTCTCAGCGCCTTCCACTTGCGTTATGTCCACGACAATATCGAAACGACTGTTGAGGCAATATTCCAGGGGAGCAAAGTATTCGAATTCGGTGGACCGTTTACGGATCTTTACCATAGGACTCCAAGAGAAGCTAAACTTGACCCTCGGCTGCAAAATTCCGGCCATTTAATCGCATTCAAATTAGGTTCATCGAGCTTCCCGCTGTCTCCGCCAACTGCGTTCTACGATTGGCTATATTTGCGGGCACTTTTTCCCCATCGAGATTGGCTTAGAAGGCTTGGGCAATTTCAGGGATTTACTGACATTGAATTCAATCCAGCAAAATCAATCAATTGCCAAGCTAGAGCTTGCGCCCTTTTCGTTGCCCTAGAATGGCGCAATCGTCTTGATTGGGCGCATTCTTCTTTTGACAACTTCTTAAGCATCCAGTCCGCAGCTTATATTTAAGATGGCTGGCAAGGACAGCGATATCCTGTGGATGTCGAACGAGCGGCGAAAACGTCGTGGCGTTCACAAGCCGTCGATGCGACAGGCCGCGCATTGCTTTGTTCTGACGGCGCGATAGAACAGCAGCGCAACTGGAGCGTGTGGCCGTGGAGTTTTCCTTGCCGGTGGTGTTTGGGGCCGGGGTGTTGAGTTTTCTCAGCCCCTGCGTGCTGCCTTTGGTGCCGCCGTACCTGACCTATATGAGCGGCGCGAGCTTTGACCAGTTGCGCAGCGAAGGCACCACGCCCGGAGCGCTGCAGCGGCGGGTGATGGTTACCTCGCTGTTTTTCATTCTCGGATTTGCGGTGATTTTTGTCACGCTGGGGGCCACGGCAACGGCGTTTGGCAAGCAGTTCCGGCAGTTGCTGCCGATCCTGACCCCGGTGGCCGGGCTGATGATCATTGCCATGGGCCTGCACTTTCTCGGGGTATTCCGCATCGCGCTGCTGGATCGGCAGGTCAGGCACCAGGGGCCGGGCATTGCCAGCGGCCCGGTGGGCGGATTTTTGCTGGGGCTGGCCTTTGCCATTGGCTGGACGCCGTGTATCGGCCCGATCCTCGCTGCGATCCTTTCCGTGGCCGCGGGCAAGGATACGGCGCTGGAAGGGGCATCGCTGCTGGCGGTATATTCGCTGGGGCTTGGGGTGCCGTTCTTTCTTGCCGGCATCGCCATCGGGCCGTTCCTGGCGTTTTTCAACGGTTTCAAGCGCCATCTGGGCCTGGTCGAAAAGCTGATGGGCGGTTTGCTGGTGCTCACCGGCGTGCTGTTCCTGACCGGCAATTTCAGCCGGATTGCCTTCTGGTTTCTCGAAACATTTCCGGCATTGGGCAGTATTGGCTAAGGCAAGTTTGCCTTAACCCTGACGCAAGAAACCCCGGTAAGATCCGATATCCGAGTGCATCCTAAGTGCTGGTTTACGCTTGGGCGTCAGTGTAGCCGGCAACAGAATCCGTCAGGATTGCAGGATGTCTTCGGAAACCGCGTTGCTCAAGCAACCGCTGGCCATTGCCAATGAACCGGTCACCACCGCCCAGTCCCTGGCAGCGGAACGGGATCAGTTCGGCTTTTCGGTCAGGCTGTTTCACCACATCGAAGATGTCGAAACCATCTGGCGGGCGCTGGAAGGCCAGAGCGTGGAATCGCCGGGCCAGAGCTATGATTTCATCAAGCTGTGGATTCAAACGCGCCGCATCGCGTCGCAGAACCAGTTTTTCGTGGTGGGTTACCATGAAGACCGACCAGTCGCCTTGATGCCGTTGCACCGCAAGACCGTCAAAGGCGTGCGGCTCTACACCTGGTTTCCGGGCGCCAATGTGGGCGCCTATTCCCCGTTGACCGACCTGATGAGCGTCGTGGCGATGAGCGCGGATATGCGCAAGACGCTGTGGACAAGGATGACCAGTCACCTGCCGCCAGCCGACCTGATGTATCTGCGGGCCATGCCGGTAGAAGTTGGTGGCGTCGGCGGAATTTTCGACAGCCTTGGTACGTCGCTGGAATTTGAGACGCTCTATCGCTCGCATTATTCGAGCTGGGCGGAATGCGACCAGTTGCAGCGCAGCAAATCGCGCCGCAAGCATGATCGCCAGCAGGGCGAACGGCTGGACGCCATGGGTGCGGTGCGCTTTGAAGACGTGCGCGCCGGCCCCGAGACGCACACTATCATTGCCACGATGTTCAACCAGCGCTCGGCCCGGTTCAAGGCCATGGGGATTCCCGATACGTTTGTGCGGGAAAATCTGGTGGCGTTCTATCACGCCGCAGCGCAACCCGGTTCGGGCGTCGATGTACGGTTGCATGTGTTGCGGCTGAACGGCGATATCGTGGCGGTGCGCTACAACGTGGTTCACGGCGACAAGATGTTCTGCCTGATTTCCTCGATGAGTGCGGATCTGGCCATCCAGAATGGCTCGCCCGGCAAACAGTGCCTGCTGCGGGTGATGCAGACGGTGTTTGACGAGGGCTTTCGCACCTTCGACATGGGCGCCGGTTTTACCGACGAAAAGCGGCATTGGTGCAATGTGCAGATCCCGCTGCGCCAGCATTACGTGCCGCTCAGCGCACGCGGCGATGTGGTGCTGGGCGCGCACCAGTTGATCCAGCGCACGCGCGTGCGGATCAAGGCCAACCGGACACTGATGGGCGTGATGCGCTGGCCCGGCCAGTTGTGGAACCGGGTGACCGGCACCCCGTCCAATCACAGCTCAGAGTAGCTTGAGGCTGCGCAGCGACGCGTGGCCGGATTTTCCGATAATGATGTGATCATGCACGGTAATGCCAAGCGGCTTGGCAATATCGACAATATCCTTGGTCATGCGCACATCGGCGGAGGACGGGGCAGGGTCACCCGAAGGATGATTATGCACCAGGATCAGCGCGGTGGCGGACAGTTCGAGTGAGCGGCGGATGACTTCGCGCGGATAGACCGGCGTATGGTCGATGGTGCCGACCTGTTGCACTTCGTCGGCGATCAGTCGGTTCTTCTTGTCGAGGAACAGGATGCGGAACTGTTCGAGCTTTTCAAACGCCATCTGCGAGCGGCAATAGTCGAGCAGTTGCGACCAGGCGGCGAGCACCGGTTTTTCGAGGCTGATCTGGTCGCGCCCATAGCGCTGGGCCACGGCCTGCGCCACCTTGAGATGGGTGATCGAGGTTTCGCCCAGCCCCTTGACTTCGGCAAGGCGCTGCGGCGAGGCGCCCAACACTTCGGAAAACGAGCCGAATTTGGTGATCAGGTCCTTGGCCAGCGCCTTGGTGTCGCGCTGCGGCAGGATCATGTGCAGCAGCAGTTCGAGCAATTCGTAATCGGCCAGGGCATCGCCACCAACGGTGTTGAAGCGGTCGCGGGCGCGTTCGCGGTGGCCATGATAGTGCGGCACGATGGGGGCTTCCGCCGGTCCACCGATGTCCGGTTTTTTCCCCGCTGGCAAAATCAGCCCCTGGCTGCGAGCGGGTTGAACAGGCCGGAAGGCGAAGCAGTGAAAATCTCGATGCCGGTTTCGGTGATGCCGATCGAATGTTCGCACTGCGCCGACAGCGTGCGGTCGCGGGTCACCGCCGTCCAGCCATCGGCCAGGATTTTGACATGCGGCCGGCCCAGATTGATCATCGGCTCGATGGTGAAGATCATGCCGGGCTTGAGCACCGGGCCGGTGCCGGGCGTGCCGAAATGCATGATATTGGGCTCGTCGTGGAACAGCTTGCCCAGGCCATGGCCAACGAAATCGCGGACCACGCTGGTGCGTTCGGCTTCGGCATGGGTCTGGATAGCAGCGCCGATATCGCCGGTGGTATTGCCGGGCAGCGCAGCGGCGAGACCGGCGTCGAGGCTTTCATAGGTGACTTCGATCAACCGTTCGGCCTTGCGCGATATCTCGCCGACCGGGTACATGCGGCTGGTATCGCCATGCCAGCCATCGACCACCAGAGTGATGTCGATATTGACGATATCGCCCTCGCGCAGCGGCCGGTCATCGGGGATGCCGTGGCACACGACATGGTTGATCGAGGTGCAGATCGAGTGCCGGTAGCCCTTGTAAAACAGGGTTGCCGGGACCGCGCCATTGTCGCGGGCAAACTCATAGGCGATCTGGTCGAGGGCAGCGGTGGTGACGCCGGGCTCGACCTGTTCGGTCAACAGGTCCAGCGCCCGCGCTGCCAGTTGCCCGGCCTTGCGCATGCCGGCAAAGCCTTCCGGGCCGTGCAGCGGGATGGTCCCCGACATGCGGCGGGCCTTGGCGGGGGCTTCGACGTAGTTGATCATGGCTAACTCCAGAGCGGTAATACCGAACGTAATCGCTGACCCGGTCGATTGGAAGGGCTTGGCGCGCTTTGGCAGGGGATCATCAGCAGCTTTGCTTGACCTGATCGGCAAGGGCAGGCATCCATTCTGGCTCTCTATGGGAATGCCAAGCCATGACGTCCACTGCATCGATAACCGCGGGCCTGCTGGTGATCGGCGACGAAATCCTGTCCGGCCGCACCAGGGACGTCAATATCGGGGCGACCGCCGAATTCTGCACCGATCTGGGCATCGAGCTCAGGGAAGTGCGGGTGGTGTCGGACGAGACCGACGAGATCGTCGAGGCGGTCAACGCACTGCGGGCGCGCTACACCTACATTTTCACCACCGGCGGCATCGGGCCGACCCATGATGACATCACCGCCGATGCCATCGCCAAGGCCTTCGGCGTGGCCTTGCCGATCAATGCGCAGGCGCGCGCCATGCTCGAAACCCGCTGGAAAGAGCGCGGCATCGAGGTCAACGAAGCGCGGCTGCGGATGGCCCGGATTCCGGAAGGCGCCGACCTGATCGTCAATTCGGTCAGCGCCGCGCCGGGCTTTCGCATCGGCAATGTGCATGTGATGGCCGGCGTGCCGCTGATCATGCGGGCTATGCTCGAAGCCATCGCGCCAACCCTGCAGACCGGCAAAAAAGTGCTGTCGGTCACGGTCAAGGCCGCCGTGGGCGAGGGGACTGTTGGCGGTCCGCTGGGCGAATTGCAGTTGCAATATCCTGACGTGAAAATGGGCTCCTATCCGCAGATGGGCGTCAACAAGGTGATGACCGAACTGGTGCTGCGCTCGTCTGACGAAGCGCTGCTGCACGAAGCGGCGGGAAAAGTGCGGGAAATGGTGGCTGCGGCGCACAAGAAGGCTGGTATTGCCCCGCCCGACGGGAATTAATGACCGCACGGCCTTTGTTGACGAGAAGGTATGGGCGTCCAGCCCGGGATTTGATATGTCGCGCCGTCCCACAAGCGGGTGCAGCGCGTTGCAAGGAGCAGTTTTGTGAATAACCCCAACCAGAAATCCTTCCCCGTCACCTGGGATCAGTTCCACCGCGACAGCCGCGCCCTGGCCTGGCGCCTCACCGGCATGGGCACCTTCGATGCCGTGGTGGCCATCGCCCGTGGCGGGCTGGTGCCGGCCACCATTGTGGCGCGCGAACTCAATATCCGCGTCGTCGAAAGCGTCGCGGTCAAATCCTATGACCACCAGAACCAGGGCACGGTCAAAGTGCTCAAGCCCATCGCCCCACAAATCCTCGACCTCGCCAAAAACGGCGGCAAGGTGCTGATCGTGGACGATCTGGTCGACACCGGCGCCACCGCCCGCGCCGTCCGCGACATGCTCCCCGGCGCGCACTTTGCCACCGTTTACGCTAAGCCCATGGGCCGCGAACTGGTCGACACCTTCATCACCGAAGTCAGCCAGGACACCTGGATTTTCTTCCCCTGGGACCTGGACGTGGCCTACGCCGCGCCGATTGGTGGCGGGACGGACTGAGTAGTCCATCGGAATAGAATTTGCATAATTAGGCGTTGTTTTGCAAAATTCAGCAATGTAAGCTTTTGGCAATCGACTCAGGAGGTCTGGGATTGCCGACGATATCCGAAGAAGACGCTCGCAACATTTTGGAACCCTTTCATGAGCGCATCCGCGCAGTCGTGGACCGGGCTTGGGAGGAATGCAGAGCGATAACTGAATTCCGCGCGTCATCTGGCTTTGGCCCGAGACTTTATCGCAGAACCTTATCGAACGAGATGTTCGACGCGATTGCGAGTAATGCCGTTCAGGAGTTCGGTTCTGACGATAACGTCTACGTCCGGATGGAAGCGCAGACGCTGAAAGTTTTTTTTGGCGGTCATCTTCTCGCGCGTTTCAAGCGTGGGGCTGCGAACAAGTTGGGCCGCAATATCATGACCCAGGCCGTTATGGACTTCGTTATGCCGGATGGCATGTTGCCTGGTCTCGCCCCAGAGGGCAGCAAGCTTGAGTTTGTGTGGATGGCCAATGACATTCAAACTCGGGTCGAAGATGTTCTTGTTTCAGCTCGCGATGGTAATCGATTAATTTGGCAGTATGGACTTGGATCAACGGCTGGTGCTCAAATTCTTCCGTTCGCGCCGAGGCCCGTGCCCCCTAACGACGACGATACCGCAGAGTTGGTCAAGCCTAAGATACCTGCCGACAAGAAGCATAGTGATGAAGAGTAGATTTGATGGCCATACCAGGAGACATGCTGCGCTTGGCGCGGCAGCGTTTGGGTTTTACCCAGATTGCTGCTGCCACAAAATTGGGCATCCCGCAGCCGGTTCTGTCTCGCATTGAAAGTGGGGTGGCGGAAGTGGACGCTGCCTTGTTGTTGAAGGCGTCGTCTGTCTATTCGGTGCCACAGAGCTTTTTTGAGATTCAAGAGCCTGTATTTGGTCCGCCTGTCAGTGTGCACGCGATGACCCGGGCGAAGGCTGATGTGACCGCCCGTGAACTCGATATGATCGCGGCAGAACTCAACATTCGCCTCTTTCACCTTCGTTGGTTTTTGGACGGCGTCGACTTCGGACCGACTACTGACCTCCCGTCTCTGGACGTAGAGCAATACGGCGACCCAAGCAGAATTGCCGCTACCGTGCGCGCGCATTGGGGAGTTCCCTCCGGTCCAGTAAAGAATGTTACTCAGCTGGCTGAGAGAGCCGGAATTATTGTTGGTATGTCGGATTTTCGCGGCGCGGCCGTAAGCGGTGTTACATTTCGTGCCCCCGGAAAGCCTCCACTTGTGCTGTTAAATAAACATCACCCGGCTGACAGGCTGCGATTTACTCTCTCTCACGAGATAGGTCATTTGGTAATGCACAGATTTCCAACTGCAGAAATGGAGGCGGAGGCGAACGCATTTGCATCCGCATTTCTTTTGCCGGAGCGGGAGATTAGAGCGGCGTTTCGGGGACGTAAAATTACTCTGGAAACCTTAGCTGCTCTAAAGCCAGAATGGAGGGTGGCTATTCAGGCTCTGTTGATGCGGGCGTCGGGTTTGAAACTTCTTACGGCCAACCAGAGCAGGTATTTGTGGACACAGATCAGCAGCCGCGGATGGCGTACTCACGAGCCGCCAGAGTTGGATTTTGCTGCGGAAAGCCCCCGCGTGCTTCCTAGTATAGTAGAAAGCCACATAGTTCACTTGGGATACAAAGTTGAGGAACTAGCGACGATGAGTAGGCTTCATGTCTCAGAATTTATTGAGATGTACGGATTACCTAGTTTGGAGCAGCCGCCTGAGCGGCCGCGTTTTCGCATTGTTAGCTAGAAAGAATCCTGTTTGATCGGCGCGAATTGTAGCAGGAGCGTTCGCGCTGATCGTGGGTGAAATCGCGCAACTCAGATGTTGCTGTCGATCTGTTGAACAATCGCGGCAACGTGCGCGGGAATTGGGCCTACTGGCCTTTGCACAGGAATCCATACGGCGGTCCACCCGTTTGCCGCTATTTGGTTGGTGAGCATTGTTACCGTAGCCCCATGTGTGCGGCAGGCGCAGATCATTAGATCGCAGTTGTGGTCGACAAAAAACTGTAGGTTGTTAGCGACGATTAGACCGGTATCCCCACCGGTTGCGATGCCTGCTTGAAATGTAGCAGGTGCTTTGACGAGCGTCTTAGCAATTGTGAAGTCGCCGGGCTGTAGTATGTTGAAATTGTATAAAGCGGCAAAATCTCGGATTGACGTGCTTTTGTAAGTGTTGGCGATGCCCTGTATTATTATTATTTTAGTCATATTACTGCCTTTGGTCCTGTGCAGGCAACGTAGATCGAACCGTACCTATATATCATCAGCATCTTAAGTCCAGTGTGTCTACCATTACACCCGCTGATGTATGCAGCCCTTTTCGTCGTCTGAATTGTCTTCGTTCGACATTGAAGATATTGCAATGATATGCCGCCGTCGGCCTAGCCGTCAAAAACTTATCCCCACCCCCAAAACCTCATGGCATTATCCACCCATCCCCGTCACACACGCGGCCCCCACGCAGGGTCGGGCGGGGAGATCGTGGGATGGGGGCGCCTGTCCAGCTCGGGTGGAAGCTCGGCGCGCGCATCTGCAATAATGGTGCGCACGAACCGGACCCTTGCATAAAAGCGGATCGTGACGGGCGGCCATTGGGCCACTTTATCTGTTTCGGAAGGTCCAATGGCCGCCCGTTACCGTGCAACCGCGACGCCGCAAGGCGGGCGCGGCTAAAGCCGATTCAGGTGTCGTGGTGAAAAACTTCGGATCAGCTATCTTCTATGTCATTGAAGTCAGGCCAGGGGTGCCGCGGTGACGACAGTGGCGGAAATCAAGCGGTGGACGCGCCCGATATGGGAGAGCCGCAAAGATGTGGTGCTGCGCCAGCGGACACTTACCGTGCTGCCATTTTCTCATGTCCACCGCGATATATTTTTCATTGGATCGGCGGACAGGACAAATCCCTGCCCGCAATGGGGTTTTCGGCCGGTATTCACACCGGCGACGCTCCGGGCGGAGTGGTTCGGCCTCATACCGACCGGCCACTCCACGGATGCAGATTTCGGGACAAGTCTTGTCGCCCAGTTGACCACCTGTATCGATAAGGACCTCGCTCCGATCACCTCGGTTGAAGACTTTTATCGGGTGACTAGCGGCCAGCGCCCGCCTGGCGCAGGGGGGCTATGGCAGTTGAGCCGCAACGGGGAATTTCACGCGGTAGTGCTGGCGGCACTGGGGCGGCTTGAATAGGCCGGTCGCGTATTGGCGCAAACGATGCTCATTATGGAACCCCTCAGCCTTAGATACATGCAGGACGCACGGACGGAGAACGCCAGGCGCCCCAAGGATAAATTTTGGCAGCGAGCGTTAGAAAGTTGGATAGAGCGGCTGAATGCGCTGGAGCAGCTCAAGCAACTGGCGGCGTTGGCAGATGCCGGCAATCGGATAGCGGTCGCGCAGATGCTCCACACGTGGTCCGAGGAACGGGTCAAACAATGGGGCGTCGAGGACCTGTGGACGCCTTTGCCATTTCCAATCGAGCTTGGTGCCGGTGACTGACCGCAATGCCGTTGGCATGCCCAGCGGGCCATGCTAGACGCGCCTGACCGCTGCGGGCGTGGTGGAATGGTAGACACACAGGACTTAAAATCCTGAGAGGGTATCCTCGTGCGGGTTCGAGCCCCGCCGCCCGCACCAGTTTTGAGGGATTTGATGTTTTCCAAAATCGAAACCGGCATTGCGCCATCGTCGTCCCCGGTTGCCGATGTGGTGCGGGTGGGGCAGCAGGTCTGGCTGGTGGCGATTGCGGAGGATCCGGTGACGGGCGAGATCGTGCCGGGCGGCATCGAAGCGCAGACGCGGCGGGTGATCGAGAATTTGCAGATCGCCATCACGGCGGCGGGTGGCACATTGGCCGATATCGTGCAGGTGCAGGTATTTCTGATCGATCGCGCCGATGCCAGGGGCATGAACGCGGTTTATGGCGAGCTGTTCAAGCCGCCTTATCCGGTGCGGGCCACGGTGGTGGTTAAGGAACTACTGGCCGACGGTTTGCGCGTCGAAATGCTGGCGACTGCCGTTCTGGGCTGATGTCGGGCGCAATCAAATATGTGACCTGACGGGCTTGGTGGCTGGTGCTGTGGGCATTGGCATTGCATTGTCGCGCCGTCTTCCATTCCAGCCTGTGAGTGTCGCCATGCCGTTTCCCGATCTCGTTCATCCAGCGCTGGGCGCCTATCAGAGCGCGGTGCAGACGCCTACCGATTTTGGGGCGTTCTGGGAGCGGACCATTGCCGAGGCGCGCGTGGCGGGCGGGGCGGTCAGCATCGAGCCGGTTCAATCGACATTGAAGCTGGTTGAGCTGTTTGACGTGACTTTTCCGGGCTTTGGCGGGCATCCGGTCAAGGGCTGGCTGGTGTTGCCGACGCAGCGGAGCGGCAAGCTGCCGCTGGCGGTGCAATATGTCGGCTATGGCGGCGGGCGTGGTTTTGCCCATGAGCACCTGCATTGGGCGGCGTCAGGTTATGCCTATTTCCGCATGGATACGCGCGGGCAGGGCAGTGTGTGGAGCACCGGCGCCACGGCCGACCCGGTCGGTTCGACTCCGGCGCAGCCGGGGTCGATGACCAAGGGGATTTTGCACAAGGACGATTACTATTATCGCCGGGTGTTCACCGATGGGGTACGGGCGATCGATGCGCTGATCGGGCTGGATTTTGTCGATGCCAGCCGCGTCGCGGTGCTGGGTGGCAGCCAGGGCGGCGGCATTGCCATCGCGGTGGCGGGAATTGATGGAAGGGTCAAGGCAGTGATGCCGGACGTGCCGTTCCTGTGCGATTTTCCGCGCGCGGTGCGGGTGGCCGGGCGCGATCCCTATGGCGAGATCGCCCGGTATCTGGCGCAGCATCGGGATGCCCTCGGGCCGGTGTTCGAGACGCTGCGCTATTTTGATGGCGTGTGCTTTGCCCGTCAATCGCGTGCTGCAGCGCTGTTCTCTGCCGCGATGATGGACGACATCTGCCCGCCTTCGACGGTTTACGGTGCATTCAACGCCTTTGCCGGCGCCGACAAATCCATTGTCGACTACGAGTTCAACAATCACGAAGGCGGCGGACCGTTTCAGGACCGGCGGCAGATGGCCTGGCTGGCCGAGCGGTTTGGCTGAGTGAGCCTTGGTGCTGGCTATACCTGGCGGCTGGCGCTGGCTTTGTTCTGCGCCACGCTGTGGTTCTGGCTCTGAGGGGCCAAAGCGAGATTGATGACTGGAACTGCGATGTTGTTGAAGCGTGAACTGCTGGAAGAAATCAAAGCCGGGAAAGTTGACGTGATCTTTCGCCGCTGGAGCCGTCCGACGGTGAAGCCGGGTGGCACGCTGAAGACCAAGGTCGGGCTGCTGGCGATCAAATCCATCGTCGAGATGAGCCCGCATGACGTCACCAATGCCGATGCCAGGCGCGCCGGGTTTGCCGATGTGGCGGCATTTCATCGCTGGCTGGAGACGATGAAGGCCGGCGATTTCTTTCACCGCATCGAGGTTGGCTATCTCGGCGAAGCCTAGTTCGCCAGCGCCAGCGGTGGAAAGCTGCGACCGTAGATCTGGTTGAGCCAGTTCAAATAAGTATCGACGCCGTCCTGTGCTCCATCGGCGGGGAAGTCGATGGAAATCACCGCGATATTGCCGCCGGGGCCGGGTGTGATGGCGATGCGGGGCGTGCTGGGTTGCACGTTGGCAGGCAGCGGCTGCTGCAGCAGGCGATCGCTGATCATTTTGGCGCCGGTGCGGGCGTCGGAAACACTGGGGAAGATGACGGCGACGTGGGCCGTGCTGCTAGTGTCGGTGCTGGTCGCGGCGAGAATGACCAGGCCGTATTGAGGCAGTTCCGATGGCGCGGCGCCGGAATCGCTGGGCTGGAAAAACGCCGGCGGGGTAAAGCCGGTTGCAGCATCGAGCGACGAGGTAGGACCCGATGCGGTGTTCAAGGCGTCGAGCAGGGCTTTCCAGAATTTGCAGCTGACACAAGCGTCCGGCGTGTTCATCGCCGCCGCGACGTAGGCGATGCCCTCGGTCGCCGCGACGCGCAGCAGGAAGCCGTCGCCGATCGCGAGGCGGACGGCCTTGCCCACGCCGGAACCGAGTGGATCGCCGACGCGTTCGCTGCTCGGCGCATAGTCTTCGCCCACGCTGAGCACCGGCAGTCCGGCGATTTCGGATGTGGTGTAACCATGGGCGGTCAGCACTGTCGGCGCGTCCGCGGCAAACCGATCCTCACCGAGAAGGACGGTGACGTTCTGCGGCGGGTCGCCTGCTGTCAGCACGCCATAGACGAGGTCAAAGTCGATGCCGGTTGCGGTTTTGGCGGTGGCCGCATCATAGAAAGCGGCATTGAGGCCCTGGTCGGTAGTGCCGATCAGGGCGGTTTTGCCGGTCTCGGACATTTGCAGGCTATGGGGCGCGGTATAGGTGAAGACTACCGGCGCTTCATTGAGATTTGCCGGTAGCACCGGCAGAAATTTATCCAGCGGCTCGAATGCCATGGCGGGGCATGACAGCATCAGCAACAGAGCGACGAACAGACCTGGTTTCATCGAGCGGATCCGATTTGGTCGGCCGAGCTTAGCGCGGCCCTTGCCGTTCGGCTAGAACGGGCAGGGCGCGATGAAGGTGACGAATTCGCCGGTGGTTGGATGGGTGAAGCCGAGTTTTTCGGCATGCAGTTGCAGCCGGTCGGCAGCGGCAAGGGGCTCGGCATCGGCATAAAACACGTCGCCCAGAATCACATGGCCGATGGCCTTCATGTGTACCCGGAGTTGATGGGTGCGCCCGGTGAGCGGGGTGAGGCGCACGCGAGTGATGCCGGGTTCGCGCTCCATCACCTGCCATTCGGTTTGCGACGAGCGGCCATTTTCAGGGTCGACGCGCTGGCGCGGCTTGTTTTCCCAATCGGTGGCAAGGGGCAGGTCAACAAGGCCGTTCTCGGCTTCCATCTCGCCCCAGACGCGGGCGACGTAGCTTTTGGTGGATTGGCGGTGTTCGAACTGGCTGCCGATCTTGCCATGGGCGCGCTTGTTGAGCGCCATTACCAGAATGCCGGAGGTGTCCTTGTCGAGGCGATGGCACATGCCGGCCGTGGGGTAGGATTTGCGGGCGCGGTATTCCAGGCAATCCCACAGCGAGGGATCCTTGCCGGGGACGCTGAGCAGGCCGCTGGGCTTGTCGAGCACCAGAATATCGTCATCGACATGGACGACGTTCAGATACGGTTCAAGTGGCGGAAAGTAATTGGTCAGGGTCGGCATGGGTCCGGGCATGCGCGCCTGTTAGCAGGGTTTTGCGTGCAAAAACAGTTGGACCTGTTGCCGTAAAGATATTGTGCGCGTCTTGGACTCGCTGGAAACTGCATCATCAATTGCTGAGGGACACAGCATGTGGGATTTTTCGATTAGCCGGGCCTTGGGCATGATGGGCAAGACCATGCCGTTTATCCTATTCCGCATGGTGGTCTATTTCGGCATCGCCGTGGCCTATGTGCTGGTGACCGGTATTGGTGCGGGCATTGGCTGGGGCGTTGGCGCCTTTGGCGATGAGGATTTCCACATCAGTGCCACGTTCTGGGGCGGCGGGCTGGGCTTCGTGCTCACGGCCGGCGTGCTGTATTTCCTGCGGGAATATATCCTCTACATCGTCAAGGCCGGGCACATTGCCGTGCTGGTGGAACTGATGGACGGACGGCCGATCCCGCAGGGGCGCTCGCAGATCGATTATGCCTCGAGCGTGGTCAAGGCGCGGTTTGCCGAGGCCAATGTGCTGTTTGCCATCGATCAACTGGTCAAGGGCGTACTGGGAGCGATCACCGGGCTGGTCGAGGGCATTGCCTCGTTCATTCCGATCCCGGGCCTGCAGCAGTTTGTCGGGCTGATCCGGGCGTTCCTCAAGATTGCGGTGGGGCTCGTGGACGAAGTGATCCTGGCCTACGCGATCCGCACGCGTGCCGAAAACCCATGGGCTTCGGCGCGCACCGCGCTGGTGCTGTATGGGCAGAATTACAAAGTGATGCTCAAGAACGCCGCCTGGCTGACGGTGATTACCTATGGCCTGTCATTCCTGGTCTTCCTTGTCATGCTGGCTCCCGCCGCAGCGGTGGTCTGGCTGATCCCGGGCGGCTGGTCGGCCGGCGGCTTCGTCTTCGCCATCATCTTTGCCTGGGCGGTGAAGGCAGCGTTGATCGAGCCATTCGCCATTGCCTGTATGATGGAGGTTTATTTCAAGACCATCGAAGGCCAGGTGCCGGATGCGCAGTGGGATGCACGATTGACCTCGGTGTCCAAGAAGTTTGGCAAGCTCAAGGACAAGGCGGCGGGCTGGATCGGTCATGGCGGCCCGGCGGAAGGGCCGGCGGCCCCGACCAATCCAGCGGTCTGATCGATTTGTAATGCAACCTGCTCTCTGGGTCGCGAGTTGTTCAGGCACAACAACCCAGAGGAGGCTTTCATGCACAAAGATCAGGTTAAAGGCGCCGCCAACCAGGCCAAGGGCGCCGTGAAGGACGCGGTCGGTGGTCTTACCGGCAACACCAAGCTGCAAGCTGAAGGCAAGGTCGATAAGGCTGTGGGCAAGGTCCAGAGCAAGGTCGGCGAAGCCAAGGATAAGACCCGCGACGCGCTGAAGAACTAAGTCACTCAGTTGGCTACGGTGAAAGGCCGCCCCTCGGGGCGGTTTTTTGCTGTTTGGGTTGGAGCGTGGCGGAGGTAGTCTGCCGCCTATGCAAACCACCACCTTCGAGACGGCACTGGGCAGGTTCGGCATCGGCTGGACCGATGACGGCATCGCCCGCGTGCAATTGCCGGGGCTGGAACCGGATGCGCTGTTGGCGCGGATCAATCGAGCAGGAGCCACGCCCGGCGAGCCGCCAAATTGGGTCGAGGCGGTCATCGGCGCGATCGAGGATTATGCCGATGGCGAACAGGTGGACTTTAAGGCGGTAAAACTCGATCTGGCTGGCACGCCCCAATTCCATCGCCAAGCGTACGCACTGCTGGTTCGCTTCGGTTATGGCCAAGTCACCACTTATGGCGCGCTGGCGCGGCAATTGGGCGATGTGCAGCTATCGCGCGCCGTTGGGCAGGCGATGGGCGCCAATCCGATCCCGTTGATTATTCCGTGCCATCGGGTACTGGCCAGCGCCGGCAAGCGCGGCGGGTTTTCAGCGCCGGGCGGCGCCGATGCCAAGATGCGGATGCTGGCGCTGGAGGGCGTGCGTGGGCTGCCGGGCGAAGCCGGGCAACTCGGATTTGGGTTTTAGAAATTTTCCCCTGGCGAGGTACTATTCAGCTGCCATGGCGGGCACGTTGATGCGGCGTGACTTGAGGCGGTTGAGCTGGTGGGCCGCGTGCGCGAGCAGGGCGTGCCGGACATCGGCCGTGGGCATGCCCTCACCGGTTTCGGTGCGCACCTTCAGATCGAGCTTGTAGAGGCTGTCGTTGCCAAGGAAATTCTCGTGAATTTTCACGCGGACCACGCCGGTAATCCGGCCCTTAAAGGTCGGGTGCGGTCCAAAATAGAGTAGCTGGCAATCCTTGATCTCGAACGACATTTGACATTGACCCCCCAACGGCCAACCTCGGTTGAGGTTTTAATCAAATGCCAGCGGACGGCCTTGTGCAAGTCACATTCGAATCATTTTGCACTTGTCCTTAACAACAACACCGGTCCAATCACGCGGTCGTGAAGCTATCGCCCGATAGCTGCGCAGATTGGCTATTGCCAGCGCTTGAAAGCCTTCAAATGCGGCGTCGCTTTCAGGGTGGCGAGCGTAATCTTTTCGATAGGGTCGGTCACCGGTACGATCAGCACGTTTTCGGTCGTCGGGTCAGGAACTTCCAGTGTTGCGAACTGGCTGTCGAGCAGGCTGGTGGGCATGTATTCGTGCTGGCGCTGCGCCATGCGGGCCGCGATGACCTCTTTGGTGCCTTGCAGATAGACGAACAGGATCGGCTCGCCGGCCTGCTGGGTGAGGAAATCGCGGTAGGCGCGCTTGAGCGACGAACACGCCCCGACGGCACAGCCCTTGCCATTGGCGGCTACGGCCAGTGCCTGGGCCAGCGTTTGCAGCCAGGGCCAGCGATCCGCATCGGTCAGCGGTGTACCGGCGCGCATTTTGTCCTTGTTGGCAGCGGGGTGATAATCGTCGCCATCGAGGAACGGTGCGTGCAAGCGGCGCGCGATGGATTGTCCGACAGTGGTTTTGCCGGATGAGCTGACGCCCATGACGATGATGATGCGGGCTGGGATCATCTCAGACGGTCGCGGTGAAGGCGCCATCGACATAAAGGATATGGCCGTTGACGAATCTGGCGGCCTCGGAGGCAAGGAAGATCGCCGCGCCGCCGAGTTCTTCGACCTGGCCCCAGCGGCCCATCGGGGTGCGGGTTTCGACCCAGGCGGTGAATTTTTCGTCCTTCACCAATGCCTCGTTGAGCTCCGTGGCGAAATAGCCGGGCGCGATGCCGTTGATGTTGAGGCCATGCCTGGCCCAGTCGACGGCCATGCCGCGCGTCAGATTGGCCACGGCGGCTTTGGAAGCCGCGTATGGAGCGATAGATGGACGAGCAAGACCCGACATCAGCGAGCAGATATTGATGATCTTGCCATGGCCGCGCGCGATCATGTGGCGGGACACGGCCTGGCCGACATTGAACACCGAGGTGACATTGGTGGTCATGAGTTGGTCGAATTTTTCGGGCGGGAATGAATCCAGCGCGCCGCGAAACTGCATGCCGGCATTGTTGACCAGAATGTCGATCGGGCCGATCTCTTCCTCGATATGGCTGATCGCGTCATTGACGCTGTCGCGGCTGGTTACATCGAAGGCCACGGCGCTGACCGCAGCGCCTTTGGCTGCCAGATCCTTGGCGGCAGAGCCCAGCGCAACCGTGTCGCGGGCGTTGAGCACGATGGAGGCGCCGGCACCGGAAAATGCCTCGGCTAGCGCATAGCCGATCCCTCGGCTGGAGCCGGTAATGAGGGCGCGTTTGCCCTTGAGGCTGAAGAGAGAAAGCGTGTCCACGCGGCAACTCCGATTTTTCGCGGAGCCTATGATGCAGGCTCGGACTTGGGCAAGCACCAGTTTGCGCAGCGAAAGGCCAGAATGGCCAAAAAGTGCGCAGATTAGACTTCCGTCTAGGCGCAGTTTGTGGTCAGTTCCCCGCGCCGCGCGGGGCTGCCTGCGTGGTTCTACAGCGTGATCCTCGGAAGGACTAAGCATGGCGACGGCAGACATCGGTCTTATTGGCTTGGCGGTTATGGGCTCCAATCTGGCGCTGAATATTGCCGAAAAGGGCTACACCATCGCGGTCCACAACCGCACTGCTGCCAAGATCGACGATTTCGTCGTCGCCGCCAAAGAGCAGGGGCTCGATGGCAAGATCATTCCCGAGGCCGACCTTGCCGCCTTCGTGCTGACCGTCAAGCGCCCGCGCTCGATCATCATCATGGTCAAGGCCGGCGCTCCGGTCGATGAAATGATCGAACATCTCCTGCCGCACCTGGAACAGGGCGACGCGATCATCGAGTGCGGCAATTCGCTGTTCACCGATACGCAGCGCCGGTTCGATTATCTCAAGCCCAAGGGCATCGGTTATCTCGGCGTCGGTGTTTCCGGCGGCGAAGAAGGTGCGCGTCATGGCCCGTCGATCATGGTCGGCGGCTCCAAGGAACAGTGGCACAACGCTGAAGCGGTGCTGACCGCGATTGCGGCAAAATTCAACGGCGAAAGCTGCTGCGCCTATCTGGGCGAAGGCGGCGCTGGCCATTTCGTCAAGACCATCCACAATGGCATCGAATATGGCGACATGCAGATGATCGCCGAAGTCTATGGCGTGATGCGCGACGGTCTGGGCATGAATCCAACTGCTTGCGCGGAAGTCTTCAAGGAATGGAACAAGGGTCCGCTCAACTCCTACCTGATCGAAATCACCGGTCACGTTCTGGCTGCCGTCGACGGTCCCACCGGCAAGCCGCTGGTTGAGCTGATCCTCGACAAGGCCGGCCAGAAGGGCACCGGCGTCTGGTCCGCCATCGCGGCGCAGCAGATGGGCGTGCCGGCGACGGCCATTGAAGGCGCGGTCGCTGCCCGTTCGATCTCGGCCCGCAAGGATGAGCGCGTTGCCGCAGAAAGCATTTATGGCAAGCGCACCGCCAAGAAGGCCGATGTGACGCTGGCGGACCTCGAAAAGGCGCTGCTGGCCGGCAAGATCGTGTCGTATGCACAGGGCTTTGCCGTCATCGCCAAGGCTTCGGACGAAAATGGCTGGGCGCTACCGCTGTCGACCATTGCCAAGATCTGGCGCGCTGGCTGCATCATTCGCTCGCGTTTTCTCGACCAGATGGCCGCTGCCTACGCCAAGGGCGGCAATACCAATCTGCTGGTGGTGCCGGATTTCGTGGCGCTGATGAAGGATAGCCATCCGTCGCTGCGCAAGGTGGTTGCCGCCGCTGCCGTGGGCGAATTCCCGATGGTTTGCCTGTCGGCGGCGCTGAGTTATTTTGACAGCTATCGTCAGGCGCAGGGCACCGCCAACCTGATCCAGGGCCAGCGCGACTTCTTCGGCGCCCATGGCTTCGAAATCGCCGGACGTGGTCCCGACCAGCACGGCACCTGGCCGTCGACGCTGGGCAAGTAAGCAAAACGATAAACGGGGGCCGAGTGGCCCCCGAAGTTTTTGGAGGGCAATGATGGCTTCGCGGACGTTTCGCCAGAGTTTTGGTCTGCGCTGGCGGCGTATCTGGATGCCTAAATTGCGGCGCCGGGCACTATTTCTGATCGGCGGTGTATTGGTCGGTCTGGCCGCGATCCTGATGGCCTATCTGGCGCAGACCGCCTCCGCAGGATTTTTTGCTGTCGAACGCCGATTGCCGCTGCTGCCGCTGGTGTTGACGCCGGCGGCGTTTGCCGGGCTGGCCTGGCTGACCCGGCGGTTTGCGCCCGGCGCCCAGGGGAGCGGGCTGCCACAGGTCATTGCTGCCCGGCAGATCGATGAATTTGTCGACAAGGCACATCTGGTTTCGCCGCGCGTCGCAATTGGCAAAGTGTTGCTGCTCAATCTTGGATTGGCCTTTGGCGCGTCGACCGGACGCGAGGGTCCGACGGCGCAGGTGGGCGCGGCGATCATGCTCTGGCTAGGACGTTTCGCGCCGCACCGTCAGCCCGGCCTGTTGCTGGCAGGTGCTGCAGCCGGCGTAGCAGCGGCCTTCAACGCGCCCCTGGCCGGCATTGTCTTCGGCATCGAAGAAATGAGCCGCTCTTTTGAGCTGCGCACCAGTGGCCTCGTGCTGGGCACGGTCATTGCCGCCGGGATGACCTCGCTGGCCCTGGTGGGCAACTACACCTATTTTGGCCGGTCGGACATTGGCATGGCGTTTGATGGGAACCTGCTGTGGATACCCGTGGTCGGTGTCATCTGCGGCATTTTTGGCGGGCTGTTCAGTGCCGCAATCATTGCCGCCAATCGCGGGTTACCGGGGCGGCTTGGTCGGCTGATCAAGGCGCACCCCATCGCTTTCGCCGCCGGCTGTGGATTGCTGGTCGCCATCTGTGGCGTCGCCTCCGGCGGGGTAGTGTTCGGCACCAGTTCGGAACAGGCGACACAGATCTTGAACGGCGAACAGGTCACGGCATGGTTTGCACCACTCAAATTCATCGCGACGATAGCAACATCAGTGAGCGGCATACCCGGCGGTATCTTTGCGCCGGCGCTGTCGATCGGGGCGGGGATTGCCAGCGTGCTCGATCCGTTCACCGGCATGCCGGTCAGTGCGCTGACGATCATCTGCATGGCGGCCTATCTGGCAGCAGTGCTGCAGGCGCCGATCACGGCGTTTGTCATCGTCACCGAAATGACCGGCAATCAGGCGCTGATCCTGCCAGCCATGCTGGCCTGTTTCATCGCCAGCGTAGTGTCCAAGCTGATCTGCCCTGAAGGCATCTATCACGCACTGGCGCACCAGTTGTTGCGCAAGCAGCCTTTAGCCGCTTGAGCGTCAGCTACCCGGCGCGCTTGATCTCGGTTGCAGCAGGTGCGGGAAGCGACTTCTCGGTGCCGTCGGTGATGCTCGAGAAGGTGGCAATGTCGGCCGGGCGACCGAGGAAGAAGCCCTGGGCTTCGGCGCAGGTTTCGCCACGCAGAAAGTCCAGCTCCTCGATCCGCTCGATGCCTTCGGCGATCACCGGCAGATTAAGGCCAGCACCGAGGCCCAGCACGGCGCGGACGATCGCAGCCGACTGCTCATTGGTATCAACTGATTTGATGAACGACTGGTCGATCTTGATCTTGTCGAACGGGAAGGCGCGCAGGTTGGCCAGCGACGAATAGCCGGTGCCGAAATCGTCCATGGCGATGCGGACGCCCATGGCCTTGAGCTGGCGCAAGGTGGTCAGCGCGCGATTGATATCGCGGACCAGGGCCGTTTCGGTGATTTCGACTTCCAGACGGTTCGGCGACAGGCCGGTGAGCACCAGCGTTTCAACGATCATCGGGGCGAGCTGGGCGCTCTGCATCTGCATTGCCGAAACGTTGACCGCCACCGAGAGCTTGCTGGTCCATGCTGCGGCGTCAGTGCAGGCGCGCTTCATCACCCATTCGCCGAGCTGCAGGATCAGTCCGCTTTCTTCGGCGATGGGAATGAAGGTGCCGGGGGGTATGGCACCCCGTTCAGGGTGGTCCCAGCGCACCAGGGCCTCAAAACCGGTGACTTCGCCGCTCTTGATGTCGACCTGCGGCTGATAGACCAGACGCAACTGGTTGCGCGAAATGGCGTGACGCAGGTCGTTTTCCAGCATGCGCCGTTCATGCACCTTGGCGCCCATTTCGCTCTCGAAATAGCGATAGATGCCGCGGCCGTCGTGTTTGGCACGATAGAGTGCGGTATCGGCGTGGATCATCAGGTGCTGCGCGTCTTCAGCATTGTCAGGATAGATGGCAATGCCGATGCTAGCCGAGATCGCGGCGTTTTCGGTGGTTTCGCTATTGCTGGACCGGAAGCCGTCCAGCACCTGCTCGGCAACACGTCCGGCGCGCTCGGCGATGTGGATATCCGGCACGATGACGGCGAATTCGTCGCCGCCGAGGCGGGCGGCAATGCACTTGTCGCCGACGGATTTGAGCAGCGACTGGGCGACACGCTGGAGCAGCAGATCGCCCATCGGATGGCCGAACAGATCGTTGACCTCCTTGAACCGGTCAAGATCAAGGCAGAACACAGCGAAGCGCTGACCCTGCCGTTCGGCGTGGGCGATTTCGTTTTCAAGCTGGCGATTGAAGTTGGCGCGATTGGGCAGGCCCGTCAGCGCGTCATGATGGGCCAGGAAACGGATGTGTTGTTCGGCCTGCCTGCGGGCGCTGAGGTCGCGCACCGCGATGGCATGGTGCGGGTGACCGCCATAATCAACATCCCGCAGAATGGCTTCGACCGGAATGACGGTTCCACCCCGGACAGTCAGTTCGGTCTCGATCGGCGTGTTGGGCCGGCCGACGAGGGCGCTGCAGGTCTCCGCCGAAAAGAAGCTGCCGAGCTTTTGCCCGGCGAGATCGGCATTGGGGCGCTCAACCAGTTGCAGGAAGCTGGCGTTGACCGTGACGATGCTCTGGCCGTCGCAGACTATCAGGCCTTCGACTGCGGCATCAGCCAGGCCGCGCATGCGATTGCCTTCAAGCTCGCTGCGGCGCTGGTCGCGCAGATCGAGATAGATGCCGCCCAGTGCTGCTACCAGGATCATGATGCTGACCACGGCAATGCCGAACGCCAGATTTTGTGGAGTGGCGTCGGAGATGCTGACGGTTGGATAGCAGTGGCTGGTGTCGGCTGCCCCCATGCCGGTGAAGTGCATGGCGCAGATCGCCACTGTCAGCAGCAGGCTGCCCACCAGGCGCCAGCGCAGCTCATGGCCGATCGACCCGACGAACAGGGCTATGGCGCCAATGGTGATGCCAAGGATCAGCGAGGACGAGACCAGAACCGGGTCCCAGATGATGGCGCCGCCCATCTTGAGCGCCGACATGCCCACATAGTGCATCGCGGCGATACCGACGCCGGCAATGGCGCCGCCGAGAGCCGCGTCCGAACGGCGAGCGCCCACAGTGGCCCACCAGAAGCCCGCGCCGGCAAAACAGATCGCCACTACGAGCGATATCAGCGTGGTCATCACATCGTAGCCTGTGGGCATGCCGATGGCGTAGGCGAGCATGGCGACGAAGTGGGTGGACCAGACGCCGAAGCCGACCGAGACGGCGGCAACGGCCAGCCAGGCATGTTTCATGGCGCCGGAGGCTTTGCGCGCGTGGCTGAGCAGGCTCATCCCGGCAAACGAGGATAGACCGCAGATCAACGCAGCGAGCGCAACAAGACGCAGATCGTGCTGGTAAAACAGGGTCGACAAAACTGTTTGCATAAACGGTCTCGGAAGAGCAAAGCGCCCAAACTATGCGAGTACTTTTCACAGTTATCCGTAAAAATGGGATGAAGTTATGGAGTTTTACTTGTCCCAGTCCGTTGCCGTGATGGCGATGGTAAATGCTTGGTTGGGCTCTAAAGCGTCTTGAACAGCACGTAGCTGTCGACATAGCCGTGTTGGGGGTGACGGAACGCGCCGGGCAGGGTGCCGACAATGGCAAAGCCCAGCGACTGCCACAGCGCCACGGCGCGGGTATTGGTCGAGACCACATGGTTGAACTGCATGGCCCGGAAGCCGCGTTCGGCCGCCCGGATCAGCGAGTGCTGGCACATCTGGCGGGCGATGCCTCTGCCTTGGGCGGCCGGTGCGGTGATGTAGCCGCAGTTGGCAACGTGGCTGCCGCCGCCCTGCTGGTTGGCCATCAGGTAGTAAGTGCCAAGAATTTCGCCATCGGCCTCGGCGACGAACACTTCGTGGGTGGGGCCGAGCCAATAGGCCAGCGTTTGCGCGTCGGTGAAATCGGTCGGCAAGGCATAGGTTTGTCCGGCGCGCAGTACCGGAGCGACGATGGCGAGAATGGCGGGATAATCGGCCTTAGCGGCGAGGCGGATTTGCATCGGGTTTGCCGGCTTCGTCGCGGGGGACCAGGATCTGACCGGGCGGGGCCATTTCCGGCACGATGGGTTTGTCGGCAATGCTGGGGCGCCGCGACAGCCCAAAGCGCCAGTTGGCCAGCGCAAACAGCACCAGCGCCAGTACGACGGCGATACTCGCCGCGATGAATGGCGCGCCGGGGAAATAGTCGGGCGCGCTGG
Source organism: Devosia sp. (assembly GCF_039927955.1). Classification (GTDB taxonomy): domain Bacteria; phylum Pseudomonadota; class Alphaproteobacteria; order Rhizobiales; family Devosiaceae; genus Devosia. The sequence continues at coordinate 49,671 of NZ_JBDSUA010000005.1, read as the reverse complement.
GCGAGTGGGTATAATAGGAAAAAATCTGGGTGGCGGCGAGCGGGCCGATGATGGTTGCCAGCGAATTGGAGGCGTTTACCGCCCCCTGCAACTCGCCCTGGGCGTTATCGGGCACCTGGCGCGACAGCACGCCATTGATGGCGGGCGCTGCAAGGCCGCTGATCGCCCCGACCATGATGAACACGTAGAGATAGAAGACCTCGCTGGTGAACGCGACGCCGGCAAAGGCGGCAATGGCGGCAAACAGGCCAAGGAACACCACCGGGGTTTCGCCGACGCGCTTGACCAGCGGGCCGACGATAAAGGCCTGGCAGATGGCAAAACCGACGCCGAAGGCGCCGAGCGATCGCCCGATCTGGCTGGAGGTGAAATTGAACACTTCGACGGTGAAATAGCTGAACACCGATGGCAATGCCTGTGCCGCCAGCGAGAAGGAAAACAAGATGGCCAGCAGCCAGAGCACGACCGGATACTGGCGCAACGACGCCAGCGCGCCAAACGGATTGGCGCGGCGGATATCGAACTTGCGACGCGAGGTTTTCGGCAGGCTTTCCGGCAGCACCAGCAGGCCAAAGAAGAAATTGGTGATGGCAAGGCCGGCAGCGGCCATGAACGGGACGCGTGGGCCCCAGGCGCCCAGTTCGCCGCCGATGACCGGGCCGATGATGAAGCCCAGCCCAAAGGCGGCGCCGATCAGGCCGAAGCGGTGGGTGCGTTTATGCGGCGGGGTGATATCGGCCATGTAGGCGGTGGCGGTGGCAACGGCGGCGCCGGAGATGCCGGCAATGATGCGGCCGATAAACAGATACCAGACGAAGGGCGCGATGCTCATCATGGTGTAGTCGAAGGTCAGCCCAAGCAGTGAGGCCAGCAGCACCGGGCGGCGGCCAAAGCGGTCAGACAGATTGCCCAGAACCGGCGAAAACACGAACTGCATGAAAGCGTAGGCGAAGACCAGATAGCCGCCAATGACTGCGGCGTCGGCGACACTGCCGCCGGTCAATTCCTTGAGCAATTCAGGCAGCACGGGAACGACGATGCCGACACCAACCATGTCGAGCAGAATCGTGACCAATATACAGGCCAGAGTCAGTCTTGATCGGGCTGTTGACGGCATACGGTGGTCGCTGATTTCCTAATTATGACGCGCAGTTGACACAGGCGTGGTGGTCAAAGCAAGACCGAATGCCGTTCAACGGGGGGGTGGTGAAATCACTTTGCCACTTGTCTCCGGGGCGACGTGGTAGTCGTAAAGCCAGCGCAGCCGCCTGAAATGGCTGGTGGGGCCCTGCAGCCGGAGCACCAGATCGCGGCCAATCGTCCATGGCCATTTCAGATGGAAGATTTTGCCATTGGCGCCCGCTGTGCGGGCGACTCTGGCAACACGCGGCCGGCGGATTGTCTCATAGCGGGCAAAGGCGCTGACGGCGTCCGGCTCGGTCATCAGCAGCGGCGCCAGAATGGCGGCATCCTCGATGGCCATCGCTGCACCCTGGGCCTGGAATGGCAGCATGGCGTGCGCGGCATCGCCGATCAGGCCGATGGCGCCGGCCGACCAGCGCGGCGTGTCGACCTTATACATCGGCCAGAAGGTCCAGTGGGTCCTGGTTGCCCTTAGAATGGCGTTGAGCCGGGCGCTTGGCAGAAGGGCACGCGGCAGCGCCGGGGTGGTCTGGACCTTGTTGCTGCGGGCCTGGCTGACGCGCATTTTGGAGAACAGCACGATATTGAACTGGCCCCGGTGCGGCAGCGGGTAGGCCACGAGGTGAAAGTCCGGGCCGAACAGCACCGAGGTGCGTTCGGTGGACAGCACATCGCTCAGCTCCGCCATCGGCACCAGCGCGCGCCACGCGGCGCGGCCAGCATATTTGGCTTCAGGCCCTTCGAGCAGCCGGGTTCGGGCTTGCGAGTGGACGCCGTCGGCGCCAACAACTGCGAAGGCGCGGCCACTGCGGCCGCCGCCGGTGGTCTGATCGACAGTGATCGAGGCCCCACGGGCGTGGCTGATGGCGTCCCATTCACGCACGTTGAAGACAATGTCGATATTGGCGAAGCGTCGGCAGGCCTTGAACAACGCGTCAACAAGATCAGCGCGATGCATCACCACATAGGGTTCGCCAAATTCGCTGCGGACGGCAGAACCCAAAGCGAGGGTCACCAGTGGCTTCCTGCGGCCATAAGGGAAAATGTCGATGCCTGACGGTTCGAGACTTTTGGCGGCGATGGCGCTGTCGAGGCCAAGCTGATTGAGGACGCGGCGCGCGTTGGGGCTGATCTGCAGGCCGGCGCCGAACTCGGATATGGCGGCGTTGCGCTCCAGCACCACGACGGTGGCGCCGAACTTGGCCAAGGCCAAGGCCAGCGTCAGCCCGGCAATGCCGGCACCGACGATATAGAAGGTACGGCCGGGGGCCGGGCTATCGGGTTGGCTCAAGCCGCGTCGGCGTGAAAAATGGCCGAAAGCGGGTTCGATGTGCCCACGGCAAGGGCTGCGTCATAAACAAAGAGCGTCGAGCAATAGGGGCACACCACTTCGCTGTCCTTGCCCATGTCGAGATAGATATGGGGATGATCGAAGGGAGGAAGGGCGCCGACGCACTGGAATTCCTTGGAGCCGACAGCGATCCGGGCAAGGCCCTCGGTATTGTGGAAATGGGGCGTGGTGCCGTGTGCCATAGAGAAGACCTGCAAGGGTGATTTGGTTGGCCGGACATTAGCGAAGGGCAGGCGGGAATGAAAGGGTTTGGCTGCCGTTCCGGTTGAAGTTTGTGCTCATTCGGGCGATGACGACGTACCATGCAGGAGACCAGCTTGCCCACATTTCAATCCGATGGCCTGATGCTGGCCTATGAAGTCTATGGTGAAGGCCCGCCGGTGTTGTGCATTCACGGCTTCGCCTCGAGCGGCAAGGTGAACTGGCTCGATACGGGCTGGGTCGATACGCTGACCAAGGCCGGATACCAGGCGATCACCATCGACAATCGGGGGCATGGATTGTCGGACAAGCCATATGATCCGGAACTGTATCATCCCCAAGCTATGGCGGATGACGCTTTGCGGCTGCTGGACCATTTGGGCATCCGGCAGGCAATCGTGATGGGCTATTCGATGGGCGCGCGGATCGCCGCGTTTCTGAGCTTTACCAATCCTGAGCGGGTGATCTGTGCGGTGTTTGGCGGCATGGGGATCAATCTGATCAACGGCCTGAGCGACGGCAACGACATCATTGCGGGGTTGCGCGCGCCGACGCTGGCCGAACTGACCCATCCAACGGCGCGGCAATTCCGGATTTTTGCCGATCACACCAAGGCCGACCGCGCGGCGCTGGCGGCCTGTATGGAAACTTCGCGCGACCCGATGCCGCGCTCGGATGTGCGACGCATCGATGTGCCGGCGCTGGTTGCGGTGGGTGCCGAGGATGTCATGGCCGGGCCGCCGGAGGCACTGGCCGATCTGCTGCCGCAAGGGGAGGCGTTCGTCATTGCCAAGCGCGATCATATGCGGGCGACGGGCGATCCAAAATTCAAGGAGGCGGTGCTGGCTTTCCTGGGACGAAATTTCGCGCCAGGCCATCAGTAGTGAACCAAATGTGCGCGAGGGATTTGTTTCCAGGTACGACATGGCTTATATCGGTATTCAGCGATACGTGGAGAGCATTGCGATGAGCGCCAGCGCCAAGAAGTCGGCGGAGATCAAATCGGTTGATCCTGTCTGGGAGGCCGTTCGGGCCGGTGCGCGGCAGATCGTGGCCAATGAGCCGTCGCTGGCCAATATGGTGATCTCCGCGATTCTCAATCACGACACCTTCGAGCAGGCGCTTGCCCATCGTTTGGCGGCACGGCTGGACCATGACGACGTTTCTGCAGACCTGATCCGGCAGGCCTTCGCCGAAACGCTAGTGGATAATCCCGGCGTTGGCGCTGACGCGCGCGTCGATCTGGCAGCGACGCTGGAGCGTGACCCCGCCTGTCATCGGGCGGTCGAGCCGCTGCTGTTCTTCAAGGGCTATCAGGCGATCCAGACCCATCGCTTTGCCCATGCCATGTTCAAGGCCGGGCGCCGGGATTTTGCGCTCTATCTGCAGAGCCGCGCCAGCCAGGTTTTTCAGGTGGACATTAACCCCGCCGTACGGATCGGCCATGGCATCATGCTCGATCATGGCACCGGGCTGGTGGTTGGTGAAACCGCGACCATTGGGGACAATGTCTCCCTGCTGCAGGGGGTCACCCTGGGCGGCACCGGTAAGTCGGACCAGGATCGTCACCCCAAGATCGGCAATGGCGTGCTGATCGGGGCAGGGGCCAAGGTACTTGGCAATATCAAGGTCGGCGATTGCTCGCGGATTGGTGCCGGTTCTGTGGTGCTCAAGGAAGTGCCGCCGCGGGTCACCGTCGCCGGCGTTCCGGCCAAAGTGATTGGCGAAGCCGGTTGCGCCCAGCCGGCGCTGGTCATGGACCAGATGATCACGGTTCACGATCTCAACGGCTGAACTGAAGTTTTCACCGCTAAAGCCGGGCCGTGGGGCTTGCCCCTGCGGCGTCAGGCATTACAGTTGCGCATCGCCATAAAAGCAGGACAAACCCGTGAACCACCCCGAAATCATCAAGCTGCAAAAATTTCTGCAGCTCAAGTTTGGCAACCGCAATATTGATGTGCGCCCGCGCGCCAAGCTCAACGATTCCGTCGAGGTGTTTATCGGTGACGAGTCGATCGGTCTGATCCATCTCGATGACGAGGATGGCGACAAGTCCTACATTTTCAATATGTCGATCCTCGATATCGATCTCGAAGACATCAGCTAAGGCCGATCTGTCGGGTCGGGGTCAGATGGCCCCGATCTCGGCCAGCCACTTCTGCATTTGCGTATCGAAACTCTGCCAGGACACCAAAGCCTTGGCATCGAAGCTGTAGATCGCCGCGATGCCGCTTTCCAGATACACCGTGCGCAGGCAGCGCCCATCCAGCTTTTTTTCCACTGGCGCCAGGCATTTGGCGACGAATGGATTGGGCGACAGCGCGTCGTACCAAACGGTTTCGCCGCTGAAGCCGGCGTTGGCCAGCAATGGCTTGCCCACCAGGCCCGGCACGCCCGAAACCACCGCCTTGTCGAACTGGTGCAGATAGACCCCATCGAGCAGCACGCTGCTGGGGCGTGCCCGGCTACGGGGCACCAGGGTCACGTCGATCGGGAAACTGGTTGCACCGTCGCGCGACTTCAGTGTCATCCGCAAATCGATCTGGCTGGAAAACCCTTCCTGCATTTGCCCTTCGTAGCGGAACCAGGACGCAGGAATAGCCAGCTCCTGGCCCGAAATGGTCACGGAAATCTTGTGCATATCGGCCTGGTTGGGTGGCGGGACCTTGTCCGCGCGCTCCAGCCCATCGACCAGATAGGCCGCACCGACCGCCAGCAGCAGCACCAAAATGGCAATGCCCGCAAGGTTGTAGCCGATGGAATGGACCTGCCGCGGTGGGTTGGTGGGGACGGTTTGAGTGCTCATCGCCGCTGTTAACCAGATTTGCCGAGAAGGGGTGACAGTCGATAGGGGGGTCAATATGATTAATGAAGGGTTAATAAGTCCGCGCGGGTTCAAGCGACGGACAGTGGGGACGGCTTGGATGGTCAAAGAACTGCTTTTGGCGGCTTTCATCATGGGTGTTGGGCTGTGCGTCGCGGGGGCGGGCACACATCTTTATCAATGGGTGTCGCGCCAGCGCGCGTTGCTGCGCTATGATGGCGAAACCTTTGTTGCCTCGATGGGCAATGTGGCGATGAGCTTTATCTGCGGCCCGTATCTGATGCTGCAACTTGGCTGGACCCAGGAGGACGACGGCACGCTGTCGGTCGGTTCCGCACTGGTCGCGGCCATGGTGGCATTTGGCTGGGCCTTTATCACCGGACTACTGTTCATGGGCGCTTACGTGGCGATCCGCTACTAACTGCTTCTCAGATTCCAGAAACAATGAAGCCCGCTTCGGAGAACCGAGGCGGGCTTCATTCATCAGACCCCTATCAGGGGTAGGGGGCGGGGTCCGGAAACTGATTATTTGGCGAGGGCAGCGACAATGATCGGACGGTTGTCGAACATGTCGACCCATTGGCCGGGATTGGCCTGCGACTGGCGCTTGATGTACTGGTAGGGCGTGGCATTCCAGACGTTGATGGCGCCTTCCTGATTGTCGAGCACCAGATCGCCGCGATCGGTGCGGACCAGCAGCACGGCATGGCCATCGCCATTGGTCTGGCGCACTACGGTCATCAACAGCGTGCTGGCGGGCCAGCCGGCATTGATCAGGTCGCGGCGCTTGGCCAGCGCGATATCTTCGCAATCGCCATAGCCGTTCGGGTAAGTCCAGAATTCGGCAACGTGATACAGATCCTGGTCAGTGACCGGAACGATGGCGCTGTTGGTATTGGCGTTGATGGTCAGCAGCTGGGTCCAGCGCGCCGGGGTCAACTCCATAAGTTCAACGACATGGGCATTGGGCAGGCATTCGGTGGCATGCGACTTGCAGAACTCGGCAGCGCCAACCGGAATGCTGGTTGGCTTGCTGGCGGTCTGCACGAACGCGATATTGTTGGTGTCCAGCGCCAGCGCCGGGGTGGCGACGGCAAAGAGCGCGATCAGTACGCCGCAGATGGCGCCTCGCAGTCCCTTTTTCGGTGTGAGCATTTGGTGATCTCCCTGATGGAGACCAACCTAAAGGGGGCCGATTTCGTCGATCCGAAAACTGCCATGCAGTTTTTATGCAAGTTTTATCGACTGAATTCAGTTCGGATTAACCAGGCCGGCGAGGCACTTACTGGCCGATGGTGGCTTTGACGGCCGCAAATTTGTCGTCGTCCTGCTGGGCGCCCCGGCGGCACTGCTTGGAGCCGATGATCACCTTGGTTGCAGTGGCGAAAATGCTGCGCCGCAAGGTGGCCCGCAGCGTCTGCCGCATGGCGTCGCGCGCCAGGCTGTGCCAGTTCTGGTGATAGACGTAGAGATCATGACCCTTGGCATCCACGAACAGCGCCGTGACGCAGACATCATCGTCATCGGCGCGGTCGTTATTGGTCAGGGTTTGCGAGAGGATGAATTTGCCATTGGCGGGATTGAAGCGGAAGGCGATATCGACCCACTGGTTGCGCTTCCAATCCCATTTCTGGTGATAGGCCGGGCACAGGCCAAGGGCGTCCGTCGCGGCGGCAGGGCAATCGGAATAGGCAATGGTCTGCCAGGCGTAGTCCTGCCAGTCAGCGCGCCCGTCGGCGACGACCGGCGTGGTCATGGCAAGGACAGCCGCCGCGAAAACGGCTGTGCGTCTGCAGATCATGGGGTTGGGGCAGGTGCAGTGCGGTGGCGCACCGAAGCTACCAGCCACACTAGAGCCAGTCCGAGTGCCAGCCCGACCACCCCTCCCGACGCTTTGGCGATCAGGTCGGCCATGCCCCAATGGCGATCCGGGGTCAGCAACTGGCCAAGTTCAAGTGCCAGTGCAAGCACGGGCAAGCCGATCAGCGTAAACAGCCAATGTTTTGGGAAAGTGACGGCAAAATTCAGCCCCAGCAAGGCATAGGCAAGGAAGCGTTCGACCTGAGCCGGCTCGGGCGTTCGGGGCCGCAACTGGATGGGCGACAGCGTCGCGCCGATAATTGCGACGAGCAGGAGCCATGGGAGCAATGAGAGCAGGCGTGGGCGCATGCCGGACCCTAGGCCAATGATGACGGTTTGACGACACACATTGCCGTATATCGCCAATGCGTTGGGCTAGTTGATCCGCAGGTTCTGCTGCACGACAGTGAGCATTTCCTGGGCCGAGGCGAATTCGACCGCCACGCCATTCTGGAAATGCCGGACGACGCGGGCGCGCATGCGGCCCAACGTCACCGGGGTGCCCATGGCCGGCCGAACCGCCAGTTCGATGGCGGCGCCGGACAGCGAAATATCGATGATCTTGCAATTGTAACGGCGGCCATCGTCCAGCACCACGGTGGAGTGGCGGTTGTCGGGCACGACACGTTCGTGGCGGCGATCCTCGGGCAGATTAAGGATATCCTTGTTGGCCAGCCAGGTGAGCTGGGCCGCCATCTTGTCGCGCTTGCGATCGGAAGCAGTGATATCCATCACGAAGCCGCCATCCATGGGCGACAGGATGGTGCCTTCGACGCGGCCGATGTGGTCGAGATAGGCGATGACCTTTTCGCCTTCGAGGCCGGAGGCCGGGGCGATGACGACGGCGTCGCCGGGCGACATTTCGAGCACCTGACACGGAAATTCGCGGCGGTCAGCCAGCATGTAGCGGCCCAGCACCGAGACTTTGACGCGCTGATATTTCGCCTTTTCAGCGCGGGTGCGCAAAGGGGCGATGAACTGCGGGGAGGGAATGTCGTCGCTGAGCATGCGCCCGCCAACCGTTGGGAGGTGTGGTTATCCCCGGTAAGCTATCGGCTTTTGGTTAACGCATAGTAAGAATGGGCGCTGCAGCTTGCTGCAAAATCAGGCAAAAATGTCGGTTTGCGGGAAGGGGCAGGTTTACTGCCGCCCCCCATCGATTACTGCCAGATGCGCATAGCGGCGGGCCGAGCGCCCATAGACCATGGCAGGGATGCCGCTTGGAGCCATGGACTGGCTGAAAGCCACCTCGCCGGCGACTTTGGCCGCCACGTCACGCCCCAGATCATCGGACGCCACATCGTCTGGCCAGATCAGGCGCAGGCCGGTGATGCGCTGCTCCAGAATCGGCTGCACGCCAAGCCAATAGGGCTCATCCACTGCGGTCATGGCGCCAAGCAGGCGGGTCTGGGTCGACCCATTGTGCCGCAGTGGCATCAGGATGGTTTCAAAGCTGGTCTTGGTATTGACCGCGGTGGTGCCCTGAAAGGTTACCAGCGCCACAGCATGATCCTCGGTGACGGCGCGGATCAGCGTGCCCATGGCCTCCTTGTCGCGCTCATGCCAGAGCGCGTTGAACGAGCGCCCCTTGAGTTCGCGGGAATAGGCGGTGCAGAGGTGCGAACCGGCGAGCCGGAACGTGAACGCGTTGCTGTCGTCGAGTTCGAGAATGAAGGTATTGGCGAGCGCGTCGCGAATGCGCGTCGGATCGATGTCCTTGCGGTCAGGCGCGCTGCGCGAACCACGGATACCATTCCAGTAGTCGTACAGCGTCTTCGTGCTCGATTTTTTCATTCGCCCCAACCCAGCTGACAGTTCGGGAGGTTCCTGGTCTGGAACGTCCGCCGCAAAACCGAGATTGGCAAAATCGGCGGGTAAAAGCGCCCTTAAACAATCCTTAAGGTTAACGCGGCAGCCGGGATGTGGAAAACATCGGGGAGAAGGCGCAGCGCCTGCGAGTCGGAGACAGAGTATGAGTGAGCAGGGCCCAAATCCCCGCAATCGGGGCAATGGCGAGCATCAGCCGATCTTTTTGCTCCCCAATGTGGTCACCGGCCTGATTGGCCTGATGGTGGCCATTCATATTGCGGCAACCCTGGTTCTTAACGAAGCGGGTCAGCAGCAACTGGTGTTCTGGTTTGCATTTTTGCCGGCACGGATCACCGCCGCCAGCAGTCAAATCGATCTGGCTCTGCCGTTGTTATGGACGCCATTTACCCACGCGCTGCTCCATGCCGGCTGGGAGCATCTGCTGCTCAATATGGCTTGGCTGGCTATTTTTGCGACGCCCGTCGCCCGTCGCTACGGGTCCGTGCCGACGCTGGTGATGTTCTTCCTGTGCGCCGCCGCTGGCGCCGCGCTATTTGCGGTAACGACGCTTTATACCGGACAGTTTCTGGTCGGTGCCTCCGGCGGCATTGCCGGACTGACCGGCGCGGCGGTGCGCTTCATGTTCCAGCCGCTGCTGGTCAGCGAAGACCCGACGACAGGGAAGCGGATCATTCTGGGCCAGCGCCTGGCGTCGCTGAGCGGCCTGATGCGCGAACCGCGCGCCCGCAATTTCACGCTGTTCTGGCTGATCGCCAATGGCGCGGTGCCGTTGTTGCCGCTGCTCACTGGCTCGGATTTGCAGATCGCCTGGCAGGCCCATATCGGCGGCTTTATCGCCGGCCTGCTGCTGGTCGGGCTGTTTGAACGCCGCGTTATGCCACCTCAGTAGACCTGCCTGGGATCGAACAGCGGCACAAGGCCGGTGTCCTTGAGCGCGACAGCGCCATCGCCGGTCTCGATCCGACGATAAAAGCAGGTCTTGCGGCCGGTGTGGCAAGCAGCACCGCGGCCGGTCTGTTCGGCGATGACCTGAATGGCGTCCTGATCGCAATCGACCAGCAGTTCGACGACGCGCTGCAGTTCGCCCGAGGTTTCGCCCTTTTTCCAGATTTTGCCGCGTGACCGCGACCAGTAATGCACGAACCCGGTTTCGATGGTCAGCGTCAGCGCCTCGGCGTTCATGAAGCCGACCATGAGCAGTTCATTGGTGCCCGCTTCCATGGTGATCGCGGTGACGAGCCCATTGGCGTCAAAACGCGGCGCGAAGGCAGTGCCTTCGTCGAGTTCTTCGTGGGTCAGGGTTTTGGGATCGGTGAAGGTCAGGGTCATGGGCGGGTTTTAGCGCTCCCGGCCGGACTTGCCAATCAGCCTTTGAGCCCCAGCCAGATTTCAATAGTGCCGAAGCCGGTGCGACCATCGAAGTCCTGGCCATAGTGCTCGATCATGGCGCAGCCCGGATCGGGAACGCGGCCGGCAGTGGGCAGCCAGTTGGCATAGACGTGGTGGACTGTGGCGCGGATGGTGGTGACGTGGCCGGGATGGGTAAAGCGGGCATATTGCCGGCGCGAGATTTCGATGCCGGTCAATTCGGGCGGAAGATCGGCCGGATCGGTGACCGCGACGCCGCAGAAATAGTCGAAGGTGCCGTCGTCAAACACCTCGCCAATGACGCCGTAGCTGCCGCCGCCGGCCTGGCCATCAATATTGCCGAGGAAGGGCTGAAACCGCTGCCATTGCTCGGGAATGCTCGCCCCAGTTTGAACGGGGTGCCGGCTGATCAGCCCGGCGAGACGCAGCGGACCAATGGTTTCAATGCTTGGCTCGATCAAGGTCGATGGAGTGGCGGGGTGCATGGACATGGGTTGCACCAACCGCAGCCCATCAAGATTGCCTTGGCGGCGGACTTCTTCGGGGGTTCGGCCGAACTGGTCGCGGAAAGCGCGCGTGAAGGCCTCGTGCGAACCATAGCCGAAATCCAGCGCGACAGCGAGAATATCGGGTGCGCCGGCAGCCAGGGTGCGCGCGGCTTCGGTCAACCGGCGACCACGCAGATAGCCGCTGACGGTATAGCCAGTGGTCAGGCTGAAGGCACGGGACAGGTGAAATTTGGACATGCCGGCCATATCGGCAAGATCGTCGAGGCTGACATCCTGGCGAAAGCGGCTTTCGATATACCAGATGGATTTGGCAATGCCGGACATGGGTTTCCTGCGTTCAAGCGCCGTCTATGGCACAGGCCACCCCACAAGACTTGATTGGGATTGCGGTTTAGGCAAGTGCGGTCAGCGCTTGCCGATCATGGCAAAGAACCGGTCCTGCTCGACGCGGTCTTCGGCAAACACCCCGGTAAAGCGGTGGGTAATGGTCGCCGAGCCATGGATACGCACGCCGCGCATCGACATGCACATGTGTTCGGCTTCGATCATCACGGCGGCGCCGCGCGGGCCAAGGTGTTCGTTGATGGCGTCAATGATCTGCGCCGTCAGGTTTTCCTGCGTCTGCAGTCGCCGGGCATAGACTTCGACCAGGCGGGCAAGTTTGGAAAGACCGACGACGCCATCATGAGGCAGGTAGGCGATATGCACCTTGCCCACGAACGGCACCATGTGGTGTTCGCAATGGGAAGAGAACGGAATATCGCGCACCAGCACGATATCGTCGTAGCCGCCGACCTCCTTGAAGGTCTTTTGCAGGATCGCCCTGGGGTCTTGTTCGTAGCCGGCGAAGAGTTCCTTATAGGACCGCGCGACGCGCGCAGGGGTTTCCAGCAGGCCTTCGCGGTGGGGGTTGTCGCCGGCCCAGGCGATCAGGGTGCGTACCGCTGCTTCGACTTCTTCCTGGGTGGGACGGACGGGCAGGTCACCCGGAATGGCGGCCGTGATCGGCGTTACGCTGGCGTCCATGCTCAGTTCCTTCGCTTTGGGCCTCGCTATAACGCGCGGCAATCGCGATTGGACCACAAATAGAGCGTCGCCTTGCCCTGACAGTCCGGTTGCAGCACCTTATATAGGAGGTGGTGCCACGCTCACAAGAAACAGAATTGTTCGGTTTATGGAACTCAGCGATCTCTATTCCGAAAAGATCCTCGATATTGCAGCAAACGCCCCCAAGGCGGTGCGGCTGGCCAATCCGGATGCGTCGGCGCGAAAAGTGAGCCGGATTTGCGGCTCGCTGATCGAGGTGGATGTCCGGGTTGCCGATGCGGTCATTGTCGGATTCGGCCACGAGATTTCCGCCTGTGCGCTGGGCCAAACCTCGACTGCCATCGTGGCGCGGGAGATTGTCGGCACGCCGGTCGCAGAATTTCTCGGTCTCCGCGCGCAGATGCACGCCATGCTCAAGGACAATGGTATGCCGCCAGCCGGCAAATGGGGCGACCTCAAATATCTGGAGCCGGTGCGGGACTACCGGGCGCGGCATGTTTCAACGCTCCTGGTGTTTGATGCGGTGGCCGATGCGCTGGCAAAAGTGCAGCCGGCGGAATCGGTTAGCGTTGCGTCCTGATGCATAGATTCACCTACTGGCTATGGTTCATCATCGACTTGCCGTTCAAATTCGCGGCCGTGTTTCTGATCACCATCTATCGCTACACGCTCTCGGCCTTTGCCGGGCGGACATGTCGGCATGCGCCGAGCTGTTCGGAATTTACCCAGGAAGCGATCTGGAAATACGGCTTCTGGCCCGGCGGCTGGATGGGATTTGCCCGCTTCAGCCGCTGCCGCCCGGGCGGCACGCATGGCTATGATCCGGTGCCTGAGACGATCCCGGCGGGAGCCAAGTGGTATCTGCCCTGGAGTTATGGGCGGTGGCGGTAGGCGCCACAGCGCTATGGGCTGGCAACGCGCGCAAACCGTGCTAGACAACCGGCCTTCCGGCGATGATCGCCGGAGCCAACTGAATTCATGGAGACTAAAATGATCAAGGTGACGTTCCCCGACGGTGCAGCTCGCGATTTTGCGCGTGGCACCACCGGGACCACCGTGGTCGAATCCATCTCCAAGTCGCTGGCCAAGAAGACGGTGGCGATGCGCTGGAATGGCGTGCTCAGCGATCTTTCCGATCCGCTGGAGGCCGATGGCAAGATCGAGTTCGTAACGCGCGACAATGGTTCGGCCGATGTGCTGGGTCTGATCCGTCACGACGCGGCCCACGTTCTGGCCGAAGCCGTTCAGGAGCTATGGCCAACCACGCAGGTCACCATCGGTCCGGTGATCGACAACGGCTTCTACTACGACTTCAAGCGTGACGAGCCGTTCTCGGAAGAGGATTTCCCGGCCATCGAAAAGAAGATGGCCGAAATCATTGATCGCGGTGCTGCCTTCACCAAGGAAATCTGGACGCGCGATCAGGCCAAGGCCTTCTTCAATGCCCGCGGCGAAAACTTCAAGGTCGAGTTGGTCGATGCCATTCCGGCTGACCAATCGCTCAAGATGTACAAGCAGGGTCAGTGGATCGACCTGTGCCGTGGCCCGCATATGCGTTCGGTCAAGGATGTTGGTCTGGCGTTCAAGCTGACCAAGGTGGCCGGCGCCTATTGGCGCGGCGATAGCAACAATCCGGTACTGAGCCGCATCTACGGCACTGCCTTTGCGACCAGGGAAGAACTCGACGCCTACCTGCACATGATGGCCGAGGCGGAAAAGCGCGATCATCGCAAGATCGGGCAGGAGATGGACCTTTACCACTTCCAGCCCGAAGCGCAGGGGAGCGTGTTCTGGCATCCCAAGGGCTTCGTCATGTACAACCAGATGGAAGCCTATATCCGTCGCCGGCTGAACAAATCGGGCTATGTGGAAGTCAAAACTCCGCAGCTGATGTCGTCCAAGTTCTGGGAACAGTCGGGCCACTGGGGCAAGTACCGCGAAAACATGTTCGTGGTGCCTGATGAAGTGCCGGGGACCGATGATGAAGGTCCGGTGCTGTCGGGCAAGAGCGACCTGATGGCGCTCAAGCCGATGAACTGTCCGGCCCATATCCAGATTTTCAACCAGGGCATCAAGTCCTATCGCGACCTGCCGCTGCGCATGGCCGAGTTCGGCTGCTGCCACCGCAACGAAGCCCACGGCGCGTTGCACGGGCTTATGCGCGTTCGGCAGATGACCCAGGACGACGCGCATATTTTCTGCCGCGAAGACCAGATCCAGGCCGAAACCGAGCATTTCGTGCATCTGCTGTACTCGGTCTACGAGCACATGGGCTTTGCCGATGTGGTGATCAAGCTGGCCACCCGTCCGGAAAAGTTCGGTGGCACCGTCGAGCGCTGGGACGCGGCCGAGAAGGCGCTAGGCGATGCGCTGCGCGCCACCGGCTATGATTTCGAGATCGCCGAGGGCGAGGGAGCGTTCTATGCGCCCAAGCTGGAATTCCACCTCAAGGACGCCATCGGGCGCTCGTGGCAGGTGGGCACGCTGCAGCTCGACTATGTGCTGCCGGAGCGCCTGAACGCCACCTATGTGGCCGAAGACGGTTCGCGCCAGTTCGCGGTGATGCTGCATCGCGCCATTTTCGGCTCGCTGGAGCGGTTCCTTGGCATGATGATCGAAAGCTATGCCGGTCGCATGCCGATGTGGCTGGCCCCGACCCAGGTGGTCGTTGCAACCATCGTTTCGGAAGCCGACGAGTATGCGCAAAAGCTGGTCCGCCAGTTGCGCGATGCCGGTATCCGGGCCGAGCTCGACGTGCGCAACGAGAAGATCAACTACAAGGTGCGCGAGCACTCGGTCGGCAAGGTGCCGCTGATGTTTGTGGTGGGCAAGCGCGAGGCCGACGAGGGCACTGTGTCGGTGCGTCGTCTGGGTGCCGAAGGCCAAAAGGTCATGCCGGCAATGGATGCCATCGTGGCGCTGATGGCCGAAGGCACTGCGCCGGACCTGAAGCAGGCTGCTGCCTAACCCGTCAATCGAGCCCGCATGGCCTTGCCGTGCGGGCTTTTTATAGAGACCGATCATGCCGCAACGTCCCAGCAACCGCGAACTCAAAGTCCTTGGCAATATGGGCGCCGATGGCGTGCTGGGTCCCGATGACTTCACGGACATCGGCGAAAAAGTGTTTGGACTGATGCTGCAAAAAGGCTGGATTCAGCCCGCCGGCCCGGCGGATAAATACAAGATTACCGACAAGGGCATCGACATTCACGACGAGCAGGCCTGGCGCGGCCGCTCCAAGCGCTGAGGGGCTGGTCCGTGGTAGAGCCAATCGCCATCACCCGGACCATCTTTCTCGATCCCACCGAGGTTTCCGAGAGCTTTATCCGCAGCTCCGGCCCGGGCGGGCAAAACGTCAACAAGGTTTCGAGCGCGGTGCAGATCCGGTTTGATCTGCGCAACTCGCCGTCCCTGCCGGAGGGGCTCAAGTTGCGGGCCATCGGCATTGCCGGCAGCAAGTTGACCAAGGACGGCGTTCTGGTCATCACCTCCAATACCTACCGCGAACAGCCGCAGAATCGTCAGGAAGCGCTGGCGCGACTGGTGATGTTGCTGCGGCAGGCGGCCATTCCGCCCAAGCCCCGGGTGGCGACCAAGCCGACAATGGGCTCCAAGGTCCGGCGGCTGGAAAGCAAGGCGCAGCGCGGCGCGATCAAGCGCATGCGCGGCACTGGCGTCGAGGAAGAGTAAGCCTGACAAGGTGCCGCTGTTTCCGCGTGCGCCGCACGGCTCCCTCGCTTGAGGGGAACTTTTATTTTGAAACTCTTGGGCGGGCGCGCGTAGCCCACCCTTGATCCCTCCCCACAAGGGGGAGGGAGACGACTGCGGATTTTCCGCAGGAATCGAAGTAACAGTCAGGTCTCCCTCCCCCTTGTGGGGAGGGGACAGGGGTGGGGGTGAGTTGGCTGCGCCCAGAATCCAGAGTGAACATTCCTCTCCTCAGAGAGGGGAGCAGAGCCAGCAAATCTACTTCGCGGTCGCAGTGATGTTGACCTTGCCGATCAACTGGGTCGGATCGCTTTCAGCGGCCATGAAGTCCATCAGGCCCAGGCCCGGTTCGTCCTTGGCAACCAGATTGATGTTGAGCGACTTGGCGGTACCGGAAACGAACTTGCTGACGGCTTTGCCGACATTGCCGCCTTCGGCGGCGCCGGCCAGATAGCTGATGATGGTGCCTTCGGCGAGGCTCGAGAACACGGTCCGCATGGTGGCTGGGTCCATGCCTTGATCGGCTGAGGCGCGCTTCAGGATCAGGTCAGACAGACCCGCGTCGAGCACGTCGAGATTGAGCGTCTTGACCACAATGCCCATGGCAGCGCCCATCGCTTCGTCATTGCTTATCGAGAACAGCGCCGTGGGTACATTGCCCAGGCCGCCCGCCAGCTTGACGGTGGCCAGATCGGCACCGGTCAGCGACAGGTCGTTGATCGCAATGCTCTGGGTGGCTTCATCCCAAGCCAGGTCAAGGCCGAAACCCAGGTCGAGCTTGGTAACGCCCAGGTCGATCAAGGTCTTCATCTGCTCGTCGGTGGTATCGGTCGGGATGCCGATCACCACGTTGCTGGCCGAACTCGTAATCGCGGTTGGAATGCCGTTGAGATATTTGGCCAGCGACAGATCAAAGCCGGCGATCGTGGCCTTGACGCGCTCGCTCGGCGTGTCCGGATTGGGCGCATCGACTGCGAAATCCTTGAACGACAGGCCAGCATAGGACGGGATCAGGCTGCGGGCATTGGCGGTCAACCAGGCCTCATCGACGGCAGCGGGCGCCGCTTCGATGGCGGCGATGACGCTGGTGAGATCGAAGGTCTTGGAGGTAAAGTTGGCGAGGCTGAATTTGCCGTCGGTGCCGACATCGGCCTTGATGTCGTTCAGCGAAATTTCCGGGTAGTGGCCGGGTTCAAACCCACTCATGGTCATGCCACCAAGCGCGATGGTCATCGGTTGGCCATCATCGGTTTTGCCGGAGCAATCGATGCCGCCAAAGTCCATCGGCGACGATTTGAACGCGGTCAGGAAGTCGGCATACATCTTGAAGACCTTGCCCATCGATTCAGGGGAGGGCGATCCCTTCTGAGCTTCCATGTCGGAAGCGATCTTCATCATCTCGCTGAAGCTGGTCTTGAGCGGCCTGGCCTCAAAGGAGGCGACGCTGATCGCGCCGATCTTGCAATCGACGTTGGTCGCCGAGAGCGTGCCGCCCGCCATGGCAAGATCGGTGTAGATCGGCTTGAAACCTGCGTCGGCCGCTGCGGGGACCAGGCCATAAATGCCCAGGGTGCCGCCGATATCGAGCGTGCCGGTCGACATCTTGCCGAAGCTGGCTTTGAACTCACCGGTGCTGCTGGAAACGTCCGCGCCACCAATCGAGGTGCTGGTGGCAACACCGCCGACAACCTTGTCGAGCACCAGATCATGATAGGTGACTTCGCTACTCACCACCGCGCCGTCGGCGCCGGGTGCGGAGAAGGTCATGGTGACCGAAGGGATGGTGATGCTGGTGGCTTCGAGCTTGGCCAGTTCTTCGGCATGGCCGGCGATATTGCCGCTGGCGATTTCGCGCAACACTGCGTCGCTGACATTGGCGCCGATGGCTTCAATGGTCGGGATGTCGATCTTGTATTCCATCGGTGCGGCGGGGGCGGCCGGCTGAGCCATGCCGCCCGAGGCGCCCTTGTCTTTGATTTTGGCTGCCGTGGCCGGTATGGCGGGGAGGGCCACCGAGATCAGGCATGCTGCGGCCACTGCCGCCAGGCGTTTGCGCGATTGAAATTTCCAATTCATCGTACGGTTCTCCAATGGTGGCAGGCTTGGTGCGCAAGATGGTCCAATCGGCACAACGGGGCAATACCTAAAGGGGGGATGCCGGGCATGGTCATCGGCCAGCTTGCTTGCCGTCAGTAGACCGTGGTCAGGACTTCGATTTCCTTGCTGGCGCCGGGCAGCACCTGGAACTCGCGGTTGAACACCTTGTCGCCCTGCTTGGCGAGGACGAGGTAGTCGCCCGCCGCCAGGACGGTGGCCGGGAACGCTCCGAGATCGGTGAACACAGTGGCGCCATCGGCGGTTTTGACGGTCCATTCAACGTCAGCAATGGCTTCGCCGCCGGATTCGGACACCAGCTTGAACGAGATCTGGCTGGCATGGTGATAGAGCGTGGCATCGGTCAATTGTCCGGCTTCGACGCGCAGGTCGGCGCGCACAACGGCATTGATGGTGCCGAAATGCGACACCACGTGATAGGTGCCGGCATTGAGCGTGACGATGTCATTGGGCGCCAGGTTTTCCGCTACCATCTGGCGGTCGGCGTCCGAGCCGGCGGTAAACAGGTCGAATCTGACCAGGTTGATCGGGATCGGAATGTCGCCGTCGATGGCGGCGTTGAGGCGCAGTGCGCCTGCGCCGAGCACGATAGCCTTGGTGTTGTCGCCGTCCACTACGGTCAGGGTATCGCTGGTTTGTGCGCGGCCATAGGCGACGTGAACCACGTATTCACCCGGCGGCAGTTCAACCTTGGCAGTGGCTGAGTCAGATTTGGCCACTAGCGCCAGTTCGCCAGCGGCGTCGGTCTTGGTGTCAAAGATGCGCCAGACCAGGCCATCGGGAATGGTCGCGCCGCCATCGGTGATGCTGGCGGTCAGTGTCACTGGCTGCGGTGCTGCTGCTGCGGCTGAGATGGCGGCCGTGGCCGGGTTGTCAGCGGGCACCGGTGCGGGTGCGGGCGCATCGACTTCGTCGGGATTGCTATTGGCATCGGCCGGCAACACCGGATCGCCCGGGTTGTGCTCTGGGCGGGCCTTGGGCATTGGCGGCATTTCGCTTGTGGCGTCCTGGGCAAAGGCAGCGGTTGGAATCGACATCGGCAAGGCTACGCCGAGCGGCGCCAAGGCTAATACCAGCAATGCCAGACAGTGTTTCAGCCGCATGTCGTCTCCCTCGCACAGGCCATGTGCAGCTCGCCGTTGCAAGACAACGGATTCTTGCGGCGAAAGCTAGGTGCAGATTGGGGAGAAGCTGTGTCATAGCGCCAGCAGGATTGAAACAGTTGGCGCGCCCATCACGGCGATTTCATGTGGGCGGGTTCGGCAGGGCCGGTGACCTGTGCGAGAGATTGTGGAATGACTGCTGCTCGTTCGAGCCAAAGGACACAAGATGCCTGCCAATGCCGCCGTGCGCGACTATCTGTTGACCCGCCGTTCCGTCGGCCTGGCGTTTCTGCAGGAGCCCGGACCGGATGCCGGCCAGCTCAAGACCTTGCTGACCATTGCGACGCGAGTGCCTGATCATGGCAAGCTGGCGCCGTGGCGGCTGGTCGTGATCGATGGCGACGCGCGTGCCGCTGCCGGCGAGAAACTGGCGCAGATCGCCAAGGCGAAGAACCCGGCTATTGAAGAGGCGGCGCTGAACAATGAACGTCGGCAGTTCCTGCCCGCGCCACTGACCATCGGCGTGTTGTCGACGGCGCAGGAGCACGTCAAGATACCGCAGTTCGAACAGTTGATCTCGGCCGGCAATGTGGCGCTGAACCTCGTCCACGGCGCCTATGCGCTGGGCTTTGCCGCGCAATGGGTGACGCGGTGGTTCGCCTATGATGAAACTGCTGCCGCGATGCTCGGCGCCAGGCCGGGCGAACGGTTCGTCGGGTTCGTTCATATCGGCACCCCGACCGCTGTAATCGAGGATCGTCCCCGTCCCGACCTGGATGCTGTCGTTACGCGTTGGCAGGGTTAACGCGGGGTTAACCAACATTAGCGCAATGTTAACGCAAAGTGATTCCGGGAAGACCGTCGCCCGATGGCCGTGCAAGCGATCGCAGTTCCACAAAGTCTGGCCTATGTCCTGAACGCTGCGGGCGACAGGAATGGGGTGGATTTCGATTATCTGCTGCAAACCGCGATGCGCGAAAGCAGCCTCGACCCCACGGCCAAGGCCGGCACCTCCAGCGCCACCGGGCTGTTCCAGTTCCTCTCCGGCACCTGGATGCAGGTGATGAAGCAGGAAGGTCCACGGCTTGGTTACAACCAATATGCGGATCAGATTCAGTCAGATGGCGATGGCGGCTATACCGTGGCTGATCCCGATATGCGGGCCAAGATATTGAAACTGCGCGAAGATCCGCAGATCGCCTCCGATCTGGCGGCGGCCTATACCAAATCCAACGGCGACTATTTGCGCGCCAAGTTCGGGCGGATGCCGAGCGCCGGTGAACTCTATATCGCCCATTTTCTGGGAGCGCAGGGCGCCGAGAAGATGTTCACCGCCGGGTTGAGCGATCCCGATCAGATCGCGGCTGATCTGTTCCCCAAGCAGGCAGCGGCCAACAAGGCGATATTTTACTCTGGCGGGCAGGCGCGCACCATTCGCGATGTGTATCGCGCGCTGGTGGCCAAGCACGATGTGAACGGCGGCGCGTCGACCAATTTCAACGTGCAGCAAATGGCCAGCCAGCCGAGCCAATCCACCGGCCGACCGGTCGAGCATGCACTGCCGTCGCGGTTCTCGCCGGAGAACATGTCGTTCACCGGGCTGTTCCGCACCGAGCCCGAAACGGGTGTGTCGACGCCGCTGGAAGCGGCGCCGGACGCCGGTGGCAGTGCGTTCTTCACTCAACTTTATGCGAAGTAGCGGAACGGCGCCGACGGTGCGCCGTTAATATCTCGTTAGCCAGTGTTCCAAAGCGTCCATGAAAGAAGGCGTTTGCAGAAAGCCTTAGCGAGCCAATTTACGACTCGTTAAAACCCCCGGCGCTTAATCGGGAGGCAAGGAACACCAGTCTGGAACGGAGGAGTTCTGAGATGAAACATGCCTCTTCTGCCGCAAAAACCGTACGCCGTCCCATTCCGCGCGGTTGGACCATTGTGGGCCTCGCAGCGGGTGCCTGGGCCCTGGTGTTCGTAGTGAGTGCCACCGCCAGTTCGCTGTTCCAGTTCGTGGCCAGCGCCGTCTGACATAGAAGTCCAAAGGCTAACCGAGCGCGGTGGTTTCCATCGCGCTTTTTCGTTTCTAGCGTTCGATTATGGTGAACCGTTCCTTAAACCTTGTTCTTTAGGGTTCTCCGCAGGTGTGTGGAGAGTTCGATGGTCGCGTATCAGCAGTTTTTTGACTTGTCGCAATCGAGTGACAGCGAGGAACGCGGTACGGCGGCACATCTGGCGGCGCTGGCCTATCTCAACCATGATGGTCCGGCTGACGAGCAGGCGGCGCTCTATGCGTCGTTGATCGGTTTCCTCGACGATCGCTCCGTCAAAGTGCGCGCCGCGCTCGCTTATGGCCTGCTGCACGCGACCACTGCGCCGCGCCCGATCATGCTGGCGCTGCTGCATGACAGCGCCATTATCGCGCGCGCCGTACTGCAATATTGCCCGGTCCTGATCGATGCCGACATGATCGGCCTGGTCAAAAGCGCAGACCTCTCCATGCTGCTGTCGATGACCTTGCGCACCGCCGTGAGTTCACGACTGGCATTGGCGCTGCTGGCCCGCAATGAGCGGCCGGTAACGATGCGACTGGCGCGTCGTGCCGATGTGGCGCTGGGCGACGCCTGCCTGCTGGAATTGGCCAAAACCTGTGCCAATGACGCTGAACTGCGCGGGGCGCTGCTTGGACGCAAGGATTTGCCGGCCGAGGCGCGACTGTTGCTGGTGCATCAGGTGACCGAGGCGCTGGCTGGCGCGCGCATCGTCAAAGGTGCGATTGCGGCGGACCGCCTGGCGCGCTTGTTGCGGGACAGCACCGATACGGCGCTGGCGGTGATCGGAGAGCGTGAAGCTGGGCAGCCGGGCATGGTCTATGCCGCTGCGCTGGTTGCTGCCGATCAGCTCAGCACGCGGGTCATGCTGCATTCCATTGTCAGCGGCCATGTGATGTTTTTTGCCGATTGCCTGTCGGAGCTAAGCGAGAGCCCGCGCGAGAAGGTTTTCACGCTGCTCGAAAATGGCAGCCGTGCTGCACTCAATGCTTTGCTCGTCCGCTGCGGGCTGGGCGAGGGCGTGCGCAATCTGTTGGTGCGGCTGGTGCTGCATGCCCGTTCGGCTGATCTGGCCGACGACGTGGCAGCGCGACATTTCGTTGTCACCGCGTTGACCGACGAACTGATCGTAGAACACGACGGCGTCATTCCGAGCGATCTGGAAGAGGCCTTCGCTTACCTCAGCGAACAGAACATCATGCTGGCACGCCGCGCTGCCCGGGGGGTGATGTCGTCATTCGCCAGCGAGACCACTACGCCGATGCGTATCCCGGCTATTGGGCAGGACAATCTGCTGGCCCTGCCGGCGGCCTGATCAGTAGCGGAACTGTTCGCTCAGAACCCGTTCTTCCAGGCTCGTGCCGGGATCGAACAGCAAGGTAACGCCCTGGCTACGGTCTTCGCGCACAGTGACTTCAAGCACATTCTGGAATTCAACATTGTCCGCCACGGCGCTGATCGGGCGCTTTTCGGCTTCGCGGGCAATGAACTTGACGGTGGCGCGGTTGCCCAGGATGGCACCGCGCCACCGGCGGGGCCGGAAGGGGGAAATCGGGGTCATCGCCAGCAACTGAGCCTCGATGGGCAGGATTGGCCCATGCGCCGACAGATTGTAGGCGGTGGAGCCGGCAGGCGTCGACAGCAGGATGCCATCGCAGATCAACTCGTCCAGCCGCACTTCGCCATCCACCACGATCTGGATCTTGGCGGTCTGATAGCTGGAGCGAAACAGCGATACTTCATTGAGTGCCAGCGCCGAATGGATTGCGCCTGAGCGGTCGAGTGCCTGCATCGAAAGCGGGTAGATCTGGGTTGGCTGCGCGGCAGCGAGGCGCTCTAACAGGTCGATTTGCGACAGCGCATTCATCATGAAGCCGACCGAGCCGAAATTCATGCCATAGACCGGGATGCCCTTGCGCATGACCCGGTGCAGCGTCTGTAGCATCAGGCCGTCCCCACCGAGCGCGACAACAACCGCAGCCTCGCTGAACGGGGTATCGCCATAGATGACGCGGAGTTCGTTGGCGGCGGCGTCGGCTTCGGGCGTACCGCTGGACACAAAGCCGATCCGGCCGCTGAAATCTGGTGTCACGGAGCGCTCCCGCCGTTACTGCGCGGTCTGCCTAGCATGGGGCGGCACGCAGCGGAAGCGCCGCAGTGATCGCCCAGACTCGACCTCAAGGTCATTCTGCCGATGATATGTCGCGCGTTCCTGACCGGAACCGGCATTGATTCAATTTGTGAAGATGTGCTGCTAAGATGCTGGTACGCCCACGGGGAATCGAACCCCGCTCTGCACCGTGAGAGGGTGCCGTCCTGACCGATAGACGATGGGCGCGTAGCCAGGCTCTGAAGTCTTAGAAGTGCGGCTATCCCTGACAGGAAGGGATGGTACGCCCACGGGGAATCGAACCCCGCTCTGCACCGTGAAAGGGTGCCGTCCTAACCGATAGACGATGGGCGCGCTAAGTGCTGGGTTCGTATATTTGGCTTGTTGGTGATGCGCAACCCCAATTTGTCATCAAGGTGGCGGGTTTTTTCAGCAGCCGCTGAAGGTGACGGGGCGACGGTAGCCGCGTGGCCGGTCTCGCACATCGACATGGATAAAATCGCGCGCGGGATAGCAGCCCAATCCGCCGACGCTGTCGTTCGACATGGCGAATTTGATCAGTTCGGATTTGGGAACGCCGGGGATCTGGAAGTCCGCCGCCATGCATTTCTTGTGGTAGGAATTGTCCTGACCACCGGCCGCCGCATTGTGGCTCTCGTCGCGAAACCCCGAATTCATCACCACTTTGCGGCCGAAATGGCCTTCAAAATCCCAGATGGCGAGCCGTAGCTTGGGCGTCAGGCACAGGGCATTGACGTCCCGGCTGGCCACGTAGGTTCCCCAATCGGACTTCAAACCGCGATAGGCCGAGCCGCTGCTGCTGGCAAACATGGCCAGCGGCACGCAGCCGGTCAGGACCATGGCTGCTGCAAGGGGGACGGCGGCGAGTGCGACAAGACGGTTCATAGCGACTTCCCAGGCCCGGCTGTTGCAGTTGCGCAACGCACAATACCGGGTCCTTCGAAGTCGCTAAAATACGATCAATGTCGCTAACCACGGCCTAATCGCCGTGGTTAGCAAAGCGTTAGCCGAGGTCTACCACTTGCCAGTGTTTGGCATCGACAGCCACGGCTCCTGCGGGGGCAGGGTGCCATCCTGGATCAGTTCGACGGAAATGCCATCGGGTGAACGCACAAACGCCATGTGACCATCGCGCGGTGGGCGATTGATCACCACGCCCATGTCCGACAGATGCTGGCAAAGCGCGTAGATATCCTTCACGCGATAGGCCAGATGGCCGAAATTGCGGCCGCCGGTATACTCCTCCGGGTCCCAATTATAGGTCAGTTCGACCTCGCTGCCCGAATCGCCAGGCGCTTTGAGGAAGATCAGCGTGTAGCGGCCCTTCTCGTTGTCGTGACGACGCACTTCGGCAAGGCCAAGGCCCTCGCAGTAAAATCGGAGGCTGTCGTCGACATTGGTGATGCGCACCATCGTGTGGAGATATTGCATTGCCGGTTCCTCGGGGCTGATTTCATTAGATAATCGGGTCAGCAAGAGCATGCCCGGCAGGCAAATTGATCCTGCATGTGCGGGTATGGACGGTTTTCAAACAAAGTGGCAACATCTTCTTAACTTTTGGCGATGAATCGGCCAATGTGCTTTCGTATTGTGGAGTACCTCGCGGCGGCGGGGCGAGTGCGAAAAGGCTAAGAGGAATATGGGGGCCAAGTCGTCTGGCGAAGACAGCGATAGTGATATCCGGCTTGAAGAGGCCGGTATGTCCAATGTTGCTGGAGCTAATGATGGCGTTCGCGACAGCAGCCTCGATACCATCGAGGTGGTTGGCGCTATCAAGTGGTTCGATGCCGGCAAGGGCTTCGGTTTCATTGTTCCAGACGATGGCAAGCCTGACGTGTTGCTGCACGTAACCTGCCTCCGCCGCGACGGCTACCAGACCGCCTATGAAGGTGCGCGTGTCGTCTGCGAGGCGCTCAACCGTCCGGGTGGCATGCAGGCCTTCCGGATCATTTCCATGGACGAGTCCACCGCGCGCCATCCGGCACAAATGCCGGCGCCGCGGACCCATGTCACGGTCGAGGCGACCTCGGGCATGGTGCGGCTGGAAGTGAAGTGGTTCAACCGCATCCGTGGCTTCGGTTTCCTGTCGGCGGGTGAGGGCACCCCGGATATCTTCGTGCATATGGAAACACTGCGGCGCTTCGGCATCACCGAGTTGCGGCCGGGCCAGTTTGTGCTGGTGCGTTACGGCAATGGACCCAAAGGTCTTATGGTCGCCGAAATCCGGCCCGATGGTTGGGGTGACGCTCCTTCGTCCCACTAGGATTTGAATTCATGTTCAGCTTGGCACCCCGCCTGAGCTTTTCGGCGCGCCCGGTCCGGGCCGCGGCACTGACTGTCGCATTCCTGTTGAGCCTGACGCTGGCTGCGTGCAGTCAGGAAGACCGGTTGACAATGCATACCGCCAAGGGTGATTTCGCATTCAATCTCGAAATCGTCGATACGCCTTCCGGCCGCGCCAAGGGGCTGATGTTCCGGCAGGAGCTGGCCCCGGATGCCGGCATGCTGTTCGATTTCAAGGAACAGCGCCCGGTGTCGTTCTGGATGCAGAACACGCTCATCCCGCTCGATATGGTGTTCATCGACGCCAAGGGCGTGGTTAAATCGGTTCATGTGAACGCGCGGCCACTGGATACCACAGCGATTCCGTCAGGCGCGCCGGTACAGTTCGTGCTGGAAATCGCAGGTGGACGTTCGGTGGAAATCGGCCTCAAGGCCGGTGATACGATGGTTCATCCGCGGGTTAGCACGCTGAAATAGCTGTCAGAGGCGGCTGATCACCATGCATTCCAGGATCGCCCATAGGTGCAGGCTGGCGCCCGCGACAACGAAGACATGCCACAGGGCGTTCTGAAACTTTAGCTTTTCCCACAGATGAAAAACGATGCCCAGGGAATAGACGATCCCGCCGGCCAGCATCAACCACATGGTCAGCGGCGGCAGATTGGTGGCGAGTGACTTGAACACAAACACGCCGCTCCACCCGATCGCCAGGTAAAGTGCGATAGCCAGGCGCCCGAAGCGCTCGGGGACGATGAGCTTGAGCGCAATCCCAACCAGCGAGGCGCCCCAGACGAAGGTGGTCAACAGCGTGCCCGCAGTCGTCCCGCCGAGCACGGCGAGGAAGGGCGTGTAGGTTCCGGCGATGAACAGGAAGATCGCGGCCTGATCGAAACGGGCCAGCACCATCTTGACCGGTGAGACCGGCCACAAATTATAGGCCAACGAGACGCTGAGCACTGCGACGAGCGTGCCGACATACAGAACCAATGCGGGAAATTCGTGGGGAGCGGTATTGGTCAGCGCATAAACCAGCAGGACGGAGCCGATGGTAATGGCCAGGACCAGGCCGATGATATGCACCACGCCATCGGCAATCAGTTCACCCAGCGTGAATGGACGCTGTTCGCGGCTCCACCACGAGTAAACCACCGATTTTTCAGCGCTAGTGTGCATTTGGCCGGCTCCCTGATGCCATTACATTCGGCGATGGAAATGACCAGAACCTTGCGGGCAAGGGGACGTCTGGAAACAGCCTGAAGGCGCTCAGAACCAATTCGATAAAGTTTTAGCGAAACGGGTAAGCGGCCCGAACGTTACATCGCGCTATCAAGACGCGCCGGATGTGGCAGGACGATGTCGTTCGTGCCTAATGTGCTTTGGCATAAGCAAGCAGTTCGGGGCGATATTCGAAGTGCATGGTGTCATAGTGATACCAGCGTCCGCCCCAGATGAAGCCCTGCGCCTCGAACAGCTTCACAACGGCGAGCGGAATGCGGTTCTTGTAGGCAATGGTGCCACCGGTACTTTTGGCCCAGCGCCAGTAATCGGAATAGTCGACATTGATGTCGAAGGCGGCGCCAAACGAGTGAACGCTCAGCTGGCTGGTGCCGGCAATGACCCGCCAGACAAAACCGCCACCCGGATTGCGACCATAGTCATGCAACGGACCGGTCATCGCTGCGGCGACAGCGGCGAGCCGCCGGTCGATCCCGAACAGTTTCGTTACCGGCTGCTTGCCGCCAACCCATTGCGCCGAAACAATATGTGCGCCAACTGCTTTGGCGCTGGCACCGTAGATTTCCTTGAAGAATTCCTCATTGCGAACCCGGCCCGGATCGAAATCCAGCGCCGGTATCAGCTCGCCCCTGTCAGCCAGCGGATAGGCGTAATGGAACATGTCCTCGACATCCGGCGCCTCGATCAACTGTTGCGCCGTTCGGCTTTTGCCATCGTCCCAGACGATATGCTTGCCGTCGGGAAAGACCAGATCGTTGCCTTCAAAGGTGAACAGACCCGGATAGCCAGCGAGCAGCGCAGCGCGTTTGGCTGCGTCGTTGTTCGCCTGCGCCGGGGTCGGGAGCAGCAGTGCCGCGATAGTGAGCAACCAGTACCAAATTGGATGACCTCGCTTTGCCTCGATCATGAAAATGCCAGTTGCACTTTCATGGTCCGCGATCGATCGCCAGCCGCCTCAAACGCAGCAACGGCGTCATCAATGCCGAAGGTGTCCGTCAGCAACGGATTTACATCGACGCGGCGCTGGTTGATCAGGTCCACCGCTAGGGCAAACTCTTCGTGAAACCGGAACGAGCCACGGATTTCGATCTCCTTGGACACGACGAGATTCTGCGGCAGGCTCATTTCGCCACCAAGGCCGAGCTGGATCAGCACACTGCGTGGGCGAAGCACATTGATGCCTGTGGTGAGCGCTGCCGCGTTGCCGGAGCATTCGAACATCACATCGAAGCTGCCCTTGCCAACGGCATATTCGGCCAGCTGTTCGGCTGAGGTGGCGACATTGATGGTTCGGTCGGCGCCCACGGCATCTGCATATGCCAGCGGTGCGTCGTGAATGTCGGTCACGACGATTTCCCGGGCGCCATGGGCCCGGGCGGCCAATATGCATAAGGCGCCGATTGGTCCGCTGCCGGTCACCAGCACGCGCTTGTTCAGCATCGATCCAGCACGGTTCACCGCATGCAGCGTGACCGCCAGCGGCTCGGCAAACGCACCTTCGGCAAAAGTCGTGCTATCGGCCAGTTGATGGCACTGCGACGCATCGGCAACCAGCTGCTGCCGGAAAGCCCCGTGAACATGCGGCATCCGCATCGCACTGCCGTAGAAGCGCATATCGAAGCACTGGTTTTGCTGCCCCTTCAAGCAGTATTCACAGCGATTGCAGGGCAGGGAAGGCGATACCGCGACGCGATCGCCACTCTTGAGCCCTGCCACGCCTGAGCCGACTGCGGAGACTGTTCCCGCTACCTCATGGCCGAGCACCATGGGTTCACGCAACCGCACGGCGCCAAACCCGCCATGCTGATAATAATGCAAGTCCGACCCGCAGATCCCCCCGGCAGCAATGGCGATGCCGACCTGACCCGCTCCGATTGCTGCCATATCCCA
The DNA here is from genome assembly GCF_039927955.1 of Devosia sp. Taxonomy (GTDB): domain Bacteria; phylum Pseudomonadota; class Alphaproteobacteria; order Rhizobiales; family Devosiaceae; genus Devosia. The sequence goes on along the minus strand of NZ_JBDSUA010000005.1, from coordinate 21,030 downwards.
ATCTTCGAGGCGAAGATCCCTGGCAGCGTGGATGACAACGGCTTTCATGTCTGGGCTTTCCGGGCATTTTGGTAGGATCGCAGCAAGCGAAGCAGCTTTTCGCACAGCTTCTGTGAGGGTGACCGAGCGGTCAAGTGTTGCGACGATAACGGATTTTCCAGAAAAGGCCCAAAGCATCGGTCTTGGCCCTTCAGCAATGTCGGAATTTTCAATGCGACAGCGGTAATTCCAATATTGGAGATAAGCATAGACGAAAAAAGGGTCGCCCAAGGTGGCAGGCCTGAACAGATATCGGTTTCTTGTTACAAGCTGACTTCTTGCAGATCCTCTAGTCGATGTAGCCGGAGGATGACCTTGCCGTCTTTGACAGCACGGATCGGCTCCACGCCAGCTGCCTCCAATTTGGTCAGGACCGCACTGGCGCGGTGGCCGCTCTTTTTCGCCAGCGACGTGAGGTCGGTAAAGCTCGAGCGCACCTTGTCGACCTCCGACTGGTCGAAAGTCCGTCTCGCCAATCGGCCCGCCGGGTTCATGCTCACCTCCGAAACCAGGTGGCCCGCGGCCACCATTTCCTTGACCAACCTGTAGCGAAGGCCCGCGGCTTTGGCGACCTGCCATGTATCCAAGCTATCCGGCGCGATGACAGCTTTGACCTGATCGGCTCGGATCAAGATCGAGGAGTATGGCTTCTCCGATCCGGCTAACCTGCCGACCCAGATCTCCTTGGCAAGGATCATGTCATGTACCCGCGAGAGGGTTCCGGGCATCTGCCTGGAGACGTAGGCCGCGATCCAGTTGGAAAAGAAACTGGGGTTTACCTCCGCGGCATATCCGGGAGACACCACGCTGGTCATGCTGGAAAAGACCTTGGCGCCATAGCGCCGAACATCGCCCAAGCCTGCGGCGCCTGATGCAAGGCATCGGGATGGGACGCTTGCCCCCATCCCGATGTCGGGTCGTCCAGTGAACGCTAGAACAGGCCAGTCGCCTTGGGCGAATAGCTGACCAGCAGGTTCTTGGTTTGCTGATAGTGATCGAGCATCATCTTGTGATTCTCCCGACCGAAGCCGGATGCCTTATAGCCGCCAAAGGCGGCGTGCGCGGGATAGGCATGGTAGCAATTGGTCCAAACCCGGCCCGCCTGGATGCCCCGCCCGATCCGGTAGGCGTCCGTCCCATTGCGCGACCAGACGCCGGCGCCCAGGCCATAGACCGTGTCATTGCCGATGCTGATAGCGTCATCCAGTGTCTTGAACGTCGTTACCGATAGAACCGGCCCGAAAATCTCTTCCTGGAAGATGCGCATCTTGTTGTTGCCGGAAAAGACCGTGGGCTTGAGGAAATTGCCCTTCTCGAAATTCGCACCGAGGTTGGCGCGCTCCCCGCCGGTCAGGCACTTGGCGCCTTCCTGCTTGCCGATTTCGATATAGTCGAGGATCTTGACCATCTGATCCTGGGACGCTTGGGCGCCCATCTGGGTCAGTGGATCAAGCGGGTTGCCGACCCGGATTGCGGCGACGCGAGCAACGGCGCGCTCCATGAACTTGTCGTAGATCGATTCCTGGATCAGCGCCCGCGACGGACAGGTGCAGACTTCGCCCTTATTGAAGGCAAAGAGGGCGAAGCCTTCCAGGGCCTTGTCGAAAAATTCGTCGTCGGCATCCATGACATCGGCCATGAAGATGTTGGGCGACTTGCCGCCCAGTTCCATGGTCTGGGGGATCAGGTGCTCGGCCGCGTAGCCCATGATCTGCTTGCCGGTCGTGGTTTCGCCGGTGAACGAAATCTTGGCGATGCGCGGGTTGGCCGCGATCGCTCGGCCAACCGAGCCGCCAGGACCGGTCACGACGTTGAGCACGCCAGGCGGCAGGATGTCGGCGGTCATGGCTGCCAGCATCAAGAGGGTCAGGGGCGTGTTGGAGGCCGGCTTGATGACTGTGCAATTGCCGGCGGCCAGGGCCGGGGCGATCTTCCAGGCTGCCATCAGGAGCGGGAAATTCCACGGAATGATCTGTCCGACCACGCCCAATGGCTCCTTGAAGTGATAGGCGATGGTGTCGTTGTCGATGGTGGAGATACCGCCTTCCTCGGCCCGGATGCAGCCGGCGAAATAACGGAAATGGTCGATAGCGAGGGGCACATCCGCGGCCCGCGTTTCACGGATGGGCTTGCCATTGTCGAGTGTTTCGGCGATCGCCAGCAGCTCGAGATTTTCCTCCATGCGATCGGCGACCCTGTTGAGCAGGCGCGACCGTTCGGCGGGTGACAGCCGGGCCCAGCCATCCTTGGCCTTGTGGGCGGCATCGAGGGCCAGCTCGACATCCGCCTCCGTCGACTTGGCGACATCGACGAGGCGCTCCCCATCGATCGGGCTGTAGTCCGTGAAATATTGCCCATCGAGTGGGGGGACCCATTTTCCGCCGATGAAGTTGTCGTACCGGGCCGGCAGGTGGCCCTTGGTGCGGACGAATTGGAGCGAGTGCTGGGACATGGTTCTATCCTTGTAGCCGGCGGGTTCGGCCTCCACGGCCAGACCTGCGTCGATCTCGCCATATTCACCTTCTGGCCAGTTCTTGCTTTGCGCTAGATCAAGGAATGGGGTGCCGATCGGTGCAATGTTCCGGCCGAAATCAGCCGCTTGGGCTGCCAGGAGCCAAACATGGTCAAGACAATGAAAGCCGCAGTCGTGCGGGCATTCGGCAAGCCGCTGACGATCGAGGATGTGTCAATTCCCGTGCCTGGTCCGGGCGAAATACTGGTCAAGGTTATCGCCTGCGGCGTGTGCCACACCGATCTGCATGCCGCCAATGGCGACTGGCCGGTCAAGCCGACGCCGCCATTCATTCCCGGCCATGAAGTTGCCGGCCGGGTGGCCGCGATGGGACCTGGCGTCACCGGGTTCAAACCAGGCGACGCCGTGGGCGTTGCCTGGCTGCATGACGCCTGCCGGGACTGCGAGTACTGCCAGACCGGCTGGGAGACGCTGTGCGAGAGCCAGCACAATACCGGCTACAGCGTCGATGGCGGCTTTGCCGAATATGTCATTGCCGACGCGGCCTTCGTCGCGCGGCTGCCGGACAATGTCGATTTCGCTGCCATCGCGCCGATCCTGTGTGCCGGGGTGACAACCTATAAGGGCCTCAAGGAAACCGAAGCCAAGCCGGGCGAATGGGTCGTCATTTCCGGCCTGGGCGGTCTGGGCCATGTGGCGGTCCAATATGCCAAGGCCATGGGCCTGCATGTGGTGGGGCTGGATATTGCACCCGAAAAGCTCGCGCTTGCCAGAGCAGCCGGAGCCGATCTGGCCATTGATGCGCGCTCTCCGGGCGCCATAGAAGCGGTGCTCAAGGCCACCGGCGGCGGCGCTCATGGCGTGCTGGTCACGGCGGTATCTCCGCCCGCCTTCGGGCAGGCGCTGCAGATGGTTCGACGCCGGGGAACGGTCAGCCTCGTGGGTCTGCCACCGGGCGATTTCCCCACCTCCATCTTCGACGTCGTGCTGAAGCGCATCACGCTGCGTGGCTCGATCGTGGGAACGCGGCGCGATCTGGATGAAGCCGTCGCCTTCGCGGTTGAGGGCAAGGTGAAAGCCCATATCACCAAGGCGCCGCTCAGCGAGATCAATGCCGTCTTCGAACGGCTGGCCGCTGGCAAGATCGAGGGGCGCGTGGTGCTGGACTTCTCAGAGGGCACCGCGACGGGCATCGCCGCCAAGGTTGCCGTGCCGGCCTGATCAGTAGCTGCCATAGGCAGAGCAGATGTCTCAGTCCAGTGACGATGGACTGAGACATTTTTATGCGCGGGCGGTCGCTCAGCGAGGGTGCGAAATCCCGCAGGGCGTTGGTGACCTTCCTCGCCGCGTTGCGTCCGGCCCCATTCAAGGCCGAAAGCCAGCGAAACACCCAATCGACTGAAATCTGGATTTGATCCACTTTACCGTAAAGCCCGCAGCGCGTGGGGAAGGGCGGCGACAGGCCGGCGGTTGGCTTCTATAGACTTGTCTCGCTGATCTCCATCGAACGCAGGGCGTCCTCGACGGCGGCAAGAAGTGGTTTGCCCAGCAGCGGCTTCTGCACGACCTGGAAAATGCCTTCCGCCAGCCACGGGTCGGCTGATCCGGACAGCAGGATCACGGGCCTCGCCTCTCGACAAAACGCCAGCACAGTCTCGTGTGGAGGCGAAATCGCCTGATGGTCCAGGATTGCACAATCCAAACTGCCCACGTCGCGAGCGGCGCCGATACTTGCGCAGGAAACGACGGCGTAACCTTCCGCCTCGAGCAAAAACTCAAGCGATCGTCGTAGGTCCAAGTCGGGGGCAACGATCAGTACGCGCGGCATGAAGACGGCTCCCACCATCGACTGGATTCGTGGCGTTCTGGTTGTTGCTACGCCCCTTGTCGGCGGCGTCTCTTGCCGTAGATCAAGTCGGCACAAACTTTAGTCCGATTTGTTTTCGACTCGAAAAGGCACTGGCCCGCGGTGAGGGCGGGCCGGCGCGTTCGGTGGAGCCGATTTTTATGGCGCCGGAGCGCTGTCGCTTCGGTCGGCGCTGCCGTCGGGGCCATTTCGGGACTGCAGGCCGGAGTCGCGGGATGAGGATGGTCAGCGTCGAATGTGATCTGAGTCAGAAGCTCGCACCGGCAATTCCTGGCAGTCACCACTCCAGGCCAAAACGTAAGCCGTTTCGCTCAAGGCCAGGAAAACCAGCCCACCACGCCGGCATACCAAGGCGCCTGCCTGACCAGTCGGAAGCCCAGGTTCTCCGGTGGCACGCCAGCCGAACATCCCCCTCCACGGGCATCACGGACGAAGACGTTCATCGGACTGCGATGGCGCCCCTCGAGATAACGCACGCCACAGGAGACGATCGAGGTGGCATCGTCGTGTGGATTGGTGGGCAGGGTCGTGCGTGTCAGGCAGGTCTCGGTCCACTCCCAGACGTTAGCGGAAAGATCGGCGACGCCGAATTCGTTCACTCCAAAGTTGCCGAACGGCCCGGGCGCGCTAGGACCCTCCACCACCGCGGCCGTTTCCTGGTCATAGGTCGCGAGCCAGCGATCGGCCTGATTGGACCCATCGGTCTCCACCTTAAGGGCGTGATCGACCGCTTTGGAGCCTGCCGCGAACGCCCATTCCTCTATTGTTGGCAGCCGCCATGTTTGTCCCGTGGCGCTCGATAACCAGCGGGCATAGGCGGTCGCGTCTTCGAAGCTGACGCCGGTCACCGGAAAATCGTCCCGAATGCCGCGGGCAGACGTCGCCTCGCAGGCCCCGGCCTCGACGCATCGGCGGTACTCGTCCTCGCGGACTTCGAACCGCATGATGTCGAGGGGGGCGGGGGCGGCGAGCGAAACCAGTGGTCCATTGATCGGGACGCCGTCCTGCTGGAAATCGCCAGACGCCCGATAGGAATAGGGGCGGGGTTCGATCCGCACGGTCTCGGGAAAGGGCGCAGCCGCAACCGAATGCGGCAGCTGATCCAGTTGGCCCGCCACGACCCCCAGCAATCCGAGGAGCAGGATGGCAGGAACGAACAGCGGAACTGCATCCAGGCGTTTGAGCGCAAGGGAAACCATGGCCTGCCTCCGGCAAAAGGGGCGACCCGCCCGGAGGCGGGCCGCGGGATCGGTCAGGCGATCGGCGTTGGTGCCTCGACCTGGGCCATCAGGTCGTCGTTCCAGGTGCCTTCGACCTTGAAATGGGCGGTCGCCCCCAGTTCCACGGCCTCGATCAGGTTGTGATTGACATAGGCATAAAGTCCCGGCTGCAGGAACGTATAGACGGCTGCGCCCGCCGAGCCGCCGGCAACGAACCAGGTCTCGAGATCCACGTCCGGCTTGTTGGCGAACTTGCCGCCCGGCCAGACATGGTCGCCATGGCCGCCGATCAGATGGGGCCGCGTATCGCGGTTGGCCTGGGAATGGATGATCAGGACAGTCTCGCCGACACTTGCGGTCATCGCCTTGTCGCCAGTTAGCGATCCGACCGCGCCGTTGAATACTTCATGCGTTGGCGTCAGCGTTTTCATCACCTCGAGCATGTCGGCATAGCCGTCGCCCGGCGATTCATAGGCCCGGTAATTGCCGTCCTCATCGCGAGGGACGTAGAAGTCCTGCTCGCCGACATAATAAATTTTGTCGTAGGTGATCGCGTTGCCGGCGCCGTCCTTGAGGCCCTCACGAGGCAGGACCATGATCGCGCCGTTCATCCCCGATACGACATGCCACGGAATCATCGGGCCGCCGGGCGCGCAGTGATAGACGAATACTCCGGCACGCGTGGCCTTGAAGCGCAATTTAACCTGTTCGCCAGGGTTGATGAGCGTCAATCCGCCACCGCCGAGAGCTCCCGTGGCGGCGTGGAAGTCGATATTGTGCTGCAAGGTATTGGTCTCGGGATTGACCAGCGTCAGCTCGACATAGTCGTTCTGATGCACGACCAGCAACGGGCCGGGTACCGAGCCATTGAAGGTCATCGCCTGGATCACCGTGCCTGCATCGTCGATCGTAAGCGGCATTTCCTTGATGGTCAGGGTGAATTCCACAACCTTCGGGCCACCGGTCGCTACCTGTTCATGGTCGTGAACGAACGGCGGCTTAACCAAGTCCACCTTGACGCGCTGGAGCGAACCGAGGTCAGGAGCCGGACCGACCGGCACGGCTTCTTCGGCTGCTGACGGTAGGTTCACCAACACCGAGCCGATGACGCCGGCAAAGGCTGCACCGGCGAGAAGGGTGCGCCTCGAAACGTTGATGTGTTCGTCGTTTTCCATAACCGGTCTCTCCTGATCGGGCGCATCGGCCCGTGGTCGTCATCTGGATAGTGCCAGCCCGGTCGGCCCTCTTTGATGCGGGTCAAATAAAGCAGGCAATCGCTGGAAAGAATTACTCGCGAACGTCGATGTAGTTTGATGCGCGTCAAAGAACGTTCGCGACGACGGGAGGATATAGCGGCGAAAGGTTCGGCTTGGGCCGTATCCTTAACTTCGGAGTTACCAAATGAAATTGCTTAACAAGCTCGCTGTCGTCGCCGTTCTTGCGGCTGCGGCCTTCCCGGCCTACGCGGCCGACTTCCAGGTTCAGATGTTGAACAAGGGGGCAGCGGGCACCATGGTATTTGAGCCCAGCTACACCAAGGTGGCCGTCGGCGACACCGTCACCTTCGTTCCCACCGACAAGGGACACAATGCCGAAAGCATCAAGGACATGATTCCCGAGGGTGCGGAGCCCTTCAAGGGCCAATCCGGCAAGGAGATCGTCGTCACGTTCACGGTGTCCGGAGCCTATGCGGTGAAGTGCTCCCCCCATGTCGGCATGGGTATGGTCGCATTGGTCGTCGTGGGTGACGCCCCAACCAATGTCGAAGCACTGAAGGCTGTCAGACTCCCGCCCAAGGCCACCGAGCGCCTTGCAGCCGACTTCGTCGCCGCAGGTCTCTAGGCCGATCGAGGCGGGCCGCGGTATTGTCCGCAGCCCGTCCGGCGATCGCCCATGGTCGACGTCACTTCGGATCGCGAATGCCCTTTTCTTCCCTGGATCCGTCCACCTATTTCGACGACGCTGATCCGGCGGTCCTGGTGGCGCTGTTCAGCGACCGGGCGCGCCGGGAGCCGGCGCTTCATGCGTCCCTCAATCGTCTGGTCGGCAATCGCTGGGAACAGGCGGAGCAGCGCATGGATGCTTTGTTTCGAGCGGCATTGACCCTCGGCTCGCTGCCGGAAGTGGATTGGGACTGGATGTCGCTCGCCACGCAGCTGCTCGGCTCGTCCGAGCTGCGGCTCTGGACGGACCTGATGCTCGATTGCGCGATGGTCGCGTTTCCGCTGCAGAGCGCCTCGCTGATCGTCGAGGTCTCCGAGCGATTGGGCGAGCTGGTCGAGAGTATATCGCAATACGACGGCCCCGAACGGCAGTCCCGGTTGGCGGCCGCCTGCGACCGCCTCGCCTCGGGGGCCCTGATGAACGGGTTCTAGCCGCCCAGGCCACAGACCGGGCGGATGGCATGATGTTGTCCTTATCGATGGCGATGACGGAACGCGATGGGGAGAAGCGACGCCGTTGGCAGGCGCCCCGCGCAAGCCTCAGGCGGTTACCCGCGAGATCGGCAATTCCTTGCGGCGAAACAGAAGTATCGGAGCGTATTCGAAGCTGAACAGGGCGAACGCGATCACCCAGGCGCAGCCAGCTGCCTCGAGCAGCATCATCTCGCTATCGGGCAGGATCCAGGCGATTGGGCGAAGGAGTGTGGCTATGGTGATCGCCACATAGCTGCAAATGGTCAATGACGAGGCCTGCGGCGGGAGCCCGGTATGACCCCGGCTGGCCCGCGACATGACCGCCAGGGTCATGGTGCCAATTCCCCCCACCGTCAGGATGTGCAAGGCCCCGACCGGCTGGAAATATCCCAGGGCGGCCACTCCGATGCCGGCGAGGCCCGTTGCCATGAGGCCATAGGCGATGTGCAGCACCAGGACCAGGGACTCCCGTGCGCATTCCCATCCGCGCCACCGATAGAGGCGAACTAGATGCAGGGCCCCGGCGGCAAGGCCCAGGATGCCGGTCGCCAGCGTTTCGGCGTCCCACACCCATGACACCAGCGCCACGAGGCCGACCGCGATCGCCATCGTATCATAACGGCCATAGGGGGCAGGGAAGCGGTTCGTGCCATTCCTGGCCAGCCAGTTGCGGGTAAAGCTCGGCAGGATGCGCCCGCCGATGATCATGATCAGCAATACGTATCCGGCGACGGCGCCTCGGCCCGGCAACGCTGTGCCCCACCCGGCCAGGTCGAACAGGTGAAAGCCGGCATTGGCGCAGGCGAGCACCGCGATGCCGGCCAGTATCTTGAGATCTTTCCATTTCCTGCCGGCAATGATCTCCCGCGCGCAGACCGCCAGCAGGGCCGGCAGAAAGACCGCGTCGATCGCCATCGAGGGCACGAGACCAAGGACGTCAGGGCAAAGCAGCACAAGTCGGCCCGCCACCCACAGTGCAAGCAGACCTGCCAGCGGTAGTCCCGCCACCGGCAATCGGCCAGTCCAGTTCGGCACTGCGGTCAGCAGGAACCCCGCCAGCGCGGCAGAGGAATAGCCAAACAGCATTTCATGGCCGTGCCAGGCGGCGCGGCCATAGGTGCCGCCGATTTCAAGGTCGAAACCCAGGGCCGCTATCCACAGCACCATGGCGAGCGTTCCCCAGACCCCCGCCGCGAGGAAAAACGGCCGGAAGCCGTAGGACAGGATGATGGGTCCGGTCCGGCCGAGCCCGCGAGGGACGGGGGTCCTGATTTTCGATTGCGCTTGCGTCAACGGTTCACCCTTTCGCCAGATCAGTGGTCTAGCGCCCGGCGACCGACCCTTCTTTGAGCTGGCGCAAGCCGCGCTGGCCAATTTTCGGCTTCTTGATCCGGGTCAAAGTCGGCCGGTCGGTGACGTGAGATCTGTAAGGCACGGCAGTCGCGCCAAGGGGAATCCCATGAAATTCAGCAAGTCTTTGCTCGCCCAACCGGCTTGGGCCCATATTTCCCCGGAGCAACCTCAAGCGACGGCGGGCCGGACGCTGGCGACAGTGACGGGCGACTACGCCAAAAGCTACGACTCCCATGGCAAGGCGGTAACGCAGGGCGTGACGGAGATCAGCTGGTCAGGTGGCGAGCTGCCAGACGACTGGCACGACGAGTTCGTGTTTCGCAGCTCCATCGACGCCACCTTGCCGGTCTACAGCCGGGTTTCATTTCCGCTCATCCAGACCTGCGGCGAACTCGATCACCCTTGGATCGATACGTCCGGAGCCACCGATGCGGAGATGCCGGCTCTGTCCATGACCATCACACTGGCGGAATGACCAGCCCCATGTGCCCCTTGAAAGCAGTGCAACGACTTACGCTGGTATTTGTGCTGCTGTTTGCGTCGGTGACAGCGAGCGACGCTCACGCCGTCCTGCTGGCCAGCCGGCCTGCCGACGGTTCCAGCCTTGCACATCTGCCGTCTGCCGTCGCGCTGACCTTCAGCGAGACCGTGCAGCCCATCGCGTTCAGCCTGGTGGCTCCTGATGGATCGACTTTGACATTGAGCGCGGAGCGGACTGCCGGGCAGATCATGGTGAAATTGCCGGGCGATATGGCCCAGGGCAATTTTCTCGTGTACTGGCGGGTTGTTTCGGACGATGGCCATCCGGTGGCCGGGACCGTCGCCCTGTCGTCGGGCACTGCAGACAGCGCCGCGACAGTGGCCGCGCACAGCACTAATGCGGTGGTGTTTCCACTTTGGTTGGCCATTGCCTTGACCTATCTCGGCAGCTTCTTCGGCATCGGTGGTGCAGCGTTCTGCGCGGCGAGCGGAGGCACAACGAGACTGGGTCGCATCTACGCATTCTCAATGCTGGCCTGCGGCGCGCTGGCCGCGCTGGCGGTGCTGCCGATGCAGGGCGCCTATATGCTCGGTCTGCCGGCGCTTGATTTTTTCAATGTAGCGGCCTGGCAGATGCCGCTGCAATCGTCCTTCGGCACCAAGACGATCCTGGTTTTGGTGGCCATTGCGTTCGGCGCGGCGTCCTTCGTTCTCCCCAGCCGTTGGTCGCTCGTGCTCGCCTTGGGCGCCCTGGTTGCGGTATCCGCCGCCATGGCCTCCAGTGGCCAGGCCGCTACTGCGGCGCCGCAATGGTTGACCCGACCGGCCGTGGTCCTGCATGTCGCCAGCCTGACGCTTTGGGTCGGCGCATTGCCTTTTCTGGCCGTCAGGATGTCGGGCAGGTCCCAGGCGTCGCTCCGAAGTCTCTTGCTGTTCTCGCAATTCATCCCTTACCCGGTCGCGGTGCTCGCCATTTCGGGGCTGGTTCTGGCCATTATCCAGCTGGGCGTTCCTGGGCCCAGCTGGTTTGGCTGGTATAGCGCCATCCTGTTGGGCAAGCTGACGCTGGTATTTGCGCTACTGGCCACGGCCTTCGTCAATCGCTGGTTGCTGACGGGCCCAGCGCTGGCTGGTTTTCCGCTGGCCGCCTGGTTGCTCAGATGGGCGATCTTGGTTGAAGTCGTGCTCGTTGCGGCGATTTTCGCCTCCGTTGCCTTGTGGCGCTTCACGCCGCCGCCCAGGGCCGCAATTGCCGCCTCGGCCCCACCAATCGTGGCTCACCTGCATGGCGACGGATGGATGGGCGAATTGACGCTTGCACGGGGCGCTTCCCTGCATCCCCAGGCCGTTACACTGTATTTTTCGCGTCCCGGAACCGACATGCCGCTGTTGAAGAGCACGGCCGCAATGGCCGCCGACGGAACTTGGGCCACGGACGGCGTGCAATTGAGCATCGATGGCGTCTGGAAGGTACGGGCGGAGGCCCGCAGTGGCGACTTCGACATGGCTGAACTGTCGGGCACGGTTAGGGTCTAATGACGCGCCGGCGACGTCCGCGCGGCCCGGCCGGAGACACAAAAATGCCGCGCATCTGCGCGGCATTTCGCTATTCAACCGGGGTCGACACCAGCAGGCCAGCCGCTATCCGCGCAGGTCTTCGAGCGCCTCGATATCGAGCATCTCGATCTGCTTCACATGAGGGATGGAGATGACTTTGGCGAGCTTGAGCCGCGTCAGGATGCGCGAGACCGTCTCGAACGAAAGCCCGAGGTAGTCGGCAATATCGTTCCGCTGCATGGAAAAATCGATCACGCTGGTGTTGCCCTGCCGATCGGCGAGATCCAGCAGGAATGCCGCCATCTTCTCGGCTGCATTCTGTCGGCCCAGGACCAGCAGATGCTCCTGCGCGCGGGTGAGGCTTTTCAGGGCCAAGGGCAATATGGCGTCCGCCATCATGTCGTCCAGCCTGGGACGAAGCACGCGAATGCCCGAACTGTCGACACTCTCGGCATAGAAATGGTGTTCCGTGCCATACTCGAAACCGAAAACTTCGCCGGCAAAATGGAAGGCGCTGATCTGGCGGCGGCCATCGGCCGTCAGGCGGCAGATGCGGACGGTGCCGAACTCAACGAGATAAAGGGGACCTGCACGCTCGCCCTGGGCAAAGATCTCGCTATTGGGCGTATAAAGGCTCACCGCACTTGGGCAGGTATGGGCGAGGAGCGCGGGAACATCGGGCGACATAGTGCGGCAAGCGCTGGAATTGGTCTGCTGCCTGAAACCGGTCTGAATGAACATTATCGCGCCCCGCTGAAATCAATGGGCCGATACTGTCTGCGTCGGGGTTCTCGGGAAATTCCGCTTCGGCTCTAAGTAATGTCACCTAGTGACGGGCGCTGAGGTCATCGTAGCGGGGAAACGCGGCGCTGCATTGCGCTAGGTCAAATCCCGGGCGCCATTTCGGCTCTAGGCCGTCGGATCTTTCCAGCCGACCGCCATGGCCATGCGCACCAATTCGGGCAGGCTCTTGGCTTGCATCTTGCCCATCAACCCCGCCCGATAGACATCGACGGTCCGCGGACTGATCCCCAGATCGAAGGCGATGGTCTTGTTCGGTTTTCCGGCAACCACCCCGCCCATGACCTGACCCTCACGCTCGCTCAACGACGCGATGCGCGCCAGGATGGCGTCGTTGGCGGCCTCGCCCTGCAACCGTGCGGCGGCACGGTCCACCGCCTTAGTGATCGAGCCGATGAGCACGTCTTCGCTGAACGGCTTCTCGATGAAATCCTGGGCCCCATTCTTCATGGCTTCGACCGCCATCTGAACGTCGCCGTGGCCAGTGATCACAATGGCGGGCAGCATCGCGCCGATCTCGCCCAGCCGCCGCAACAGCTCGACGCCATCGATATCGGGCATCCGCAGGTCGGTAATCAGGCAGCCATTGCGGATCGATGGCGCTATCGCCAGAAACGAGGTCGCCGTCTCGTGGATCCGAACGGCAAACCCGGAGGTTCCCAAAAGAAAGGCCAGCGAATTCCTGACCGCTTCCTCGTCATCGACGATATGGACCACGACATCGACGTTACTCAACCGCTCTCTCCCTTGTCACCGGCAGCGTGAACGCGAACGTTGCCCCGCCAGCCGGGTTCCTGGCGGCGGAAATCGAGCCGCCATGCGACTCGATGATCCGCTTGGATATGGAAAGACCGATCCCCATTCCACCCGGCTTGCTGGTAACGAAGGGCTGGAACAATTGCGGCGCAATGTCGTCGGAAATGCCCGGCCCGGTGTCGGACACTGCAATCGTCAGCTCGCCAGCGTGAGGCCCTTTGACCGAGACGGTCAATTCGCGGATCGGGCTGTCTTTCATGGCGTCCATCGCGTTCCGCATCAGGTTGATCAGGACTTGTTGGATCTGAACCCTGTCCACCATGACGGTGCCATCCCCTACCGGATAGTCGAACACGGACTTTACGCCGCGTTCGCGCGAGCCGACCAAGGCAAGGGCGCCCGCCTCTTCGACGAGCTTGCGGATGTCTTCCTGGTGTTTCTCGGTGTCGCCGCGGGTAACGAATTCCCGCAAGTGGCGAATGATGTCCCCGGCCCGCAGCGCCTGTTTGGCGGTCTCGTTCAGGGCGCCGCGCAGCTGCTCGGCACTCGGATCGTCGATCCGGTCGAGCAGGCGCGTGCAGCCCTGCACGTAATTGGCAATCGCCGACAGGGGCTGGTTCAACTCATGGGCCAGAGTTGACGCCATCTCGCCCAGTTCGTTCAGCCGGGCCAGGCGCGCCAGCTCCGAATGGGCGACCTGCAGCTGGGCCGCGAACTCTTCCCGCTCGGTGAGGTCGCGGATGAAGCCGGTGAAATAACGACGCTCGCTTGAACGTGTCTCGCCCACCGTCAGCTTCATGGGAAATGTGGATCCGTCCTTGCGCTGGCCGACCACGACGCGATCGATGCCAATAATGCGCTTTTCTCCCGTCGTCAGATACCGGTTCAGGTAACCGTCGTGCTGCTCCTTGTAGGGCTCCGGCATGAGCATGCTGATGTTGCGGCCAATGACCTCACTGGGCTGAAAACCGAACTGTCGGACTGCGGCGATGTTGAACGATTCCACCAGGCCCGCGGCATCGATGACCACGGTGGCATCCGGGATAGTATCCAGGATTGACTGCAGGTGATCCTGCTGGCGGGTGATGGTAACGAGCGTCTGCCTGGATTTTTCGCGCTCCTGGCGCAGGGCGTTCGCGAGCCAGGAAACCACGATACCCGTGAGCAGCAAGAAGAGGTTGGTCGCCGCGGCCGCCGCCGGGGGTTGCCCTGCGGCAAAATAGTAGGAGAGCGGCAGCGAGGCGAGCGTCACCAGAGCGCCTGGGATCAGGCCGCCCAACAGGGCCGCAAGCAATATCGCGGGCACGAACAGCAGGCCCGCCCCTGAGGGCCCGAGGACGTCGTTCAAGGCAAGGCGCAACGCAAATCCCAACGCCAAAGCTGCCGCGGCAGGTACGAGAGCCTTCCAGCGGCCGGCAAAGCGGGTCAATAGCGGGAACATCCGAATCCTTGAGACTGACTGTCCGCAATGTACTGTGAGATCGAGTTTTTGGCGACTCCGAGATCGGACGCTGTACAACATGCCGCGTTGCCATTTCAGGATCGAGTACGGTAGCGCTTCGACATCAAAGGGAGCCATGCATGGCCACCATCAATAGGGGTTCAGTCAAGTCGCTCGCCATTTTCGCGGCGCTGGACGACGTGCAGCTGGACGAAATCCTCGCCGCCGCCACGGGGAAGTCCGTGGCTCAGGGCGAGATCGTGTTCGAGCAGGGTGAGGACGCCAGCCATTTTTTCGTGCTCCTGTCCGGTCGCCTGCGCGTGACGCAGGTCACGAGCGAGGGGCAGCAGGTGATCGTGCGCATGGTCAATCCGGGCGATCTCTTCGGCATCGCCAAGGCCCTGCAACGCGACGATTATCCCGGCACGGCGACCGCGGCGTCGCCAAGCTTCACCCTGGCCTGGCCGACCAGCAAGTGGTCGTCGTTCATGGACAAGTACCCAGCGCTGGCCGTCAACGCGATGCAGACCATGGGTGGGCGGCTGCAGGAGGCTCAGGCCCGGTTGCGCGAACTGGCCACCGAGGAGGTGGAGCGCCGCGTCGCCCACGCGGTTCTGCGATTGGGCAATCAGTCGGGCAAGAAGGAAACCGCCGGGATCCGGATTGATTTTCCGGTGTCCAAGCAGGATATCGCCGAGATGACCGGCACCACGCTGCATACCGTCTCGCGCGTCCTGACGGCCTGGGAGCAGGCCGGACTGGTCGAAGGCGGGCGCCAGAAGCTGCTGCTGAAGGATCCGCACCGGCTGCTGATGATTGCGGATGGCCAGTCACCTTGCCTGCTTTGAACGTCGTATCGATGCCGTAATGGCATCGACCAGAAGCTGTTGGTCCACTGCATGCTCGAGCGATGCATCGCCCAGCGAATGAAACGGGCCGATTGGGCATCCCACGCAATGCAGCCCGAAATCCAGGAAGGCGCCGACGGTCAGCGGCCATTTCTGCATGATCGCCAGCACTGACATATCCTCCAGCTTCCGGATTTCACCCATGGCTCCTCCTGCATGATGGCTACCGCCTTCCGCAGGAGTTTTCTTTGTGCCGCAGCAAACATGGCGTGCGACTGTTGAGGATGGGAGTACGGAAGCGAGTTCTCTTTATGGTGGACGTCAGGGGAACATCGAGATCAGGTCAGGCGTGGGTTACGCAGAGCGGACTGCCCGGGGCGGTCAGCAACAACCCGATAGCCCCGCCCGCGACCAATGCCGCTCCGGCCCAAAGCCGCGAACTCCTGCGGACCGCCAGCGTCGCGCGGTAGAGACCGAGCGAGGAGGCTGTGACGGCCGGGACGGTACCGATGCCAAAGGCGATCATCAACGCTGCTCCGTCTTCGATGGACCCGGCCAGCAATGAGTTGAACAGAGCGGTATAAACGATCGCACAGGGGGTCAGGCCCCAGACCAGACCTGAAAGGGTCGCTCCGATCAGATCGGTGCCCGAACCTCGATGGCGCATTTTCGAGACCAGGCGCGCCGCGGGGAGCATGAACCCGTCAACGCCGGCGATTGCCGGCGCCAGGCCCGCGACCGACAGACCGGTCCACATAATGGTGATCGCCGCGATCCATTGCAGGATGCCGTGTGCCGCCTCGAGGTTTGCCACGCCGTACAATCCAGCGCCGAAAATCCCGAACGCCACCCCGCCCGCTCCGTAGACCAGGATCCGAGCGGCCTGCGCCACCGCTATTCGCTTGGCGCGGGACGCGGGACTGGCCGATGCCGGATCGAGCATCAGGATGGAACAGCCAATCGGCCCGCACATTCCCGCGCAATGCAGGCTGGATGCGAAGCCCAGCGAAAGACCCCAAACCAGGGAGACCGGAAGTGTCAATTCGGGCCCCTTTGCGCAGTCTCGTCAATGTCCGGCATCATGGCATCCTCCCCTTAGCGGGATAGCATCCAAGCCTCGGCCGGAAACGCTCCGACGACTTTGACATAGATCAATGTGCCGGGCCGATGCCGCCGCTATTCCGAACTGACTAGGCCCAATGGGTCCGTGCAGCAGGGGGCGGCCGTGAAATATACTGGATGGGTGATCGGGCTGGCATGCGGCGCGCTGGGAGCGGTGTTCATGGCCGGACTGGCGGTGGACAATCCCTTCCGGCTTCATATGAGCCTGCTGGCTTTCATCCTCGGCGCCGCGGCTGTCTACGCGATGCGAGGAACGGGTACCCGCGTGGTCGAAAGCCCCGACAGCTACATGGACGGCCCGATCCGCATCGGGACGATCATGATCGTGTTCTGGGGCGTCATCGGCTTTACTGTCGGACTGACGGCGGCAATGCAATTGGCGTTTCCCCAGCTCAATTTCGGGCCCTGGCTGAATTTCGGCCGTATCCGCCCGCTGCACACCTCCGCGGTGATTTTCGCCTTTGGCGGCACGGCGTTGATGACGACCAGCTTCTATGTCGTGCAGCGCACCACACGGGCGCGCCTGTTCGGCGGCGACCTGGTCTGGTTCGCCTTCTGGGGCTATCAGCTTTTCATCGTCATGGCGGCTACCGGCTACCTGCTGGGGATCACCCAGAGCCGCGAGTATGCCGAGCCGGAATGGTACGTGGATATCTGGCTCACCATTGTGTGGGTCGCCTATTTCGTCGTCTTCATGGGGACGCTGCTCAAGCGCAAGGAGCCGCATATCTATGTCGCCAACTGGTTCTACCTGGCCTTCATCGTCACTGTCGCCCTGCTGCACATCGTCAATAACCTCGCCGTGCCGGTGTCCTTTGCCGGCTCCAAGAGCTATTCCCTGTTTTCGGGCGTCCAGGACGCCCTGACCCAGTGGTGGTACGGCCACAACGCCGTCGGCTTCTTCCTCACTGCAGGCTTTCTGGGGATGATGTATTACTTCCTGCCCAAGCAGGCGAACCGTCCGGTCTATTCCTATCGCCTGTCGATCATTCACTTCTGGGCGCTGATCTTTCTCTATATCTGGGCCGGCCCCCATCACCTGCATTACACCGCTCTGCCCGATTGGGCCCAGACGCTTGGCATGGTGTTCTCGATCATGCTGTGGATGCCCTCCTGGGGCGGCATGATCAACGGCCTGATGACGCTGCGCGGCGCGTGGGACAAGATGCGCACCGATCCCATCATCCGCATGATGGTGCTGGCGGTGGCGTTCTACGGCATGTCGACCTTCGAGGGTCCGGTCATGTCCATCAAGTCGGTCAACGCCCTCAGCCATTATACCGACTGGACCATTGGCCATGTGCACTCCGGCGCTTTGGGTTGGGTCGGCATGATCTCCTTCGGCGCGGTCTACTTCATGGTGCCGCGACTGTGGAACCGCGAGCGGCTCTATTCGCTGCGCATGGTCAACTGGCATTTCTGGCTGGCGACCCTGGGCATCGTTGTCTACGCCGCCGTGATGTGGGTCTCCGGCATCATGCAGGGCCTGATGTGGCGCGAATACGATAGCGAAGGCTTCCTGGTCTATTCGTTCGCCGAGAGCGTCGCTGCCTTGCATCCCTACTACGTCATGCGCGCCGCCGGCGGTGCACTCTATCTCGCGGGCGGCCTGGTCATGGCCTTCAATGTCGCCATGACGATCGCCGGCAAGGTTCGCGATGAAAAGCCCATGCCTGTCGCCGCCCAGCTCCAGCCCGCGCAATAGGACCGCTCATCATGTCGATATTGGACAAACACGGCGTTATCGAACGGAACGCTTCATACCTGCTGATCGGATCGCTGATCGTCGTCTGCATTGGCGGCATCGTCGAGGTCGCGCCGCTGTTCTACTTCCAGAACACCATCGAGAAGGTCGAGGGCATGCGGCCCTATACCCCGCTCGAACTGGCCGGGCGCGACATCTATATCCGCGAGGGTTGCTATGGCTGCCACAGCCAGATGATCCGCCCGTTCCGCGACGAGGTGGAGCGGTACGGGCATTACTCGCTGGCCGCTGAATCCATGTACGACCACTCGTTCCAATGGGGGTCCAAGCGCACCGGGCCCGATCTGGCGCGTGTCGGCGGACGCTATTCCAACGAATGGCAGGTGCAGCATCTGAACGACCCGAGGTCGGTCGTGCCCGAATCGATCATGCCAAGCTATGCCTTCCTGGGCACAGCGTCGCTGGACTACAGCAACATCGCCTCCAACCTGCAGGCCAACGCCTATGTTGGGGTCCCCTATTCACCCGAAATGATCGCGGCGGCCCAGGCTGACTTGCTCGCCCAGGCAACCCCGGATGCCGACACGGCCGACGTCGCCGCGCGCTATCCCAAGGCCGTCTTTGGCGACTTCGACGGCGATTCCCGGCACGTGACCGAGATGGATGCGCTGGTCGCATATCTGCAGATGCTCGGCACCCTGGTCGACTTCGACACCTACGACGCAAAAGCCAACTTCAGGTAGGGGGACGACCATGCAGCACTACGACAATCTGAGACACTTCGCGGACTCCTGGGGCCTGGTCTACTTGCTGGCCATCTTCCTGCTGGCGGCCGCCTTCATTTTCCGTCCCGGAGCCCGCGAGCGCGCCCGCGAAGCCGCCTTGATCCCGCTATCTGATGCCGATGGCATGAAAGGCGACCACCATGACGCCTGATCACGGCAACAAGCCTGTCGACGAACTCAGCGGCGTCGAAACCACCGGTCACGAATGGGACGGCATCAAGGAGCTCAACAACCCGCTGCCGCGCTGGTGGCTCTGGACATTCTACGGCTGCATTGCCATCGCCCTGATCTACTCGGTGCTCTATCCGGCCTGGCCCTTGCTGACCTCTGCAACGCCGGGGGTGCTCGGCTATTCGAGCCGTGCCGATCTCGAAAAGGAAATGAGCGATGTCGGCGCCGCCCAGCAGGCGACGGTGCAGCGCATCGCCGCACTGCCGCTCCAGGAGATCGCCGCCGACCCCGATCTCTCCCGCTTCGCGACGGTGTCGGGTGCCTCGACCTTCAAGGTCAACTGCAGCCAATGCCATGGCACCGGGGCCGAGGGAGCCGCCGGCTACCCAAACCTGAACGATGACGCCTGGATCTGGGGCGGCACCCTCGACGATATCTATACAACCATCTCCCACGGTGCGCGCTCGCCAACCGATCCCGACACGCGGTTCAACCTAATGCCCAATTTCGGCTCCGACGGCATTCTCGATCCACAGGCGATCCAGAGCGTTGCCGGCTACGTTGCCAGTCTGTCCGGATTGGAAGGTGGCGCCGATACGCCCGAAGGCCGGCAACTGTTCGCCGACAATTGTGCGGCCTGCCACGGCCCGACGGGCAAAGGCATGAGGGAGAATGGCGCGCCCGATCTGAGCGATCAGATCTGGCTCTATCAGGGCTCATTGGCGGCGATCGAGCAGCAGATCGGCAAGCCACGCCACGGCGTCATGCCGGCTTGGACCGGCAAGCTCAGCGATACCCGCATCAAGGAACTGGCGGTCTATGTGCATGGCCTCGGCGGAGGGCAGTAATCCCCTTCAATTCGGCGCGGACAACATGCAGCAATGACCGTGTCCGATAAGGGGGTGCCGTGGCACCTCCTTTTTCTCATCGCACTTGACGCAGGTCAAAGTCGCTCCCGCACTTCGGTGCGAGTTCTGCCCGGGTCACGGGGCGAGAAATCATGTCGAACATAAACCAGCCCACACTCGATGCCGACGAGGTCCATGATGTCGTAGCGGTCAATTCCGCCAAGATCCGGCAGCCGCTCTACGCCCCGCGCAAGAAGATATTCCCCAAGCGCGCCAATGGCAATTTCAGGCGCTTCAAGTGGCTGGTCATGCTGCTCACCTTGAGCGTCTACTATGCCACGCCGTGGATTCGTTGGGATCGCGGTCCGTACCTTCCCGACCAAGCCGTGCTGATCGATCTGGCCAATCGGCGGTTCTTTTTCTTCTTCATCGAGATTTGGCCCCAGGAATTCTACTACGTCGCCGGCCTTCTGGTGATGGCGGGCGTCGGGCTGTTCCTGATCACCTCGACCGTCGGTCGCGCATGGTGCGGCTACGCCTGCCCGCAAACGGTCTGGGTCGATCTGTTCCTCGTGGTCGAGCGGTTCATCGAGGGGGACCGGAACGCGCGGATGAAGCTGGATGCCGCGCCATGGTCGGCGGGCAAGCTGGCCCGGCGGATCGCCAAGCACGGCACCTGGCTGTTGATCGGCGTTGCCACCGGCGGCGCCTGGATCTTCTATTTTGCCGACGCGCCCAGCCTGTGGTCCGATGTGTTCGCCTTGCAGGCGCCGGCCTCTGCATACCTGACCGTGGCCCTGCTCGCGGCCACAACCTACACTTTCGGCGGTCTCATGCGCGAACAGGTCTGCACCTATATGTGTCCCTGGCCGCGCATCCAGGCCGCCATGCTGGACGAGCATTCCCTGACCGTGACCTATAATGACTGGCGCGGGGAACCGCGGACCCGGCACGCCAAGAAGGCCATCAGCGAGGGCAAGCCCGTCGGCGACTGCGTCGATTGCAACGCCTGTGTCGTTGTCTGCCCGATGGGGATCGATATCCGCGACGGCCAGCAACTCGAATGCATCACCTGCGCCCTGTGCATCGATGCCTGCGACGACGTCATGGACAAGCTGGGCAAGGAACGCGGCCTGATTTCCTATGC
>NZ_JBDSUA010000004.1:0-128996 GCF_039927955.1 Devosia sp. | reverse complement strand
ACCATGCGGTTTATGATGTGTGGCTGATCGAGTGCAAAAATACCTCGGACGTGCCGCCGCCTGACAAGCGGAATGAGGAATTGCCGGATGGGGCCGAGCCGGCGGTGGCTCCCGCGCAGTAGGCGCTTTCTGTTTCAGGTTGATCGTTCCAGGTCTTTGTTATCCACAGTGTCGATGGAAGCATAGGTTCTCGCTGATGCCGCGAGGATGGCGTTGACATGTCGCAGCGCCAGCTGTATTTCACAATAATGTTAAATAACTGACGTGTGAAATATGCAGGATCAACTCAGCCTGACATTTTCGGCCTTGGCCGATCCGACGCGGCGGGCGATTTTGGCGCGGTTGGCGCATGGAGAGGCTTCGGTGAGCGAATTGACCGAGCCGTTCGCCATCACCATGCCGGCGATTTCGCGGCACCTGAAGGTGCTGGAGGCAGCGGGGCTGGTGACGCGCGGGCGCAATGCACAATATCGGCCAGTCATGCTGGACGCGGCCCCGCTCAAGGGCGTGGCCAGCTGGGTGGAGTATTACCGCAGGTTCTGGGACCAGAGCTTTGATCGGATGGATGTCTATCTGGCGGAACTGCAGAAAGGAAATCCCGATGACCGCAAGCAGTGAGATGATGGCTGACGACCTGGTGCTGGAATTTACCCGGGTGTTCGATGCGCCAGCGGCGCTGGTGTTCAAGCTGTGGAGCGAACCGGAGCATATGGTGCGCTGGCACGGGCCGCAGAGCATGTGGCTGACCGAATGCAAGATCGACTTTCGGGTTGGTGGCAAGTGGCGGCGTTGCATGAGCAATGCGCCAGACCATCAGCACTGGATCCATGGCGAGTACACCGAGATCGTGCCCAACACGCGGCTGTGCTTCACCTATATCAACGACTATGACGGCCACTCCATGCTGGTGGAAATGGATTTTGCTGAACGCGACGGCAAGACCGAGATGCGCTTCCGGCAAGGCACATTTGCCAATGTGCGGGAGCGCGATGGGCATGGCTGGGGCTGGGCTTCCGGGTTCGATCTGTTTGCCGATTACCTCGGGCTGGTCAAACAGGCCGGCGGCAAGGTTGTCGGGCAGCCGCGAATTGATGGTGTGGCCGCCGATATCGTGGCGGCGCGTAAGCGGCAGCAGGAACAACAGCAACAACAACAATGAACCGGGGGCATCATGCTGCTCAAAGGTAAAACCGCGATTGTTTATGGCGCCAGCGGCGCAGTGGGTGGAGCGGTGGCCAAGGCCTATGCCCGCGAGGGCGCCACGGTTTATCTGGCGGCACGAACCGCTGGGCCGTTGGAGGCAGTGGCCGAGGAGATCGTCGCGGCTGGGGGCGCCGTTGTGGTGGCACCGGTGGATGCGCTGGACCGCCAGCAGGTCGATGAGCATCTGCAGCGAATTGCGGCCGAGGCCGGTCCGATCAAGCTGATGTTCAACGCCATTTCGTGGAGCGACACGCAGGGGGAGCCGCTCAGCGAAATGGACGAGGCCCGGTTCATGACCCCCATTACCGATGGCTTGCGCACCTGGTTTTATACCGGTACCGCGATGTCGCGGCATATGGGCGCCCATGGCGGCGGGGTGATCGTGGGTATTACCGCCAATGTGGCGCGGCAGGCATTTCCGAACATGGGCGGCTTCGGCATCGCCTGTGCGGCAGTGGAGCATTTTTTGCGCAACCTGGCGGTCGAAGTGGGGCCGCAGGGCGTGCGGGTGTGCTGGGTGCGCTCGCCGGGATCACCTGACGCGCCGGGCGTGCGTGAAGCATGGATGCTGCATGCCAAGGAGCAGGGTATGAGCTTTGAGGAGGTGCATACGCTGTTTGCCAAGGATACGCCACTGCGCCGGGTGACGGCATTGGCGCAGGTGGCGGACGCGGTGGTGCTGTTGAGTTCGGATCTGGCTGCAGGGATGACGGCGACGATGGCTAACGCCACGGGCGGTGCTCAGATCGATTGATCGCAACGTTCGCAAGATGGATCAAATAGGCCTAGCGCGGCTTGGCTAGGGTTGTTGCATCAAGAGGAGAACAGTGATGCTGACAGAACCAACGGTTGTAACCAAAGCGGCGCAGCCTTATGCGGCGATGATTTTGACGCTGAGCCAGCCCGAGATCGCGCAGACGGCGCCGCCGTTGATCGGCAAGGTGATCGAATGGGTGAAGGGGCAGGGCGGCGAATTGGCCGGCCCGCCATACTTCAATTATTTCAACTTCCTGCCGGGCGGCAAGATGCAGATGCAGGTGGGCATGCCCACCGCGACCGTGATGCAGGGTGACGACATGGTGACGACCGGGCTGTTGCCGGCCGGGCGCTATGCCGCGATCACCCATACCGGGCCGTATCATGAACTTTATGAAGCCAATATGGCGCTGGACAAATGGGCGCGCGGGCAGGGCTTTGCCTTTGCGGGCACTGAATTGCCGGATCGCTATGAGGATGCGACCCGGCTGGAAATTTATCACAAGGACCCGGGCGAAGACCCATCGGGGTTCCCGGTAACGGAAGTGGCGTTCCGGCTGAAGGATTAGGCTCGGCTGAGGGGTTGTAACCGAAGCAGCCTGAAACTCGACATCGCGTTTTTTGAATGACTCAGCACAGGCCCGAACTGCTTTAGAGAAATTCGTCGAGCAGGCGATAATAGGCGGCGCGGCTTGGGTCGAGGTCGGCGCCGTAGGCCTTGAGGAACGGCGCTACGGCGTCTTCGCCCAGGTTGAAGGCGATCGAACGGGTACAGATGGCCAGATCGGCTTGGCGGTCGGCAATGCCGAGGCGGCTGGTGTCGATGTAGCCGGTGAATTTTCCATCCAGCATCAGGAAATTGGGCAGGCAGGCATCGCCATGGCCGACCACGAGGTCGGTCTCGGGCGGGCGGTTGGCGATAAGTCTGGCATAGAGCTCGGGTGTGCGCTGGCCGAGGCGTTCGTCATCGAAATCGGTTTCATCCACCAGGCCGGCGTCCATGTGGGCCTTGGCGTGGGGCAGCATGGTGGCGAGCGTCAGATCGAACGGGCAGGCGGCAGTTGGCGTGTCGTGCAGGCGGCGCAGGGCGCTGGCGAGCGTGGCGATGATGTCGGATGCGGCGGATTTGGGCCATGAGGCCATGTCGGCGCCCGGGACGGCGGACATCAGCAGGTAATGGCGATCGCCATGATCGGCGACGTCGAGGACGCTGGCGGCGGGCAGGGACATGGTCTGCAGCCAGCGCAGGCGGGCGATTTCAGCGGGCAGTTGCGCGAAGGGGGAGATGGCTTCGGATTTGATGAACAGTGCGGGTTGGTCGGGCGCGTCCAGCCGGAACACTTCGGCATGGGATTCGCCGATGGTCTGGCGGGTAAAGGTGTAGGCGGAGAGCCGTTCACGCCACAGGGCCGGCAGGTCAGGCATTCCGGTGGTCCCAGGCGTGCCAGTCGCCGCTGAACTGCAGCGCGTCGGCGAGGCGTTCCTCGTAGTCTTCGCGGGGGATTTCAATGCCGCCGAGGCTGGCGAGATGATCGGTGACGAACTGGGTGTCGAGCAATTGGTAGCCGCCGGCATTGAGGCGGGCGACCAGGTGGGCCATGGCGATCTTGGAGGCGTCGGTCTTGCGGTGGAACATCGATTCCCCGAAGAAGGCGCCGCCGATGGAGAGACCATAAAGGCCGCCGACCAGCTCGGCGCCGTCCCAGACTTCGACAGTGTGGGCGACACCGCGGCGGAACAGTTCGGCATAGACATTGCGGATCGCACTATTGATCCAGGTCGAGGAGCGATCCTTGCCGACGGTGGCGCAGCCCTCAATGATGGCGTCGAAATCGGTATCGACCTTCACCTGAAAATTGTTGCGGCGCATGGACTTGCGCAGGCTGGTTGAGATTTTGAATCCGTCCAGCGGAATGATGCCACGCAGTTCGGGGCTGACCCAGAACAGGTCTGGCGAGGTGGCGTCCTCGGCCATGGGGAAAATGCCGGCGCGGTAAGCGCGGACCACCAGTTCCGGGGTGAGTTCGATGGCGAAGGGGTCGGTGCGCTTGGCCATTGATAACGCAACTCTCCTGCACTTCCTTCTCCCCTTGAGGGAGAAGGTGCCCGAAGGGCGGATGAGGGGTCTCTTGTTGGCTCAGGCGTGTGCGGAACTAACCCCTCACCCTGAAATTCTGCTGGACGCAGAATTTCTGTCCCTCTCCCTCAAGGGGAGAGGGTAGAAAGGCGGTTAGACCTTGTTGTTGGCCAGGTATTTTTCCAGCCAGTGGATGTCGTAATTGCCGGCCAGGATATCGGGTTCGCGGATCAGGCGCTGGAACAGCGGCAGGGTGGTCTTGACGCCATCGATGACGAATTCGTCGACGGCGCGACGCAGGCGCTGCAGGCATTCATCGCGGGTGCGGCCGTAGACGATCAGCTTGCCGATCAGCGAGTCATAGTAGGGCGGGATCTTGTAGCCCTGATAGACCGCCGAATCGACGCGGATGCCGACGCCGCCAGCCGGGTGGTAGAAGGTGATGGTGCCGGGGGACGGCGCAAAGGTCTGCGGGTCCTCGGCATTGATGCGCACTTCGATGGCGTGGCCATAGAACTGCACCTTGTCCTGGGTCATCGACAGGGCTTCGCCGGAGGCGACGCGGATCTGTTCATAGACGATGTCGATGCCGGTGATGCGTTCGGTGACCGGATGTTCGACCTGCAGGCGGGTGTTCATTTCGATGAAATAGAACGAGCCGTTTTCGTAGAGGAACTCAATGGTGCCGGCGCCGGAATATTTCAGCTTGCGCATGGCATCGGCGCAAACTTCGCCGATGCGATCGCGTTCTTCGGGCAGGATGGTGGGGCCGCCGGCTTCTTCCCAGACTTTTTGATGGCGCCGCTGCAAGGAGCAGTCACGCACGCCCAGATGCACAGCATTGCCACGGCCATCGCCCATCACCTGGACTTCGATATGGCGCGGCTTGCCGAGGTATTTTTCCATATAGACCGAGTCATTGCCGAACGCGGCCTTGGCCTCGGCGCGGGCGGTCGACCAGGCGATCAACACGTCGGCTTCGGTCAGCGCCACCTTCATGCCGCGACCACCGCCACCGGCGGTTGCCTTGATCAGCACCGGATAGCCGATTTCCCTGGCGGTCTGGATCGCTTCCTCATCGGATTCGACGGCGCCGGCGGAACCAGGCACCACCGGGATGCCGAGTTCGACGGCGGTTTTCTTGGCCGTGATCTTGTCGCCCATGATTTCGATATGGTGCGAGGACGGGCCGATGAAGGTGATCTTGTGTTCGCCCAGGATCTTGGCGAAACGGGCGTTTTCGGAGAGGAAACCGTATCCGGGATGCACCGCGTCGGCGCCGGTGATTTCACAGGCGGCCAGGATGGAGGGGATATTGAGATAGCTGTCCTTGGCCGCCGGCGGGCCGATGCAGACGCTTTCGTCTGCCAGGCGCACATGCATGGCGTTGGCATCGGCAGTGGAGTGAACCGCCACCGTCTGGATGCCCAATTCCTTGCAGGCGCGCAGAATGCGCAGGGCGATCTCGCCGCGATTGGCGATCAGAACCTTTTGAAACAAGGCAAGCCCTCCTTATTCGATGACGGCCAGCGGTTCGCCGTATTCGACCGGCTGGGAGTCCTCGACCAGGATGCGGGTGACCGTGCCGGACTTGTGGGCCGGAATCTGGTTCATGGTCTTCATCGCCTCGATGATCAACAGGGTCTGGCCCTCGGTGACCTTGGCGCCCACTTCAACGAAGGCGGGCTTGCCGGGCTCGGGCGAGCGATAGGCAGTGCCCACCATGGGCGAGGTCAGGGTGCCGGGGTTGGAGGCGAGGTCTTCGACCTTGGCCGGGGCGGCGGCGGCAACGGAGCCAGCCGGAGCCATCGGGGCGGGAGCGAACTGCTGCTGCGGCGCATATTGCGGGGCAGCATAGGTCACCGTCTCATTGGCATAAGAGCGGGTGACGCGAACGCGGAAATCTTCCTGTTCGATCTCGATTTCCGCGAGATTTTCCTTGTTGAGCAGTTCTGCGATTGCCCGGATCAGGTCCTGATCCACTTGAGATGCCTTGGTCATTTTTTGGGTCTCCCGCGCCAACGCGACGATCCTTTTATTGTGTATTGATATTGCCGTGATGGCGGCCTGCAAAAGCAGGCCTTCTGCGCTTCCGGTGCTCACGTACCAAATGTACGCTGCGCTCCGGTTCTCGAATGCCTGCTTTTTCGACTCGCCCTGACGCCAATCTCAACACCAATCAGAGTTTTTCGGCCAGTGCACGAAGTGCCAGACTATATCCCGAAGCGCCAAGACCGCAAATCACTGCAGTCGCGACGGCCGAAACGTAAGAATGGTGCCGGAATGGCTCACGCTGGTGAATATTGGAAAGATGCACTTCATAGGTCAGCACGCCGGCTGCCTTGAGCGCATCGTGAATAGCGACAGAGGTATGCGAATAGGCGGCCGGGTTGATCAGAATGGCATCGGCAGTCTGCCGCGCCTGCTGAATCCAGGTCACCAGTTCGCCCTCGTGATTGGTCTGGCGGAAATCCACGGTCAGACCAAGTTCAGTGCCAGTGGTCCGGCACAGGTTTTCGATATCGGCAAGCGTCTGCGCGCCATAGATGCCGGGCTCTCGAATGCCCAGCATGTTCAGGTTCGGTCCGTTCAGAACGAGTACGCGTTTGCCCATGATCATGCCTTTTGGACCGGGGTTTTACCCGGTGCAAGGCTGACTATACGAATTGCACCGAAAAGGCAAAACCGGCTTGCGAACTCTACTCCGCCGGCCGTCTGACGCGATGGCCTGCGCTTCCGGTGCTCACGTACCCAAACGTACGCTGCGCTCCGGTTCTCGACCATCACGCCATACGGCCGGCGGAGTAGAGTTCTCAAACCGGTTTCGAACACCAAATAGTCCGGCGCTGATTTAACCAGCGCAGGCGGTTTCGCCACAGGCGCGCATGCTCTTGATGCGGGAGCGCAACTCATCGATGCCGATGGCGCCGGGGATCACTTCGTTGCCGATGATATAGGTCGGCGTGCCAGTGATGTTGAGCGCCTTGGCGATATCGTAAGAGGTCTGGAGAGTGGCGTTGACTTGCGGCGTCGCCAGATCGAGCTGCAGGGCAACCGGGCTCAGGCCGAGGGTCTTGGCGGCACTGAGGGCGGTCTGCTGGTTGTTTTCGCCGCTGCCGGTGAACATGGTCTCGTGGAAGCTCCAGTAATCGACCTTGGCCTTGCCGACCAGCACGGCCACCTTGGCCGCTTCCAGCGATCCCTGCGACAGGATGGGGAATTCCTTGAGCACGACGCGCAGGTTCTTGTCTTCGTCCAGCAGGGTCGCCAGATCGGGCAGGGCGCTGCGGCAATAGCTGCAATTGTAGTCGAACATTTCGACCAGTGTGACGTCGCCATCGGGATTGCCAAGGACGATCTGGTTGGGATCGTTGAAGATGGCATCGTGCATCGAGGCAATGGCGGATTTGGACGCCGCAGCTTCGGCCATGCGGGTTTCGGTATCGAGCTTTTGCGACAGCCGCGTCAGGATTTTCGGATCGCTCATCAGATATGATTCGATCATCGGATTAAGCGTGGCCGCATCGATGGCGGCGACAGCGGGCGCGGCCGGTTCAACCGGCCTGGCCGCTGCCTGCTGATCGTGGGCAGCCAGCAGATCGGAGACGACGGCGCGGATGGCGGCGGTATCGGTCACCGGGGCAGCAGGCTTGTTCAGCACAGTCGCGCCGAGGCCCCCGGCAAGCAGGGCAACCACGGCGATGAGAACGATAGTCAAGCGTGGCATGCAAGGCTCCAGTGAATCGAGAACGCTGCCATTCCTAGCAGATATGGGCACGATAGCATCCAGTGGCGAAGGCTCGATGTTGCACTGCATCAATTCTAGTTGAGGCGAAGCGGCATTGCCGTTAGTGCCATGGCAGAACGAGGAGCCGAAATGAGCCAGTTGCCGAATAGAATGCTGCCGTTCCAGGCCATGGAAATCCTGAAGCGGGCGCGGCAGATGGAGGCGGCGGGGCGGCAGATTTGCCATCTGGAACTGGGCGAACCCGGTTCGCCGCCGGCGCCGCGGGTGATCGAGGCGGTGGCAAAGGCCCTGCCGCTGGCGCAGGGCTATACCAACGCCAAGGGCATGATGGAGCTGCGCCAAGGGCTGGTGGACTATTATGCGGCTCAGCACGGCGTGAGCGTCGCTGCAGACGATATCGTGGCGACGATGGGCTCGTCCGCCGGGTTCATCCTGGCGTTTCATGCCGCGTTTGCGCCCGGCGCGCGAATTGCAATCACGCGGCCAGGATATCCGGCCTATATCAACACGCTGATCGGGCTAGGCTTCGTGCCGGTGGAAATCCCCGTCGGGCCAGGCAATGGCTGGCTGCTGACCGGGGCGGAAATCGAAGCGGCCTACAGCAAGGCGCCATTTGAGGGGCTGTTGTTTGCCAGCCCTGCCAATCCGACCGGCGCGGCAGTGGACCGGGCTGGTCTGGCCGATATCGTGGCCAGCTGCAAAAAGCTCGGCGTGCGACTGATTTCGGACGAGATTTATCACGGGCTCGACTATCGCGGCGCTTCGGTCAGCGCGCTGGAGCTGACGCGCGACGCGATCATCATCAACAGCTTTTCCAAATATTACTGCATGACCGGCTGGCGGATCGGCTGGATGGTGATGCCGGAGGAGTTGATCCGGCGCACGGAAATCCTGCAGCAGAACCTGTTCATTTCGGCGCCGACGCTGAGCCAGATTGCAGCGACAGCGGCGCTGGGCGAACGGGATTATTCCGAAGAGCGCAAGGCCGGGTATGCGGCCAATCGGGCGGTGCTGAGCGCGGGCCTGGCCGGGCTGGGCTTTGATATCGGGCATGCCTCGGATGGGGCGTTTTACGCCTATGCGGGGATTTCGCGATTTTCCAATGACTCGCTGGCATTCTGCGAGGCGCTGCTGGAGCAGGCAGGCGTGGCGGCGACGCCCGGCGTAGATTTTGACCGGGTGGACGGGCACAATTATGTGCGGTTTTCCTACGCCGGCACCGCCGAGACAATGAGCCTGGCGCTGGAGCGGATGGCGGGATTTTTGCGAGCGTAAAGGGTCTGGAGCCGCCCGAGGGCGGCTCCAGAATACAGGTCAGGCGGCAGCCTTGGCGTTGTCGCCGCCGGCTTCGGCCAGCTTGGTCAGGGTCTGGTCGGTAGCGCGCTCTTCGAGCAGCGTGGTTTCGAGCAGTTTGGCCGCTTCCCTGTAGCCCAATTGCTGAGCCCAGGTGCGCAGGGTGCCGTAGCGGGCCATTTCGTAATGCTCGACGGCCTGGGCCGCGGCGATCAGGCCGGCATCGAGCGTGATGGTGCCCTTGTAGTCTTCGATGATCGACTTGCCTTCTTCAAGGATGCCCAGGATCGCATCGCAGGTCTTGCCGCGCGCCGGCTTGCCGATCAATTCGAAAACCTGCTCCAGGCGCTCGATATGGCCATCGGTTTCATCACGATGCTTTTCGAAGCCCGCCTTGAGATTGGGGTCCTGGGCGGCCTTGGCCATTTTGGGCAGCGCCTTCACGATCTGCTTTTCAGCGTAATAGATGTCCTTGAGCGTATCGAGGAACAGATCATCAAGGGTCATTTCTTTGGACGTTGATGCCATTGTCATGGGCCTTTCTGTTGGAACTGCAGGCATAACGGCATCAGTCCGGCAAAGTTGCGGTCCGGTTTGGTACAAAGTGCAAGTGTGATCGCGCGCAGCTGGTCATGCCTGGCTAGAAGCTGACGAAGGTTTGAAAGCCGCCATAAATCATGTGTTTCATGTCGACCTTGGACTCGGCCATGATGGCTTTCATGCGCGGGTCCTGCATTACTTCCGCGCCGATGCGATTGCGGTCGGCCTTGGAGGCGTATTGGATCCATTGCAGGATCACCACGTCATCGTCGCTGGCCATGACGGCGCGCGGGAACGAGGTGATTTTGCCGTAAGACACGTCATCGGCGACGCTTTCGGCGTAGCCGGTGGCGCCGAGGTCCTTGAACAGTTCGGCGGTGCGCTGGGCGAGTTTTTTGTAGTCCTCAAGGTTGGACCTGGGGACGGTGAAGGCGAAGCCATCGATGTAGGACATGGTGTGCTCCTTGACTGGTGGTGGAGTAACGGATCAAGGCTGGATTGGTTCGCTCGCGGGGCCAACGGCCTCGACCGCGTTCCATCAAAACATCGTTTATATGAATGGCCACCCCGGAGGAACTTCGGGCCGCGTTATGGACTTCACCCTGCATCGATTATCATGATGGAGGACGACATGAACGTCTCAAAATTCGCGCTGGCTTTCGCTCTTGCTGCTGCACCTGTTTCGGTTATGGCACAGGACGCCACCACGCCAGCGCCTGCCGTTACAGCGCCCGCGCCGGCACCTGACGCAATGGCTCCTGCCGCACCCGATGCAATGGCACCAGCCGACAATATGGCGCCGGCTGCCACCGATGCAACGGCACCTGCGGCAATGCCCGCGCGATCTGCCAGCTCGATCCTGGCGACCGGCTACACCACCACCGACAAGGATAATCTATCGACCGAGATCGTTGGCAAGCCGGTCTATTCCGGCCCGGCCAATGATGCCGAGCAGATCGGCGACATCAACAATCTGGTAATTGGCGAGGACGGCAAGGTTGCCGCGGTCATTATCGGAGTTGGTGGTTTTCTGGGCATGGCGGAAAAGAATGTTGCGGTGAACTATAGCGAACTGCAGATGGTCGTCGCCGAGGACAAGAGCGAGCGCTATGTGCTGGCGACCACCAAGGAAGCGCTTGAAACCGCTCCCGATTTCACCACCACCGATAATGCCGCTACAGACGGCGCCGTGACGGCACCAGCAACTGATGCGATGGCTCCGGCAACCGACGCCGCGACACCGGCCAAGTAAGCGGTTACCGCCGATCTATAGAAACGAAGAAGGGCGGAAGCATTGCTTCCGCCCTTTGGCATTTGAAATCAGACCGGTTTAGCCGAGGCCGAGGCGGCGCTGCCACCAGCCGCCTTTTTTCTTCTTGTCCGGGTCTTCGGCAGTTTCGGCGTCCGGCGTGGCGGCTGCGGTGGAGGAGACCACGACGCCTTCCGGCGGCAGTTCCTTTTTCACGCGCCTGGGCTTTTCGACGGCAGGTTCTGCTGCGGCTGCTGCGGCTGGAGCCGCAGCGACGGGCACTGGCGCCGGGGCTTCGACAGAGGCGAGCGGTGCGGCTTCCGCAGCTTCGGCCTTGGGCTTGCGGGCCCGCGGCTTGCGCTTGGGGGCCTCAACTTCTGCTTCAACAGTCTCAACGGGCGCAGCTTCGACAGCTGGTGCTGCTTCAGCGGCCACCGGTTCAGCATCAGCGGGCTTGCGGCCACGGCGGGCGCGTTTGGGCTTTTCCGCCGGAGCGTCTTCAGTCGCTGCCGGAGCTTGGAGCGGCGCTGTTGCGTCAGTGGCCATTTCGGAGGCAGCGGCTTCCACGCCTGCTTCGGTGGTCTGGGCCGGGCGGACTTCGTTGCCTTCATCGTCACGACGGTTGCGACGGCCGCCACGACGACCGCGCCGGCGGCGCTTGCGCGTCTCCTCGGTGCCATCGGCATTGACGCCGGGGACTTCGGTTTCGTCGCCTTCCTCGTCGTCGGTTTCATCAACCGATTCAGCGGGGGCAGCAGTTACTGCTGCAGCGGCAGGGCGCTGCTGGTTCTGCTGTGGCGGGCGCTGGCCGCCATTTTCGTCACCGCGCTCGGCTCCACCGCGACGACGGCGGCGGCGGCGGCCACGACGGGCGGGATCGCCTTCGGCGGTTTCGGTGCTGTCGGCGGCCTTGACCTCGCCTTCGGCGACTTCTTCTTCCTCGTCGGCGTCGTTCTCGATCAGATCGTCGGCGGCATCGTCTTCGATGATGGCGCTATCGACGCGGACGTGTTCGCTGAGGCGCTTGACGACATGGGAAATGACGCGGTCTTCGCCCTTTTCGATGGCGAACTGATTGCCGGTCATCTTGCCATCAGCGGTGACGGTGATGGAGAGGGTGTACTTGTCTTCGAGCGCGGTCAGGGTATCGCGCTTGAAGTTGAGGATATAGAGCGCGACTTCCACCGGAATGCGCACATTGATCGACTGGCCGGCGCGGCGCAGCACGTGATCCTCGACGTGGCGCATGACCATGAGGGCGAGCGATTCGACCGAACGGACCAGACCCGTGCCATCGCAGATCGGGCACTTGTGGGTCGAGCTTTCGACGACGCCAAAGCGGATACGCTGGCGGCTCATTTCCATCAGGCCGAAATGGCTAATGCGGCCCACCTGGATACGGGCGCGATCATCCTTGAGCGCATCCTTCAGCCGGCGTTCGACCGCCCGGTTGGAGCGGTTTTCCACCATGTCGATAAAGTCGATGACGATCAGGCCGGCAAGGTCACGCAGGCGCAACTGGCGCGCCACTTCGTCGGAGGCTTCCAGATTGGTCTGGAGCGCGGTGTCCTCGATATTGTGCTCCTTGGTGGAGCGGCCCGAGTTGACGTCGATGGAGACGAGCGCTTCGGTCGGGTTGATGACGATGTAACCGCCGGAGGGCAGGGTGACCGTCGGCGAGAACATCGAATCGAGCTGGGTTTCGATCGAGTACTTCGAAAACAGCGGCTGATCTTCCTTGTAGAGCTGCACGTTTTTGGCGTGGCTCGGCATGATCATGCGCATGAAGTCCTTGGCCTCGCGGTAGGCGTCCTCGCCTGCCACGAACACTTCATCGATCTCCTTGTTGTAGAGATCGCGGATGGTGCGCTTGATCAGCGAGCCTTCCTCATAGACCAGGCACGGCGCCTGCGACTTGAGGGTGAGCGAGCGCACGTTTTCCCAAAGGCGCATCAGATATTCGAAATCGCGCTTCACTTCGGCCTTGGTGCGCGACGCACCGGCGGTGCGCAGGATAACGCCCATGCCCTGTGGCACCTCGAGATCGGAGGTGATTTCCTTGAGGCGCTTGCGATCGGCAGCATTGGTGATCTTGCGTGAAATGCCGCCGCCACGGGCGGTATTGGGCATCAGCACCGAATAGCGGCCAGCCAGCGACAGATAGGTGGTGAGAGCCGCGCCCTTGTTGCCGCGCTCTTCCTTGACCACCTGCACCAGCATGACCTGGCGGCGCTTGATCACTTCCTGGATCTTGTAGTGACGGCGATTGTTGCTGGTGCGGCGCTTCGGGAGTTCTTCCAGGGCGTCGGCACCACCGATCGATTCCACCGGCTCCATATTGGCCGGCGCCTGCTCGATATGGCTGGCGCCTTCCATGTCCTGGGTGTCGGTTTCAGCGTCGGGTTCGGTCACGCCTTCGGGCAGCGAGATGTTTTCATCATCGCCGGGTTCGTCGTGATGATCTTCTTCCTCGTCGCGCAGCAGGGCTTCGCGGTCGGCCACCGGGATCTGGTAATAATCGGGGTGGATTTCGGAGAAGGCGAGGAAACCGTGGCGGTTGCCGCCATATTCGACGAACGCTGCCTGTAGCGAGGGTTCTACGCGAGTGACCTTGGCAAGGTAGATGTTGCCACGCAACTGCCGGCGCTGGGCCGATTCAAAATCGAACTCCTCCAGCCGGTTACCGGCGGTGACGACAATCCGGGTCTCTTCCGGGTGGATGGCATCCACCAGCATTCTCTTGGTAGCCATAAAGTAGTGCTCCGCGCCGTCGCGCGCCGACAAGGGGCCGCCGGCAAGCCGGGGTCCTGTGCGTGGCGCCATGCGAGGCGAATTGTTTGGGTTGGTGAGCGCGAGCGGCGGAACTGCCGGGAGCGCAGATGATATCGGCCAGGGCACCACTGGAGTTCGTGACAAAACGGCAATCGGTAGTCTCGATCGCGTCGCGTTCTGCCAGTCCGTGGGCCATTTGACCTCTTCCTATTGGGCCGCAGCCGGCAAATGGCCTGCTGCGTCCGTCCGGCCTGCAAGAGACCGAAATTCTTATAGAGGTGCTGGATTGCCGCTTCTGAACCGGAGCCGACAGCGTGTCAGCCTCTTCGCCCGGTCACTTTTCGTCCCGATGTGAGCGCTAAAAGCAACTCAAACTGATATGCGAAAAGCATGCACCTCAACCATTAGCGTGTAGGGGTGTTGCAACAGATTGGCAACAGGAAAGTCGGAAACGCCGGTTTTCCGGCCCTGTGCTGCCCCGTATTGCTGGCATCTGCGCTGAATATTTGCATAACAGCGCAGACGCCGCAGAATCGCCCTAAAGAATAGCCCAAGGGTGGCGGGTGAATGGGCCTCACAGACCAGATGGGGAGCGGAGCGCTCTTGTTCAAATCGCCGTTACTTGCTGTTTTGATGCTGTTGGCGTTGGTGCTTTCAGCCGGCGCCGTGGCGCAGGATGCTGGTGCGAGCCTGCCTGCGGTCAAGGAAGTGCGCGTTTCAACGACGCCGGAACGGGCGCGGCTGGTGATCGATCTGGAGCGGAGCACCGAATTTGCGCTGGTGTCGCTGGACGGTCCGGACCGGCTGGCGATCGACGTGCGGGCGGCCAGCGTGACCGATACCGGCCCGGGCAGGACATCGGGCGTTGGCATCGTCACCGCCTACAAGGTGTTACAGGCCGGACCGGACCGGGTGCGGACCGAATTGACGCTGTCGGGTCCGGCGCAGGTGCAGCAGGCCTATGTACTGGCGCCGTTTCAGGACCAGCCGGCGCGGCTGGTGGTTGATATCATCACGGCGACGCCAGAGGAATTTGCCGCCAAGGTCAAAAGCGACCTGATCAATTCCAGCGGCGTGGTCGCCCCCAAGATCGACGATGTTTCAACGCCAGCGGGCGGCTCGAACCTGCCGGTGGCGACCAAGCCATTGGTGGTGATCGACCCCGGTCATGGCGGGATCGACAGCGGGGCCGAAACGCCAGCCGGAATCAAGGAAAAGGACATCGTGCTGGCGTTCTGCCTGAAACTGCAGGAACTGCTGGTGGCGTCCGGACGGTTCGATGTGGCGTTGACGCGCGAGGATGACAGCTATCTCAAGCTGGAAGATCGGGTGGCGCTGGCGCGCCGGAACAAGGCGGACCTGTTCATTTCGATCCATGCCGACACGTTCCAGCAGCCCGACATTCGCGGCGCCAGCGTGTATACGCGCGACGAGAACGCCACCGACGTGCTCGACAAGATCCTGTCGGAGAACGAGAACAAGGTGGATGTGATCGGCGGCTTTGCCATGCCGCAGACGCCGCCTGAAGTGGTGGATATCCTGGTCGACCTGATGCGCCGGGAAACCCGCATGCAGTCCTATACGGCGGCGCAGGACATCGTGCATCAGTTGGAGCCGAGCGTGGCGCTGCGGCGGTTTCCGGTGCGGCAGGCGGACTTCTTCGTGCTGCAGGCGCCGGATGTGCCGTCGATCCTGATCGAGCTTGGATTTTTGTCCAATGCCGACGACATGGCCAATCTGCAGCAAGGCGATTGGCGGGACCGGACGGCGGAGGCGGTGGCGCGCGGGATCTCGACCTATTTCGATGGGCAGAAGCCAGCGGAATAATTGTGCCGTTTTTGTCACGGGCGGCGACAAGGCGCGCCAGAGGGCCGGTCGCGCGGGCTTGTGATCCACTTTTGGGTGCCGCTCTGCTATTGATTCGATGGAAGAATCCGCGCGCAAAGTGATTTGCGGCGGTGTCGAATGATGGTTGCGGGCAGGGCTATGGGCCGGCGCGAAACCAGGAGAACGAGACTACATGCTGCGCTTGCTTGGCTGGTTGTTCGGCTTTGGGATATTTGTGGCGCTGGGCGGCGTGGCCGTGGCTGCCGTGTATCTGGCCACGGTTGCCGCACAATTGCCCGACTATACGGTGCTCAAGGATTATCAGCCGCCGGTGACCACGCGCGTCCATGCGGCGGACGGCACTTTGCTGGCGGAATACGCGCGTGAGCGGCGGCTGTTCCAGCCAATCGAAACCATCCCGCCCATGCTGATCCATGCCTTCCTGTCGGCGGAGGACAAGGATTTCTATACCCATGGCGGTATCGCCGTGGATGGTGTGGTGCGCGCGATCCGCGACAACCTGATGGCCAAGGTCGATGGCACTGGCGGCATTCAGGGTGGCGGCTCGACCATTACCCAGCAGGTGGCCAAGAATTTCCTGCTGTCGAGCGACCAGACCTGGGATCGCAAGATCCAGGAAGCCATCCTGGCGCTGCGCATCGATTCGACGTTTTCCAAGGACAAGATTCTTGAGCTTTATCTCAATGAAATCTTCCTGGGACTGAATTCTTATGGCGTGGCGGCGGCGGCGCTGAACTATTTCGACAAGGCGCTGTACCAGCTCGACCTGGCCGAAGTGGCCTATATCGCGGCGCTGCCCAAGGGGCCGAACAATTACCATCCATTCCGGCGCACGCAGCAGGCGATCGAGCGGCGCAACTGGGTGATCGACCGGATGGTCGAGAATGGCTATGCGACCGCCGAAGAGGCCGCGGTCGCCAAGCAAGAGCCGCTCAACGTGGTGCCGCGCGCTTCCGGCAGCCAAGTGTATTCGGCGGAATATTTCACCGAGGAAGTGCGGCGCGAACTGGCCAAGCTTTACGGTGAGGACCAGCTGTATGGTGGCGGGCTCTCGGTCCGCACGACGCTGGAGCCGAAGCTGCAGGGCTATGCGCGCAAGGCGCTGATGGATGGCTTGACCACCTATGATCACGGCAAGGGCTATCGCGGGCCGGTGGCCAGCATCGAGATCGGCGACGACTGGGGACTGGATGTTGCCAAGATCAAGCCGCTGAGCGACGTGCCGGAATGGCAATTGGCGGTGGTGCTGGGCATTACCGGCAACGAGGCCACAATCGGCATCAGGCCGGGCGACGATGTCGATGGCGGTTCCGTGCCGGACCGCACCGTGGCGACTTTAGCCGGCAGCGATATCAAATGGGTTTCCAAGAAGTTGGAGAGCATTCTTAAAGTCGGAGATGTGATTTATGTCGCTCCGATCGATGGCAAGGTGGGCAGCTATACGCTGGAGCAGGTGCCCGAGATCGAGGGCGCGCTGGTCGCAATGGACCCGCGTACGGGGCGCGTGCTGGCGCTGGTCGGCGGGTTCTCCTACGCCGAATCCGAATTCAACCGGGCGACACAGGCAATGCGGCAGCCGGGTTCTTCGTTCAAGCCGATCGTTTATTCGGCGGCGCTGGACAATGGCTATACGCCGGCCTCGGTGGTGCTGGATGCGCCGGTGGAAATCCGCCAGGACGACGGCACCATCTGGAAGCCAGAAAACTATGCGCAGGAGTTTTACGGTCCGCAGACCCTGCGGCGCGGCATCGAACGCAGCCGTAACGTGATGACGGTGCGGCTGGCCAAGGATATCGGCATGCCGCTGGTGGCAGAATATGCCCGCCTGTTCGGGGTTTACGACAAGATGCAGCCGGTGCTGGCCATGGCGCTGGGCGCGGGCGAAACCACCGACATGCGGATGACTTCGGCCTATGCCACCATTGCCAATGGCGGACGCAAGATCGTGCCGACGCTGATCGACCGGATTCAGGATCGCTACGGCAAGACGGTTTACAAGCACGACCAGCGCCAGTGTGCCGACTGCAACGCCAAGGAATGGGACGGGCAGGGCGAGCCCGAGATTACCGATACGCGCGAGCAGGTGCTCGATCCGATGACCGCCTACCAGATCACTTCGATGATGGAGGGCGTGGTGCAGCGCGGCACCGGTACTGCGGCGAAGGTTCTGAACCGCCCGGTGGCCGGCAAGACCGGCACCACCAATGACTACAAGGACGCCTGGTTCATCGGGTTTACGCCGGAGCTGGCAGTGGGCATTTATGTCGGTTACGACACGCCCCGCTCGATGGGCAGTTCGGTGACCGGGGGCACGTTTGCGACCCCGATTTTTACAGAATTCATGAAGGACGCGCTGAAGGGCACGCCGGTGACCGATTTCAACGTGCCGCCGGGAATGACCGAAGACTGGATCAATCCATCGACCGGCACGCAGGCGGTTGAAGGCGACTCGGCGATTCTGGAGGCGTTCAAGCCAGGCACGGGGCCAAATCTGCAGACCTCGGTGATCGGGCTGGGGGGCGGCTCGTTCGTATCGGTTGAGCAGCAGCAACAGATGACGCAAAATCCGGGGCAGGGCACGTTCATGGATCCGAGCCTGGGTCGCGGCGGCCTGTTCTAGTGGTGGATTTTGTTTGCTATCCCGATCCGGGACTGGCGTTGAGGGCGGTGGCACGGTCGGTCGATCCGGCGCTGTTGGCGTCGGGGGCACAACTGCTGGCGGCGCAGCTTGAAGCCCGGTCCTATGGGCTGGCGGCGGCGCATATCGGGCTGAATGAGCCAGTTATCGTACTCAATCTGGCGTCTGCCGGTGCGCGTGAGGATGTGCTGTACTACAATCCCGTGGTGCTGGACGTGGCGGATGCGGTGCAAATGGGACGCGAAGCCTCGGTCTCATTGCCCGGCGTCGAGGTGCAGATCGCGCGGCCGATCTGGGCCGAGATAGCCTTTGACGACGCAGATGGGCAGCGGCAGATCGTGCGCCTGGATGGATTTCAGGCCCGTTGTGCGCTGCACGAAATCGACCAGATGAACGGCGTATTCTTCCTCAGCCTGCTGTCGCGTCTAAAACGGGACGCCGCGCTGCGGAAATTTAGCAAAACTGGCCGTTCAACGCTCTCGCGCGGCTGAAAACCTGGGGTGGTCAAGATCGCCACCGACATTACCGGGCGCAAGTCGGCGGTGAATGCGCCGATCGTGGCGGTGTTCGTGGTCGATGGCGGGATCCAGCCGGTGGCCGAAGCGCGCCGGCCTGCCGTGCGCAAGGCACCTGCTGAA
This sequence comes from Devosia sp., assembly GCF_039927955.1. Taxonomy (GTDB): domain Bacteria; phylum Pseudomonadota; class Alphaproteobacteria; order Rhizobiales; family Devosiaceae; genus Devosia. The sequence continues at coordinate 110,234 of NZ_JBDSUA010000004.1, read as the reverse complement.
AATTTGTCGCGCATGAAGGCCACCGCCAAATCCTATCCCCGTTCCGGCAATGCCGCGCTGAAGCAGGATTGGGACGCGTTCTGACCAGCCGAAAATTGCAAGCAGCAGCGCGAAACGCCGGTGGGTTGATCCCACCGGCGTCGTCGTTTACAGCAGGCGCATCGTTTTAAGGAACATGCCAATTGCGTACGGAAGTCGAAAAAGCCGTGGCCGGAATCGAGCAGGTGTTGACCCTGCTGAGGAGGCATCTTTGACTGGGATACTGCACAGATCCGTCTCGACGCGCTGAACGCGCAAACCGAGGCTCCCGATTTCTGGAACGATCCGGAAAAGGCGCGTGCCGCCATGCGCGAGCGCGACGAACTCGATGTGGCGGTCAAGGCCGTGCGCGAGCTGGAAACCGGCATTTCCGACAATGTCGAACTGATCGAGCTGGGTGAAGCCGAAGGCGACGCCGATATCATCAAGGATGCCGAGGCGGCGCTGTTCGAGCTGCGCCAGGTGGCGCGGCGGCGGCAGATCGAAACGCTGTTGTCGGGCGAAGTCGACGCCAATGACTGTTATCTGGAAATCCACTCCGGTGCCGGCGGCACCGAGAGCCAGGATTGGGCCAATATCCTGCTGCGCATGTATACGCGCTGGGCGGAACGGCGGAAGATGAAGGTCGAAATCTTCGAACTGCACGATGGCGAAGAAGCCGGCATCAAATCGGCGACGATCAAGGTCAGCGGGCACAATGCGTATGGCTGGCTGAAGACCGAGAGCGGCGTACACCGGCTGGTGCGCATCAGCCCATACGATTCGGCGGCGCGCCGGCACACCAGCTTTTCAAGCGTCTGGGTGTTTCCGGTGGTGGATGACAGCATCGAGATCGAAATCCGCGAGTCCGATCTGAAGGTCGACACCTATCGTGCTTCGGGCGCCGGCGGGCAGCACGTCAACACCACCGACTCGGCGATCCGCATTACGCACGTGCCGACGGGCATTATCGTGGCCTGCCAGCAGGAGCGCAGCCAGCACAAGAACCGGGCGACTGCCATGGCGATGCTGAAATCGCGCATGTATGAGGCCGAGTTGCAGAAGCGCGAAGAAGCGGCCAACGCCCAGGCGGCGAGCAAGACCGATATCGGTTGGGGTCACCAGATCCGCTCGTACGTGATGCAACCCTACCAGATGGTCAAGGACCTGCGCACCGACGTGGAAAGCGGGCAGCCGGCGCTGGTGCTGGATGGGGAATTGGACCCGTTCATGGAAGCGGCGTTGGCGCAGCGCGTTGGTGTGGCGACGGACGTGGTGGCGGAGTAAGTCTCTTTTCCCTTCTCCCCTTGCGGGAGAAGAGCCTACCCTCCGGCTTGACCCGAGGGTGCCCGAAGGACGGGCGAGGGGTGTCTTGCTTAGATCTGCGTATGCGGCGACAACCCCTCACCCTGCAATTCTGCTGAACGCAGAATTGCGGTCCCTCTCCCTCAAGGGGCGAGGGTAGAAAGAGGGGGCGGCGAGGGTGACGACTGACTGTCTGGCTGGTTTTACCCCAGCAGCTGCAGCAGCTTCTTGCCGGCGCTGAGATAGACGTCCGGGTTGATCGGGTTATCGTCGCGGCGCACTTCGAAGTGCAGGTGGGGGCCGGTCGAGCGGCCGGTGGAGCCGACTTTGGCGATCGGCATGCCGGTGGTGACGGCCTGACCTTCGGTGGCGAGGAAGGCCGACAGGTGACCGTAGCGGGTGACGATGCCGCTGCTATGGGTGATTTCAACGACATTGCCGTAGCCGGAGCGCTGGCCGACGAAGGAGACGACGCCGCTGCCGGCGCTGAGCACGGTTGAGCCGGAGGGGGCGGCGAAATCGAGGCCGGCATGGAAGGCCCGGCCGCCGGTGAATGGATCGGTGCGGTTGCCGAAGCCGGAGCTGCGGCGGAACTGTCCGCTGATGGGCATGTGGACCGGGGCGGCATCGATGGCGCCGCGCGCGGCCTTGTAGCGCACCAGGGCAGACATCACGGAATTGGCGTCGGCGATCAGCGAGGAACTTTCCGGATCACCATCGACCGGCGGCAGGAGCGGGCCGCCAACGCCGTCTTCTTCGTCATCGGTGGGCAAGGCGGCCTTGATGCCGATATCGGCCAAGCCTGCAACGATGCCGTCGGTTTTTTCGGTGGCCGATTCGGAAATCGCCGACATGGCGTAACGGGTTTCGCCCATCATATCGCTGATCGACTTGGCGGTGGCGTCGACTTCGGCATTGCCGGTAATGATCGGGTCGATGCCGGGATCGTCGGCGGCGACCGGGGCGGCAGCGGGTTCCGGCGCCACGGCGTCGATACCCAGTTCCTGGGCCTTGCCGACCAGGACTTTGACCAATTGGTGCTGTTCGACCAGCAATTCCTGTTGCTGGGAGAGTTCCTGCAATTGCAGGTTCAAATCGCCGGCCTGGGCATAGCTTCGCGAATGCAGGCGATCGACTTCGATGCGCAACTGGTCGATGCGATCTTCGTAGGCGTTGACGACCTGATCATTCTGGCCGCTGAGCAGGCTGGCGATATCGGGGGCGAGCAGGAAAGCGGTGGCGGTGAGCGCATTGCCGGCCAGCAGAATGGCGAACATCGAGTAAAACAATGCGGGCCGGATGCCGTGGCTGCGGGCAGGTTGCGGCGGGGCGAGAGTATCGCCATTGGATCGAGCAAAACCTGACTGTTTCCGCACGCCACGCAACTCCACGCCAGCTTCGTATGGTGTGCAGAGTGTAAGCGGGCATGGTTAATTTTGGGTGAGAAGCCTTATTTGCCGGTCCGGCCTACCACCTGGTAGCGAGCGCCGTCAGTTCGGCCAGGACCTTTTCGGCGTGACCCTTGATCCTGGTGGCGCGCAGGATGGATGCCACCGTGCCATCTGGCGCGATGATGAAGCTGGTGCGCACGATGCCGTCATATTCGCGGCCATAGAGCTTCTTGCGTTGCCAGACATCGAAAGCCTTGATGGCGGCATGGTCGATATCGGCGGCCAGCGTCACGCCAAGCTGGTGTTTGGCGATGAATTTGCGGTGCTTGTCGGCCGGGTCCGGACTGATGCCGAGGACGGCAGCCTTGAGCCTGGTGAACTGCGGCAGGAGGGCAGAAAATTCCTGGTTCTGGATCGTGCAGCCCTCGCTGTTGTCCTCGGCGTAGAAGTATAAAACCACCGGATGGCCCCGATGGTCGGCAAGGCGAAAACTGCCGCCGTCTGCTGTGGGCGTGGTGAAGTCGGTGGCGGGTGCTCCGACGGCTGGTGCGCTCATGCTGTCTCCTGCGCGTTCACAAGACCGCAACACTGCGTGTTAACGGTATATGCGCCATATTTGCGGCGATATCATCGGCCACTAGAGCCGAAATCCAGTCGATTCTCGCAGGCTGAATTCAATTCGCTCTGCTCTAAAGTGTAGCGGAGCGCAGGTTGAACAGTCCATGGAGCGGGAAAACGACCAAGTCTCGACCCGGAAGCAAGTGAACGCAGTAGCCTCGATGCCGGATATGACATTGCCGCATCTGCCCGGGCGACCCCGTTCGCCGCTGCGTCGTGCCGCCAAGATTTCGGTCTGGGCGCTGGGCGTGCCTGCGCTGCTGCTGGTGTTGTTGTACCTGGTATTGCTGGCGACGCCGGTCAAGTTGCCGTTTGGCAGCAATGCCGCAAGGGCCGTGGCGATGTCGACTATGCCACCCACCAGCAATCTGCAACTGGGCGACATGGCACTGGCGCTGGAGGGCGGCATCTGGCCGGTGATCCAGTTCAGTCCGGTGGTTTTGACAGATACCAAGACTGGCGCGCGCATCGAGATGGGGGCGCTCGAAGTCGGATTTTCGCCGATGCGGGCGCTGTTCGGACAGCCCGGCGCAACGGTGACCATGGTGGCGCCGCATATCCAGATGGTGCAGGACCTGCTGGGGCCGCGCATCACCAGCTTTCAGCTGATCAACGATCCCGATGGCGGCCCGGCGACAGTGCGGGTGATGGAGGGCGCCGATGCGTTTCCGTCGGTGGACATTTCGGCGAGCGGGGTTTCGGTGCGTGGCACCTTGCCGGTGCCGGGCGGGGCCAAGCTGCGTTCGGATAATGACTGGCTGATCTTCAACCTGGAAGCGAGCGAGCAGGGCATCGCCCAGATTGTCGATCAAGCGACGCAGGGGCGGTTTTCCAAGCTGGTAATCCGCGATGGCGTGATTGACATGAACGACAGCGTCTATGGGCTGTTTCGCCACTTTGAAAATATCTCGCTGACGATTGCGCCGAGTGCTGACCTGAAGAGCACCCAGGGCGTGTTCTCGGCAACGCTGGGCGGCAAGACCATGGACGGCAGCGTGGCGCGCACGGTGGACGATGCCGGCGGCGTGCGGCTGGAAGCCGATGTCACCAATATCGATTTTGCCTCGTTCCTGCCGTTCATCGACGATCCGGCGAGCCTGATCGCCATTCGGGGGGCGGGGGCGCTATCGATTGATGTCAACTTTGCGCCGGGCACCGGCAAACTTTCGGGCGGGGCGTTCAAGGTCGACATGACCGGGCTCGATATGCGGATCAAGGACGACTATTTCCCGATCGCCACTTCGATCATGGATATTGCCTGGTCGCCGGACAAAGGCCAGTTCACGCTGGCGGATGCGGCGCTGCAGATCGGCCAGAGCTCGGCGCGGATTTCGGGGATTTTTGCGATGGGGCTGGATGCGGCCTATGGTCCGACCATCGGCATGTCATTGCATGCGACCAACCTGTCGATCACGCCGGGCGACATGACGCCACCGGCGGCGCCATTCAGCGACGTGGAGTTCTCCGGCTGGTCGGCGCCGCTTTACGGGGCGCTGGGCATTGACCGGCTGCTGGCGACCAAGGGGGACGGCAAGATCGAAACCACCGGACGGGTGGACATGCTACAGGCGGGCCTGGGCTTTGCGCTGACCATTGCCGGGGAGGGGATCAGCGCCGACGATCTCAAACGCCTCTGGCCGTCAGTGACAGGTGGTGAAAGCCGGGCGTGGTTTGTCGCCAATGTGCGCGAGGGCGAGGTCAAGAAAGCCACCATGAAGTTCAATTTCCCAGTGGGGACATTGGCGGTGGGCAACGAGAACAAGCCGATCCCCAAGGGCGCGATGCTGATCGACATGGTGGGCACCGGGGTGGCGATCACCCCGACCGCTCAAATGATGCCGATTGCGATCACCGGCGATACGCGATTGCAGGTGCGTGACGCCGATGTGACGATTTCCGCCGATGGCGGGACGTTGCCGACATCGCAGGGGCCGATCCAGGTCAGCAATGCGGCGATGGTGATGGACAATTCGGTGCCGACCGATCGGGTCATCGAGGTATCGGGCGATGTCTCGGGGACCATCCCGGCGATTCTGGCGCTGGCCAAGGAGCAGCAGCCGGAGGTGCTGAAATCACTAGTGGTGCCGCTCGATATCAATGCGCTGGCCGGCACGGTGGATGCGGGCCTCGTCACCACCGTCAAGCTGGCCGACGAGCCGTCCGGACGGCCGGCCAGTTTTGACTATGTGCTGAACGGATCGGTAAAGAACTTCTCTAGCAGCGAGCCGATCCAGGGCCATCGGATTGGCAGCGGACAGCTCAATTTCAGCGCGTCGCAGGCCGGTTACCAGATTGGTGGAACGGCTGCGATCGACGGCATGAAAGCTGATGTGTCCATTGACGGCGCGCCGGACCGGGAGCCGGTGTTCAAGCTGGCGTCGAGCATGGATATCAAGGACCTGGCAGCGTTCGGGTTCGATGCTTCGGAGTTCCTGTCGGGCAAGGTGCGGTTTGTCGGGCAACCGATGCCGGACGGCTCGCTGCAAATGGCGGTCGACCTGAAGGATGCGGCGCTGACCATCAAGGATCTGGCGATCAGCAAGCCTGCCGGGGTGGATGGGATCATCCGCGCGGCGATCAAGCAGGATGGCGACGTCACCGAACTGAGCCAGATCGACCTGGCGTTTGGCACGGTGCATCTGGCGGGCGGGCTGAAATACGACGCCAAGAAGGGTCTGCAATCGGCCGATTTCAGCAGTTTTGCGCTGAGCGCCGGCGACGACGCCAGGGTCTCGCTGGTGCCGATCACTGGCGGATATGGGTTGATGGTGCGCGGGGCGCAGCTTGATCTGAAGCCGCTGTTGCGGCGGTTCTTCGGGCTGGGCGAAGGTTCGGGCGGGGTGGAGGCGACGCAGTTCAACCAGACGCTGGCGCTCGACATAAAGCTCGACCGGGCGCTAGGGTCATACGCCACTACGGCGTTCAACCTGACGGCAAACATGCTGCTCAAGGGCTCCGATCTGCGCAAGGCGAGCCTGGCGGCACAGTTTGGCGACAATAACGGGATTTCCATCACCACCAATCCGACCCCGGACGGGCGGACGATGTCGGTGGCGTTCAACGATGCCGGCACGGTGCTGCGGCTGTTGGGGATTTACTCGCAACTGGCGGGCGGGGAGGGGAGCCTGGTGCTCAACACCTTTACCGAGCAGAAGCAGCAGGTGGGCGAATTGCAGATGCGCAATTTCGCCATTGTGGATGAAGCCAATGTGGCACAAATCCTGGGCAATCATTCGGATTCTCGGGCGGCGATCTCCAAGCAGAACCGGCTGGATTTTGACAAGGGCGAGGTCAAGTTCGTGCGCCGATCCGACCGCGTCGAGGTGAGTGAAGCCATCCTCAGCGGGCAATCGGTGGGTGGCACGGCGCGCGGCTTCATCTATACCGACCAGCGCCAGTATGACCTGACCGGCACCTACGTGCCGCTGTTCGGGCTCAACAGCGTGTTCCAGAAAATCCCGCTGCTGGGCCCGATCCTGGGTGGCCGCGATGGCGAGGGCCTGGTCGGGGTGACCTTCCAGGTCAAGGGGCCGCTGGACCATCCAGAGTTCCGGATCAATCCGCTGTCGATCCTGGTACCGGGTGCGTTCCGGGAGCTGTTCGAGTTCCGGGCGAAGGAGCAGCCACGGGTGGAATAGGCGGTATGCAATGGTCATACTGGGTGGTATTGTGCGGTACTCAGGAGGCCGGATATGAGCAAAGTCAGGAAGCGTACTTTTAGCGTCACGGCTGGTCAATCGGACTTTATCGATAGGCTGGTTTCGAGGGGCGGGCACGCATCGGGCAGCGAAGTAATTCGCGAAGGGTTGCGGATGTTGCAAGATCGGGAAACCGAGATTGAACGCTGGCTTCAACGCGAAGTTGCCCCGACATATGATCGCTGGAAAGCTGGCCTTGAAGAGACCTATTCCGCAGATGAAGTTTTCGACGAACTTCACCGGGTCATCGATGAAATCGAAACCAAAAAGGATTCTGCAGGTCGTAAAGCTGCGGAATGAAGAAGCGCTCGGTCATTCTCCTCGGTTCGGCGAAGCGCGACCTGCAGTCTCTCGTTGAATACCTAGCCCGCGAAATCTCAGTTTCGGTTGCTCGAAACTATATTGGTCGGGTGCAAAAGCGCCTGTCGACGCTCGAATACGGGGCACAACGCGGCACGATCAGGAATGCGAAAACAGGGCTTCGCGTCATCGGAATTTTGCCCAACACATCAGTCGCTTTTGTGGTGGATGACAACGAGGTCCATGTGTTGCGGATTCTTCACGGCGGTCGGACGTTAGAGCAAGAGGACGGGGATTAGGCCGATCCCTAGACCGGCTTGATCAGCGCGTGTTTCTTTTTGCCTACCGAGAGCTTGATGACGTCCTCGGCGAGGAGGTCATCGACTGAAATTTGCGCCTTTGGATCGGTAACGATTACGTCGTTGACCCGGACAGCGCCCGCTTCGATGTTTCGGCGCGCGTCGCCATATGACGATGCAAGGCCAGCGAGACTGAGGGCCATCTGCAAACCCATGCCGGCCGCAAGATCGCCGTACGACACTTCTTTTGTGAATAGTGACAGGTCGAGCTTGCCAGTTTCAAACGTCGCCGCTGCCGTTGCCGCTGCCTGATCGGCGGCGGCGCGGCCGTGGACGATGGCGGTGACTTCGGTGGCGAGGATTTTTTTGGCTTCGTTGATCTCGGTGCCGCCAAGGGCAACCAGACGGGCGATTTCGTCGAGCGGCAGGCGGGTGAAAATCTTCAGCCACTTTTCAACGTCGGCGTCTTCGGTGTTGCGGAAGTACTGCCAGAAGTCATAGGGCGAAAACAGGTCGCCATTGAGCCAGACGGCGCCGGAGGCCGATTTGCCCATCTTTTCGCCGGAGGACTTGGTCAGCAGCGGCGTGGTCAGGGCGTAAAGCTGTTCGCCGCCCATGCGGTGGTTGAGGTCGACACCATTGATGATGTTGCCCCACTGGTCCGATCCGCCCATCTGCAACACGGTGCCGTGGCGCCGGTTGAGTTCGGTGAAATCGTAGCCCTGCATGATCATATAGTTGAATTCAAGGAAGCTCAGCGACTGTTCGCGGTCGAGGCGCAGCTTGACCGAGTCGAAGCTGAGCATGCGGTTGACCGAGAAATGACGGCCGACATCGCGCAGGAATTCGACATAGTTGAGCTTGAGCAGCCAGTCGGCATTGTTGACCATGATGGCCGGGTTGGAGCCGCCATAGTTCAGGATATTGGCGTAGACCCGCTGGATCGAGTCGATATTGGTCTGGATCTGCTCGACGGTCAGCAGATTGCGCTGATCAGTGCGGCCCGAGGGATCGCCGACCATGGAAGTGCCGCCACCCATCAGGCTGATCGCCTTGTGGCCGGTTTCCTGGAGCCAGTAGAGCAGCGTGACCGTGATCAGGTTGCCGATATGGATCGAGGTCGCGGTGGCGTCGTAGCCAACATAGCCGGTGATCGTGCCCTTGAGAGCGCGGGCATCCAGTCCTTCCGGATCGGAAATCTGGTGGATGAAGCCGCGCTCGTCGAGGACGCGCAGGAAATCGGACTTGAATTTGGACATGGTCGTCTCGTGTGATGGTCGGCTGTTCACGGTGTCATTCCCGCTTGCGCGGGAATGACACCGTCGGGTCGGGTCGATTGACCTTAGCGGCCCTTGCCTTCGGAAATTTCGATCCGGCGGCGGTCGAGATAGTCGGCGCTACGTTCGGTCAATTCGTCGATCTTGCCTTCGAAGAAGTGGTTGGCGCCTTCCACGATCTGCTGCTCGATATTGATACCCTTCTGGGTCTTGAGCTTGTCGACCAGCTTCTGGACCGAGGCGGGCGGCGCCACGCGGTCCTTGTCGCCATGGATGATCAGGCCCGACGACGGGCAGGGGGCGAGGAACGAGAAATCGTAGAGGTTTTCCGGCGGCGCCACCGAGATGAAGCCTTCGACTTCGGGGCGGCGCATCAACAGCTGCATGCCGATCCAGGCGCCGAACGAGAAACCGGCGATCCAGCAGCCGCGGCTTTCGCGGTTGATGACCTGCAGCCAATCAAGCGCCGCGGCGGCATCGGAGAGTTCGCCAATGCCATGATCGAACATGCCCTGGCTGCGGCCAACGCCGCGCGAGTTGAAGCGGAGCACCGCGAAGCCGCGCTGGGCGAACATGTAGAACAGATTGTAGACAATCTGGTTGTTCATGGTGCCGCCGAATTCGGGGTGCGGATGCAGCACAATGGCGATCGGCGCGTTGGGCTCTTTACCGGGCTGGTAGCGGCCTTCGAGCCGGCCTTCTGGACCATTGAAAATGACTTCTGGCATGTGCTTCTTCCGGGGCCGATACGGCTCTGTTGGTGTGGTTTTCCGGGACCCTGAAGTGCGGCGATGCGGCTTGACTAAGCGCGCCCCGCTCCCTAAAACATGGGTCGAAAAACCAGTTTAGAATTGTTCGAAACAGGTTTTCGGCCGCAATGCGGCCCGATGAGTGGCCCCTTGTAATGAAGTTGGGCCTTGGAATTCAAGAAGTTTCGCCCTTGGCGCCGATGCGAGCGCCGCTTGGGCGTTTTGAGCGGCGTGCAAGCGCCAGGATGCCCGACAATGGCCCGACCGGCGATCTATCTCGATCATAATGCCGCGTCCCCGCTTCTGCCCGAAGCGCGTGCGGTGCTTTTTACCGCGCTCAATCTGACGGGTAACCCATCTTCGGTGCATGGCCATGGCCGTTTGCTGCGCAATGCCATGGAAACCGGGCGCGACCAGGTGGCCAAGCTGGCGGGCGCCGAGCGCAACCAGGTGGTGTTCACCAGCTCGGCGAGCGAAGCGATCACCCAGGCGATCGTTGCCGGCAGCCGGACCTTCAAGGTCAGCCGGATCATCACCACCGCGGGTGAGCATTCGGCAGTGACCAAGGCCTCCGAATCGACTGGTTTGCCGGTGACGGTGATCGGGCTGGACGCCAATGGCGTGATCGAGGTGGCGCAATTGGCAGCGGCGGTTGCGGCGGCTGATGCGGCAGGCGAGATCGCGCTGGTGGCGGTGCATTCGGTGAACAACGAAACCGGAGTGGTGCAGCCGATGGCCGCCGTATCGGCGCTGGTTGGGCCGACGAAACACTATCTGTTTGTCGATGCGGTGCAGTCGCTGGGCAAGCAGGAACTGGAATTTGCCGCTTCGGCTCCCGATATGATGGCGATCAGTGGGCACAAGATCGGCGCGACGGCGGGCATTGGCGCATTGCTGATGAAGAGCCATGCCGACACGGTTCGGCTGATCCCCGGTGGCGGGCAGGAGCAGGGGCGGCGTGGCGGCACCGAGGCTGCGGCACAGATCGCGGCGTTTGGCGCGGCGGCGGCGGATTTCTCGCAGCGCTATCAGCGGGCCAATATCGGCGCGTTGGTGGCGCAGCTAGAAGGCGGTTTGCGGGCGCTGGCGCCCAACGCAGTGATTTTTGGCGAAGCCGCCGAGCGGATCGGCAATGTGGTCAATTTCGCAGTGCCGGAACTGACCAATGCGGTGGCGATGATGGGCCTGGACCTGCTGGGCATTTCGGTGTCATCGGGTTCGGCTTGTTCGTCGGGTAAAGTTGGTCGCAGCCATGTGCTGGCGGCAATGGGCGTGAGCCCGGAACTGGCGGATTGCGCGCTGCGCGTGAGCCTGGGCTGGAATTCGACCGCTGGCGATGTGAATGCATTTTTGACGGGGTTTGAGACCGTTCTGACCCGACAACGCAGCCGCGCTGCTTAAACGACAAGATTAGAAGCCTAAGGCGTCCTTGAAGCGCCGGTGGTTATGGAGACGATGATGGCCGTTGATTACGATATACCGACGCTCAAAGAGAACATCGACCGCGAGACGGTTGAATCGGTGCTGGCGCTTGACGTCGACAAGTACAAGTACGGGTTCTCGTCAGACATCGAATCCGACATGGCCCCCAAGGGCCTGAGCGAAGATATCGTGCGGTTCATTTCAGCCAAGAAGAATGAGCCACAGTGGATGCTGGACTGGCGGCTGGAAGCCTATCAGCGCTGGCTGACCATGGACGAGCCGACCTGGGCCAAGGTGCATTATCCGCAGCTCGATTTCCAGGACATGTACTTTTACGCCGCGCCCAAATCGACGCCGGCGCCGACCAGCCTGGACGAAGTCGATCCCGAACTGCTGGCCATGTATGACAAGCTGGGCATTCCGCTGAAAGAGCGCGAAATCCTTGCCGGTGTCGAGCGACCCAATGTCGCCGTCGATGCAGTGATGGATTCGGTTTCGGTGGTCACCACGTTCCGTGCGGAGCTGGCCAAGGTCGGGATCATTTTCTGCTCGATCTCCGAGGCGATCCGCGAGCACTCGGACCTGGTGCGGAAATATCTGGCATCGGTGGTGCCGGTCTCTGACAACTATTATGCGACGCTGAACAGCGCCGTGTTTACCGATGGCTCGTTCGTTTACATCCCCAAGGGCGTGCGCTGCCCGATGGAGCTTTCGACTTATTTCCGCATCAACGAGAAAAAGACCGGCCAGTTCGAGCGCACGCTGATCATCGCCGAAGCCGACAGCTATGTGAGCTACCTGGAAGGCTGCACCGCGCCGATGCGCGATGAGAGCCAGCTGCATGCGGCCGTGGTTGAATTGGTTGCCATGGAAAACGCCGAGATCAAGTACTCGACCGTGCAGAACTGGTATCCGGGCGACAAGGACGGCAAGGGCGGCATCTATAATTTCGTCACCAAGCGTGGCGATTGCCGCGGCGATAATTCCAAGATTTCGTGGACACAGGTGGAAACCGGTTCGGCGATTACCTGGAAATATCCGAGCTGCATCCTGCGCGGCGACAATTCGCGCGGGGAGTTTTACTCCATCGCCATTTCGAACGGCTACCAGCAGGTCGACAGCGGCACCAAGATGATCCATCTGGGCAAGAACACCTCCAGCCGGATCATCGCCAAGGGTATTGCTGCGGGGTTTTCGGATAATACCTATCGCGGGCAGGTTTCCGCCCATGCCAAGGCCAAGGGCGCGCGTAATTTCACCCAGTGTGACTCTTTGCTGATCGGCGACAAGTGCGGGGCCCATACCGTGCCCTATATCGAAAGCCGCAACGCCACGGCGGTGTTCGAGCATGAAGCCACGACGTCCAAGATTTCGGACGATCAGATGTTTTATTGCGCCCAGCGCGGGCTGAACGAAGAAGAGGCGGTCGCTTTGATCGTCAACGGCTTCGTGCGCGACGTGCTCCAGCATCTGCCGATGGAATTCATGGTCGAGACGCAGAAGCTGATCTCGATCTCGCTTGAGGGGAGTGTGGGCTAGCCCGCGCTGTCCACCGAAAAGCAATAACTGCTGGTTGGCGCATCGATGCGACGCCAGAAAACTGGAGACGATAATGACCACGCCAATTCTTGAAATCCGTAACCTGCATGCGCGGATCGACGACCGTGAAATTCTCAAGGGGGTGAACCTCACCATTCCGGCAGGCGAAGTGCATGCCGTGATGGGCCGCAACGGTTCTGGCAAATCGACGCTGAGCTATGTGCTCGCCGGCAAGGAAGATTATGAGGTCACCGAGGGCGAAGTGCTGCTCGATGGCGTCGATCTGTTGTCGATGGAGCCTTATGAGCGCGCTGCGGCCGGACTGTTCCTGGCATTTCAATACCCGATCGAGATTCCGGGCGTTGCCACCATGACCTTTCTCAAGGCGGCAATGAACGGCCAGCGCAAGGCGCGCGGCGAGGCGGAGATGACGACGCCCGATTTCATGCGCGCAGTGAAGGAAGCTGGGTCGGCGCTGAACATTGATACCGATATGCTGAAGCGTCCGCTCAATGTTGGCTTCTCCGGCGGCGAAAAGAAGCGCGCCGAGGTTTTGCAGATGGCGCTGTTGCAGCCCAAGATGTGCATTCTGGACGAAACCGACAGCGGGCTCGATATCGATGCGCTGCAGGTGGTGAGCAAGGGCGTCAACGCGTTGCGTTCGGCTGGCCGCTCGATGCTGGTGATTACGCACTATCAGCGGCTGCTGAACCATATCGTGCCCGACGTGGTGCATGTGTTCTCGGACGGCAGGATCGTGGAAAGCGGCGACAAGTCGCTGGCCTTGCAGCTCGAAGCCAAGGGCTATGCCGACTTCGACAGCGAGCCCGCATAATGCTCAAGCCCAAAATGCCGGTGCGGCTCAATGCCGTTGAAGAAACGCTGATTGCACAACTGACCTCGGTCGGCGATGCGGCCAATGCCGAGCGGATCAGCGTGATCGGCCTGCCAACGCGGCGGGTCGAGGCGTACCACTATACCGATCTCAAGATGCTGCTGAAGGCGGTGCCGCCTTTGGCTAGTGCGGCCAATTCGGCCAGCGCGCCGGCATTGCGGGTGGCTGGCGCGCATCAGTTGATGATTGCCAATGGCGTGCTGCAGCATTCGGCGACGGCGCCGGCCGGCGTAATCGTTGGGGTGGCCGATGGTTCGGCGCTATCGGGCCGCGAGGATGTGCTGGTGCGGCTCAATACGGCCCTGGCCAAGCAGAGCCTGACGCTGAACCTGGAAGGCTCGGTTGATCCGGTGCTCCAGATCGATCGGCGTTCGGAAGGTGACGCGGCGCATTCGGCCAGTTCGGCGAAGATTTTCGTGGCGGACGACGCTTCGGTGACGATCCTTGAAACCTATTCTGGTTCGGACGCGGCGCATCTGAGCAATCATGGCAGCTATATCGCCGTGGGCAAGAATGCCACGCTGACCCATATCACCGTCGATCTTTCGGCCAGCGGCGCGACGCATTTTGCCACCAACGAGTACCAGATCGGTGAAGGCGCCAAGGTGCGGACGCTGGCGATCCATGCCGGTGCCTCATTGGCGCGGACACAGATTTTTGCCAAGTTCGTGGGCGAAGGCGCGCATGGCGATTTTACCGGGCTGAACCTGGTGGATAATGGCCAGCATCTGGATTTCACGCTCGACGTGAACCATGCGGTGGCCAACACCACCAGCCAGGAAATGTTCAAGCAGATCGCCCGTGGCCGCTCCAAGGCAGTGTTCCAGGGGCGGATCGTGGTGTCGCGCGATGCGCAGAAGACCGACGCCAAAATGATGATGCAGGGGCTGATGCTGTCGGACGAGGCGGAAATCCTCAGCAAGCCCGAGCTCGAAATCTATGCCGATGACGTGGTGTGCGGGCATGGCTCGACCTGCGGCGAACTGGATGCGGATTCGTTGTTCTATCTGATGAGCCGCGGTATTCCGAAGGCGGAGGCCGAGACCATGCTGGTACGCGGGTTTCTTGAGGCAGTGCTCGACCCGATCGAGGACGCGGCTTTGAACGAAGCGCTGACGGCGGTTGTCGATGGGTGGCTTCTGGGCGCACGCTGATCTTCACGCCATGCCGGCCTGCAAATGGCGGCGTTCTCCGCTTCCGGTGCTCACGTACTCAAGTACGCTCCGCTCCGGTTCTGGAACGTCACCATTTTCGACTCGGCCTGGCATGAATCTCAGCGCACTCCAGTGCCTGACGACGAGACTGGAAGAGTAAGAAAATGACCTTCGACCTCGACAAAGTCCGTGCCGATTTTCCGATCCTGGCGGAGCAGATTCATGGGCATCGGCTGGTGTATCTGGATTCTGGCGCGTCGGCGCAGAAGCCGGTGCAGGTGCTGGACCGGATGGATTATGCGTTCCGGCATGAATACGCCAACGTGCATCGCGGACTGCACACGTTGGCCAATCGGGCGACCGAGGCTTATGAAGGCGGTCGCGAGGCGGTACGCAAGTTTTTGAACGCCGGTCGGCCCGAAGAGATCATTTTTACCCGCTCGGCGACCGAGGCGATCAATCTGGTGGCGTCGTCGTTTGCCGGGCCGCGAATTTCCGAGGGCGACGAGATCGTCACCACGATCATGGAGCATCACTCCAATATCGTGCCGTGGCATTTTCACCGCGAGCGCAAGGGCGCGGTGCTGAAGTTTGTTGATGTGCGCGACGATGGCTCGTTCGATATCGACGCGTTCGAGAAGACGCTGACGCCGCGCACCAGGATGGTGGCGGTGACGCATATGTCGAACGTGCTCGGCACGGTGACGCCAATTGCGCAGATTATCGAGATCGCGCATGCGCGCGGCATTCCGGTGCTGATCGATGGATCGCAGGGCGCGGTGCATGAGACGGTGGATGTGCAGGCGCTGGATGTCGATTTCTATGTGGCGACCGGGCACAAGCTGTATGGGCCGACCGGCATCGGCATTCTTTACGGCAAGTATGATCTGCTGGCCGAGATGCAGCCCTATCAGGGCGGCGGCGAGATGATCGAGACGGTGACGCTCGAGACCGTGACCTATAACGAGCCGCCACACCGGTTCGAAGCCGGCACGCCGCCGATCGTGCAGGCGATCGGGCTGGGCGCGGCGTTGAAATATATGGACGACCTTGGGCGCGAAAATATCGCGGCGCATGAGGCTGACGTTGCGGCCTATGCGACCGAAAGGCTGAGCCGGATCAATTCGCTGCGGATGATCGGTACGGCGGCGGGCAAGGGCGGGATATTCTCGTTCGAGATCAAGGGCGCCCATGCGCACGATGTTTCGACGATTCTGGATCGGTACGGCATTGCCGTAAGGGCAGGGACGCATTGTGCGCAGCCCTTGCTGAAACGATTTGGTGTAAGCTCTACCTGCCGGGCGTCGCTCGCCCTATATAACGGCAAAGACGATATCGACGCGCTGGTGGATGGCATCGAGCGCGCCCAGAAATTTTTCGCGTAAGACGCGAGGGCCACATGACCGACGAACCTGAAATCATTGTCAACGAAGCCGATATTGCGCCCGCGCCACGCCTGCCGGAGCCGCCCCGGATTACGCCCGGCCATACCGGCAACCTGCCTGAAGATGAGGTGTCGCGGATTACCTCGGACCTGATCGGGGCGCTGAAGACGGTTTATGACCCAGAAATTCCGGTCGATATCTACGAGCTGGGGCTGATCTACAAGGTCGATCTGGACGATGACCATAACCTGTCGATCGACATGACGCTGACTGCGCCGGGTTGCCCGGTGGCTGGCGAAATGCCGGGCTGGGTGGAAAACGCCGCGCGTGCGGTCGAAGGCATTCAGGACGTGACCGTCAACATGGTGTTTGATCCGCCATGGGACGCAACCCGCATGAGCGAAGAAGCCCAGGTGGCGTTGAACTGGTGGTAATTTCCACCGCGCTACGCTATATATCGTAAATCACCGATAGACGAGGTTTGACGATGGCTTTCAAGATCATGTCCCTGAGCGAGGCTGCCGCGGAACGGATCCGTGAGATCATCGAGGATTCCGACAAACCGGTGGTTGGCGTACGCGTCGGCGTCAAGAATGCGGGCTGCGCCGGCATGGCCTATACGATGGACTATGTGAGCGAGCCGGTGAAGGGCGACGACCATGTGCAGGACAAGGGCCTCGATGTCTATGTCGAGCCCAAGGCCACCATGTTCCTGCTCGGCACGGTGATGGATTTCGAACAATCCAAGATGAGCTCGGGCTTTACCTTCAAGAACCCGAACCAGACCGGCGAATGCGGCTGCGGCGAGAGCGTGCAGCTCAAGCCGGCGGATTTAAAAGCGATCGCCGAGGCTCGGGTTCACGTCTGATACTTTCTATTTATTTCGCAAATATCTCTGTTGTTCCCTCGGGCTTGACCCGAGGGCCACCAGCAGCGCACGCCGTTTTGAGAGCGGCCCTCGGGTCAAGCCCAAGGGAACGCGGTGGGTGAGGGGTGCTGCGTTCGGGCTGCGCATTTCAAAGAGCAGATACCCCTCATCCGCCCTTCGGGCACCTTCTCCCTCAAGGGGAGAAGGAAGAGGGCGTGGTGTTGCATCGCTCCCGTTGATGTCCTAACACGGCGCCATGTCACAGCTTCCGCCCGCCCTTGCTATCACCCCAGTTGATCATCCGCTTGTCGGGCGCGTTTCGCCCCCGGGCTCCAAATCCATCACCAATCGGGCGCTGCTGCTGGCGGCATTGGCTAATGGCACCAGCCGGCTGACCGGGGCGCTCAAGAGCAAGGATACGGCGCTGATGGCTGCTGCCCTGCAGCAGATGGGTGTGACGGTTGAGGAGCCGGATGACACCAGTTTTGTGGTGACCAGTTCCGGGCGGTTGGCGGCGCCAAGCGGGCCACTGTTTCTGGGCAATGCCGGCACGGCGGTGCGGTTTTTGACGGCAGCGGTGGCGACGGTCGATGGCACGGTGGTTGTCGATGGCGACGATCATATGCGGGTGCGGCCGATTGGGCCGCTGGTAACCGCTATTGCGTCGCTGGGCGTCGATATTGTGGCCGAGACCGGGTGCCCGCCGATCACGGTGCGCGGCAATGGCAGCTTTGGGCGGGGGCGCGTGGAGATCGATGGTGGTCTGTCCAGCCAATATGTTTCAGCGCTGCTGATGGCGGCGCCACTGGGCGATGGGCCGATCGAGGTGGCGTTGACCGGCAGCGAGATCGGGGCGCGGGGCTATGTCGACCTGACGCTGGCGGCGATGCGCAGTTTTGGCGCGCGGGTTGAACAGACCGCCGATGGTACCTGGCTGGTGCAGCCGACAGGGTACAAGGCCGCCGACCTGCTGGTAGAGCCAGATGCGTCTGCGGCGACCTATCTGTGGGCCGCAGCGGCGCTCACTGGCGGCGATATCGACCTGGGCGTGGCTGCAGATGCGTTTACGCAGCCAGACGCCCTGGCGCAGGCCGTGATCGCGCAGTTTCCCAATATGCAGGCGGTGATCGACGGCTCGCAGATGCAGGACGCGGTGCCGACGATTGCGGTACTGGCAGCGTTCAACAACCAACCGGTGCGGTTTGTTGGCATCGCCAATCTGCGGGTCAAGGAATGCGACCGGATCAATGCGCTGTCGACAGAGTTGAACCGCATCCAGCCGGGACTGGCGCGCGAAGAGGGCGATGACCTGGTGGTCAATGCCGATCCGGCGCTGATGCACGCGGCCCAGCGCAATGCGCGAACCAGGATCGAGACCTATTCGGACCACCGCATTGCCATGAGCTTTGCGCTGGCGGGGTTGAAGATCGGCGGGATCATCGTTCTGGACCCTGCATGCACCGGCAAGACCTATCCGGCCTACTGGGACATGCTGGCTGGGCTGGGCGTGAAACTGGAAGCGGCGACGTAGCTCTATCTCCCTTCTCCCCTTGAGGGAGAAGGTGCCCGAAGGGCGGATGAGGAGTCGCTTCCTCGGTCAGCGTATGCGGAGACAACAACCCCTCACCCTGAAATTCTGCTGAACGCAGAATTTCTGTCCCTCTCCCACAAGGGGCGAGGCTGACGACTGCTGATTTGGAATCGACTTATTTGCCTCGCTTTACGCGGCGCGGATGTTGGCCAGTTCGATTTCGCTGATGACGCGGTTGCGGCCGGCGTGTTTGGCGGCATAGAGGCAACGATCGGCGCGTTCGATGAGCGAGTTGGTGGTGTCGCCGGGGTGGAACAGCGCGACGCCGAACGAGGCGGTGATGCGGCCCAGCTTTTCATTGGTCGAGCGCTTGAGCAGTTCCTTGGCCTGGATCGCCTTGCGGATGTTTTCCGCGACGATCACCGCGCCTTCGATATCGGTTTGCGGCAGCACGGCGACAAATTCCTCGCCGCCGTAGCGGGCCGCGATGTCCTTGCCCTTGATATTGGATTTCAGCGTCATCGCCACGAGGCGCAACACCTGGTCGCCGGTCTGGTGGCCATAGGTGTCATTGAAGCGCTTGAAGTGGTCGATATCCACCATCAGCACGCAAAGAGCCGTGCCGGCGGTGTTGGCTTCCATGACGGCCTTGCCGATGCCTTCTTCAAAGCTCTTGCGGTTGGAAATCTTGGTCAGCGGGTCAAGCATCGACTCGCGACGCACGTCGTTGAGATCGCGCTGCAAGGCGGCGATGTCGTCGCGCGAGGCTTCGAGCTGTTGTTCCAGATTGGCATTGGTTTCCTGCATGCGCCGGGTTTCGGCAAGCAGACGCTGGGCCATGGCCCGCATGTCGGCCACGGTGATTTCGCGTTCGAGATCGCCGGTGGCGGCCTGCAGGGAGCCAGAATAGGAATTGGCGGTGGTCATCGCCGAATCAATGGCGTCGTGAACCGCTTCGATGCGCGCGTTCATGCGCTCTGAAACGTTGCTGATGCGCTCGTTGGCGTCGCCGGCCTTGAGGAATTCGTTATAGAGCGTTTCGGCCAGATCGACAGTCGGCGACTGGCCGGTGCGGAAGATGGCATTCATGCGCGTGTTGAGCGTGGGATTTACGCCGGTCGCATAGGTGTAAAGCAGTTCATAGAACTGTGGGTATGCAGGGATGCCGCTGCGCTTGAGCAGGTCGAACGCGGAGTTCGCATAGCCAAGCGCGCGTTTGAATTCCTGTTCCGACAACGTGTCCTCGCGCCCACTCTAACAGCCTAAGGCCATTGCGCAGTTTCCCCCGCTTTGGCTTAAGGCCAAGTAAATACGTCGCTGCGTCAAACCCCGCCTTGATAAATACCAGGCATGCCGGAATTTAATAGGTCTGGACCTACAGCCGTATGCTTTGTCCAAACCAGCGGTACAGAATCACAAGCGCGTGTGCATGATTGTTGCATACGCGCTGCAATTCAAGAGCACCGGCGGCCCGTACAAGCCTGAATTAGTTGCTCCAGGCGCTGGTGCGCAACAGGAAGGCCGGAACCGGGCCTTCCGAACCAAAGGGCGAGCCATCATCGGTACCTTGTGACTCCGAATCCCGTGTTTCGCCTTTGGGCGGACGGGTGCGGGCAGGGCGTTCCTGCGGCGGACGGCGCTCGCCGGCGGGCCGCTGCTGACGCGGCGTTGCGGCGGCCACCGGGGGTGGCGCCTCCGCTGCTTCTGCTTCGATGGTCTTGGCGGGCCGTTCTGCAACAGGCCGGGTTTCCGCAACAGGCCGGGCTTCCCCAGCGGGACGTTCCGGGCGGCCACGCTGGGCGCCACGACGGCGCCGCACGGGTTTTTCTTCGCCGGTTGCCGGAGCTTCGCCTTCCGCATCAGCAGCGGGCGCAGCGGCGGCGGTCGACTTGCCAGTTTCGAGCCAGGCAATATCGCGCTGGATCAGTTTGAGAATGGCATCAAGGTGCTTGTGATCGGCTGGCGCCACCAGGGTAAGGGCGGCACCGGCGCGGCCGGCACGACCCGTACGACCGATGCGGTGAACATAGTCTTCCGCATGGACAGGTACGTCAAAGTTGAAGACGTGGCTGACGGCCGGAATATCGAGGCCGCGGGCAGCGACATCGCTGGCGACCAGAATTTTCAAACGGCCGCCGCGGAACGCGTCGAGCGTTTCGGTGCGGCTTTTCTGGTCCATGTCGCCATGCAGTTCGCCAGCGTCAAAGCCGTGGCGAGACAGCGACTTGGCAACGACGCCCACATCGCGTTTGCGATTGCAGAAGACGATGCCATTGGTCAGGGTTTCGCCGGCGGCGCGGATCAACTGGCGCAGGGAGTCGCGCTTTTCCTCGGGCTTGGAGCCGACCTTGACCAGCTTCTGGTCGATTGTCTCGGCGGTCGATGCAGCGCGGGAGACCTGCACATGCACCGGGTCCTTGAGGAATTTCTTGGTCAGTTTCTCGATCTGGGAATCCATGGTCGCCGAGAACAGCATGGTCTGGCGCCGCACGGGCAGGCGATTGACGATCTTTTCGATGTCGTCGATGAAGCCCATGTCGAGCATGCGGTCGGCTTCGTCGATGACGAGGATTTCAACGCCATTGAGCATGATCTTGCCGCGCTCGATCTGATCGAGCAGGCGGCCGGGCGTGGCGATCAGGACGTCGACGCCGCGATCAAGTTTCTTGTTCTGGTCTTCAAATGAGACGCCGCCGATGATCAAAGCCATCGTCAGGCGGTGGTTCTTGCCATACTTCTCGAAATTCTCGCTGACCTGCGCGGCGAGCTCGCGCGTCGGTTCGAGGATGAGCGTGCGTGGCATGCGGGCACGGGCCCGGCCGTTTTCCAGCAGATGCAGCATTGGCAGAACGAAGGACGCGGTCTTGCCGGTCCCGGTCTGCGCGATGCCGATCACGTCCTTCTTTTGAAGCACGTGGGGGATGGCCTGGGCCTGAATATCGGTAGGCTTGGTATAGCCGGCGGCGGTAACCGCTTCGGTTACCTTGGCAGAAAGTCCAAGCCCAGAAAAATCTTCGGTCAAATCTAGTAGTCCACTCATGGTGATGGGTTGGCGAGCAAGCAGCTGAACTCAAACGCATCCGTGACACGGAATTGGCCATTCGGACGCTTGTGCAGGAACTGCAGATCGTGGGAGTGGCCCTGGGGCGTAGTCAGCATGGGCTGGCGCGAAAATACAGGCAGCGTCGCCAAGCCGGAAAATGCTCCAGCGGCGCGGACCATAACGTAAGGGCCTTGCAAGTCAACGGTCTTCAAAGCCTTGTGCTTAATATGGCCCGCAACCACTAGATATCAAGGTCGGTGGCGAAGGCGGCATTTTCCTGGATGAAATCGAAGCGCGCCTCCGGGCGGGTGCCCATCAGGCGATCGACGCTGTCGCGGGTGCCTTCCAGGTCCTGCTCGATCTTGACCTTGAGCAGGGTGCGCGACTTCTTGGACATGGTGGTTTCGCGCAGATGCGCGAACGGCATTTCGCCCAGGCCCTTGAAGCGGGTCATGTCGACCTTGGACTTGCCGCTGAACTCCTTGGCCAGCAATTCTTCCTTATGGGCATCATCGCGGGCGTAGAGCGTCTTGCTGCCCTGGGTCATGCGGTAAAGTGGCGGGAGGGCCAGATAGAGATGCCCGCCATCGATGAGTTTTGGCATCTCCTGGAAGAAAAAGGTCATCAACAGCGAGGCAATGTGGGCGCCATCGACATCGGCGTCGGTCATCAGGATGATCTTGTCGTAACGCAGATCGTCGTCGCGGTAGCGATCGCCGGTTCCGCAGCCCAGGGCCTGGATCAAATCCTGGATGATCTGGCTCGACTGCATCTTGTCGCGGGTGGCGCCGGCGACGTTGAGGATTTTGCCACGCAGGGGCAGCACGGCCTGGCTCTTGCGGTCGCGCGCCTGTTTGGCGCTGCCACCGGCGCTGTCGCCTTCGACGATGAACAGCTCCGCGCCTTCCTTGGCCCCCTGGCTGCAATCGGCCAGTTTGCCAGGAAGGCGCAGCTTGCGGGTGGCGCTGGCGCGGTCGATTTCCTTTTCCTTGCGGCGGCGCAGCCGATCCTCGGCGCGCTCGATCGACCAGTCCAGCAGCTTGCCGGCCTGATTGGGCGAGGCGGCGAGCCAATGATCGAAGGCATCGCGCAGCGCGGTATCGACGATACGGGTGGCCTCACCGGAGGCCAGCTTGTCCTTGGTCTGGCCGACAAATTCGGGCTCGCGCACGAAAACCGAGAGCATGGCGTTGCAACTGGCGAACACGTCCTCGGCCGTCAGAACGGCGGCAGCCTTGTTCTTGGTCAGTTCGGCATAGTTCTTGAGGCCGCGCAGCAGCGCGAGGCGCAGGCCGGCCTCATGGGTACCGCCATCGGGTGTTGGTACGGTATTGCAGTATGAGGACAGCGAGCCATCGCCGAGCGTCCAGGCGATGGCCCATTCGACCGCGCCATGGGTGCCCGGCTTGCCGGCCTGGCCGGAAAAAATTTCGTCGACAATGCGGGTTTCGCCATCGATGCGGGCCGCCATGAAATCGCGCAGGCCGCCGGGATAGTGGAAGGTGGCGCGGGCAGGGACTTCGTCGCTGGCCAACGCTTCATCGCAGGACCAACGCAGTTCGACGCCGCCGAACAGGTAAGCCTTGGCGCGGGTCATCTTGAACAGGCGCGCCGGCGTGAACCTGGCGTTGTCGCCAAAGATCTGCGGATCGGGGTGGAATTTGGTGCTGGTGCCGCGACGGTTCTGCACCCGACCAAGCGGCTCGACCGCGCCAACGACGTGGCCGCGGGAGAAGCGGAGACGGTAAAGCTGCTGTTCGCGAGCGACTTCGACGATCAGGTCATCGGAGAGTGCATTGACCACCGAAATGCCGACGCCATGCAGGCCGCCAGAGGTTTCATAGGCCTTGGAGTCAAACTTGCCGCCGGCGTGCAGCACAGTGTGGACGATTTCGAGCGTGGAGCGGCCGGGATATTTCGGATGGTTTTCGACCGGTATGCCACGGCCGTTATCGATCACGGTGATGTAGCCTTCGGCATCGAGATGGACCTCGATACGGGTGGCGTGGCCGGCGATGGCCTCGTCCATCGAATTGTCGATGACTTCGGCAAACAGATGGTGCAGCGCGTTGATATCGGTGCCGCCGATATACATGCCGGGGCGACGGCGAACCGGTTCGAGGCCTTCGAGAACTTCGATATCGGCGGCGGTGTAGGACGACTGCGGCGCTGCCGATTGGCGTGCGGCAGCCTTGGCCGGCTCGGGCTGCGCGGGCACCGGGCGCTGGGGTTCTTCACCGAAAAGGTCTTCGACGACTTGCGACATGAATGGTCCATGCTGGTGGCGAGGCGAATCAGCCTGCCAAATTTCTATTATACAAGATGGTGATGCCGTTCGGGTGCGGCAGGGCATCCGTCCCCAGCAAATGGGCGTTTGCCGTCAGGCGGGCGCGGCCCAAGATGAACGGCAGATGAACGGGCCAGTGCGGTTGCGTTCAAGCTGGCTGGGTTAGATTTGATTTAAAGCGTCGGAGAGACTTTAATTTCAGGAGTTTAGAAATGGCCACCATATTTTCCGCTTTCAAGTCCGCCGGCCGCGTTGCGGTCATTACCCTGGCGCTCGGCGCTTCGACACTGGTGGCAGTGCCCGCGTTCGCGCAGGGGCCCGTAGTGTCGTTCGGGCTGCAGTTCGGCGGCGGCAACAATGACAATGGTCCCCGTCACGGCAATGGCTGGGGCGACGACGATTGGGACAATGGCGGCAACTATCAGAGGCGTTGCCTGACGAACCGCGAAGTGCGCCAGCAGGTGAGCCAGTATGGCTACAGTCAGGTCAATGTGGTGCGCGAACTGAGCCGCCAGCGCGTCGACGTCACGGCCGTGCGGGGCAACTGGGTGTATGCCATGCGCGTTGACAAGTGCTCGGGCCAGGTTTCGCAGCCACAGCGCGTCAGCCGGATCGGTGGCGGGGGCTTCCCCGGCAATGGTTATCCCGGCAACCGTCCGGGCAACGGCGGTGGCTTTGGTTTTGAATTCAATTTCAGTAACTAAGGTCGAAGACAATGCGAGTTCCCGTTCCTCAAAGGCGGGAACTCGTCCATCCCTGAGCAGGAGATTGACGATGTCCAAAACTCTCAAGACGACTATCGGGGCGGCGCGGGTGCTGCTGATGGCCGGCCTGGTTGGTGTCAGCGCGTTCGCAACGACTGCTCCATCCATGGCGCAGGCCTTTGGTCTGCAATTTGGCAGCGGCTTCACCAATGATGGCGATGAGCGCGACGGCTTTCTGCTGGGGCCGGAATTGGCAATGTGCCTCACCGACGCCCAAATCCGCCATGCCATCGCCGACCGTGGCTATACGCAGATTTATCTGAATATCCCCGATCGCAAGCATGTTCAGGTCAAAGCGACCATGGACGGCATTATTTATCTGATCGATTTCAATTATTGCACCAACAAGATTGAAGGTCGAAACGCCCTGCGCGCGGCACGTTGAGGGGCGAGGCGTCCCATCTTGGGTGCCAAGTTTACGAAACGTTTGCTTCTTGGCAGCAGTTTTTTAAAGCCCCGCTGCTACAACGGTCCCATACGGTTTTTGTATGGAGTTGCCGTATGCGTGCCAGGACGAACGATACTATTTCGATTGATTTAGTTCGAATGGGCACAGTGCCGACCTATGGGTGGCAGCAGGCCGGATTGGTGAGTATTGCGTACCGGCTTGCCCATTTCCACGTATCGCGCCCAGCGATCGTGGCCGCAGTTGCGGCGTTTTTCTATCTCTCCTGATTGACGATCCCGCCGCCGGTTGCTTTCCAGCCCTGGCGGGATTATCGTTTCGCTTCGTAACTGAAGCGCCGAGGAGGGCTGCATGACATTTCTGTTCGAGCATCGTCAGCGCGGCCCCGTTCCCGCCCTGTGGCAAAAGCTGCAGGGCTGACCGGAGCAGTTCGGACTTGATCGTCTTATCCACTGGTAGCCCCTAACGGCATTCGACTGGCGCATTGGCGCGGCGGATGCATTTCGGATTGGCGCAAGGCGCCCCACCAGTGAGATCATCATGGGCTCGATCAGCCTCCGTAATGTCAGCGCAGTCGCCACGGCGCCGCTGTTTTCAAACCTCAATATCGTTATTTCCGATGGTGACCGGGTGGGCCTGGTGGCCGGCAACGGCAATGGCAAGACCACGCTGCTGCGTGCCATCGCCGGGCAGGCGGACCCGAGCGGCGGCGAAATCGTCCGGTCGCGCGGCTTGCAGGTGGGTTATGTCGAGCAGGACGTGCCGGAGAACCTGCTGGAGTTGACGCTGTACGAGGCCATTCGCCGGGCGCTGCCGGCCGCCGAGCGCGAGACAGAGAGCTGGCGTGTCGATGTGGTGCTCGATGAATTCGAAACGCCGGACGCGATGCGGCAGCGTCCGGTGCGGGCATTAAGTGGCGGCTGGCAACGGATCGGGCTGATTGCCCGCTGCTGGGTGACGCAGCCGGATGCGCTGCTGCTGGACGAGCCAACCAACCATCTCGACCTGGGCAAGCTGTTTCAGATCGAAGAGTGGATCAACACCGTGGCGCGACAGACGCCAATGATCATTGCCAGCCATGACCGGGATTTTCTCAACGCGACCACCAACCGCACGCTGTTCCTGCGGCCCGAGCGATCGCATTACTATCCGCTGGCCTATGGGCCGGCGCGGGCGCAATTGACGCTGGAAGACAGCAGCGCCGAGGCCAGGCTGGAACGGGACCTGAAAGAAGCCGGCAAGTTGCGGCAACAGGCACGCAAGCTGACCAATATCGGCATCAATTCAGGCAGCGACCTGCTGGTGGTCAAGGCCAAGCAGCTCAAGGAGCGCGCCGGCAAGATCGAGGCTGCAGCCAAGCCGACGCATCGCGAGCGGTCAGGCGACATCAGGCTGACCAATAGCGGTACGCATGCCAAGGTGCTGGTGGCGCTCGAAGATGTAACCGTGGCGACGCCAGCGGGTGACCCGCTGTTCAAGATTGCCAAGCTGCATGTGTTTCAGGGCGATCGGATCGTGCTGCTGGGGCCAAACGGGGCCGGCAAGTCACAGATGGTGAAGCTGCTCAATCGGGCCCTGGGCGGCGACAGCGTTGTTGGCATTCGGATCAGTCCATCTGTGGTGACCGGCTATGTCGACCAGGCGATGAGCCAGTTGCCGGACAAGGGTTCGCCGCTGGAGTTCATTTCCACGCGCTTCGATATTGGCGACCAGCGCAGCAAAAGCCTTTTGGCCGGGGCTGGGTTCCTGCCGGAAAAGCTGACGCGGCCGATTGCGCAACTGTCGTTTGGACAGCGGGCGCGGCTGGGGTTATTGGCACTGCGGCTACTGGAGCCGAACTTCTATTTGCTCGACGAGCCCACCAACCATGTGGACATCACCGGGCAGGAACGGCTGGAGGCGGAAATCCTGGCACATGAGGCGACCTGCATCGTGGTGTCGCATGATCGCAGTTTTGTGCGCAGCATTGGCACGCGGTTCTTGCAAATCCTGGGCCGGAAACTGGTTGAGGTGGAAAGTCCGGAAGCGTTCTTTGCGGCGATGGCGGCGACGCGGGGGTGACGTCGTGCGGTTCCGGACGCTGGCGGATGTGATCAATACAATCGATTGCGATGGAAAAGTTCTTAAGGATTTCTCCGTATACAGTCGGGTCGCGAATGTATTCTGGGCAGGGGGACTAGTTGCCAGACGCAGACGTTGCCTTGAACAGCACGCAATCGGCGTACAATTGGCACGACGTGCGATTCATCGGCGCCGTAGCGGGTCGCTATGCGTTCAGCGATCGTCCGAGCGGCAGCGACGGCAAGCTGCCGGTCTATGCCTGCCGACTGTGCTCGATTTCGACCCGACTGGTCGTTCTGGTTGGCCCGGTTGACGGCAAGCGCGGCGAGAAAATCACCGCGCATTTCGAGGAATTCGGCATTATCCGCGGCACTATTGCCCGCCGTCTCGATGGCGGCTTTGCGGTGGATATCGACATGGATCAGGCGGCTCGCGACAAGCTTGGCGCCAAGATTGTCTGGCAGAAGCGCCGCGTCCACGACCAGGTTGCGGACAAGCGCGAGCATAAACGGATTGCCCCGCGCGATCCGCGGACCCAGATCGTGCTGGCAGATGGCCAGCGGTTGCCATGCTTCGTCATCGATATTTCCAGCTCGGGAGCGGCGGTTTCGGCCGAGTCCTGGCCAGAAATCGGGACGCCGATGGCGCTTGGCCGCCTGGTCGGACGCGTCGTGCGCTATCTGAGCGTTGGCTTTGCAATCCAGTTCATCGAATTGCAGCCATTCGAGCATCTTGAGGCCCTGATGACCTCGCCCGAAAGCGCTGTCAAAGCCGAGCTGGATTAGGGCGTGTTGAGCTTGAGGTGATGGTTGCCTGCAAACGGCGATTTTCTGCTCCAGTTCCCGATAGCGCCATGTTCGGCTCATCCTGAGGCGAATCTCAACACGGCCAGTCCAGGAGCTGATCGTCGCCGGCCTCAAGCGGCAGCCAAGTCCAGCGGTTTCGCCAACCGTGTTGTCTTTATCGCTGCTGTGTCGTATCCACCTGAAATGGCTAGAGCTGGTGCCGACCTCGCATTGCTGCTCCTTGGGGGCTTCCGTCATCTCGTGGCTGCAGCTCGGGAGGAGCTGGCACGGCGCGGCTACAACGACGTTAGTCCTGGGCATGATTTTGCCATGCGGGCTATCGTGGCAGGAGCGGGCAACGCTTCGGAGCTCGCCCGCCGCCTGTCGGTGACCAAACAGGCCGCGGCAAAAACGATCGCCGTGTTGCAGGAGCGCGGCTATGTAGGGCGGACCGAGGACGCGCACGACGCTCGCCGCAAGCTGCTGCAGGTTACCCCTCTGGGGTATAAGATGCTGGCGGAAGGCGAGGCGGTTTTCGAGGAACTGCGCACCCAATGGGAACGCCAGATCGGCGTTGACGAGCTGGCGAGACTGGAGGCCAGTTTGGTCGCCCTGGTTGGCGCTGCACCGATCAAGTTTGATGCGCCGGGCCAGATTGCGCCGGGCCTTGACGAAGGATCGGCGTAACGGGCTCCGGACTTGCCCTGGATTGGCGCCAACGGCTGAATTTGTGCGGTCGGCGCATCACTGTCGCCGCGCCGATTTGAATTTGGCGTTGAATCGCTGGAAGTCCTGCCGTTTGAGCGTTCCCTTAAGAACTTTAGCGTATTATCTTCGGGCAACGGACGTATCTTGGGGGAGATGCAATGGCGCAGGGTGCTGCTGCCCCGGCGGGAGGTCGACCAACGTCGCCGAGCCAGGAACTGCGGTTCGTTGGCGCGGTGCCTGGCCGTTATGCGCTGGCAGAAAGCGCGCTCGACCGCGATGGGCAATTGCCGGTCTATGCCTGTCGCCTGTGTTCCATCACCACTCAGGAAGCCGTTATCATCGGGCCGGTATCGGGCCGCGTCGGTGAAATTGTCAGTGCGCATTTCGATGAGTTTGGCGTGTATCGCGCCAAGGTAGCGCGCATCCTGCAGGCCGGACTGGTGCTGGAATTCATTCTTGGCGAGGAAGAGCGCAGCAAGCTGGCAACCAAGCTGTTCCTGATGCGCAAGAAGGAACATCAGCCCGGCCATGACCGGCGGGACCATGGCCGTTTCCTGCCGCGCGATCCGCGCTCCTCCCTGACCTTTGCCGATGGCACCAAAGTGGGGTGCTTCATCATCGATATGTCGCTGTCGGGCGTCGCAATTTCGGCCGATGTGGCGCCGCCGGTCGGTTCGGCATTGGCAGTGGGGCGGATAGTGGGGCGCGTGCAGCGCCACCTGGATGTCGGCTTTGCGGTGAGCTTTTTGCAGGAGCAGACGCGCGAGGCACTCGACACTTTGCTTGCCCCGGCGCCCTGACCGACGTGTTGTGACAATTATTTTCCGCGTTGCGCACCTAAACCGGTGGTGCGCGCCTCTTTACCCACAGCACCAGCATGAGGCGGTGCCAAAAGGGACGAAGAGATGTTTTATCGCAAGAATATTTATGCCTGGGAGCAGTGGGGTCGCGTGGTGATCGGGCTGGCAATGCTGGTTTGGGGCGTGCTTCCATCTGGCGGCGGGCTGCTGGGGTATGGCATTGCCGCAGTTGGGGTATTTTTGGGCCTGACCGGCGTGGTCGGGTTCTGCCCGGCCTGCGCCCTGGTGGGCCGCAAACTGCGGGATCACGTGTGACGTCGGGCCGCGTGGCCGCAGGTCTGCCAGCCGAATTGATTGCGCTGGCGCAGAATGGCGATCACGCGGCCATCGCCACGCTGCTGGGGCATGCCCAACCCGATATCCGCCGCTACGCCAAGCTCAATTGCCGGTTCGACGATATCGATGATGCGGTGCAGGATGCGTTATTGCTGGTCGTCCGGCGGATTTCCGGACTGCGCAGCGCTGCGGCCTTCGCGGGCTGGCTGTTCGCCATCGTCAAACGCGAGTGCTACCGGCTTGGCCGGCAAAGCCGGATGTTCGGGCAGCCGGTGGCGCATGTGCCGGAGCCGGCGCTGGCGCAGCGACCCGCACTGGAGCTGCAATATGACCTGGGCATGGCGATCCAGTCATTGCCGCCGCATTACCGCTCGGTGGTGCTCAAGCGGGACATGCAGGAAATGTCGCTGGACGAGTTGGCCGCCAGCGAGGGGATAACCCGCGAGGCGGTCAAGGCGCGTCTGAGGCGGGCGCGCGCGATGATCCGGGATTATCTAATTGACTGAGCATCAAAAAAGGGAGCCATGGGCCCCCCTTTTCGGTTCGGTGCAAACCGGCCTTAGGCCGAGTAGTACATTTCATATTCGACCGGATGCGGGGTGTGCTCGAACTTGATCACTTCCGTCATCTTCAGCTCGATGTAGCTGTCGATCTGGTCGTTGTCGAACACGCCACCGGCGAGCAGGTATTCACGGTCGGCAGACAGGCTTTCCAGAGCTTCGCGGAGCGAGCCGCAAACGGTCGGAATGGCCTTCAGTTCTTCCTTGGGCAGGTCATAGAGATCCTTGTCCATCGGCTCGCCGGGGTGGATCTTGTTGACGATACCGTCGAGGCCAGCCATCAGCATGGCGGCGAAGCCGAGATACGGGTTTGCCAGCGGATCGGGGAAGCGGATTTCGACGCGTTTGGACTTGGGCGAAATGCCGTGCGGAATACGGCACGACGCCGAGCGGTTACGGGCCGAGTAGGCCAGCAGCACTGGAGCTTCAAAGCCCGGGACCAGACGCTTGTAGGAGTTGGTGGTCGGGTTGGTGAAGGCGTTGATCGACTTGGCATGCTTGATGATGCCGCCGATGTAGTACAGCGCGTCCATCGACAGGCCGGCATACTGGTCGCCGGCGAACAGCGGCTTGCCGTCCTTCCAGATCGACTGGTGGCAGTGCATGCCCGAACCGTTGTCACCATAAACCGGCTTGGGCATGAAGGTTACGGTCTTGCCGTAAGCCTGGGCAACCTGCTGGATGACGTACTTGTAGATCTGGACCGAGTCAGCGGCCTTGATGATCGGGCAGAACTTGATGCCCAGTTCGTGCTGAGCCGAGGCCACCTCGTGGTGGTGCTTTTCGATCGGAACGCCCATGGCGCCCATGGCTGCCAGCATTTCGCCGCGCATGTCCTGAGCAGAGTCCAGTGGCGGAACCGGGAAGTAGCCCTTCTTGAGACCGATATGGTGGCCGTTGTTGCCGCCTTCATAATCGGTGTCGTTGTTGGTGGGGAGTTCCGAGTGATCGACCGAGAAGCCAACCTTGTAGGTGGTGTTGGAATACTTCACGTCGTCGAAGATGAAGAATTCTGGCTCTGGGCCAAAATACACGCTGTCGCCGATGCCCAGGGTCTTGACGTACTGCTCGGCCTTCTTGGCCGTGGTGCGTGGGTCGCGCGAGTAAGGCTGGTAGGTCAGCGGCTCGAGAATATCGCAGTTGATGCACAGGGTCGAGGCCGAGAAGAACGGGTCCATATAGGCCGAGTCCGGATCGGGCATCAGCACCATGTCGGATTCATTGATGGCTTTCCAGCCAGCAATCGAGGAGCCGTCGAACATCGTGCCTTCTTCGAACAGGTCTTCATCGACCATGGTCACGTCAAAGGTAACGTGCTGGAGCTTGCCGCGCATGTCGGTGAAGCGCAGGTCAAGATACTTGATGTCTTCGTCTTTCATCCGCTGAATGATTTCGGAGCCAGTCGTCATTGGTTTTTCCCTGTGTAGAAAGTTTTTGGATGGTTCTGGGCGCTGGCGCGCTGTTTCCTGACGGAAGCTACAGTGCGTCGTCGCCAAATTCGCCGGTACGGATTCGGATCGCCTGTTCGATCGAATAGACGAAGATCTTGCCGTCGCCAATGCGGCCGGTTTGCGCGGCGTTGCGGATGGCTTCGATGGCCTTTTCGGCCAGATCGTCGGGGCATACGACCTCGACTTTGACCTTGGGCAGGAAATCCACCACATATTCAGCGCCGCGATAGAGTTCGGTATGGCCTTTCTGGCGGCCGAAACCCTTGGCCTCGGTGACGGTAATCCCTTGCAGACCGACTTCCTGCAGCGCTTCTTTGACTTCGTCCAGCTTGAAAGGCTTTACGATGGCCTCGATCTTTTTCATTGCGTGCCTCTGTTCGCTTCTGGGCGGGTAACCCAAGGTGTATGCACGGCCTGTGCCAGCCGTTTACAAACTCTGAAAAGTCTATGGTTTTAGGGCGTTAGGGTAGGATGTTGATCTCACGCATAGGCGCAAAAAGCACGTTCGGATACATATTTTAGGCATCCTGCCTAAATTCTGTGCATTAGCCAGTTTGGCCCGGCACGCGGAGAATTACAATGACCGCGACGACACTCGCGCAAGAACAGCTGGACGCCTACAACGCCCGCGATCTGGAGCGGTTTCTGGCGTGCTTTGCCGAGGATGTCAGGGTTATCAGGCTGCCCGACATGGCGGTGTTGATCGAGGGAAAGGCAGCGTTCGGGGCATTTTATGCGGGTGAACGCTTTGTCCATCCCGACCTGCGTGCAGAACTGCTCAACCGGGTTGTGATCGGCTCCAGCGTTATCGACCACGAGCTTATTCACGGGCTGGGAGCCACACCGATCGAAATGGCGGTGATGTTGGTTGAGCGCGACGGCTTGCTTGCCACGGTGTTTTCTATTCCCGCCAAATCGCCAAAGCAGGCTTTGACTGGCACTTCAAGTTAGGTTAGACCCACGCGCAACCCGGCCAGCGGGTATTCTAGCGGGTGTGGCGGAACTGGCAGACGCACTGGATTTAGGTTCCAGCGCCGCAAGGCGTGAAGGTTCGACCCCTTTCACCCGCACCAGATTTTCCGCAGCACAGTTGAGTGCGCTGGCCCTACGCAGATCAAGAAGACGGGATTGAACCGAATGCAGGTTACCGAAACCCAGAGCGAAGGCCTGAAGCGCAAGCTGAGCCTGACTATTCCTGCCAAGGATCTGGTCACGCGGCTCAACGCCAAGCTGGACGAGCTCCGCAACACCGCCACCATCAAGGGCTTCCGCCCGGGCAAGGTGCCCACGGCCCACCTCAAGAAGATCTATGGCCGCTCGGCAATGTCCGAAGTGATGTCGGATGCGATCAACGCGACCGTTTCGGACACTCTGGAAAAGCGCGAAGAACGCGCTGCCGCCCAGCCGCAGGTTGATCTGCCGACCGATCAGACGGTGCTGAACGAGGTGCTCGATGGCAATGCCGACCTGGCATTCGATGTCAGCTACGAAGTGCTGCCACCGGTTGAACTGATGGAATTCAAGGGCATCAAGCTCGACAAGCCGATCGTCGAAATCAAGGACGAGGAAGTCGACGCCGAGGTGAACCGCGTGTTCGCGCAGAACCGTGGCTTCACCGACAAGGGCGACGATGCGATTGTTGAAGACGGCGACCGGCTTGGCCTGACCTTTGTTGGCAAGATCGATGGCAAGCCCTTCGATGGCGGCAGCTCCGATCACGCTCACCTGACCGTTGGGTCGGGCGAATTCATCCCGGGCTTCGAAGAGCAGCTCGTCGGCATGAAAAAGGGCGAGACCAAGGAAGTCAAAGTGACTTTCCCCAAGGATTATCAGAGCGCCGAACTGGCCGGCAAGAAGGCCGTGTTCGAGGTGACCATCCTGCATGCCGATGGTCCCAACAAGGGCGAGCTGGACGACGAGTTCACCAAGACGCTGGGCCTCGACAATGTTGCAGCATTCCGCGACGCGGTCCGCGCCCAGATGACCACGGCGCTGGCTTCGCTCAGCCGCCAGCACATCAAGCGCCAGATTCTGGATGCGCTCGATGAAGGCCACAAGTTCGACGTTCCCCAGTCGCTGGTGGATGCTGAGTTCGAATCGATCTGGCGCAATGTCCAGCATGAGATCGAATCTCATGGCCGCAGCTTTGAAGACGAAGGCACCACGGAAGCTGACGCCCGCGCGCAGTATCTCAAGATTGCCGAACGCCGCGTTCGCCTTGGACTGGTCGTTGCCGAAATCGGCAACAAGAACAGCGTTGAAGTGACGGACGAAGAGCACCAGCAGGCGCTGATCGCGGAAGTTCGCCGCTTCCCCGGCCAGGAACAGCAGGTGTACGACTATTACCGCAAGAACGCCCAGGCCCTGGCGGGGCTGCGTGCGCCGGTGTTCGAAAACAAGGTCGTCGACTTTGTGACCGAGCTTGCCAAGCAGACTGACAAGAAGATGACCCGCGAAGAACTCGCCAAGCTCATCCAGGCCGATCAGGACGACGTTCCCGAAGAACACCACCACTAAAGACACCGCCGCAAAGTCTACTGCGGCGGACGTCTAACGCGATTTTCTCCGCTTCCGGTGCTCACGTACCTAACGTACGTTGCGCTCCGGTTCTCGAAAATCGCGCCAGCCGACTCGCCGCAGCGACTTTCAACGATGTCTTGCAGTGCCAAATCAGGCCGCCCGGAAACGGGCGGCTTTTTTGTTGGGATTTGCTATTGAGTAGCGACCCCAGAATCGAGTGGTGAGTTTCATGCCCGGCGCCAATCCAGAAGTGCTTCTTAGTCCGCTCCAGATGGGGGAGGCGGACCGGCTGGTGATCAAGGGCGGGGTGCGCTCGTTCAAGCTGATGGAAGCGGCCGGACGGGCTGTGGTCGATGCGCTCGTCGAGCGCTATTACCAGCGCTCGGTGCTGGTACTGTGCGGGCCGGGCAATAATGGCGGTGACGGCTTTATTGTCGCGCAATTGCTCAAGGAGCGCGGCTGGCCGGTGCAGGTGCGGCTGTTTGGCGAGCGGGCGGAGTTGAAGGGGGATGCGGCGGCGGCGCTGGCATTGTGGACCGGCCGGATCGAGCGACCATCTGTTGATGATTTGAAGGGCACCGATCTGGTGGTCGACGCGCTGCTTGGCGCGGGGCTGAGCCGGGATGTCGATGGCGATCTGCTGGCCCTGATCGAGGCGATCAACGCGGCTGGCAAGACTGTGGTGAGCATTGATGTGCCCAGCGGGCTGGATGGGGCCAGTGGGCAGGTTTATGGCGCGGCGGTTCAGGCTGAACTGACTGTGACCTTCTTCCGCCTGAAGCCAGGGCATCTGCTGCAACCTGGGCGTGATCTGTGTGGGGGAACCGTGCTGGCCGATATCGGTATTCCCGCCAGCGTGCTGGAGACGATTGGCGCCAAGGCCTGGCGGAATACGCCGGAGCTGTGGACCATTCCTGCAGCGGCCAATCTGGGCAACAAGTTTAGCCGGGGGCATTGCGTGGTGGTTTCCGGCAACGCCATACAGAGCGGCGCATCGCGCCTGGCGGCGTGGGGTGCATTTCGCAGCGGCGTCGGGTTGGTGACGCTGGCGGGCGCGCGCGAGGCGCTGATGGTGCATGCAGCCCATGTCAGCTCGATCATGCTCAAACCGGCAGAAACCGCGGATGAATGGCGCGAACTGCTGGCGGATGAACGCATCAAGTCGGTGGTGATCGGACCGGCGGCGGGGACAGGTGCCGAAACCCATCGCAATGTGTTGGCGGTGCTTGCTGGCGGCGCGGCGGCCGTGCTGGACGGCGATGCGTTCACGGCATTCAAGGGAGATGGCGAAGCGCTGTTTGCTGCGATCAAGGCCAACCCGGCGCGTGCCGTGGTGATGACGCCGCATGAGGGGGAGTTTGTCAGGCTGTTCGGCGAGGTGCCCGGCTCAAAACTCGAAAAGGCGCGTGCGGCGGCGGCACATTCTGGCGCTACGATTATTCTGAAGGGCAGCGATACGGTAATTGCCTCGCCAGACGGGCGCGCAGCGATCAATGCCAATGCGCCGGCGACTTTGGGCACGGCAGGTTCAGGGGACGTGCTGGCTGGAATTGTGGCCGGATTTTTGGGGCAGGGCATGGCGGGGTTTGAAGCCGCCGCCGCGGG
This sequence comes from Devosia sp., assembly GCF_039927955.1. Taxonomy (GTDB): domain Bacteria; phylum Pseudomonadota; class Alphaproteobacteria; order Rhizobiales; family Devosiaceae; genus Devosia. The sequence continues at coordinate 74,459 of NZ_JBDSUA010000004.1, read as the reverse complement.
CGTGTGGGTCCATGCCGAGGCGGCGAACAAATTTGGTAGGCCGGGGCTGATCAGCGAGGATCTGCCGGGGCTGGTGCCGGAGGTTTTGGCGGGATTGGGAGTGAATTAAAGCTGCGGTGCAGCGAACTGACCCCAGCAGGCGACAAACATCCCGATGCAGAAGAGGCAAAATATCCCCAAGTGCAAGGTGCGCGCGATGATCGAGCGTTTCTTCAGGACGTTCTTTCTTGTCAAGAACATGAGTATTAGGGTTTGACTGCAGAAAATGACCGGATAGCCAATCAAGATTGCTATTCCAAGGCTCCAGGCCCAGCCGTGGGGTGAGCCAATCAATGCCCATGGCAGAATAGCCAATACCGCCAATGGAGCGGCGAGCACGGGTAGCCATGAGATCCTCACCATTCGACGCGCAGCCTTTCAAGTCCGTGGAAATGGTACACATCATTATAGCTCGGCGTTTCGGCCAGCTTTAGCCTTGGCAGGCGGCGGAACAGTTCCGTAAACGCCACTTGCAACTCGATGCGGGCGAGAGGCGCACCGATGCAGAAGTGGATGCCGGCGCCGAAGCTGACATTGGCCCCGTCGGTGCGGAAGGGGTCGAAGCTGTTGGGGTTGGAAAAGCGCAGCGGATCGCGATTGGCGGCGCCCAGCATCAGGCCGATGACCTGGCCCTTTTTGAACGCCATGCCGTTGTCGAGGGTGATGTCGCCGAGCGCATAGCGGGTGAACATGTGCAGCGGCGCGTCAAAGCGCAGGCACTCTTCGACCGTAGCGGCTGCCTGTTCGTCGGTGGCGAACAGGGTTTTGGGATCGAGACCGCTTTCGAGGATGGATTTGACGCCGTTGCCGGTGGTGTGGACCGTGGCTTCGTGGCCGGCATTGAGCAGCAGGATGGCGGTGGAGATCACTTCCTCGTCGCTGAGCTTTTCGCCGTTCTGCTCGGCGGTGATCATGTGGGTGAGCAGATCTTCCTTCGGCGCCTTGCGGCGTTCGGCAATGACCGTGCCCAGATAGGCCATGAAATCGAGCGAGGCCTGGTTGGCGTCGTGCTCGGTCACTTCATCGACGCCGAACATGTACATGGCCACCATCCGGTTGGACCAGTTGAGCAGTTGCGGCGCCATTTCGGTGGGCAGGCCCAGCATTTCGGCGATGACGATGGCCGGGATGGGCGCGGCGAAGGATTTGATCAGATCGGTGCCGCCATCGGCCGAGAAGCCATCGATCATTTCGTTGGCGAGGCGGACGATGCGGGGACGCAGTTGTTCGACGTGACGGGAAACAAAAGCGCGATTGACCAGGGTGCGCAGGCGGGTATGGGCGGGCGGCTCGAGGGCCAGCAGCGAATATTTCTCGGTCTGATCGAAGGCGGCCACGTGCGGCTTGGGCGCGGGCATTTTGAGTTCGGCGCGGGTAGCGACGTGCAAAATCTGCCGGCCGAAACGTTTGTCGCGGAGCAGGGCATTGACTTCCTTAAAGCCGGTGAAGCACCAATGACCGTAATTCTGCCAGTAGAAGCTGGGGTTTGCGGCATGGATGTGATGGTAGAACGCGTAGGGGTCCTGGTAGAAATTGGGATCACGCGGGTCGGCTTGTTCGACGGCTTGGGCGTTGGACATCAAATGCTCGGCTCAGGAAATTACCGTGATCCTACCCAGCGGACGGACGCGCCGCAATTGCCGATGACGGTGCAGGCATGAGTGACCAGCCGCTGCTGTTTCATTGCGTCTGCGGCCAGCAGGGTGAGGCCCCGGAGGCGGACGAACATCGCTGGGCCCAGATCGTTGGCTATGCGGGCCATTCGTCGGTGCGCTGGCATGATAATGCGGAAGCTGCGGAGGCGGATGAGCCGCCGATCTACCTGCTCGAAACCGCCCCGGAGGCTGGACGAGAGTACTGGCTGCGGCTGGATATGCCGTTTGCCCACCAGATCGGCGAGACGTTCTGGTGCCTCTATGAAGCACCGAATCTGCATTTCAACGGGTTGATCAATCTGCCCGAGGAAATCGGGTCAATGCGACTGGTTGCCTGCAAATTGCTGGGCTGGGAACGCCACGGCGAAAAATGCGTGGTGGGCAATGTGTCGGTGCGCGAAGTGGTGACGCTGGAGCAGTTGCAGAAGCGCCCGGCATTTCCGGTGATCGAGGCCGAGGTGGTGCGGGATTTCGAGTACGGTCGGCGGATCGTCGAACGGTTTGGCGGATTTCTGATCCTTGACCAGAACGTTGAGAGCGATGGCGGCGCCTGGGCGGTGTTGACCGACACTTCTGAGCCGGAACTGCTGTTGTTCGCGGTCTGGGGCAGCCATGCCGATTATGTCTGGGCCGGACGCGGGACGCTGTCGCCGGAACTGTCGGCGCGGTTGGCCGCAGCGATTGCCAAGGCAGGGTGAACCGATCTGCGGCTTGCGTCTCGGCAAAAAACCGCTAGTGCATTGCGCAAAGCCAATTGGAGTGTGCGCGCGTGACCGATCTGACCCTGACCCAGGCCATCGACAATATCTATGGCTCGCTGGCGGCCAATAATGATGAGCTGGATGGCCATATCGCGGTGCTGAAGCAGGTACTAGCGCGCGAGGGACTGAAAGAAGCGGTGTTCGAGCCAGCCAAGCTGGCCCAGAACAATCGCCAGGGCCGCAAGATCATGCAGGCCTATTTCCGCAAGAAGGGCGTTACGGTAGGCTTCTCGGCCTAGGGAACAATAAGCTCGACAAAGCCCCAAAATGAACTGCCGATGAGGAGGCCCACGAAGCCGCCGCCTATGCAGCAGGCGATTGCCCCAAGAATACCGCCGGCCGCAAAGCCAAATATTAGGCCGCCGACGGTTCCTATGCACAGACAGATGCCGAACCACACGGCACGTCCGATGCTCAGCAAGCGGATTATCATTGTCGGTACTCTCAACTAGCGCAGTTGAAATAGGCAGGCGGGGTTGATCGAACAAGTGCCAAGATCCTATTCACCCTTCCGGCACAAGGCTCACGCCGCCTATTGAACCTCGCCACTTTGCCGCCTATCTGTCGCTTTACCGCGTGTTAAGGCGGTATCGTCTGCAATCGGCCAATCGCGCTGATTCGATATTTTACGGAAATGGCCTGACGGTTCGCGCGAACCTTGGCCCAAGGGGCATCCGAAATGCGAGATCCACACGATCTTTATATGAATACGCTCGTGCCCATGGTGGTGGAGCAATCCAACCGCGGCGAGCGCGCGTTCGACATCTATTCGCGCCTGCTGCGCGAGCGCATCATTTTTGTGACCGGCGTGGTCGAAGACAACATGGCTTCGGTTATCGTGGCCCAGCTGCTGTTCCTTGAATCGGAAAATCCGAAAAAGGAAATCGCCATGTACATCAACTCGCCCGGTGGTGTGGTAACCGCTGGCCTGTCGATCTACGACACCATGCAGTTCATCCGTCCGCCAGTGGCAACGCTGTGCATGGGGCAGGCGGCCTCGATGGGTTCACTGCTGCTCGCGGCCGGTGAAGCCGGGATGCGTGGTTCGCTGCCGAACTCGCGTGTCATGGTGCATCAGCCCTCTGGCGGGTTCCAGGGTCAGGTCACCGACATCATGATCCACGCCAAGGAAGTTGAAGGCCTGAAGCGCCGGCTCAATCAGATTTATGTGAAGCACACCGGCCGCACCTATGAGGAAGTCGAAGCTGCGCTTGAACGCGACAACTTCCTTTCGGCCGAAGAAGCCAAGACTTTTGGGCTGATCGACAGCGTGTTCGAAAAGCGAGCGCTGCCGGAAGCGACCCCCTGATTGGCGTTAACGCCAATCCCGATACGCCGTGGACTGTGATGTTCACGCAATTGCCCCGGGCCGAATCGACCTTTAAGGTCGGTTCGGCTTAGATATTCTTTAGGCCTCATGCGTTAGCCTTTGAGTCGACGCTGATTTTGGAGGCATTTTGCCTCCGGGAGTGACTGGATGTCCAAAGAGACAACGAACGGCGAAACCTCCAAGAACACGCTTTATTGCTCGTTCTGCGGAAAATCGCAGCACGAAGTTCGCAAGCTGATCGCCGGTCCGACCGTGTTCATCTGTGATGAATGCGTCGAGCTGTGCATGGACATCATCCGCGAAGAGAACAAGACCTCGATGGTCAAGTCCTCCGATGGCGTGCCGACACCTGCAGATATCTGCAAGGTGCTCGACGACTACGTTATCGGCCAGTACCGCGCCAAGCGCGTGCTCTCCGTGGCCGTCCATAATCACTACAAGCGCCTGCACCACGCGACCAAGAACCAGGATATCGAACTTTCCAAGTCGAACATCCTGCTGATCGGTCCGACTGGTTCGGGCAAGACGCTGCTGGCGCAGACGCTGGCACGAATTCTCGATGTGCCATTCACCATGGCCGATGCGACCACGCTGACCGAAGCCGGCTATGTCGGCGAGGACGTGGAAAACATCATCCTCAAGCTGTTGCAGTCGGCTGACTACAACGTGGAAAAGGCACAGCGCGGCATCGTCTATATCGACGAAGTCGACAAGATTTCCCGCAAGTCGGACAATCCGTCGATCACCCGCGACGTTTCGGGCGAAGGCGTGCAACAGGCCCTGCTCAAGATCATGGAAGGCACCGTTGCCTCCGTGCCGCCGCAGGGCGGGCGCAAGCATCCGCAGCAGGAATTCCTGCAGGTCGACACCACGAACATCCTGTTTATCTGCGGTGGCGCGTTTGCGGGCCTGGAAAAGATCATCGCTGCTCGCGGCGAAAGCTCCTCGATCGGCTTTGGCGCGACGGTGAAGGATCCGCAGGATCGTCGTGTTGGCCAGATCCTGGCCGATGTGGCGCCGGAAGATCTGGTGCGGTTCGGCCTGATCCCGGAATTCATCGGCCGTCTGCCGGTGCTGGCGACGCTCGAAGATCTGGATATCGCAGCGCTGATCGAAATCCTGACCGCGCCAAAGAACGCTCTGGTGCGTCAGTACCAGCGGCTTTTCAACATGGAAGACGTGGAACTGACCTTCCACGAGGACGCGCTCAAGGCGATTGCCGAAAAGGCCATCGAACGCAAGACCGGCGCGCGCGGGCTGCGCTCGATCATGGAAGCCATCCTGCTCGACACCATGTATGACCTGCCATCGCTGGAAGGCGTGCAGGAAGTGGTGATCTCGGAAGAAGTGGTACGCGGCAAGGACGTCCGTCCGCTCTACATCTATGCCGAGCGCAAGAAGGACGAGCCGGTTACCGCTTGATCCTTTCGGCCTGAGAATTTTGAAACGCCGGGGTTCGCCCCGGCGTTTTTTGTTTGTGCCGGCTGATTTCGCAAACTCTCACAAAAGCGGGCGGTGTGACAGCTTCGGTCTGGCGCAGGTGGAGTTGATTGGCTACAGCTTGGGGCAGCCCCGAAACCGTTGGAAACATAAGGGCATCCAATGACAGTCGATACTGCGCCAACGCCCGAAGACGACACCGGGTTTGATCCCAATGGGGTCCGCGACGAGGACGGCCATATCAACCAGATATGGCTCGACACGCTGCGCGATCATTTGGCCAATGAGGCCTCCGCCGACATCATCGAGATGATGGCGGAGCTGCATCCTGCCGACATGGGCGACGTGCTGGAAGCGCTTGGGCGCGGCGAGCGTTTGGCACTGGTGCAGACGCTGGGTGACCGGTTCGACTATTCGGCGCTGACCGAGGTCGATGAATCCGTCCGTATCGACCTGATGGAGCTGTTGCCGAACGCCGACATCGCGCGTGGCGTCAGCGGGCTGGACAACGACGACGCGGTCTCGATCCTTGAGGACATGGAGCAGGTCGACCGTGACGAGGTGCTGTCGGCGCTACCGACCTTCGAGCGGCTCAACCTGCGGCGCAGCCTGGACTTTCCCGACGAGTCCGCCGGCCGCCGGATGTCGACGGATTTCATTGCCATTCCGCCGTTCTGGACGGTGGGGCAGACCATTGACTATCTGCGCAAGGAGCGCGATCTGCCCGAGGAATTCTACCAGATCTACGTGGTGGATGCGTCCTACACCGTGCTGGGGACCATACCGCTGGACAAGTTCCTGCGTTCCAGCCGGCAGACCAAAAACGAAGCCATCATGAACACCAACGTGTTGCTGGTGGATGCCAATGTCGACCAGGAAGAAGCGGCGCGGGATTTCGAACGCTACGATCTGATCGAAGTCGGTGTGGTCGACGAAGGCAAGCGCCTCGTCGGCGTTTTGACCATCGACGACATGGTGGACGTTATCCACGAAGAAGCGACCGAGGATATTCGGCTGCTGGCTGGTGTGGGCGACGAAGAAATCTCGGACAGTGTCTGGGACGCGCTCAAGAGCCGTTCGACCTGGCTGTTCGTCAACCTGCTGACCGCGATCCTGGCCTCGTCGGTGATCGGGCTGTTCGATGTGACCATCGACAAGATGGTGGCACTGGCGGTGCTGATGCCGATCGTTGCGTCAATGGGCGGCAATGCCGGGACGCAGACCATGACCATCACCGTGCGTGCGCTGGCGATGCGCGAGCTGGACCGGCGCAAGATCAACCGCCTGGTGTTCCGCGAGGTGATGGTGGGCCTGCTCAACGGGCTGATTTTTGCCGTCATCATGGGCGTGATCGCCGCACTGTGGTTCCGGAACACCGGTCTCGGCGCAGTGATCGGCATGGCGCTGATCGTCAACCTGTTTGCTGCCGGCCTGGCTGGGATATTGATTCCATTGGGACTGGCGCGGCTGGACATCGACCCCGCCGTGGCATCGAGCGCCTTCGTGACGACGGTCACCGATGTGGTTGGCTTCTTTGCGTTTCTGGGCCTGGCCGGGCTGTGGTTTCACCTGTTTTAGGCGGCTTCGAAAGCCCGTCGGCTATAGATGGCTGTTTAGCAGAACGGTTTGGCCGTCATTAACGAAACCTTACCGAAACGGGGGATTGCAGCAACTTCCGCGCTTGCAAAGCATTTATGACGCAGTTAACGTTTTATTACCGGGTGGGGCATGTGGGCCACACTATGTCGAATCCCGGAGTGAACGGCTGACAAGGAGCAAGCATGCGAAGTCAACCGAAGGCCAATATATGGCAGGCGGCAACCTGGACACTGGTTTGTCTACTGGCGATGGGGTTGGTTCTGTCCGTCGTAGCAGGCGTCTAGACGAACACTTTTCACTGAGAAATTATGGCAAGGGCGCCCGGCCACCGGCGCCCTTGTTCTTTCTGGAAAGGCCAAACCATGAAGCTGCTGATCGGCAACCGCAACTATTCGACCTGGTCGCTCCGGCCGTGGCTGGTACTGGCGCATTTCGACATTGCCTTCGAAGATGAGGTGATCCAGCTCAGCGGGCCTGGATTTCGCGACTATCTGGCGACACGATCCCCGACCGGCAAAGTGCCGGTGCTGATCGACGGCGATCTGGTGGTGCCCGAAACCATCGCTATCATCGAATATCTGGCGGACAAGTTCCCGGACAAGGCGATCTGGCCTGCCGACATCAAGGATCGCGCGATGGCGCGCGCCGCCAGCGCCGAGATGCATTCGAGTTTTACCGGGCTGCGCAACCATGCGCCGATGAATTTGCGCGCCTCATATCCAGGCCGGGTTAATCTGGATGACGTGGCCAAGGAGCTCCATCGGGTGGAAACACTGCTGGGTGGGCTGCTGGCGCGCTCGGGTGGGCCATTCCTGTTTGGAGCGTTCACCGGGGCCGACGCGATGTTTGCGCCGCTGGCGACGCGGCTGCGGACCTATGACCTGCCGGTGTCGGATGTGCTGACCGGTTATGTCGAGGCGATCTATGCACTGCCGGCGTTCCAGCGCTGGCTGGCCGAGGCGCTGAAGGAGCCGTGGATCATTGATGATGACGAGATCGATGTGATCCAGGGCAAGGTCGCGCGGGGCACGCTGGCATGATCCATATGGTCAAACTCTGTGTCGGCGTGTCGAGCTTTGAGGAGTTGGAGAGCTATCGCAACGAGCGGGCGCATTGGTGGGGCGCCAATTATGGCGAGGACGTGCACGTTCATCGCACGAGGATGATGCCGAAGCGGGCCGACGAGATCGAGGGGAGGGCATCGATCTATTGGGTGATCGCCGGCGTTATCGCCTGCCGGCAACCCATCCTGCGCCTGCAGCCCTACACCGATGGCGAGGGCAAGAATTACTGCGACATCATCATGTCCACGGACCTGTATCGAACCGTGCCATACCCGAAGCGCCCCTTCCAGGGCTGGCGCTATCTGCCGCTTGGTGATGCACCGCCTGATCTGGCTGCCAATGGCAATGAAGGTGCCGAGGAACTGGCGGCTGACCTGGCTCGACTTGGGTTGATCTGACGCGCGTTAAGCGTTTAACAAATGTTAACCACGCCACCACTTGTTCGGCGGGCGCGAAGCAGTCACACTTGTTGGGCTGCGGAGCGAGGGACGAATGGACAGAACGGGCGCACACGTCATTGTCGTCGGCAATGAAAAGGGCGGCTCGGGTAAATCCACGACCGCGTTTCACCTGGCAATCTATCTGCTCTATCAAGGCTACAAGGTTGCCAGCATCGACGTTGATAGCCGGCAGCAGACCTTTACCCATTACGTGCGCAATCGGCGCGACTGGGCGCAGCGGCATGGCCTGAAAATTCCGCATACGACGCATTATCATTTGCCGCTGTCACGCGGGGATTCGATCCGCGAGAACCATCAGCTGGAGTTCGACCTGTTCCGTCAGGCCGTCGGCGAGGTGGAGCAGAACGTTGATTTCCTGGTGGTGGACACGCCGGGCTTCGACACCAACCTGACCCGGCTGGCCCATGCGCTGGCCGATACGCTGGTGACCCCGATCAATGACAGCCTGATTGATCTCAACGTCATTGCGCAGATCGATCCAGTGACGGGCGAGCCGCGCGAGATGAGCCACTATGCAAGATTGGTGCAGCGCGCCCGTTCGGAGCGACTGGCCATCGACGGGCAAAATATCGACTGGGTGCTGGTGCGTAACCGCATCTCGATGCTGTCATCGCGCAATATGCGGCAGGTGCAGACCATGCTGGAAAAGATCGCCATGCGGCTGGGCTGCCGGGTGGCGGACGGCATTGCGGAGCGGGTGATTTTCCGGTCGCTGTTTCCGACGGGGATGACGGTGTTCGATTCGCTGGATGAAAACCTGTTGGGCGGTCTGCCCTCGATGTCCCACATGAGCGCGCGGCAGGAGTATCGCGCGTTGGTAGAGGCCTTGCACCTGCCGATCACCGCCAAGGCGGAAGCCCGTCAGGTGGCGATAGCAAACACCCCGGCACCGGAAGAGGACACGGTGAGCAAGTTCATCCACATGCTGCAGGGCGACGTCTAGACCTATTGATGGTCGCCGAACTGCATGCGCAGGGCGCGTTTGCCGCCGGGGGCAAATACGTCGAGATCGATGTGGACGCGGGGCTGGACCAGCCGGCGGGTGCGGGCCGAAAGGGCCATCACCGCGCTGAGCAGTTCACCAACGCCGCGACGCTGCTTGGGCAACATGCGGGCCGTCATCCCATCCAGCGCGCGACGGCGCGTGGCTGAGTTTTCCGAGGCCAGGGCTGACTTGCCAATGAAATTGGCCAGTTCGGTCAAGGCGGACACTTCGCTCATTGGGCTACTCCATACACAGGCGCCAATAGTGCTTGGTCTAAACAGCGCGGGCTCGAACAGAGCCTGTACTGGCAGTCAAATTCAGCCCTGCATCGCCAGGCAGCTCAGGTTCTGCTGCTTGAGTTGGTTGCAGGTATCGGTTGCCGCGTCGCGTCCGCCGAAGCCGACGAAACGGGCGCGGAAGAAGGTCTGGCCGTTCTTTTCAAAGCGTTCGACCGAGGCGCGATAGTCATTGAGGCCAGCAAGTTTGCTGGACGCCTCGGTGAGCAGGCCGCGGGCGCTTTCCTCGGACTGGCCAGCGCCAACCTGCACGACCCAGTTGCCGACTGGAGCGGCTCCGGGGGCGGCGGCAGGGACGGTGCCGCTGGTCATCAGGTCAACGGGCTGGCCACCCACGGCGCCAGGCGGCAGCAGTGGGGCCGATGGCGCGGTCTGGCCAAGAGCGGCCGGTGGAGCGCCGAGCTTGTAGTTGTCGCTGAGCCAGGCGCCGATCACATCTTCGGACGGATTGGCGGGGCGCGGGGCCTGCGACGGGGCGGCGAGCACGTTGGCTGCCTGTACCGCAGGCTGCAGGCCCAGGTCGGCCGGCATCTGTGCGGGAACGGGAGCGACGCTGGCTACGCGCACTTCGGACTGCATTGGTGCGCCGGCCGGCTGGGCGCCATTAGCGGCCACAAGCTGGGCCAGGCGAAAACCGGGTAGCGGCATTGGCACCACGAAGCGGTTTGCCGAATTGGCAGTTGGCGCGGCGGTTTGAGCGACGGCGACCTGCACGTTGGAGTTACCCTGACGGCCCGGCTGCGGGATCATTGCGGTCTGCAGATAGCCACCGCTGCGGGCGGCGGGCAGATATTTGGCAACCAGATCGCGCACCTTCTGGTCGCGGGCGCCACCAGAGTTGAAACCGAAGGCGACGACTACGATGTGGCGATTGTCCTTGCGCGCCGCGGTCAGCAGGTTCGAACCCGCCGCATTGATATAGCCGGTCTTGATGCCGTCGACGGCGCCCATATAGCCCAGCACGCGGTTATGGTTGCCATAAGTGCGGCGGCCGTAGGAGAAGCTGCGGGTCTGGAAGAATTCGTAATAGTTCGGGAAATGCTCATAAACGGCGATGCCCAGGATGGCCTGGTCCCGCACGGTCGTGAGCTGGCCGCCATCGGGCAGGCCCGAAGCGTTGCGGTAGGTGGTGTGACGCATGCCAAGCGCGCGAGCGGTTGCCGTCATGCGCTGGGCGAACTTTTCTTCGCTGCCGGAAATGTTTTCGGCAATGACGCGGGCCATGTCATTGGCGGAAATTGTGACGATCGACTTGATCGCATCTTCCACCGAAATGGTGGAGCCAGCGCGCAAGCCCAGCTTGGTGGGCGAGGCAGCAGCGGCGTGGGCCGACACGGTCATCTTGGTGGAGAGCTTGAGATTGCCGGCCGCCAGTTCCTGAAACAGGATGTAAAGCGTCATCACCTTGGTGACGGAGGCCGGATAGCGCGGGCTATCGGCGGCATTCTCGTACATCACCTTGCCGGATTTGGCGTCGACGACAATGCCGGCTTCGCGGCGCAGGTTTTCAATGGCGTGGGCCGGTGCGACAGCTGCGGCGAATACGAATGCAGCGACGAGGGCGCGTGCAAAAATGGCACGCCAAGGGGATTGCGCCTGAGAAGCCACCCGGTACTCCAACTCATTACTCTCGGACGCTTCTGCGTCCGTACACAACTGGTTACTAAGACGGATCGGGAGCAGCCCCCCGGCTTTCGATCCATCTGCAATGAGGGCCAGTTTAGCGGCGTGCCGTTACCATTCCGTAAAATGCGATAGATTTGAGTCAGGTCTGTTGGCCAATTGTTTGCCGTGGCCGCTGGCGATGGTCTGAAACGCCCGGCGGACGGGGATTTTGGCTGCTCACAAATATGGGAATGATAGGCCCTTAACACCGGCGAAGTTTTGCCTACATAATGGCTTCACCATGCTGCTTCGTTTTCCTCCCGATCGGCACACAGCCATGACCACCACTCCTCCCGCTGCTGGCGCTTTTGAGGCCCAGCCCGCTTTGTCACGACTGGCCTCCATGACGTGGATGGGGCCAGAGGGTGACGACGGCAAAAGCGGTTTTGAATCCGGGACGGCCACCAAGGTCCGACCCAAGACCAAGCGTCCGAGCCTCTATCGGGTGCTGCTGCTGAACGACGACTACACGCCGCAAGAATTTGTGGTGCTGGTTTTACAGGACGTTTTCAACAAGTCCCGAGACGACGCATTCCAGATCATGATGCATGTTCACCAAAAGGGGGTCGGTGAATGCGGCGTCTATCCATATGAAGTGGCCGAAACCAAGGTCACCCGCGTCATGGACACTGCACGCAAGAACCAGCATCCGCTGCAATGCGTGATGGAAAAACAATAGGAACCTCATATGCCCTCATTTTCACGCGGACTTGAGAAAGCCTTGCATCAGGCGATGAACCTGGCCCGTGAGCGTGCGCACGAGTTTGCTACGCTCGAGCATCTGCTGCTCGCCCTGACAGAGGATCGCGATACCATCGCGGTGCTGGCCGGGTGCGATGTCGATGTGGACGCCCTCAAGGGTGACCTCGAAGACTTCATCAATGAAGAACTGGATAGCTTGATCGTTGCCAACGGTCAGGACGCGCGCCCGACGGCGGCGTTCCAGCGCGTTATCCAGCGCGCGGTGATCCATGTTCAATCCTCCGGCCGCGAAGAAGTCACCGGCGCCAACGTGCTGGTGGCGATCTTTGCCGAGCGCGAGAGCCACGCAGCTTATTTCCTCGAACAGCAGGACATGAGCCGGCTCGATGCCATCAACTTCATCAGCCACGGCATCACCAAATCCGGCCCCAATGAGGACCGCAAGGTGCGTGGCGCGGAAGAAAGCGGCGAAGGCTCGAGCACTGAAGGTGGTGCTCGCGAGGGCGCCAAGAGTTCGGCGCTGGCCGATTTCTGCGTCGATCTCAACGCCAAGGCCCGGCTGGGCAAGATCGATCCGCTGATCGGCCGCGACAGTGAATTGCGCCGGACCATCCAGGTTTTGTGCCGTCGGTCCAAGAATAACCCGATCTATGTAGGTGATGCCGGCGTCGGCAAGACGGCGATCGCCGAAGGTCTGGCCCGCAAGATTACTGAGGGCGATGTGCCTGAAGTGCTCAAGGAAGCCATCATCTACTCACTCGATATCGGCTCGCTGCTGGCTGGGACACGCTATCGCGGCGATTTCGAAGAACGCCTCAAGGCGGTGATGAAGGAGTTGGAAAAGCTCCCGAACGCCATTCTGTTCATCGATGAAATCCATACCATGATCGGTGCTGGCGCCACTTCGGGCGGCGCCCTCGATGCTTCGAACCTGCTCAAGCCCGCGCTGGCTTCGGGCGCGATCCGGTGCATCGGGTCGACCACCTACAAGGAATATCGCCAGTTCTTCGAAAAGGATCGGGCGCTGGTGCGTCGGTTCCAGAAGATCGACGTCAACGAACCGTCGATCCCCGATGCCATCGAGATCATCAAGGGCCTGCGGCCGTATTACGAAGCGTTCCACAAGCTCAAGTTCACCGATGAGGCCCTCAAGGCTGCGGTGGAACTGTCGGCGCGCTACATCAATGACCGCAAGCTACCGGACAAGGCGATCGACGTGATCGACGAGACCGGGGCCAGCCAGATGCTGCTGACCGCCGACAAGCGCAAGGCCATCATCGATGTCGAGGACATTGAAGCGACCATTGCCACCATCGCGCGCATACCGCCAAAATCGGTGTCCAAGTCCGATGCGGAAATGCTGTCGAGCCTTGAGAACAATCTCAAGACCGTGGTGTTTGGCCAGGATGCGGCGATCACGGCGCTCAGTTCGGCGATCAAGCTGGCCCGGGCCGGCCTGCGCGAACCGGAAAAGCCGATCGGCTCGTACCTGTTCACCGGCCCGACCGGCGTGGGCAAGACCGAAGCGGCCAAGCAACTCGCCGACACGCTCGGCGTGGAACTGCTGCGGTTCGACATGTCCGAATATATGGAACGCCACACCGTTTCGCGGTTGATCGGCGCGCCTCCGGGCTATGTCGGGTTCGACCAGGGCGGCCTGCTCACCGACGGCGTGGACCAGCATCCGCATTGCGTGGTGTTGCTCGACGAAATCGAAAAGGCGCATCCCGATCTCTACAACATCCTGTTGCAGGTGATGGATCACGGCAAGCTGACCGATCACAACGGCAAGTCGGTGGACTTCCGCAATGTCATCCTGATCATGACGTCCAACGCGGGCGCCATGGACTTGCAGAAGAGCCCGATCGGGTTTGGCCGCAAGCGCGAGCAGGGCGACGATGAGGAAGCAATCAACCGGCTGTTCAGCCCGGAATTCCGCAACCGGCTCGATGCGATCATCTCGTTCGCACCGCTGCCGCGCGAAGTTGTCCGGCGCGTGGTCGAAAAGTTCGTGCTGCAGCTTGAAGGCCAGCTGGCTGAACGCGGCGTGACGATCAACCTGACCCCGGAAGCCGCCGACTGGTTGGCCGAAAAGGGTTATGACGAACGCATGGGCGCTCGCCCGCTGGGTCGCGTGATCCAGGAATATGTCAAGAAGCCCCTGGCCGATCAGGTGCTGTTCGGCGAACTGGTCAATGGCGGCACGGTGACCGTGGCGCTGGTTGGCGTGGGCGACGAGGCCAAGCTGGAGCTGATCGCGGTGCCACCGCGCGCTGCCAAGCCCAAGGCAATCACTGCCCCCAAGGCCAAGAAAGAGCCGAAAGCCGAGCAGAAGAGCTAGGTTTTGCGACATTGAGATTGAAGGCCGGGAGTGATCCCGGCCTTTTTGTTTTGCGCGGTGGCCGTTGCTCATACGGTGTCATTCGGGTCTTCGCGGGGATGACACGGTGCGTTGGGATGCCTTTGTGCCCGCCCCTTTTTCTTATCTTGGCGGGATTGCAGAATCGTCGTTCACTTTCATCCAAAGGGGAGGACTGAATGACCGACAAACGCATGTACTGGGCCGGCTGGGTGCTGAGCGGGATTGCCATCCTGTTTCTGGTGATGGATGGCGGCATGAAACTGGTGCCGTTGCAGGTGGTGCTCGACACAATGACGGAACTGGGCTGGAGCGGCGATCCGGCGCTGGCGCGTGGGCTCGGGGTGATCATGTTGATCGCGACCGCGTTGTATGCGTGGCCGAAAACGTCATTGCTCGGCGCTATCTTGCTGACTGGTTATCTTGGCGGGGCGATGGCGACACATCTGCGGATCGGGAGCCCGCTGTTCAGCCATATTCTGTTCGGTTTCTATCTCGGGTTGCTGGTGTGGGGCGGGCTGTTTCTGCGCGATCCGGCGCTGCGCGCGATGATGCCGTTCCGCCGCTAGTCGGGTTTGCCCCGGCGCAGGAGCGCTCTGGCGAGCAGCAGCAGATAAAGCGCCAGAGGCAGCAGGAGCGCTATCGTGCCAAAGCGGAGATGCATGGTGGCGCCAATGAAGGCGCCGAGCAGCAGCGCCAGCCAGATCAGCAGGTGCAACAGCCATTGGCGTGCTGGCGCCTTGCCGTAAATGGCCTGTGCCAGTTCCTGGCTGGCCATGAACAAGGTGCCGGTGACATAGGTGGTGCCGAGCCGCGCGCTGCCCGATGGCCTGATCACCGCGTTCTGCGCGCCCGCCGAAGCGGCCAGAAACAGCAGGCTGAAATGGGCGGGCACACCCAGACTGTCGAGCAGCAGGGCCAAGGCCAGCAGCAGGCAGACAAACAGCAGCGTGGTGCTGGCCGCCCATGATACCGCACGAAGGCTGAGCAGGCTGCCGACAAACCCGCCGGCAAAGAAGAACCCCACCAAAGAAGCCGGTAGCGCGATAGTGCCAGCAAGGTGGTTGGCCAGACCGAAGGCCAGCTGGGTGCTGTTGCCGCTCATGAACGAGGTAAAATAGCCGCCCAGTTCGACAAAGCCGATGGCGTCGGTGAAGCCAGCCGACATCGTCAGCAACAGGCCAATGGCAAGGCGGATGACCGGGTTCACAGTTGAGCGGCGATCAGCGCTGCAAGTTCTGCGAGTTCGACGTCGCCAGCCTTGCCGCCGCCATGGCTGGCGAGCGGAGTGCCTTCGTAAACCGGGATCACATGGAAATGCAGATGGAATACTGTCTGCCCGGCGGGTGCTTCATTGAACTGGGCGAGGCGAATGCCGTCGGCGCCGGTGGCGCTGAGCGCGGCTTTGGCGGCGCGCTGGACAAGCGGCATGACGGCGGCCAGCGCGGCTGAATCGGCATCGAGCAGGTTGCGTGACGCCGCCTTGGGGATCACCAGCAGATGCCCGCGCGATTGTGGGAACACGTCCATGATGACCAGTGCCGTCTCGTCCTCATAGACCTTGTGAGCGGAGAACTCGCCGCGCAGGATTTTGGCGAAGATGTTGCTGGAATCATAAGCAGCCATGGCAGTTTCCGATGAGGCGATGACGCAACAGCGGTAAGCGCTGTCCCGCTGCTTGCGCAAGTGCCAGCGTACTAGGCGATCACTACCAAATGGGCCACACTCAACAAAACTGGAGGATGGGATGCGCGCTGTTCGGCTCGAAGCGATTGGCAGCTTGACACTGCGCGAGGTGGCAAAGCCAGATCCGGGGCCGGGCGAGTTGCTGGTGCGGGTTGAGGCGGCCGGGATTTGCGGGTCGGACCGTCACATGTTCAGGGGCGAATATCCGACCGGCGCGCCGGTGACGCTGGGGCATGAGTTCTGCGGCATTGTCGAGCGGGTTGGTGCGGGGGTGACGCGGTTTGCCGGTGGCGAGCGGATTACTGCCGATCCCAATATTGCCTGCGGTGTCTGCAAGGCCTGTCGCGATGGCCGGCCAAATCTGTGCGAGACGCTGACCGCCATTGGCGTGTTCCGTGACGGCGGCTTTGCCGAGTATGTACTGGTGCCGCAGGGGCAGGCGCATGTGTTGCCCATGGGGCTCGATCCGCGTCATGGCGCGTTCTGCGAGCCATTGGCCTGCTGCCTGCATGGGCTGGATGTGGCGCGGATTAGGCCGGGCCATAGCGTCGCGGTGTTGGGCGGCGGCGTGATCGGGCTGCTGATGGTGCAATTGGCGCGGCTGGCCGGCGCAGGCCAGATTATTCTGGTGACGCGGCAGCAGGCGCGGCGGGACCTGGCGCTGACCATGGGCGCGACCGCTGTGGTGGACCCGGTGGCCGTTGATGGCGTCGCCGGCGTTCAGGGCCTGAGCGACGGTGGGGTCGACGTGGTGCTGGAATGTGCTGGGGTGCCCCAGACCTTCGTTGATGGCCTGCGGATGGCCCGGCGGGGTGGGGCGTTTGTGCTGTTCGGGGTGACGCCGGCCGGCGTCGAGGTGCCGGTGGTGCCGTTTGACCTGCTGGTCAATGAACTGCGGATCGAGAGCGCCTGGCTCAATCCGCTGACCCATGGGCGGGCGGCGGCGATGGTTGCCAGCGGTGTGCTGGAGCTTGATCGCCTGATTACCCGCACCATCGGGCTGGAGGAGGTGGCGGCAGTGGTCGGTACCGCCCCGGCGCAAGGCGAGATCAAGATTATTGTGCGGCCTTAGCTATTCGGCGGGCTTGAGCGCCGGTGGCTCCGGCTTCTTGAAACGGAACCGGAAGAAGTTGAGCAAGGCCAGGCCGGTGAAGGTGACCGGCACATAGGTGAAGCCGCGCCGGATGAAGAATAGAGCGATATTGACAGCGGTGCCGGCGCTCATGGCGCCTTTGCCCATGGCCGAGGTGAAGGACGACGGCACGATATGGCGGTAGAGCAGCGCCGGGCTGAGGTAATAGTCGCGCGCCCTGGCCGCGAAGGCGCGCTTTGACGTTGAGTAGTCCTTGAGTTCGTCCATGCCCATGTCGCCATGAAATTCCACCTCGGAGCCGACCGCCCAGACTTCGGGCGGCGCCAACCGGGTCTTGCCGAGGTCGGTGAACAGCTCGATCAGTTCGGTAAAGGTGACGTAGTTGGCGTTCCAGGTGTCCTCGAACCTGGCGCCGTGGGCCAGCACCAGCACGTCGGCCCGTGCCAGTTTTTCGGCCATGGCGGTATAGTCGCCGGGTTTGAAATCCACGCCGGACTTGGCGGTTTCGACGATGCCGCCGAGTCTGGTCAGCTTTTTGACCATGGCCGAGCCAAAGGCGCCATTGGCGCCGGTGACCACGAATTTGCGGCCTTCGATCTGGCAGGTGGTGCCAAAGATCAGATCGAACATGTTGACGAAGGACGAGTAGAAATTATGCGGATA
Organism: Devosia sp.; assembly: GCF_039927955.1. GTDB lineage: Bacteria > Pseudomonadota > Alphaproteobacteria > Rhizobiales > Devosiaceae > Devosia. The sequence goes on along the minus strand of NZ_JBDSUA010000004.1, from coordinate 56,661 downwards.
GACGTGGTGCATCGCATGATAATGCTGGTTGACCCAGAGCAGGCCCTGCTGGCCACCGACGCGGTCCATCGACATGTGGTTGAAATCCAGCCCTTCCTCCCTGAGCGTGCCGACCAGCATGAAAATGCGGATGGCGACGACCAGCGCTACCGGCGGCCAGGGGAAGATGAACAGGAACACCAGTGTCCCGGCCATTGAGGTCAGGAACTCGGGGACGATATGAAACCAGATGTTCTGTCTGGCATAGGCCGGGTTGATCTGCATATCGAGGCCAAGGAATTTGTGGTGTACCCAATGCCACGACGAAAGCGTGCGCAGCAGTTTGAACCGCGAGCCCTCCCAGCGATGCAGGACATAATGCAAAGTGTCGAACAGCAGTGTCGAAACCACAAAGACCAGGAAGGCCTCAAGGGCATAAAGGGGGATGTCCCAGAGGGTCATGCGCGGGTCCCAAAATTGAAGCGGTCAATATAGGCGCAGATCGTGGCGGGACAAAGGGCCGCGCTATTCATGGCCGTCAGTGCGCTCGCCTTTGCGGAACGGAGTGAACTGGTCGAGCATTTCCTGCTGCCGTTCGACAGATGCCCGTTCCTGCTCCAGATAGTCGGCGATGGCCCGGCGTAGCCCAGCATGGGCGATCCAGTGGTTGGAATAGGTGGTGGACGGGGCATAGCCACGAGCCAGCTTGTGTTCGCCCTGCGCGCCTGCTTCGACGACGGCCAGCTTATGTTCGATGGCGAAATCGATAGCCTGGTAATAGCACAGCTCGAAATGCAGGAACGGCACTTCGCGGACCGCTCCCCAGTTGCGACCATAGAGCCGGTCCTTGCCGAGGAAGTTGATGGCGCCGGCTATCGGGGTCGGGCCATCATAGGCCAGCATCAGCACGATCCGGTCGGCCATGGTCTGGTTGAGCAGCGAGAAGAATTTGCGATTGAGGTAGGGCTGGCCCCATTTGCGGGCGCCGGTGTCTTCGTAAAATTCGTAGAAGGCATCCCAATGGTGTTCGCGCAGATCGGCGCCGGTCAGCCATTGCACCGTCAACCCATCGGCGAGCGCATCGCGGCGTTCCCGGCGGATCGCCTTGCGCTTGCGCGAGGCAAGGGTTTCGAGGAAGTCGTCAAAGCTTGCATAGCCGTCGTTGTGCCAGTGAAACTGGGTATCGAGGCGCTGCAGCCAGCCGGTGGCTTCGATGAGCCTGGCCTGATCCTCGGGCACGAAGGTGGCGTGGACCGATGAGGCGTTGCGTTGCAGGGCGAGTTCCTGGGCGGCGGTGAGCAGGGCGGCGGTGATTTCCAGATCCCCACCGGGCACCAGCAGTTTTGGGGCGGTCACCGGGGTAAAGGGCACCGAGCATTGCAGCTTGGGATAATAGCTGCCGCCAGCCTGTTGATAGGCGTTGGCCCAGCCATGATCAAAGACATATTCGCCCATCGAATGGGATTTCAGGAACATTGGCATCAGTCCCAAAGGCGTGCCGGTATCATCCTGCAGCAGGATGTGCTGCGGTTGCCAGCCGGTGCGCTTGTCGGCGCAGCCGGATTGTTCCAGCGCCAGGAAGAAGGCGTGGTCAAGGAACGGGTTATCGGGTTTTCCTGCGGTGGACGGGACAAGACTGTTCCAGACGTCCGCCGGGATATCGGCGGTCGCGGTGTGGATGACGGCCCTGAGGGTATTGGCGGAAGTCACAGCGTTCCGGACGGTTCAGCAATGCTCGTAGAAATAGGCCGCATTGCCCGGCATTGAAAGACCGCGGTCGCGCCTGATCACAGAGATTTGCCTGCCGCGGATGGCGCAGGCGGTGATGAAATCCGGAGCTGGCGTGTCGGTGTATTCGATTTCAAGCACGTGGCGGCCGTATGGGCCGGTATAGGCGTCGCATTCATCGTAAGTCTGGCACGATTCCACGATGGCGAAATCAAAGCCGATGTCGCGGCCCCTTTGGCCGAGTTCCGCGCCGTTCTTCTGGCCAAAGGCCAGACCAAGCGCATGGGCCCGGTCGATGAGCGATTCAGCAAAGGCGAGGTTTTCGGCGATGGTCAGCGCACCATCCGAGCGGGAATAGGTATCGAGATTGTCGGCTTCGATGGCGCTGAACCCATCCTGCGCGCATTGGTCGATCCAGGCGCCAACAATGGCGGTGAGCGCGGCCCGCTTGGTGGCAGTGCTGGTATCGAGCAGGATTTCCCCGGGCCAGTTGGTGTCTTCCAGCCAGTTTCCGGAGCGTTGTTTGAGTAGCAAATCTGGATGATTGGCCTTCCACCAGGCCGCTTCCTGCGGCTGGGTCTGGAAGGCATTGACATAGCAGATGGAGTAGCCGCCCTTGAATGGCGGGTTGCTGCGGTCGCGGCTGACGATGGTGGTTCCGGCAGAGGGCGCGTAGGCGCCGGCGAGCTGGGGGTCATACTGGCCGCCTGCGGGCGGTAGCGCGATATCTGTCGCCAGCGCGGGACCGACCAACAATAGCAGCGCCGCCGCCCAGCCAAGCCGCATCAAGCGGCAAACCCCTCGAAGACGATCTGGTCGGCCTGACCCAGCGCACTTTGCGCCTCTTCGGCCGAGCGGATGGTCCAGGCGGTGATCGGCTTGCCGAGCGCGCGCCAGAAATTGACTGCGGGCAGGTTGAGCGCCGACTTGTCACAGGAGATGAAATCGAACTGGGTTTCGTGCCAGTGCAGCAAATGGCGCAGGGTGTAGCGCTGAGCTTCGGTGAGGCCGGTGTCCTCGTCTGGATCGGCATAGTCGTAGGCGATGATGCCGCGCGGACCAGTGAAGCCGAACTGGCGGATCTGGGTGATCAGGTTGGGATCGAACGATTCGATGGTCGCCGGGCCGGTGTAGGATTTCAGCGCCTCGGCGGTGGCGCGGGCGAGGAACTGGGTGTTGGTGGCGTCGCGCTGGTGCTTGAGTTCGATCTGCAGCAACACCCGGCCATCGACTTGGGCCAGGAACTCGGTGAGGCGTTGCGGACGATCACCAGCAGCGCTGCCGAGCAGGGGTAAAGTGTTGATTTCAGAAGAGGAAATGTCGGCTACAAGGCCGTCGCGGCCGAGCAGGCGCTGCATGTCATCGTCGTGGAAGACGACCGGTACGCCGTCGCTGGTGATCTGCAGATCGCACTCGATGGCGTAGTTGCCGGCGATGGCGCCGGCAAAGGCTGAGGCGCTGTTTTCGATGATTCCAGCGGCGCGATTGTGCAAGCCGCGGTGCGCGATGGGACGAGGGAACAGGGCGTCGGTCATGGCATTGGCCTCGTTTGTTGTGCGCACTGAATGACAGCGCAATGTGACGAAACGGTAACCGATGGTTAGCGCCGAGGTAGCATTAGACCTCGAAAACAGCCTCAATCTCGACGGCCGCGCCAAAGGGCAGGGCGGCGACGCCGAACGCCGCGCGGGCGTGTTTGCCCTTGTCACCCAGAATGCCGACCAGCAGATTGGAGGCGCCATTGGCGACCAGATGCTGCTCGAAAAACTCGGGGGTGGAGGCGACCAGCACGGTCAGCTTGACGATGCGCTTGACCTCGGAGAGCGGGATGCCGGCGCTGTAAACGACATGAGCCAGCACGTTGAGAACGGCGAGTTCGGCGGCATTGCCACCCTGAACCACGTTCATGTTGTCACCCAAAAGGCCAGCAACGACGCCTTGTTCATTGCTGGAAATCTGGCCGGAGACGAACAGCAGGTTGCCGGTGCGCACGACGGGCACGTAGCTGGCGACCGGCGGCTTGGGCGCTGGCAGTTCATAGCCATATTCGCGGAGCTTTTCGATCGGGTTGGTCATCGTGTCTTACCTTCGGTTTCGTCATCAGGTGTGGCCGGCCTCGCCGCTTCGGGCTTGGGCCGGTAGAGTTTGCCGCGAACCACCGCCTCGCGCCCAAAGCGGGTGCGGACGCGGTCCATGGCCCGTTCGGCGGCCGCCTTGCGGGCAATCGCCGGCTCCAGCAGATCGGATGGATCCTCGCCGGTGGCGGCATCGATACCCGAAACGCCGATTCCCAGCAGCCGAAAAGCCGTGCCGTCAATTTCGCGGGCCAGCAGATACTGACCTGTCTCATACAGCGTATTGGCCAATTGTGTCGGGATCATCAAATGCCGCGCCCGGGTGCGCAAGCGAAAATCGGTGGATTTGAGTTTTAGCGTCACCGTGTCGCCGACAATGTTCTTGGCCTTGAGCCGTTCGGACAGCCGTTCGGAGAGCCGCAGCAATTCAACCGAGAGCTGGTCGAAGTCCTTGATGTCGGTATTGAAGGTGGTTTCCGAGGAGACGGATTTTTCTTCGCGGTTGCTGGAAATCGAGCGCGCGTCTTCGCCGCGCGACAGGCGGGCGAGGCGGGCGCCGGTTTCGCCATAGCGGCGCATCAGGTCTTCGGGTGGATGCTGTTGCAACTGGCCGATCGTGGTGAAGCCATCCTTGCGCAGGGTTTCGGTGAAGACCTTGCCGACGCCATAGATCAGGCTGATCGGGCGCGGCGCGAGAAAGCCGAGCGTTTCCGCAGCGCCGATGATGGCAAAGCCACGTGGCTTGTCGAGATCGGAGGCGATCTTGGCAAGGAACTTGTTGTGGCTGAGGCCAACCGAAACGGTGATGCCCAGTTCGGTCTCGATGCGCCTCGCGAGGCGTGCCAGCACGACGGCAGGGGCGGCACGGTGCAGCGCCTGAGTGCCGGAGAGATCGAGGAACGCTTCATCGATCGACAGCGGCTCAACCAGAGGCGTCAGCGTATCCATCAGGGCGCGAATCTGCCGGCTGACACCGACATATTTGGCCATGTTCGGCTTGATGATCACCGCATTGGGGCAGAGTTCGCGGGCCTTGAACATCGGCATGGCCGAACGGACGCCGCTTTGGCGGGCGATGTAGCAACAGGTGGAAACCACCCCCCGCACACCGCCGCCGATGATCAGCGGCTTGTCGGCCAGCGTGGGATCATCGCGCTTTTCGACCGAGGCGTAGAAGGCGTCGCAATCGATATGGGCGATATCGAGCGTGAACAGTTCAGCATGACTGATGATGCGGGGCGAGCCGCATTGCGGGCAACGCGAAGGGGCATGGGCCGCGGTGCCGCTGGCGATGCAGTCCCGGCAGAGGTAGCCCAGCGCTGCCATGGTTCAGCCTGCGGGATTGAGCTTGTGCCAGACGCGCATGAAGGATTCGGGCTTGAGCTGCGCGTTCGCGCACAAAGCGAGTAGAATCGTTTCATTTGAGGCAAAGTAGTCGATGAGCCCGTTGCTGAGCTGCGTGCTGCCCATGGCGGCGCGCAAGGCAGCGGGATCATAGCCGGCGTAGCCCATGAAACTCACCAGTTCCGCAGGGTTTTCGGCAAGGTAGCCCATGCACAATTCGGCCAGTGAGGCGGGCTGCAATTCGGATCGGTCGGGGGTCTTCAAACCGCTCTCATTTCAGGTTTTGTAACGGATTGCATGCTAGCTGAAACAGTCGGCAAAGCGAAGTGCCGGCAGCGCCAGGACGGCGCAAGCGAGGACCAATGCCCAAGACCGTCATGATCGTTGAAGACAATGAGCTGAACATGAAGCTCTTCAACGATCTGCTCGAATCGCGCGGTTATTCGGTGATTCAGACCCGCAGCGGGCTGGAAGCACTCGATCTGGCCAAGGCGCATCATCCCGACTTGATCCTGATGGATATCCAGCTTCCCGAAGTCTCGGGCCTGGTGGTGACCAAATGGCTCAAGGACGATGACGAGGTGGCCCATATTCCGGTTATCGCCGTCACCGCGTTTGCGATGAAGGGCGACGAAGAGCGCATTTTGCAAGGCGGCTGTGAGGGTTACATCTCCAAGCCGATCTCGGTGCATCACTTTTTGGAAACCATTGCGCGATATATTGGGCCAGCCTGAGCGTCAGCGGATTTCGGTTTTGCGAGCTGATGTGGTTGCCCGTTGGGACGGGTCGCTGGTGTATCTCTGCGCAATAGTGGACGAGGCCGATAGTGACAGCGCGTGTTTTGATCGTTGACGATATTCCGACCAATGTGCGGCTGCTCGAAGCGCGGTTGACCGCTGAATATTTCGACGTGGTTACGGCAAGCTCGGGCCAGCAGGCGCTCGACATCTGCAACACCTCCGACGTCGATATCGTGCTGCTTGACGTGATGATGCCGGAAATGGACGGCTTCGAAGTCTGCAAGCGGCTCAAGGCCAGTTCCAAGACGCACCATATTCCCGTGCTGATGATCACGGCGCTCGACCAGCCTTCGGACCGGGTCAAAGGGCTCGAAGTCGGTGCCGACGACTTCTTGACCAAACCTGTCGATGACGTGCAGCTGATGGCCCGCGTGAAGAGCCTGGTGCGGCTGAAGGCGCTGACCGACGAACTGCGTGCTCGTGCGCTCACCGGCCAGCAGATCGCTATCGAAGACGCCATTCGCGCCATGGACAAGATCAGCGCCGAAGGTGGCTCGATCCTGATCGTGGATACCGATGCGCGGCATGCCGAGCGCATCAAGAATTATCTGGGCACGACCCATAAGGTGGATGTGCTGACCCAGCCGGCCGATGCGGTGTTCCAGGTGACTGGTGCGCATTACGAGTTGGCGCTGGTGTCGATGGCGCTGGAAGATTTCGATCCGCTGCGGGTCTGTTCGCAAATTCGCACACTGGAGCACACTCGCACGCTGCCGATCATCTTGATGGCGGACGAGGCGGATCGTCCGCGCGTGGTGCGAGCGCTTGACCTCGGCGTCAACGATTTCATCTCCCGTCCCGTAGAGCGCAATGAGTTGGCGGCGCGGGTGAAGACCCAGATTCGCCGGCAGCGCTATGCCATGGAACTGCGCGAAAGCGTCAACAGCACTATGGCCATGGCGGTCACCGACGATCTGACCGGGCTGTATAACCGGCGCTATTTCGACCGGCATCTGGCGATGATGCTGGGCAAGTCGCAGAGCCAGGATCGCGATATGGCGGTGATGATGCTCGATATCGACCATTTCAAATCGGTCAATGATGCCCATGGGCACGATGTTGGCGATGCGGTGCTGCGCGAATTCGCGCTGCGGGTGAAACGCAATATCCGTGGCGTGGATCTGGCCTGCCGGTTTGGCGGCGAAGAATTTGTGGTGTTGATGCCCGATACCGATTTCCGCCAGGCGGAGAGCGTGGCGGAACGTGTGCGCGCGGCCGTTGCCGATCACGGGTTCGACATCGCACCGGGCAAGGCACTGGGCGTGACCGTGTCGCTGGGCGTAACGCTCAATGAGAGCCTGTCCGATACGCCGGAGAGCTTGCTGAAGCGGGCCGATGTGGCGCTGTATCGGGCCAAGCGCGAAGGCCGCAACCGCGTGGTGTTCGACGCCGCCTAAGCAGATGACCGCACGAGATTGCCGTCTCGGCGTTAGGGTTATTTCTTATACTTAACAAGTGATTAGCCGCCGCAAAGGGCTGGATTTGCTTGTGTTTGCGGGCTGCCGGAGTAGGGTCTTTTCAACGGACAGCGGAAAATACTCAGGCCGATGTCCAAAAGTTCCCTACGGCTTTACCCAGGTCCGCCGCAACGCCTGGGTCCGTAGGGCGGCTGATCCGGCAGTGGACAGAGTGGCCTCTTCGACATGCCACTTCGGATCAGCCACTCATTGCCGTGCTTACGTCACCCCAACGCCCGTTCCGCTTTCGCGGTGCGGGCGTTGGCGTTTTGATGGCTGATGTTTGCGCCAGCACTGCCAAGCACGCGATGTCATCGAGGGTGGGGATGATTCATCGAAAATCTCGAGCGTTTTGGATCGAGCAAAAGAAAATCCCCGCGTCAGGGACGCGGGGATAAAATTCTCAGAACTCGAAAGGCGCTAGATTACTTGATCTTGGCTTCCTTGAATTCGACGTGCTTGCGCACAACCGGATCATACTTCTTGTACGAAAGCTTTTCGGTCTGGGTGCGGGCGTTCTTCTTGGTGACGTAGTAGAAGCCAGTATCAGCCGTCGACACGAGCTTGATCTTGACGGAAGCGGCTTTGGCCATCTTGGTATCCTCTAAACAGCAACAAGCGCGGCGAAATCCGCAGCGCTGGAATTTGGGCGCAACCTACGGATTTGGCGCCGATTGTCAACTCATAGTTGAACAGGAACCGGCTTGCTGAGAAAGCGCGAGCCCACCTGGCAGAAGCGCCAGGGAAGCTCGGCAGCCTTGGTGATACCAATGCGGGCGCTGGTGACGAAAGGATGGGCTGCCGACGGGAGCGTGAGGCTGAATGGCACCTGATCGAGCCGCAGGCCATCGTGGGATTTATCGATTCCCATCGCCTGGGCCAGCTTGCCGGGGCCGCTGGCGAGCGCGCGGATCGGTTCGAGGTTGCGCCGCAGGCGCATGGTGCCGACGCCCGAGGTGGGTTCGATGGCGCGGATCAGCACCGCGTCGCCACGGCGGCACACCATGTTGAAGCACCAGTGCAGGCCATGGGAGCGGTAGACGTAGGCGTGGCCGACCGGGCCGAACATCGAGGCATTGCGGGTGGTGGGGCCTTTGAAGGCATGCGAGGCGGGTTCGAGGCTCGAATAGGCTTCGGTTTCGACAATGATGCCGCCAATGCCGTCGACCAGCAGTGTCACCCCGATCAGGTCGCGGGCGACTTCGAGCACGTCGCGGTCGAAGAAGGCTGGTTCCAGCATCAGCCCCGATGGGCTGGATCGAAACCGAACATGCGGTTGGCCCATTGCAGGCCGACAATGGCGCCCTTGACCGACGGCAGCATGGCCAGCGGCAGGATGACGGCCAGCGGCACCAGCGTGTAGAGATAAACCTGCGGGTTGACGTGCCAGACCATTTCCAGATGCAGCATCAGGCCGATCAGCAGGTGACCGACGATCATGATGACGACGTAGGGTGGCAGGTCATCAGCGCGGTGATGCGACAGCACCTCGCCGCAATTGTCGCACTCGTCGGCAACCTTGAGATAGGCGCGGAACATGTGGCCCTTGCCGCAATGCGGGCATTTGAGTGACGCACCGCGCCACATCGCCTGGCCAACTTCGCGAACTTCAAGGGTTTTCACCTTTACGCCCATCACGTCACCTCTTTTTGCGGCCACGCGGGCCGTAGGACACAGGTGGGCGCTTTCCGCCCCGTCTTGAAGATGACGGATTGACGCGGCTGCCCTCGGACAGCAGTTCAAACCGCAGCGCACCAGCCACGGGCGCCGCTTCAAGCAGCCGCACCTGGACATTGTCGCCCAGCGCGAACTTCTCGCCGGTCTTGTCCCCGATCATCGCCTGCTGTTCCTCAACATAGCGATAATAATCCTGGCCCAAAGTGGAGGCCGGGATGAAACCGTCGGCACCGGTTTCGCGCAACCGCACGAACAGGCCGGAACGGGTAACGCCGGAAATGCGGCCTTCGAAGCGCGCGCCGATCTGGCTGGCGAGAAACTGCGCCAGCAGCCGGTCCGAGGTTTCGCGCTCAGCGATCATGGCACGGCGTTCGGTGGATGAGATGTGCTGGGCGATGCCCGGCAGTTTCAACGCTTCGTTGTCGCTCAGGCCATCGTCGCCAAAGCCAAGCGCCTTGACCAGAGCGCGGTGTACGATCAGATCGGCATAGCGGCGGATGGGCGAGGTGAAGTGGGCATAGCGGTCCAGGTTGAGGCCGAAATGGCCATAGTTCTCAGCCGAATATTCGGCCTGCGCCTGCGAGCGCAGCACCATTTCGGAGACCTGCTGGGCGTTTCCGGCCTTTTTGGCCTGCGCCAGAATGCCGTTGAAATCGCTGGGTCGCACCGAGTCGGACTTCTTGACTGAGATGTCGAGCGAGCCAAGAAATTCTCGCAGCGCCATCAGCTTTTCGCTGCTGGGGGCATCATGGGTGCGATAGAGCAGGGGTGTGGACTTCTGCTCCAGCGTTTCGGCGGCGGCGACGTTGGCGGCGATCATCATTTCTTCGATCAGCCGGTGGGCATCGAGCCGTTCGGGAATATGGACGCGGGCGACCATGCCCTTGTCATCAAGGATGATCTTGCGTTCGGGCAGGTCCAGATCGAGTGGGCCACGCTGATCGCGGGCCTTGGCCATGGCGCCATAGGCCTTCCACAGCGGCTTCAGGATCGGTTCGAGCAGCGGGCCGGTCTTGTCGTCGGCCATGCCATCGATGGCGGCCTGGGCCTGTTGATAGCTAAGCTTGGCGGCGGAGCGGATCAGCACACGGTGGAAGGTGTGGGATTTCTTGTGGCCGCCGGCATCGAAGACCATGCGTACCGCCAGCGAGGCGCGAGCAACCCCTTCCTTGAGCGAACACAGATCATTGGAAATGCGCTCGGGCAACATCGGCACGACCCGGTCCGGGAAATACACCGAATTACCGCGGAGGTAGGCTTCGCGGTCCAGCGCGGTGCCGGGGCGGATATAGGCGGCCACGTCGGCGATGGCGACATAGACGATATAGCCGCGCTCATTGGCCGGATCAGTGTCCGGTTCGGCATAGACGGCGTCGTCATGGTCCTTGGCATCGGCCGGATCGATGGTGACAAAGGGCACGTCGCGCCAGTCTTCGCGGCCCTTGAGCGTGGCGTCCTTGGCCTCTTCGGCCTCGCGCTCGACGGCAGCGGGGAAGCGATACGGAATTTCCAGATTGTGGATGGCGATCATGCTGACCGCGCCTTCCGACATCGGATTGCCGATGACGCCGATGACCTTGGCGCGCGGAATCATCAGGCGGCCGGAGAGCTTGACCTCGACTTCGACCAGATCGCCATCCTTGGCTTCCAGCAGATCGCCAAGGGGGATGCGCATTTCCTTGCCCTTGCGATCCACCGGGATCAGGCGGGCGCCATCGTCGTCCATGCGGACAATGCCGATCTGGCCGCGCCGGGGCTTGTCGAGGATTTTCATCGCCCGGCCGGTATAATGCGGCACGGCGCCTTCGCCGGGGTCAACGCGCGCGAGGATACGATCACCGGGGCCGGGGGCGACGCGGGCGTCCTTGCCCTGCAGTATGGTGACGCGCGGGCGTTCGCCTTCTTCCTCGTTCCACTGGGCAGGGAAGGCGTGCAGGTTTTCCGGATCGGCATCCGAGGGAATATCGAGCACGGTGACGGCGGGCAGGGTGGCGGTGCGGCGCAGGGCCTTGCGGGTGCGGGTGATGATGCCCTCGCCCTCAAGCTCCTTCAGCATGGTCTTGAACGCAGTGCGCTGATCGCCGCGGATGCCAAAAATCTTGGCCAGGTCGCGCTTGCCCTTGATATCGGGCTGAGTCGCCATGGCTTCGAGCAATTGTTCGCGCGTCGGCAATTCGCCGCCATTGGCAATGCGCGGGCGGCGCGGGCCGGAAGTATTGCGGGATTTGACGGGCGTTTTGGGATTGAGCGGTTTTTTAGCGGGCATGTTGACTAGATAGGGCATCCGGGGCGGATTCGCCAATTTTGGTGGAATCGAGGTTGCGGCGGTGAACCCCCAACCCTCGATCCCTCCCCACAAGGGGATCAAGGGTGGGGGTGGGGCGGCAGACACCTGGGTTTGTGTATAGTTCAGCTTTGTCGATTCCCGCACCAGGCAGGCCTGATGACCCCTATTCCCTTCTTCGATGGCCACAACGATACGTTGCTCAAACTGCTGGAGGCCCAGGGCCCGAACCAGGAGCGCCTGTTTATCGATGGGATGAGCGGGGCGCATATCGATTTGCCGCGCGCGAGAAGCGCCGGCATGGCTGGCGGATTTTTCGCAATTTTTCCACCGCCACTGAAGGGTAATCTGAGTTCGGTGATCGCCGGTGCCGGGCAGGCGTCGCCACTGCCGCCGGATCTGGCGCTGGCCGACGCTCAGGCGGTGACTTTGGGGATGGCGTCGATCCTGATGCGGATCGAAAAGGCCGGCGGCGTGGCGATCTGCCGGGATGCAGCGGCGGTGCGGGCGTCAATCGCCAGTGGCGTGTTGGCCGCAATCCTGCATATCGAGGGTGCCGAGGCGATCGATACGGAGTTTCGGTCGCTCGATGTGCTTTATGCCGCAGGCCTCCGCTCCATCGGCCTCGTCTGGAGCCGCGCCAATGCCTTCGGCACCGGCGTGCCGTTTCGTCACAATGTCGATCCCGATATCGGGCCCGGACTGAGCGATGCCGGCAAGCACCTGGTGCGGGCGTGCAATAGCATGGGCGTGATGCTGGATCTGTCGCATCTCAATGCCGCGGGGTTCCGCGACGTGGCAGCGATCAGCGACAAGCCGCTGGTGGCGACGCACTCCAATGTGCATGCGATCAGTCCGCACGCGCGCAATCTGACCGCATGGCAGCTGGCGGCGATTGCCGAGAGTAAAGGGATGGTCGGGCTGAATTTTGCCACCGGGTTTTTGCGGCCGGACGGGGTGATGCGGGCCGATACCGAGATCGAGCTGATGGTGCGGCACATCGATGCGCTGGTGGGGGCGCTGGGCGAGGATGGCGTCGGGCTGGGATCGGATTTCGACGGAGCGATGGTGCCGGCGGCGATTGCCGATGTCACCGGGGTGCCCAAGCTGCTGCAGGCTTTGCTCGACAAGGGCTATGGTGAGGCGCTGGTGCGCAAGATTGCGCTGGAGAACTGGGTTTCGGTGTTTGAACGGACGGTGGGGTGATCGCGCAGGGCTGAAAGTGGCCCTCGGGTCGAGCCCGAGGGAACGCGGTGGGGGTGGCGACGTACAGGCTAGAAGGGGACGTCTTCGTCGGCGACGGCTTTTTTTGCTGGAGCCTTTTTGGCTGCCGGTTTTTTCGCTGCGGTGGTTTTTGAGGCCGGCTTTTTAACTGCCGTTTTGGCAGCTGGCTTCTTGGCAGCGGCTTTCTTGGCCGGAGCCTTTTTCACCTTGGCGCCGGTGGCTTCGGCGCGGGCGGCGATCCATTCTACGGCCTGTTCCTGGGTCACGGCTTCGGGCGCCACGTCCTTGGGGATGGTGGCGTTGATCTTGCCTTGATTGACGTAGGGACCATATTTGCCGCCACGCACGGTGATCGGGCCGCCTGGTGCGTCGGCAAAGGTCTGGATGGCGGCGATAGCAGCGCCACCGCCGCGCTTGAAGCCGCCGGCGGCTTTTTGGGCCAGCAGGTCGACGGCGCGATTGAGGCCGACCGAGAACACCTCTTCGATGTCTGGCAGGTTGGCGTATTTGCCATCGTGCAGGATGAATGGGCCGTAACGGCCGAGGCCAGCCGAGATCGGCAGGCTATCGGCTGGATGCAGGCCGACTTCGCGCGGCAGCCTGAGCAGCTTGATGGCGTTGTCGAGCGTCAGCGCGGCCGGCTCCCAACCCTTGGGGAGCGAGGAACGCTTGGGCTCCTTGCCGTCGCCGAGCTGGACGTAGGGGCCGAAGCGGCCAGTCTTGAGGTGGACCTCTTCGCCGCTTTCCGGATCGGTGCCGAGGATGCCATCGCCGGCGGCCTGTTCGGATGACTGGCCGGTGGCGGCGTCCGAAAGCTGCATGGTGTGCTTGCATTCGGGGTAGTTCGAGCAGCCGATGAAGGCGCCGTACTTGCCCAGCTTGAGCGAGAGCTGGCCGGTGCCGCAGGTGGGGCAGAGGCGGCGATCGGAGCCATCGGCTTTGGGCGGGAAGATATGGTCCTGCAGCAGGTCGTTGAGCGCATCGAGCACTTCGGTGACGCGCAGGTCCTTGATTTCGAAGGTGTGGCGCGAGAACTCGGTCCAGAACTCGCGCAGCACGACCTTGTAGTCGAGTTCGCCAGCGGAAATCTTGTCGAGCTGTTCTTCGAGATTGGCGGTGAAGCCATATTCGACATAGCGGTTGAAGAAGCTCTCGAGGAAGGCAGTCACGATGCGGCCGCGATCTTCGGGGTGCAGCGCCTTGCCTTCGAGCTTGACGTAATCGCGGTCCTTGAGCGTGGTCAGCGTTGCGGCATAGGTGGAAGGACGGCCGATGCCGAGTTCTTCCATCTTCTTGATCAGGCTGGCTTCGGAGAAGCGCGGCGGTGGCTGGGTGAAATGCTGGTCGATATCGACCGATTTCAGGTCCGGCTGGTCGCCAATGTTGAGGGCCGGCAGTTCGCGGCTGTCCAGTTCGTCATCGCTGGCGTCGTCGCGGTCTTCCTTGGCTTCGACGCCGTAGAGGGCGAGGAACCCGGGGAATGTCACGACCGAGCCTACGGCGCGCAGTTCGATGGCGCGGCCGGGAGCGTTGACGTCGATATCGACGGTGGTGCGGTCGATTTCGGCGGACTTCATCTGGCTGGCAACGGTGCGGCGCCAGATCAGGCCGTAAAGTTTTGCCTGTTCGGGTTCGAGACGCAACTGGTCGGGATGCTTGAACATATCGGTGGGACGGATGGCTTCGTGCGCCTCCTGGGCGTTCTTGGCCTTGGTTTGATAGATGCGCGCTTTTTCCGGCAGGTAGTCATTGCCGTGGAACTTGGCGATGGCCGAGCGAGCCATGGCGATGCCTTCGGGAGCCATCTGCACGGCGTCGGTTCGCATATAGGTGATCAGGCCGTCTTCATACAGGCGCTGGGCGATCTGCATGGTGCGCGATGGGCTGAGGCCGAGACGCGATGAGGCGTCCTGCTGCAGCGACGAGGTGGTGAAGGGGGCGTAGGGATTGCGCTTGGTGGGCTTCTTGTCGACGCTGGAGACGACGAAATTGCCCTTGGCGATGGCGGCCTTGAGCGCTGCGGCTTCCTCGCCGTTGCGGACGCCGAGCTTGTCGGTCTTCTTGCCATCGGCGGAATAGAGCCGCGCCTCGAAGGTCTTGCCCTTCTGGCTGAGCTTGGCGGCGACCGACCAGTATTCTTCGGGCTTGAAGCGTTCGATCTCGTTTTCACGGTCGCAGACGATGCGCAGGGCAACAGACTGGACGCGGCCAGCCGAACGGGAGCCGGGCAGTTTGCGCCAGAGAATCGGGGAGAGCGTAAACCCGACAAGGTAGTCGAGGGCGCGGCGGGCCAGGTAGGCATCGACCAGCGGCTGGTCGATTTCGCGCGGAATCTTCATCGCCTCGGTGATGGCGTCCTTGGTGATGGCGTTGAACAGCACCCGGCGGACCGGCAGGTCCTTCTTGATCGCCTTTTTCTGACGCAGCACATCGAGCACGTGCCAGGAAATAGCTTCGCCTTCGCGATCCGGGTCAGTCGCCAGGATCAGTTCATCGGCGCCCTTGAGCGCAGTGGCGATGTCGGCGAGACGCTTGCGCGAGGCGGTGTCGACCTCCCAGGACATGGCGAAATCTTCGTCGGGACGGACAGAACCATCCTTGGCCGGCAGATCGCGGACGTGGCCGAACGAGGCCAGAACCTCATAGCCCGATCCCAGATATTTGTTGATTGTCTTGGCTTTAGCCGGACTTTCAACGATGACGACCTTCATACCGAACCCAATCCGCAACGCTACTCTTCAAGGTGGCGCAACATGGTGAAGGACTGGGGCAGTGTCAACGGGGCGGAAATCGGGTTTTGGTCCACGGTCGAGCACTCCCCTTTAGGGGAGGCGCCTTGCCTGCGTCATCGGTAGCTTGCAGAAATAGTGTAGCGCAGTTTCTGCGCCGCCGTCCGTTTACATGTCGGACCTTGATCGAGATGGCGCTGCGGTATTGCCGCAGCGCCCCGAAGCTATTTTGTGAACACGGTCCAGGCGAAAATGATGACGCCGGCAAAGGTGACCAGCGAACTGGCTGCGACAACCGGCTCAAGCGCGACATTGCCCTTGAGCAGCAGATACAGCGACACCGCCATGACGGCCACGCCCAGGGTGTACACATAGTAATGAATGGTCGCCAGAGGCCGACCGGCCTTGGCCGGATTGAGCGCGTAATAGCCGCCGAAGATGGCGCTGGTGACCCAGCCGAGCAGATTGATGTGCGCATGCGCGCCGATAACGTCGTGGTTCTGCGTGATCGACATATGCAAGCCAATGGCTATGCCGACAATCAGAAAGACCACGGCGGTTCTAAAAAACAGATGTGAAATTTTTGGCATTTGCCCCCTCAGACTGGCCGCGCTTGCCCCTCCGGCAAGTGATCACGGACTCGTGTAGTTTAGCCAGGTCGCGGGGATTTTCCAGATGGGTTGTTCAACTGTGGCGCAGGGCGACCAACTGGCCGCTGGACCACTCGATACGCCCGGCCAGATCGAGTTCGAGCAGCAGCATCTGGATGGTGCCGGCGGGCAGGCCGGACTGCTTGACGATCTCGTCGACTTCGACGGGCGTAGTACTCAGGGCACTGAGCAGGTTGGCGCGATCGTCGCCCGAGGGCGGAAGCGATTCGTCGGGAGCGAAGTCCGGCTCCCAGTCGGTGTCGAACAAGGCTGAGCGGGATGGATCGGCGACGCTGAGGGTTTCGATGATGTCATCGGCGCAGGTGATCAGCCTGGCGCCCTGCTGGATCAGCGCGTTGCCGCCTTCGGCACGCGGATCGAGCGGCGAACCGGGGACGGCAAACACATCGCGGTTTTGTTCCAGCGCCAGCCGCGCGGTGATCAGCGAGCCGGAGCGCCTGGCGGCTTCAACCACGACAATGCCCAGCGACAGGCCGGAAACCAGCCGGTTGCGGCGCGGAAAATCGCGGGCGCGCGGCTCCCAACCGAGTGGCATTTCGGTGATCAGCGCACCGCCATTGTCGAGAATCTCATGGGCAAGCGGGATGTTTTCATCGGGATAGATTTTGTCGAAGCCACCCGCCAGCACCGCGATGGTGCCGGTGGTGAGGCTGGCGCGATGGGCGGCGGTATCGATGCCGCGCGCCAGGCCGGAGACGACGGTGTAGCCCTTTTCGCCCAGGTCCAGCGCCAGGGTGCGGGTCATCTTGACCCCGGCTGAAGAGGCATTGCGGGCGCCGACGATGCCGACGGTGCGGTTCCAATCGAGATTTTCGCCGCCGGCAATGGTCAGCAATGGCGGTGAGGCCGGGATATGGTTGAGCAGATCCGGATAATCCGGTTCGCCGGTGGCGACGAGCCGGGCGCCGTACTTTTCGAGGCCCGCAAGTTCGTCTTCGGCTTCGGTCCTGGTGGTAATCCGCGGATTGGCGCCGGTGCGCCTGGTCAGGCCGGGCAGGGCCTCGAGCGCTGCATCGGCCGAGCCGAAGCGATTGAGCAATTGGCGAAAGGTGACCGGCCCGACATTTTCGGTGCGCAACAGGCGCAGCCAGGCGATTTTCTGCGGACGCGTCAGCGATGTTTCACCGAACCGCGCCGGCAATCACTTTGCCTGCTTTTCGGAACCGATCCTGGGTTCGGTGCCCTTGAGCAGGCGACCCAGATTGGCGCGGTGTTGAAAGAACAGCAGCAGCGCTAGAACGGCGGTCGTGCCGGCCAGGTTGACGCTATCGACCACATAGGCGAACAGCGGCGCGGTGGCAGCCGCCGTGAGCGCAGCAAGCGACGACATGCGCTGCGCGAAGGCGATGAACAACCAGACGGCGCAAAAGATCAGGCCGACTGGCCAGGACAGCGCCAACAGCACGCCGATAAAAACGGCGACGCCCTTGCCGCCCTTGAAATTGAGCCACGCGGGGAAGCAATGGCCCAGGAAAGCGGCGAGAGCGGCGACATAAAGCACCTGCGCACTGCCGGGCGCGGCGACCGAGGAAGGATCGGCCAGCAGCACGAACCGGGTCAACAATACCGCCGCTGCGCCCTTGCCGGCGTCGAGCAGCAGCGTGGCCGCTGCGAGACCGCGATTGCCGGTGCGCAACACGTTGGTGGCGCCGATATTGCCCGAGCCGATGGCGCGAATATCACCGAGGCCAGCAGCGCGGGTCAGGATCAAGCCGAAGGGGATGGAGCCGAGCAGATAGCTCAGCAGCACGGTGGCGATATATCCGGTCAAGGTGGCGCCGCCGAGCAGCCAGGGAGCAAAGATCAAAGCGTCGTCTCCTCGATATGCGTGTAGACGGTTTTTCCGCCGACGATGGTTCGCATCACCTTGCCAGCAAGTCGGGCGCCTTCAAAGCTGGTATTGCGCGAGCGTGACAGAATCTGGTTGGCGGTGACCTGCCACGGATATTCCGGATCGAACAGGATCAGGTCGGCCGGTGCGCCGTTTTGCAGGCGGCCGGATTCCAGCCCGAGGATTTCGGCGGGGCGGGAGGTCATGGCCTTTAGCACCGTGCGCAGGTCGACGTCGCCAGAGTGGACCAGACGCAGCGCGGCAGCCAGAAGGGTTTCCAGGCCGATGGCGCCATCCGAGGCCTCGGCGAAGGGCTGGCGTTTGACTTCGGTGTCCTGCGGGTCGTGGTCGGAGTGGATGGTGTCGATAGTGCCGTTGCGCAGACCTTCGATCACCGCCTGCCGCTCGTCTTCGGAGCGCAGCGGGGTCGAGAGCTTGAAGAAGGTGCGGTAGCGGCCGATGTCGTTTTCGTTGAGCGCCAGATTATTGATCGAAATACCCGCGGAAATGCGCTTCGAGCGTTTTTTGGCGGCGGCGATCAGTTCGACCGAATGGGCCGTGGAAATCTGCGCGGCGTGGTAGCGAACGCCGGTCAGCAGCGCCAGTTGCAGATCGCGGGCGAGGGGGATGGTCTCGGCTTCGGCCGGAATGCCCTTGAGGCCGAGAATGGTGGCGAACAGGCCCTCGTTCATCACGCCATCGCCGATCAGGCCATGGTCGGCCAAATGGTGGACAATGGTCATGTCGTAGTTGGCGGCATAGCTGAATGCGGTGCGCAGCATCGCGGTCGACTGGATGGAGTGGCGGCCATCAGAGAGGCAAACGGCGCCGGCTTCCTTGAGCAGGCCGACTTCGGTCAACTCGCTGCCGTTCAGGCCCCTGGTGATGGCAGCAGCGGGCAGCACATTGACCAGTGAGGTTGCCTTGGCGCGGCGGATCAGGAAATCCACCAACGCACTATCGTCCACAGTGGGCGTGGTATCGGGCATCATCACGAAGCTGGTGACGCCACCAGCGGCTGCGGCTTTGCCGGCGGTGGCGAGGGTTTCGCGATATTCCTTGCCCGGTTCGCCGGTAAAGACGCGCATATCGATCAAGCCGGGCGACAGGATATGTCCTGCGGCGTCGATGACTTCGGCGCCTTCCGGCACGCCGACCGGGCCACCCTTGGAGATATCGGCAATCCTGCCGTCTTCGATCAGCACCGCGCCGCGATGATCGAGGCCCGAAGCCGGATCGATGATGCGGGCGTTTTCAATCAGGATGGTGCCGGTCATCGGTTGTCTCCTGCCGGCAGCAGCGCATCGAGCACGGCCATGCGCACCGCGACGCCCATTTCGACCTGTTCGTTAATGACCGACTGTACGCCGTCGGCGATGGCGGGGTCGATCTCGACGCCGCGATTCATCGGGCCGGGATGCATGACGATGGCGTCGGGCTTGGCGTAGGCCAGCTTTTCGGCGTCGAGGCCATAGAAGTGGTAATATTCGCGCACTGACGGGATCATCTTGCCATTGGCGCGCTCATGCTGCAGGCGCAGCATCATCACCACATCGGCCCCTTCCAGACCCTTGCGCATGTCGGTGAACACTTCAGTGGCGAGGTGTTCGATGCCGGCTGGCAACAGGTTGCGCGGGGCGATGACGCGGGTGCGCACATTGAGCGCGCCGAGCAGCAGCAGATTGGAGCGGACGACGCGCGAATTGGCGATGTCGCCGCAGATGGCAACCGTAAGCCCGGAAATCCGGCCCTTGCGGCGACGGATGGTCAGGGCGTCGAGCAGGGCCTGGGTGGGGTGTTCGTGGGCGCCGTCGCCGGCATTGATCACCGAGCAGCCGACTTTCTGGCTCAGCAGCTCGACCGCACCAGCCGCCGAATGGCGCACGACAATGACGTCGGGTCGCATGGCATTGAGCGTCGCGGCGGTGTCAATCAGGGTTTCGCCCTTGGACACGGAGGACGATTTGACCGCCATGTTCATCACCAGCGCGCCGAGGCGCTTGCCGGCGATTTCGAACGAGCCCTGGGTGCGGGTGGAGGATTCGAAGAACAGGTTGATCTGGGTCTTGCCGGTCAGCGTTGGGTGGATCTTGCGCTCCTGGCGCGAGATGGGGACCATCAGCTCGGCGCGATCCAGCAGGTCGATGATTTCGTGCTGCTTGAGATCGGCAATGGACAGCAGATGCCGCTGGTTAAAAGGGGGAAAATCGCTGGACGAACCAGCCGTTGTGCCCGAGGCGTTGCGTGGCGTGCTTTTGGCCATGCGCTCCCATCCCTGATATTTGCTGCGGTCTAGCGGAGGGAGCGGCGAGGGGCAAGGCGGTTATGCGATTTTCGTACAGTTTATGCGCGGCGCAGCCGGTCCAGCGCGCCCTGCAGAATGTAGCTGGCGGCGAGTTTGTCGACCACTTCAGCGCGTTTGTCGCGGCGCACATCGGCCTGGATCATCATGCGGGTGACGGCACTGGTGGAGAGGCGCTCGTCCCAGAACACGATAGGCAGCGTGATGCGTTGGGCCAGACTGCGGGCGAAGGCCCGGGTGGACTGGACGCGGGGGCCTTCGGAGCCATCCATATTGAGCGGCAGACCGAGCACGATGCCAACGATGGCATTTTCGGCGATCAGCTGATCAAGACGGATGGCATCGGCGGTGAACTTGGTGCGCCGGATGGTTTCCAGCGGCGTGGCCGAATAGCGCATGCCGTCCGATACCGCGATGCCGATGGTCTTGGTGCCCAGATCAAGGCCCAGCAGCTTGCCGCTAGGTGGCAAGGCGAGCAGGGGATTGGCTGGAATGTCGTCGGTCATGCGGGACTGCCTTGAGTTATCCGGCCCGTCCTATAGTTTCCGCGCCAGTTTGGCGAGGCATTGCAATGAAACTGACCTGGTTCGGCGGCACGACGATCCGCATTCATATTGGCGGGGCGATTCTGGTGGGCGATCCGGACGGGGCGCCCGGCAATATTGATAGCAACGAGCTGATTTCGGGGGCTGACCGGGTGTTTGCCAAGGATGATCCGTGGCTGACCGAGGTGGACGCGGCCAGCTGGAAACCGCGCAAGCCGCCGACAGCGCTCGATGATGACACCACACCGGCCGACATTGCGTTGCGCCGGGTGGAGACGGATTCGGTGTTGATCGACGCGCTGGGCGAGCCACCATTGCTGCTGGTGGGCGAGGATCTGCCCGGACTTGGTCGGTGGTCGCGGGATGCGGTGATCGTGTTGTTTGGCACTGGCGGGGTGATGGCCAAGCAGGGGTTGGCGCTGCTCAAGGATGCGCCACCCCGACTGATCGTGCTGGCAGGCGATGAAGTGGCGATCGAGCACGCGGTTGCGGCGCTGCGCGAGCATCTGGATGGCACTGGTTTGATGGCGCTGGAGGCCGGGTTGGCGCTGGAGGCGTGATGTCAGGCGACGCTGGTGTTGCAACTTGGCGCGCCGCGTTGTTAAAAGCCCGTAACCAATCATTCCGCTGCCAAGGATTTTCTCATGTCGGTCGATGCCGCAACCGTCAAGCGTATCGGGCGTCTCGCTCGCATCCGGATCGAGGATGGCGAGGTGGCCGCCTATCAGGACGAGCTCAATGCCATTCTGGGCTTTGTCGAGCAGCTCTCCGAAGTTGATGTGACCGGCATTGAGCCGATGACGTCGGTGACGCCGATGACGCTGCGACGTCGCGATGACGTGGTGACCGATGGCGGCTATGCGGAAAAGATCGTGGCCAATGCGCCGTTGAGCGAAGACAATTTCTTCATGGTGCCGAAGGTGGTGGAGTAGGCCATGGCGGTTTCCGTCGCCATCGAGACGCCCTTGCAGGATGATGTGCGCCGGCTTGTCGCCGCGCTGAATGCGCATCTGTTGCCGCTGTCGCCGCTCGAATTCCAGTTCAAGATGACGGTCGAGCAGATGGCGGGTAGCGATACCACGCTGTTCGTGGCGCGCGATGAAACCGGTAGGGCGGTGGGCATGGGAGCCCTCAAGGTGCACGGCGACGGCCTGGCCGAGGTCAAGCGGATGTATACGGACCCGACCGTTCGCGGACAGCGGGTCGGCTCGTCGCTGCTGGCCGCAATCGAGCACGTGGCGGCCGAGCGCAAAGTGAAGACGCTGATGCTGGAGACCGGGACGGGCGACGGCATGGCGGAGGCCCATCGGCTTTATACGCGCGCGGGTTACGCCGTCCGCGGGCCATTTCTGGATTATCCCGACAGTGAGTGGTCGGCGTTTTTTGAAAAGCCAATCTTGAGTGAGCAAACCGCATGAAATCGATTCTCGTTGCTGCCGTGATGCTTGCTTCTGTCGGTTCGGCCATGGCGGCCGATGTCTATGACGCGGTTTATGTTTCGGACATGAAGCTTTGCGAACAGGCAAAGACCAAGGGCGCCGACATTCATCAGGCGCTGTTTGATCTCAAGGCTCGCGCCGTGGCACCCAGGCTGGGCGTGTGGATGAGCGAATCGTATTGCTCGTTCCTCAATCAGACGACGGGCGTGTCGCCGATGGCGGATAACGATCCGACCGATGTCGATCTCTATTCGACGGCGCGCTGCATTGGCTACGATCTCGATTTTCTCGATCAGGTCGTGGTGAGCCATGATTCCATGGGTATCAACGAAAGCAATGGCGATACGGTCGAAACCCCGCCGGCCAAGGTGCAGATCATTTCCCTGCGTGAAGGCATGACCGGTTATGTGCCGGACACCGACAGCATTGCCGGCATTTACACGCTATGCGAAGCGATCAAGCCGAAGGATCTGGTCTATGGCGACTAGCATCCGCATCAGTGTCGCGGCTTTGGCATTGAGCCTGACGGCTGGTCCGGCTTTGGCCCAGACCGATCCAGTGCCGCAGGACAAGGTTTACGTGTCGGACCCGGCTGCCTGCAAGGCGCTGGAGACCAAGGGGCTCGACGCCTATAACGACATGGATTTCCTGACGCTGACCTTTGATGGCGGCATCCAGAGCCTGGAATATCACTGCAATTTCTTTGACGTGAAAACCAAGCCGGGCAATGCGTTCACGCTGGTGCAGGCGGTGTGCGAAATTCCGGGGCAGGTGTATCCCGATCTCCTGGCCATCGGCGCTTATAATGACGACACCATCCAGGTATCGTCGATGAGCGATGCCATGTATGCGCAAAAGGGTGGCGGCGAAGTGTCTGACGCCGATCTGCCTGCTGATGCGCCGGCGCAGGATGTTGCGACTGCCCCCATTCCGATGCCTGCCGGCATTACGCTTTACCACCGCTGCGATAATCTGAGCGAGTTACCCCGTTGACCGAACTGAACAAACTGAGCCTGGCCGCCGCCCGCAAGGGCCTGAAGGCCAAGGACTTTACCTCGACCGAGCTGACCAAGTCCTATCTGGGCGCGATCGCTGCAGCTAATCCCAAGCTCAACGCCTATGTGGCGGTGACCGAGGAGCAGGCGCTCGATATGGCCAAGGCCAGCGACGCCAAACTGGCCGCTGGAACCGGCGGTTCGCTGGAAGGCGTGCCGCTTGGCATCAAGGATCTGTTCGGCACCAAGGGCGTACACACGCAGGCCGCGAGCCACATTCTGGATGGCTTCAAGCCGGAATACGAATCCACCGTTACCGCCAATCTGTGGCGCGACGGTGCGCTGATGCTGGGCAAGCTCAACATGGATGAGTTCGCCATGGGCTCGTCCAATGAAAGCTCGTATTACGGCCCAGTGATCAGCCCGTTCAAGGCTGAGGGTTCGAACATGGACCTCGTGCCGGGCGGCTCGTCCGGTGGTTCGGCGGCGGCAGTTTCAGCCTGGCTGTGTGCCGGGGCCACCGCAACCGATACCGGCGGTTCGATCCGCCAGCCGGCGGCGTTCACCGGCACCGTGGGCATCAAGCCAACCTATGGGCGTTGCTCGCGCTGGGGCGTGGTGGCGTTCGCGTCATCGCTCGACCAGGCCGGGCCGATTGCCCGTACGGTCGAGGATGCGGCGCTGATGCTGACCTCGATGTCCGGATTTGATGTCAAGGATTCCACCAGTGTCGATCTGGCAGTGCCGGATTTTGCCGCGGCAGTCGAACGCGGCGTCAAGGGCCTGACCATTGGCGTGCCGCGCGAATACCGGATGGACGGCATGCCGGCCGAGATCGAAAAGCTGTGGCAGCAGGGTCTGGATTGGCTGCGTGCCGAAGGCGCGACGATCAAGGACATTTCGCTGCCGCACACCAAATATGCGCTGCCGGCCTATTACATCGTGGCGCCGGCCGAAGCCTCGTCCAACCTCGCCCGTTATGACGGCGTGAAGTATGGCCTGCGGGTTTCGGGCAAGGATATCACCGACATGTACGAACTCAGCCGTGCGGCTGGCTTCGGTCGCGAAGTGAAGCGTCGCATCATGATCGGCACCTATGTTTTGAGCGCCGGCTATTTCGACGCCTATTATGTGCAGGCCCAGAAAGTGCGCACGCTGATCAAGCGCGACTTCGAGCTTGCCTTCAATGATGGGGTCGATGCGGTGCTGACGCCGGCGACGCCATCGGCGGCGTTCGGCATCGGCGACGAGGACATGAACTCCGATCCGGTCAAGATGTACCTCAACGACGTGTTCACCGTGACGGTCAACATGGCGGGTCTGCCGGGCATTGCAGTTCCTGCGGGCAAGGACGGCAAGGGTCTGCCGCTGGGGCTGCAACTGATCGGCAAGCCGTTCGATGAAGAGACGCTGTTTGCCGCTGCCCGCGTCATCGAGCGCAGTGCCAATATGGACTTTTCGCCCAAGCAGTGGTGGTAACCCTGCTGCTGCCCGCCACTTGATTAGCGGGCAGTTCCGCATTACGTGGCGGACATGCATAAATTGAAACTGGTTGTGATGCCGCCACGGGCGGCATCCGGGCCGACAGGAAATTCACCGATGGCCACCGATATTTTCACCACGCTCGACTGGTCCGAGCCGCCCAAGGATTTGAGCAAGCCGCTGCAGGCGCTGTGGTGGCTCAAGAAGGGCGGCCTGCGCGTCGGCCCCGAATGGGAGCAGGCGCACACCATCGTGCAGGCGATGGAAGGCGTGCAGCAGTTCGACTGGATCCACGCACTGATGCACTGGATCGAGGCTGATATGGGCAATGCCGACTACTGGTATCGCCGCGCCGGCAAGAAGCGGGCAACCGCCAGCGTGTCGCAGGAATGGGAACACATCGCAGCGGCGCTCAGCGAAGTGACCAAGCACTGATTGGCCGCATTCTCGATCTGGCTCCTCTTGGTAGACGCGGGCTCTCGTCCCCCTCCCTTGATCCCTCCCGGCAAGGGGGAGGGTGTCGACTGCAAAATCAGGTGGTGGGCCTTAGACCTCCTGCCAAGATCAGCGCGCCAGTGACCATGTACCAGACCGTATAGGGCCACGCGGACAGGCGCTCGATAGTCCCGCGCCCGATTCCCAGATAATTGCCTGAGGCATAGAGCAGGAATGCCACCAGCGCGATGACGCCGGTGAGCACGGTGCAGATGGCAAAAGTCCGGTTGGTGTTCCACATCACTTTCGCCAGCACGAAGAAGCCGGGTGCGGCAACGCCGAGCGCCAGCAGCGCGCCGATGACGTGCAGCAGCAGGATAGTATTGAGTGGGAAAATGCCCGCCAGCATGGAGCCGTCGCCGCCGATGGCTATCAGCCAGAGCGCCAGCGTCGTCAGCCTGCCTCTGGGCCAGAAGCGGCGCGTGAGCA
Organism: Devosia sp.; assembly: GCF_039927955.1. Lineage (GTDB taxonomy): Bacteria > Pseudomonadota > Alphaproteobacteria > Rhizobiales > Devosiaceae > Devosia. The sequence goes on along the minus strand of NZ_JBDSUA010000004.1, from coordinate 31,175 downwards.
GGGCGCCGAGCACCACGAGCAGGCCATTGATCGCCATTCCGGCGTTGAACACCAGGCTGAGCGGCGAACAGACCGGCATGATGCCGGCTGGAGCGGGATTGATGTAAGTGCCGCAGGTGGTGACACCGAGCAGGCTGATGTCATTGGTTAGCATCGAATAGCCCGGCCACGCCGCCTGGGCGATGAACTGGGCAATGAAAAATTCGACTGTCAGCAGCCAGAAGAGAGCGCCGAGGCGGTAATTGCTGGTCATGCTTGGCCCATCCCGACCCAAAATGGGTTGATGCATGAACGTAACGGCGTTCGCCAAAGTTTCGGAATCGTGCGGGGCGGTTCAGGCGGCATCATGTGCTGCCCAAACCGCCGAGTCCGATCAGCGATTGTCGGTTTCGCTACGTACCAGTTCCAGCCCCCGGCGCGTGATGCGATAAGGCTGGCCGCCGGAGGACTTGATCGCCTTTTTGGCCTTGAGCTTCTTGAACAACGCCAAGTCGCAATTGCTCATCAGCCAGCCTTCGCGGTTGAAAAATTCAAGGCCGATGGCTTTGCCCTGATCGTTCTTGAGCAGCGCAATGCGGCCGCCCTGGGCGAGGGCGTGCAGCACCCGCTGTTCGTTTCTGGAAATATCCATTTGACTGTAGGCCCGATAGGCGGGCGGCCAAAGTCTGGCACAGACCCGCGCACAAACACGAGCAACCGCCAGCATCGCGCTTGGCAGAAGCCTGGTTCGTCATGCCCCGTCGCAATTGGACGGGGCGCTAAAGGGTCTCGGACTTGCTAGACATGGCGCAAGGATAGCGCTGTTGATCGTGCCGATCCAGATCGCGCCAAGGTTGGTGTTGAAAATGGCCGCCAGCCGGTGCAAACCAGCAACAACGATATGCTAGCTTGAATGGACCGAACCGTGAGCAAATTGCCTGCCGAATGCATTTCCAAGGATGACGTACGGGTCGAAATCGACCGGGTCGATCAGGCACTGCTGGCGCTGTTTGCCGAACGGCACCGCTACGTGACGCGGATGGCAGAGATCAAGACCGATCCGCACGAGGCGCGCGACGTGGCGCGGATCGAGGCGGTAATTTCGCGGGTGCGCGAACGCAGTTTGGCTCTTGATCTCGATGAAGATCAGGCCGAACTTGTGTGGCGGACCCTGATCGACTGGAACGTCAATTACGAGAAGGGCATCATTGCGGCGCGGCGCGCCAAATAGCGGAGGATTGCATGCAGGCGGTCAGTATCCGTAAGGCGGAACAGGGCGATGCGAGGCGCCTGGCCGAGATCGGCTTCCGCGCCTGGGAGACCAGCATTCTGCCCATGTTGACCGAACGGGCGGGCATGCGGCAGGCCGAAGCGACGAGGCTTTCGCAGGCGATTGCTGAAACGCTCAACCGCATCATCGTCGCCGAAGTGGGCGGCGTGGTGGTCGGCTGGTGCTCGCGTGCTGGCGGGCGGGCCTATATCCCGTTCCTGTTCGTGGTGCCCGAACTGCAGAGCCACGGCATCGGTTCGATGCTGCTGCGCCGGATGGAATCAATGATCGAGCTGGCGGGTGCCGACCGGGTGCAGCTCGAAACCCCGGCCGACAATGTCCGGGCGGTGAAGTTTTACGAAAAGCAGGGCTACCACATTCTGGCGATGCGCCCCGATGGGCGGAGCAGCCACGAGGCGTTCACGAGCGTGCGGCTGGAAAAGCTGTTGTCGCCGTTTCTGGGCGCCATTGCCGACGACGAGTAGGGCAGGCTGCGCCACCCGGAATGAAGCCTAACCCATTGCGTCCGGCTGCCCTTCGCACTATGCGTTTACGCATATTCCGCCGAGCCCAAGGACCATCAATTGAGCCTCATCGATACGCGTACGCCCAACCCCAAGAGCTTCATCAAGGGATCGACCGGCGACTGGGAAGTTGTCATCGGCATGGAAGTGCACGCGCAAGTGACCTCGGAGAGCAAACTGTTCTCCGGCTCCTCGACCAAGTTCGGCAATGCCCCCAATTCCAACGTGTCGTTCGTTGATGCAGCGATGCCCGGCATGCTGCCGGTGATCAACGAGGAATGCGTACGGCAGGCCGTGCGGACCGGATTGGGTCTGAAGGCGGTGATCAACAAGCGCTCGGTGTTTGACCGCAAAAACTACTTTTATCCCGATCTCCCGCAGGGGTATCAGATATCCCAGTTCAAGGATCCGATCGTGGGCGAGGGCAAGGTGTTCCTCGACATGGGGGCCGATGGCGAGATCGAGATCGGCATCGAGCGGCTGCATCTGGAGCAGGATGCCGGCAAGTCGATCCACGACCAGCACCCGAACATGAGCTTTGTCGATTTGAACCGCTCCGGCGTGGCGCTGATGGAAATCGTCAGCAAGCCGGACCTGCGCTCGTCCGAGGAAGCCAAGACCTATTTGAGCAAGCTGCGCACTATCCTGCGCTATCTGGGCACGTGCGACGGCAATATGGAGCAGGGCTCGATGCGCGCCGACGTCAACGTTTCGGTGCGCAAGCCGGGCGGCGAGTTCGGCACGCGCTGTGAAATCAAGAACGTCAACTCGGTGCGGTTTGCCGGGCAGGCGATTGAATACGAAGCCCGTCGCCAGATCGATATTCTCGAGGATGGCGGCAAGATCGATCAGGAAACCCGGCTGTTCGACCCCAAGTTGGGCGAAACCCGGTCGATGCGCTCAAAGGAAGAGGCGCACGATTATCGCTACTTCCCCGATCCCGACCTGCTGCCGCTCGAATTCGACGACCAGTTCATCGCTGATCTGGCCGCGCATATCCCGGAATTGCCGGACGAAAAGCAGGCCCGGTTCATGAGCGAATACGGCGTGTCCGCCTATGACGCGATGGTGTTGACGCTCGATCGAGAGGCGGCTGACTGGTACGAAACTGCGGTGAAGTTCGGCGGCAAGTCGCGTGATGGCAAGGCGATTGCCAATATCATCATGGGTGACCTGTCGGCGTTTGCGAACACCACCAACGTGTCGTTTGCCGAAACCCACGTTACCCCAAGCCAGATCGCCGGCCTTGTCGATCTGATTGCCGACGGCACGATTTCGAGCAAGATCGCCAAGGACGTGCTGGCGCTGATCATCACCGACGAGCAGGCGGCCGATCCGGCTGAGCTGGTCGAGCGGCGCGGCCTGAAGCAGGTGACCGATACTGGCGCCATCGAGGCGATCATCGACGAAATCATCGCCGCCAACCCGGATCAGGTGGCCAAGGTGCTGGCCAAGCCCACGATGATCGGCTGGTTTGTCGGTCAGGCGATGAAGGCTTCGGGTGGCAAAGCCAACCCGCAGGCGCTCAACGATCTGATGAAGAAGAAGCTGGGGATCGAGTAGCGCGGCATTTCCTTCCACGGCGTTATTCTCGCCTGCGCGGGAATGACGCCGCGGGTGTTTCTTAGGCCGGCGCCCGCCGCAGGCCTTTGACCAGGCGCCCATCGATGAACACCAATCCCAGGAAAATCACCAGAATGCCGGCCATGTGGACGGGCAGGAAGCCTTCGTGCAGCACCAGCACGCCGAGCAGGATCGCCGAGATCGGGGTGATGAAGGTGTTGAGCGACAGGTTGGTGGCGCCGACGCGGGGCAGCAGCCAATAGACCAGCAGGAAGCTGAAGCTGGTGGAGAAGATGCCGATGCCGAACAGCGCCCCCCAGGTTTCGACGCGCGTGATCACCGGCATGCCCGAGAACAGGAAGGCGATCGGGATCATCACCAGCGCCGCGCCGGTCAGCGAACTTGAGGCGATGGTGGCGGAATCGACGCCCTTGAAGCGGCGGGCATAGTTCAGGGTCAGGGCGTAGCAGCAGGTGGCGAGCAGAGCCGCGAGCAGAGCGATGATTTCGGTGGAACCACCGGTGCCGAAGGATGGCGACGCCAGCAGCATGGCGCCAGCAAAGCCGATCAGCACCCCGATGATCTTGTTCCAGGTGGCCTTTTCACCACCGGGCCAGAACTGGGAAATGATCACCGTGGTCATCGGCGTCAGCCCGTTAATGACGCCGATCAGCGAGCTGGCGACATGCTGTTCGGCGAACGGGAACAGAGCGAACGGGATGGCATAGTTGAGGATGCCGAGCAGCAGCAACTGCGGATACAGTTTTGGATCGCGGGGCAGGGTGCGGCGGGTCGCGGCGAAATAGACCCAGCAGATCGCAGCGCCGATGGTGACCCGGCCAGCCGACACCCAGAGCGGGCTGATCTCGCGGATCAGTACGGCATTGAACATGAACGAGCAGCCCCAGACTGCGCCCAGTCCGATGATCAGCGCCCAATATCCAAATTTCATCTGATTCCCCTGTTTTCAACCGCACGCTAGGGCGAAGGAGAACAAAGGTCGAACCGATTTTGACAATGGCTGCGATCAAGATTGGTTATGGCCATGAAGATTGGGGGCACGGCGGGACATTAATCAACGCGGTGGGTGTGTTTAGCCGGTCGGAATGCCGCTAACCTGACCAAGGGCCAGCATCCGCAGCGCCTGCGGGTAGATGCGGTGCTCCTCTATCAGGATACGCGCGGCCAAGGTGTCGGATGTATCACCGGCCAGCACCGGCACTTCGGCCTGCAGGATCGGTGCGCCTTCATCGAGCCCGGGCGTAACGAAATGCACCGTGCAGCCGCTGACCTTGGCGCCATCCGCGATTGCTCGGGCGTGGGTATCCAGGCCCTTGTACAGAGGGAGAAGCGATGGATGGACATTGATCATCCGCCCGGCCCAGCGGTTGACGAAATCGTCGCCCAGAATGCGCATGAAGCCGGCAAGGCAGACCAGATCGACGTCCCAGCTTTCCAGCGTCTGGGTCATCACATCCTCGAACATGTCGCGGCTGGGAAACTTGCTTTGGGCCAGTGCGGCGGTGGCGATGCCATGGCTGGCAGCGACCGCCAGGCCCGGCGCCGCCGCGCGATTGGAGAGGACGCCAACGATTTCTGCCGGGTAGTCAGGTGCTTTGGCGGCGTCGATCAGCGCACTCATATTCGAGCCGCGTCCGGAAATCAGGATGGCGACGCGCTTCTTGATCACAGGTTGAGCGCGCCTTCGAAGGTCACCGGCTCGCCGGTGCGTTCGGTGAGCTTGCCGACAATCGAGGCGGTTTCGCCATTGGCTGTCAGACTATCGACGAGCTTTTGCGCGTCTTCAGGCGACACGGCGACCAGCATGCCGACGCCACAGTTGAAAGTGCGCAGCATTTCGCGCTCTTCCATGCCGCCGACGCGGGACAGCCAGCCGAACACTTTTGGAACGGTGAGGGCATTGAGATCAACGTGCGCGGCGAGATGATCGGGAAGAACGCGCGGAATATTGTCGATAAAGCCGCCGCCGGTGATGTGGGCCATCGCTTTGATAGCGATGCCAGCCTTGAGCGCGGCGAGCAGCGGCTTCACGTAGATGCGAGTTGGGGTGAGCAGCGCTTCGGACAGGGTGCGACCGGGCGCAAACGGCGCATCCATGTACCAATCAACGCCCGAGACTTCGACGATCTTGCGGACCAGCGAATAGCCGTTGGAGTGTACGCCCGACGAGGCGACGGCGACCAGTGTGTCGCCGGCGGCGATATCGGCGCGGGGCAGCAAGGTGCCGCGTTCGGCAGCGCCGACGGCAAAGCCTGCCAGATCATAATCCTTGCCGTGATACATGCCGGGCATTTCAGCGGTTTCGCCGCCCAGCAGGGCACAGCCGGCAATGCGGCAGCCTTCGGCAATACCGGCGACGATGGCGGTGCCCTGTTCGACATCGAGTTTGCCGGTGGCAAAATAATCGAGGAAGAACAACGGCTCGGCGCCCTGCACGATAATGTCATTGACGCACATCGCGACCAGGTCCTGGCCGATGGTGGAATGATTGCCGGTATCGATGGCGATTTTCAGCTTGGTGCCGACCCCGTCATTGGCCGCAACCAGCACAGGATCGATAAAGCCTGCCGCCTTGAGGTCAAACAGTCCGCCAAAGCCGCCGATTTCGCCGTCGGCGCCTGGCCGGCGCGTCGAGCGCACGGCGGGCTTGATGGCTTCAACCAGCGCATTGCCGGCATCGATGTCGACACCGGCCTGCTTGTATGACAGGCCGTTTGATGGCAGGTTTTGCGGGTCGGACATGGGCCTCGATGCCAATTGGGAAACATGGAGCTGGCCGGAACGGAAAGACTTTAAGCGGTTGAACTTTCCGGAACTGACCGATAACAGGCCTGATAGCTTCTCCACTACACCGACGCAAGGGTCGCCCACTGCATGACACTGCGAAATCAAGTCCTGATCTGGATCGCGTTCTTTGTGGTGCTGGTCCTGCTGCTCTGGCTGTTCCGCGGCATCCTGCTGCCGTTCGTGGTCGGGGCGGCGCTGGCCTACCTGCTCAACCCGCTGGTCAATCAGCTGCAGCGCTGGAAATTCGGCCGAGGCCTGGCCACCGCCGTGGTGCTGCTCAGCGTCATCACCATTATCTTCAGCCTGTTCTTCATGCTGGTGCCGCTGATCGGCCAGCAGATCATCGGGCTGATCCAGCGCCTGCCGGGTTATGTCACGGCCTTGCAGGCGTTGATCACCAAATGGTCGCCAGAGATCAATGCCTGGCTCGGCCCTGAACGGGCCGCACAACTGCAAACCAGCATTACCGGGATTACCACGCAGGCGCTCGGCTTTATCGCCACGCTGCCGGCCGAACTGGTCAATATCGGTCTGACGGGCGCGGGGGTGATCGGCTTTACGCTGCTGACGCCCGTTGTGGCATTTTACCTGCTGCTGGAATGGGAGGGCATGGTCCGGGGCCTGCAGGAATTGATTCCGCCGCAGTACCGCAACGAGGTCAACGGCATTCTCGGGGACATCGACAAGTCCATGGCCGGCGTGCTGCGCGGGCAGGGCGGCGTGCTGCTGATCGACGCGGCGTTTTATGCAACGGCGCTGAGTATTCTCGGGCTCAATTTTGGTCTGGCGGTCGGCCTGATCGGCGGCCTGCTCAGCTTTATTCCCTTTGTTGGCTTTGCCGTCGGGTTTGCGCTGTCGGTGGGTATCGCCATCGTGCAGTTCTGGCCCAATTACTGGATGGTCGTGGCCGTCTGCGCCATTTTCATGGGGTGGCAGTTCATTGAGGGTAATATCCTCTATCCCAAGCTGGTCGGCTCCAGCATCAACATCAACCCGGTTTGGCTGATGTTCGCACTGCTGGCGTTCGGGGCCTTGTTCGGCTTCGTCGGACTGCTGCTGGCGGTGCCGCTGGCGGCGATCGGCGGTGTGCTGGTTCGCTATGGCCTGGGCAAGTACAAGGCAAGTTCGCTCTATATTGGACAGAATGGTGGCCAGGGTGGCAGCGGGATCTGAGGCGCGCAACGACGAAGCGGCGCCCGTCGGGGCGCGCGGTCAGCTCGCGCTTGAGCTTGGGCATACGCCGGCGCTGGCGGCGGCCGATTTTCTGGTGGGTGAGGGCAATCGGCTGGCGCACGGAAGGGTGCTGGGCTTTGCCCATTGGGCCGATCCGATCACGTTGATCGTTGGACCGGCCAAATCGGGCAAATCGCATCTGGCGCGGATTTTCGCTGATCTGTCGGGCGCGGTGTTTCTGGCAGCCAATGACCTCGAAGCACTGGCGACGCAGGGCGGCAGCGCTCCGGCCATTATCGAAAATGTGGATGGCCCGGGCTATTCCGAAGCGGCGCTGTTTCATCTGCTGAACCAGAGCATGCGCGACGGGCGCAAGCTGTTGCTGACGGCGCAGCAGGATATTGCCCAGTGGCCCTATCAAACCGACGACGTGCGCTCCCGTGCCCGCCGTGCGGCCATGTTCAACGTGGCCATAACCGACGACATTCAATTGTCACAGATGTTGGTGAAGTTGTTTGCGGATCGTCAGGTGGCCGTCGATCCCAAGATCGTGGCCTATGTGGTGGCGCGCATGGAACGGTCTGCCGAGGAGGCCGCTGGTCTTGTCGATTTGATGGACCGGCTGGCGCTTTCGGAAAAGACCGCGATTACCCGCAGCATTGCAGCAGAAGCGCTGGGCCGCCGCAGGGTAGCGCGCGGCGATACGAAGACAGAGTTTGAGAGCGAAGACGATGAATGAGATGAGCGAGATTGGCGATGGTGATGTGAGCGTCCCTGATATCGAGGCGCTGCGCAGCAGCCCGGCACGCTTCGTCAACCGCGAGGTGAGCTGGCTGCAGTTCAATATGCGCGTGCTCGAAGAGGCCGGCAACGAGGCGCATCCGCTGCTGGAGCGGCTGCGATTCGTATCGATCTCGGCCAACAATCTCGATGAATTCTATATGGTGCGGGTGGCTGGCCTGAAGGGCCAGATGCGCGCCGGCCTGACCAAGCAGAGCGCCGACGGGCTGACCCCGACCGAACAGGTTGATGAGATCGCCACGCTCGCCCAGCACCTGCAACTGGAACAACAGGACCAGTGGCAAACGGTGCGCGAGGCGCTGTTCGAGCAGAACGTGGTCATCCACGAGGAAAACGACCTGACGGTGGATCAGGTCAATTATCTGCAGCGCCTGTTCCGAGAGGAAATCTTCCCCGTCCTGACCCCGATTGCCGTCGATCCGGCGCATCCGTTCCCGTTCATTCCCAATCTCGGGCTGGCACTGGCCTTCGAAATGAAACGCCCGAACAGCGATTTGCCGCTCACGGCGCTGGTGCGTATTCCGGGCAATCTCGACCGGTTCATCAATCTGCCCAACGGGTTGGTTTCGGAAGGCCGCTCGGAAGTCGTGACCATCGACACGCTGGTCAAGCTGTTCTTCCACAAGATGTTTCCTGGCCATGAAGTGGTCGGTTCGGGTGCATTTCGGCTGATCCGCGACAGTGAAATCGAAATCGACGACGAAGCCGCCGATCTGGTGATCGAATATGAAAGTGCGCTACGCCAGCGTCGCCGCGGCCAGGTGATCAGACTGGAAATCGAAAGCTCGATGCCGCGTGCGCTCAAGCGTCAGATCAGCGAGCAATTGCGGGTCAAGGATGCCGATATCTTTGAAGTACATGGCTTTCTTGGCCTCGCCGATGCCAGCAAGATTTGCGACATCGACCGCCCGGATTTGAAGTTCCCGCCCTATCACGCGCGCTTCCCGGAGCGTATCCGCGATTACAACGGCGATTGCTTTGCCGCCATCCGCGCCAAGGATCTGCTGGTCCACCATCCATTCGAAACCTTTGACGTGGTGGCGCAATTCCTGATGCAGGCGGCGCGCGACCCCGAGGTGGTGGCGATCAAGCAGACGCTGTATCGCACGTCCGCCGACAGCCCGATTATCAAGGCATTGGTGATTGCGGCAGAAGCCGGCAAGTCGGTGACGTGCCTGGTCGAGCTCAAGGCGCGGTTTGACGAAGAGGCCAATATCCGCTGGGCGCGCGATCTGGAGCGGGCCGGGGCGCAGGTGGTGTTCGGCTTCATCGAACTGAAGACCCATGCAAAGCTGAGCCAGGTGGTGCGGCGCGAAAAGGGCAAGCTGGTCAGCTATTGCCATATCGGCACCGGCAATTATCATCCGATTACCGCCAAGGTTTATACCGACCTCAGCTATTTCACCATCGATCCGTCGATCACGCGCGATGTTGCCCGCGTGTTCAATTTCATCACCGGCTATGCCCGTCCGACGGAGCTGGAAACCATCGCCGTATCGCCGGTGAACCTAAGGCAAACGCTGATCGACAACGTCAATCGCGAGATCGGGTTCGCCAAAGAGGGCAAGCCAGCCAGCATTCTGTTGAAGATGAATTCGCTGGTTGATCCCGAAATCATCGATGCGCTCTATGGCGCCAGCCAGGCCGGGGTGCAGATCGATCTGATCGTGCGTGGCATCTGTTGCCTGCGGCCTGATATTCCTGGTTTCTCCAGCAATATCAGGGTTAAGTCGATCGTTGGCCGTTTCCTTGAGCATAGCCGTATTTACTGCTTCGGGAGTGGCGCGCCGATGCCGTCGCCACAGGCGCGGGTCTATATTTCCTCCGCCGACCTGATGCAGCGGAACCTGGATGGCCGCGTCGAGGTGATGGTGCCGATCCTCAACAAGACCGTGCATAAGCAAATTCTCGACCGCATCCTCGTTGCTTATCTGCGCGACAATCAGCAAAGCTGGGAAGTGCTTCCGGATGGCAGTTCGCATCGGGTGCGGCTGAAGGATGGCGAGGAGCCGTTCAACGCGCACGACTATTTCATGACCAACCCCTCCTTGTCTGGCCGCGGCAGCGCTGGCACGCATGAGGGCGACGAGGGTATCGATTGAATCAATTCTGGGGCGTAGATGCCGATCCAACGGCACAGGGGCGAATCAAGGGAGCCAAGCCTGTCGCCGTGCTCGATATCGGCTCAAATTCGGTGCGTCTGGTGGTTTATGAGCGTCATGCGCGATCATTGACGCCGCTTTACAACGAAAAGGCCGCGTGCGCGCTGGGGCGCGGCATGGCGGCCACCGGGCGGCTGGCTGACGACAACGTGGCGCGGGCGCTGACCTCGATCAAGCGGTTCGAGCTGGTGGCGCGGATGATGCGCGCCGGCAAGGTGCATATCCTGGCCACCTCCGCGGTGCGGGAGGCGAGCAACCGGCAGGAATTCGTCGACGCCGTCGAGGCGATCATGGATTCCAAGGTGCATGTGCTGAGTGGCGAGCAGGAGGCCCATTTTGCGGCGCTTGGCGTGGTCGCTGGGATTCCCGATTTTGACGGCATGATTGGCGATCTCGGCGGCGGCAGCCTTGAGTTGTCCAGCATTCTGGATCAAGCCGATACCGATGGCGAAACCCACGAGTTGGGGGTGATCCGGCTGCAGGACGATACCGGTGGCGCGGCTTCCAAGGCGCCGGCGATCGTCCGCGACCGGCTCAAGGGCTCGGCGCTGGACAAGGGCCGGGCAGGCGGCTCGTTTGCGGCCATTGGCGGCACCTGGCGCTCGCTGGCCAAGCTGCACCAGATCCAACGCGATTACCCGCTGCATATGGTCCAGCATTATATCGTGCCGGCCGATGACATGATCGCGCTCTGCGACGAGATCGTCGCTGGTGGCAATAAATATCCCGGCTCCGAAAACGTCAGTTCATCGCGCCGCGAGCTGGTGCCCTATGGCGCTGCGGTGCTCAGTGAAGTGCTCAAGATGGGCAAGTTCGGCAATGTGGTGTTCTCGGCGCTCGGCGTGCGCGAAGGCTACCTGTTCGGCATGCTCGACAAGCGCGAACAGACGATCGACCCACTGCTACAGGCGGCCGAAGAGCTTTCGGTGCTGCGGTCTCGCTCGCCAGCCCATGCCGGCGATCTGGTCGAATTCACCGCCGGCTATCTCGCTGCCGCTAACGTAGCCGAAACCGCCGCTGACAAGCGCCTGCGTGAAGTTGCGTGCATGCTGGCCGATATCGGCTGGCGTTCGCACCCCGACTATCGGGGGCCGCAAAGCGTTGATGCCGTGGCCTATGGCTCGTTGACTGGCGTTGACCATCCTGGCAGGGCATTTCTCGCGCAGGCAATCGCCGTGCGCTATGGCGGGATAAAGAGCAAGGGCGGCTTGTCGCCATTCCAGGCTCTGGCGGGTGCCGAAGGCAATGCGCGCGCTCGCCTGATCGGGGCGCTGTTCCGTGTCGCCTACCCGATGTCGGCCGCCATGCCCGGCATCTTGCCGCGCATCAGCTTCAAGGTTGATGGCCCTGCACTCATGCTCTGCCTGCCGCAGGACCTGGCTTTTCTGGATGGCGAACATCTGCGTGGCCGGCTGGACCAGTTTGCTGGCCTCGCTGGGTTCAAGTTCTCATCAATCCAGGTGTTCAACTAGCCCTCAGGCGGCTTAGCGACGGCCAAAAGCATCGCGTCGATCGATTCTTCGAGCGGCGTAAGGTCATCTTCATAAACTGACCAAAGTGCTTGGGCGTCAGTACGATGATAGGCGTGGCGCAAAACATTGCCAAGATCGGCTATTTGACGCCAAGGTATATCAGGGCCGTGGGACGCTTTCAGATCATCGGGCACATGGCGCGATGCCTCGCTCAGAATCTCCAGAAAACGCTCAAATGCTGCCCGAGTCGCAGCGTCCTCGTACATTGAAGCAAACGTCTTATGACGCAGCAATGTTCTGATGTGGACGATGCTCTGCTTGATGTCTTGCAGGCGATATGTTGCGCGGTCTTCCATCAGAAAACCGTCACCAAATCGGAACGCATGGATGACAAGAAGTCCGGCGTCAGGCTGCGACGCATGAATATGTTGGCAGGTAGACCAAGCCGGTCTTCGATACTTTGGCCAACGCCTACGATATCCAGAAGCGAGAATTTTTGATCGGGCTCGACTTCTATTATCAGGTCGATATCGCTGTCCGGTCGGTTGTCGGCTCTAGCGCGCGAGCCAAATAGGCTGACCCGAGTGATGCCCTGCTTCTCAAGATCGGGCTTGAGCGCGCGCAATTCAATGAGCAATTCGTTGCGGCCAAGATTAGGCATGTCGGTCCCGGTTCTGCGGCCCATTCAGTTTATGCTGATCCGAAGGGGAGTACCAGTTGCTTGTCAGCCAAACGAACGTTACTCGGCCGCTTCGGCTTTCACCGCAAATTCGATAATGCCCTTGCGGGTTGCCACGAGGCCGACACGACCGTGCTTGATGTCGAGCGCCTTGTCGCCAAACAGCTTGCGGCGCCAACCCTTGAGCGGGGCGACGTCGGCCTCATCATCGAGCACCAGCGCGTCGATATCGTCCGAGGTGGCGATGATGCGAGCAGCGACGCCGTTCTGCTCGGCCACCGACTTCAACAGCACGCGGATCAGATCGCCGACTGCGCCCTTCGGCGAGGGGCCGCGATAGCGTTCGGGCAGCACTGGCAGGTCGGTTTTGCCGAGGCCCTCGACGACGCGCATCAGGCCCATGACTTCAGCAGCCGCCGAACTGCGGCCATAGCCGCGCGGCACCGCGCGCAGCGTCTCAAAGGCTTCCGGTGTGGTCGGGCGCTGCATCGCCAGTTCAAACAGCACATCGTCCTTCAGCACGCGACTGCGCGGCTGGTCGCTGTCCTGCGCCCGCTTTTCGCGCCAGGCGGCTAGCGCCTTGAGCGCCGCCAGATCGCGCGGCCGGTTGATCTTCATTTTCAGCCGTTCCCAGGCCTGTTCAGGCTGGACCACGTAGGTATCAATGCTGCGCAGCACGACCAGTTCGTCTTCGACCCAATCCCAGCGCTTGGTGGCATCGACCTGCTTGCGCAGCTCGCGATAGATATCGCGCAGATGGGTGACGTCGGCGGCAGCATAGGTGAGCTGCTTGTCGGTCAGCGGGCGGGTCGACCAATCGGTAAAGCGCGAGGACTTGTCGAGTTCGACATTGCTGATGGCACGCACCAGATTGTCATAGGAAATGCTGTCGCCGAAACCGCAGACACTGGCCGCAACCTGGGTGTCATAGATATTAAGCGGCACTTTGCCGGTCAGCTTGACGAAAATTTCGATGTCCTGCCGGGCGGCGTGGAACACCTTGGTGACCTTGTCATTGGCCAAGAGGACGAAGAAAGGGCTGAGATCGAGCGAGGATGCCAGCGGATCGATCAGCACGACTTCGTCGTCGGTCGCCACCTGGATCAGGCAGAGCTTGGGCCAATAGGTGGTTTCGCGCAGGAACTCCGTGTCGACGGTCACGAAATCAAATCCGGCGGCACGCGCGCAAAATGCAGCCAGCGCGTCGGTCGAGGTCATCAGGTCCATGCGGGGCGTCCGTCCCAAAACATCCATATTTGTTCCTAACAGGTGCGACGTGCGCACTCCAGAAGGGATTTGTTAAGGAATGTGAATTGGTTAGACGCGCGGTTTTGACGTAGCGTTTCAGATCGACCGGCTCTGCTTGACAAGCCGGGCAACGCATGCGCTTTTCGCGCCGATTATTTCCGCCTTTTGCAACGGTTTCGCCATGACATCACATCTGTATCGGTCCCATACCTGCGGCGCTTTGACGGCGGCAGACGCGGGGCAAAATGTGCGCCTGAGCGGCTGGGCGCATCGCATCCGTGACCATGGCGGCTTGTTGTTCATCGATCTGCGCGACCATTACGGCCTGACGCAAGCAGTGATCGACCCCGATTCTCCGGCATTCAAGGACGCCGAGAAGGTGCGTTCGGAATGGGTGATCCGCATCGATGGCGAAGTGAAGCTGCGCGACGCGGCAGCGATCAACCCCAACCTGCCGACCGGCACGGTTGAAGTGTATGTCCGTGCCATCGAGGTGCTTGGTGCCGCGACAGAGTTGCCCATGCCGGTGTTTGGCGAGCAGGAATACCCCGAGGATGTGCGCCTCAAGTACCGTTTCCTCGACCTGCGTCGTGAACGGCTGCACCGCAATATTGTACTGCGCTCCAAGGTGATCTCGTCGCTGCGCAACCGCATGGTGCAGCAGGGCTTCATGGAATATCAGACGCCGATGCTGACTGCGTCGAGCCCGGAAGGCGCCCGCGACTTCCTGGTGCCGTCACGCGTGCATCCCGGCAAGTTCTATGCGTTGCCGCAGTCACCCCAGCTGTTCAAGCAGTTGCTGATGATTGCCGGTTTTGACCGCTATTTCCAGATTGCTACCTGCTTCCGTGATGAAGATGCGCGCGCCGACCGCGCCGTCGAATTCACCCAGCTCGATATTGAGATGAGCTTTGTCGAGCAGGAAGACATCTTCCAGGCGATCGAGCCGGTATTGCGTGGCGTGTTCGAGGAATTTGCCAATGGCTGGCGCGTGACGCAGAAGTTCCCGCGCATTCCCTATGCCGATGCCATTCGCAAGTATGGTTCGGACAAGCCGGACCTGCGCAACCCGATCGAGATGCAGGCCGTGACCGAGCATTTTGCCGGTTCCGGCTTCAAGGTGTTTGCCGGCCAGATCGAAGCCGATTCCAAGGTTCAGGTCTGGGCTATTCCAGCCAAGAACAAGGCCGGTGCCGAGCCGATCGGCCGCGCCTTCTGCGACCGCATGAACGCCTGGGCACAGGGCGAGGGCCAGCCCGGCCTTGGCTACATCTTCTTCAAGGAAGGGGCAGGGTCCGGCCCGATCGCCAAGAATATCGGCGAAGAACGCACGGCTGCGCTCAAGGCCCAACTGGGTCTCGACGATGGCGACGCGGTATTCTTCGTCTGTGGCCGCCCCGAGAAGTTCTACAAGTTTGCCGGCGAGGCCCGCACCAAGGCTGGTACCGATCTGGGACTGGTCGATGTCGAGCAGTTCGCATTCTGCTGGATCGTCGATTTCCCGATGTTCGAGTGGATGGAAGAGGAAAAGAAGGTCGACTTCTCCCACAACCCGTTCTCGATGCCACAGGGCGGGCTGGAGGCGCTGCAGACGCAGGACCCGCTGACCATCAATGCCTATCAGTATGACTCGGTCTGCAATGGCTATGAGCTGTCTTCGGGCGCCATTCGTAACCACCGCCCCGATATCATGCGCAAGGCGTTCGAGATTGCCGGCTATACCAATGAAGACTTGGAAGACAAGTTCGGTGGCATGCTGCGCGCCTTCGAGCTGGGCGCGCCGCCGCACGGCGGCATTGCACCGGGCGTCGATCGCATCATCATGTTGTTGGCGCACGAGGACAATCTGCGCGAGGTGACCGCGTTCCCGATGAACCAGCAGAGCGAAGACCTGCTGATGGGCGCGCCGACCCCGGCTTCGGCCAAGCAGTTGCGCGAGCTGCACATAAGGCCAAATCTGGCGGAGAAGTAAGCGCGTCTAGAGGGCAGGCTTGATCTGCCTGCCCTTGAACTTTGTGAGCATGCATAGGCCCTCCCGCTTGAACCACGCGTCGGCCTCGGGCCCATCCACCAGTTCGCCTTTCCTCAGCCAGTCCGCGGCGGACGTGCAGGGTTCCTCCGGGCTTATCGAGTAGGCAGCCGCCCTGTAGAATGCGTCCGCGCGGACATACCAGAGCGGCTGGTACTTCGGATCGTCCTCGTCAGGCAAGCCGGCAAGGCGATTGATTTCGATGCCGTAGTTCATCAGCTTGCGGAAATCCTCGATGTAGTGAGGCGCAATCTCTTCGTCGTGCCAGAAATGCTGAAAGGCTTCGGCTTCACACAGTTCGTACATCCAGATGATCCAACTGGCGTAAACGTCGTGGGGAACGATATTTTCCTTGCGAAAGCGGTAGGCCATTTCGAACAGATTGAGGATCTGGCAGATATACTGTTCCAGCATATGCTTCTGAATCTTGTCCGCAGGCGGATGGTAGAGACCGTCCTGAAGTGTGGGAAACCATAGCGCCTCGACGAGTTCTGGGTTGGCGATGTCAAACCGGAAGAGTTCGACGGAAGCAAACTCAAGTCCTTGGTAGGTTTCCTGTCCCTTGGCCCGAGCCGCCTGATCAGCAGAGAAGCGGTTCGACAACACGACCATGACAGCTGCAATCAGGATGCCGATGAACTGGGACACCGGTCCTGCAAACGCGATGATCTTGTCGGCGTTGAAGCCCGGCGCTCCCAGGCTGGTTCGAAACTGCAGGCCGACCACTGTCAGCAGGATGCTCATCGTCGCAAGAACCGCCGCCAACCACATGATGATAGCCTGCCGGACGGCATTGTCCTCGATGAGTTTGGTAATCCTGGTAAAATACAGCACGGCCGACAATGAGAGGCCGACGACCAACACCAGGAAAGTGACAAAGGCCTCGAAGCGCCATGACACCACCAGGGCGATCAGTTCAGTCAGGATGACGGTGACAATCAGGGCGCCAACCTGAAACCATTGCGAGGAGTTCAGGTCGTCCAGATCATGCCATAGCGATATCCGTCGCTCGATAACTCTGCCAAACCGGAGATACACAATGAACAGGCCGGCCAGAAACGTGATGACTGCAATGGAAACGACAGACGATTCGGCAACAAATCGCAGGTTTTCACTCATCGGTCCATCACGGTCGCTTGGTTACAGTTCCTTCATCAGTACAACAGATGCCGGCTTAAATCCAACACGCTCAAACAAGCGATGTGCATTGTGATTGTGATGTCCGCTCTCAAGAAAGGCCCGCTGAATTGAAGATTTCTTCATGTCGTCCAGCAGCCAGTTGATGAGCAGCGTGCCGTAACCTTTGCCACGGACCGCTTGATCCACCACAACGTCCTCCAAGATGCCAAACGTGTTGGGCAGATCGTGCTGGTAAAGCACGATCGCCAGCCCAACGAGGCGGCCGGCATCATGCATCTGGATGACGCCATTCCAGTTCTGCGACGATCGCAATTCCGCGGGCTGGGCCAAGCACGCGGCGATCTCATCGGTAATCTGTTGTTCGATGTCCGGCGCCCACTTATCAGGGGCGAGAGCGCGGATGCTCTGCAACTCGGAATGCGAAATGTATTGCGACGACAGGTTCGCACAGAAAAACCGCGCCAGTTCAGCGGCATCGGCCCCTTGCGGTGCGATTGAAATAATCACGGACATAGGCGCCTCCAATCAATGGCGGATATCGCATCTTTGCCCGCCAGCGGCAAGAACGCGCGCTCGCTGTGCCGGCCCGGCAAACTCTGCCGCCGTACCGTTTAGAGCGGGCTGAACCCGGCAAGATTTGCCGTTTGGTTAACCGGCATTAACAATCCATTAAATGCTGACTGCTACTTCAAGGGGGAAGTCTTAGCATTTTGGATTCGCGCATTGAGGTCCAGATACTCCCATATCCTGATGTTGCTGGGCGCCATTCTGGCGTTCCTGCCGATTCTCGGGGTGGATTACCTGCTTGATGGATATGTCCGCGAGCGCGAAAAAAATCAAATTCAACAAGCTGTTGCTACAGTAACCGGACAAATTGAATTAACGACGCAGGATGCGATTGGGGCGCTGCGGCGGATTTTGGCCGATAGCCCGTCGCTGTGCACGCCAACCTTTACCGCCAATGTGCAGCGCGAGATCGAATCCAGTCTCAATATGAAGCAGGTTTTGGTCGAGAACGCCGACGGCGTGCAATATTGCGACGCTTTCGGCCGGCAGGTGGTTTATTCGCCGCTTTCCGAAAGCGTGCCGATCCCCGGCCATACCGAAACCATTACCGTGGTGAAATTCGGCGACATGGCCATGCCGGCGCTCAAGATCACCCAGGCCTTCGGGCAAAGCCGCCGGGTATCAACGTTCATTCCGCTGCTGCAGCAAGATCCGCAGACACTGGCCGGCAGCTTGCAGGTGGCGACGCTGGTGCGGATCATGCTGACCAATGGCACGCCGATCCTGACGGTGGGCGACCCGGGGCCGTTTGATCGGCGCAGTTCCAGCGCCGATTTCATCTATGGGCAGTCGTTTGCCGGCGAGTTGCCGTTACGGGCCGAGGCGGCGGTGCCGTTCGCCATTGCCCGTGCTGGCTACTCCGATCTCGACATCAGCTTCACCGTGGTGGCCTGCCTGATGAGCGGCGGCTTCCTGTTCCTGGCGCTGCAATATGTGCGCCGGTCGCGGGTGCCGGCGTTCGATCTGGAGCGGGCTATCGCCCGCGGCGAACTCAAGCCGTATTACCAGCCGGTGATCAATCTCAAGACCGGCGAATTGATGGGCTGCGAAGTGCTGTGCCGCTGGGAGAAAAAGAGCGGCGAAGTGGTGCCGCCGGGTGCCTTCATCGATTACGCCGAGGTCACTGGCCTGGCCATTCCGATGACGCTGTCGCTGATGCAGCAGGTCAAGTTCGACCTGCAGGATCTGTGCCGCCAGATGCCGACCCTGAAAGTGGCGATCAATCTGTTCGAGGGCCATTTCCGCGATGGCACCATCGTTGAAGACGTTCAGGCGATCTTTGGCGGTTCCCATGTCAGCTTCCGTCAACTGGTGTTTGAAATCACCGAGCGTCGCCCGCTGGCCAATTCGATCCAGGCCAATAGCGTGATCGCCGGATTGCATGCGCTGGGTGCGCGGTTGGCGATGGACGATGCCGGCACCGGCCACTCGAACCTTGAATATATGCAGACGCTTGGCGTCGATATCATCAAGATCGACCGGGTGTTCGTGAACATGATCAAGGAGGGCACCACACAAGTGCCGGTGCTGGACGGCCTGATTGCGATGGCGCGCGATCTGGGCACGGAAATCGTGGCCGAAGGCGTCGAAACCGAGGCGCAGGCGCTGTATCTGCGGGCCCATGGCGTGGTGCAGGCGCAGGGCTTCATCTTCGCACCGGCGCTCAAGGCGCCAGCATTCCGCGAACTGGCGATTGCGCTGCACGCCACGCACGCGCCGCGCCAGCGCATCGAAGGCATTATCGGACAGGCCGCTTAGACTTTAGTCGCACCAGCGGGCCGACATGTGCCCTTTATTTCTCCCCGATTTGATGGCACGAACGCACAGCGCTGCGACGTTGCGGGTTTCCGCGACAGGGCGCCAAAAGCCGGTTGGGGAGACTATCTGTGTCATCTGATGTGAACGAGCAGCGCAAGGCCTTGCGCGAAGCGGCGCTGCATTTCCACGAATTTCCCAAGCCCGGCAAGCTCGAAATCCAGCCAACCAAGCCATTGGGCAATCAGCGCGATCTGGCATTGGCCTATTCGCCCGGCGTCGCCGCGCCGTGCGAGGAAATCGCCCTGAACCCGGATGACGTGTTCAAATACACCTCGCGCGGTAATCTGGTGGCGGTGATCTCCAACGGCACCGCCGTGCTCGGCCTGGGCAATATCGGCGCGCTGGCCTCCAAGCCGGTGATGGAAGGCAAGGCGGTTCTGTTCAAGAAGTTTGCCGGCATCGACGTGTTCGATCTGGAAATCGACGAGATCAATCCGCAGAAGTTCATCGAGGCGGTGGCGCCGCTGTGGCCGACCTTTGGCGGCATCAATCTGGAAGACATCCGCGCGCCCGATTGCTTCGAGATCGAGGAAGCGCTGCGCGAGCGGATGCCGATCCCGGTCTTCCATGACGATCAGCACGGCACGGCGATCATCGTTGGCGCGGCGGTGCTCAACGGGCTGGAACTGACCGGCAAGAAGATCGAGGATGTCAAGATCTGTACCTCCGGGGCAGGGGCCGCGGCCATTGCCTGCCTCAACGTGCTGGTGGCACTTGGCGCGAAGTACGAAAACATCTGGGTCGCCGACAAGGACGGCCTGGTTACCCACAAGCGCAATGACGTCAACGACAAGTGGCGCGGCCAATTCCGCCGCGAGTCGGAGGCGACGACGCTGGCGGAAGTTATCGACGGCGCCGATGTGTTTCTGGGCCTGTCGGCTGCGGGCGCGCTGAAACCCGAAATGCTGGTCAAGATGGGGCCACGGCCGCTGATTCTAGCGCTGGCCAATCCCAATCCGGAGATCATGCCGGAGGTTGCGAAGGCGGCGCGTCCGGACGCCATGGTCTGCACCGGTCGGTCCGACTATCCGAACCAGGTCAACAACGTTCTCTGCTTCCCGTTCATCTTCCGCGGCGCGCTCGATGTCGGTGCGACCACGATCAATGAGGAAATGAAGCTGGCAGCCGTCCGCGCCATTGCCAAGCTGGCGCATGAGCCGGGGCTGGAAGTGTCGCCGTCGGGCGCGCCGGCGGTGTTCGGTGCCGATCACATCATTCCCAATCCGTTTGACCAGCGGCTGATCCTGCGCATTGCGCCGGCTGTGGCGCGAGCGGCAATGGACTCCGGCGTCGCCAAGCGGCCGATTGCCGATTTTGACGCCTATAACGATAGCCTCAACCGCTTCGTGTTCCGCTCCGGCCTAGTGATGAAGCCGATCGTGGATCGGGCGCAGGGCCAGAACAAGCGCATCGCCTTCTCCGATGGCGAAGACGAACGCGTGTTGCGCGCCACGCAGGTGCTGCTCGAGGAACGCATTGCCCGGCCGATCCTGATTGGTCGCCCGCATGTAATCGAGGCGCGCATCGAGCGCTTTGGCCTGAGTCTCAAGCCCGGCATCGATTTTGAGGTCATCAACCCCGAAGACGATCCGCGCTACCGCGACTATGTCTCGCTGTTCCATTCGCTGGTCGGCCGCAACGGCGTGACGCCGGATACGGCACGCCAGGTCGTGCGCACCAATACGACGGTGATCGGCGCACTGGCGGTGAAGCGTG
This sequence comes from Devosia sp., assembly GCF_039927955.1. Taxonomy (GTDB): domain Bacteria; phylum Pseudomonadota; class Alphaproteobacteria; order Rhizobiales; family Devosiaceae; genus Devosia. Next base: position 10,226 of record NZ_JBDSUA010000004.1, on the reverse strand, counting down.
GCGAGGCCGATGCGCTGATCTGCGGCCTGCAGGGACGGTTCATCAAGCATGTGCGCGATATCCGCTCGATCATCGGCCTGCAGGATGGGGTCAGCGATGTTTCGGCACTGTCGCTGCTGATCATGCCCAAGGGGGCGTTCTTCCTGGCTGATACTTATGTCAATATCGATCCGACCCCCGACGAAATCGTCGGTATCGCCTTGCAGGCGCGCAACCATCTCAAACGCTTCAATATCGAGGCGAAGGTGGCGCTGTTGAGCTATTCCAACTTCGGTTCACGCGATGGCGACAGCGCCTACAAGATGCGCGAAGCCTACAAGAAGCTCAAAGCCGTCGCGCCTGACATGATCGTCGAAGGCGAAATGCAGGGCGATCTGGCGATGAACCAGGAACTGCGCGAACGCTATATTCCGGACACGATCCTGAGCGGCGAAGCCAACCTGCTGATTTTCCCGAACCTGGATGCAGCCAACCTGTCAATGACGCTGCTCAAGGAAATGAACAACGCGCTCTCCGTCGGGCCAATCCTGATGGGTCCGCGCCAGCCGGCCCATATCCTGGCGCCATCGACCACCAGTCGCGGCATCGTCAACGTCGCCGCCATTGCCGCCACCGAATCCTTGAGCATCGAAGGCTGAACCATGATCCGTCATTCCGTCATCTTTTCGCTGAAGCACGCCAAGGGTTCTGCCGAGGAACAATCCTTCCTGCGCGATGCCAAAATTCTGGCGACGATTCCAGGTGTCGAAAAGTTCGAGCAGCTCAATCAGGTCAGCCCGAAGAACGACTATGCCTTCGGCTTCTCGATGGAATTCGCTGATCAGGCGGCCTACACGGTCTATAACGATCACCCGTTGCATGTGGCTTTCGTGCGGGACCGCTGGGTGCCGGAAGTCGGCAAGTTCCTTGAAATCGATTACACGCCGATCGCCTAATTTTGCTCGCGGAAACCGGGTGTTAAACCCTTGGGCGGTATAGTGCCGGGGTTCAACTCCGGTTATTGCCCATGCCCACGCGTCTCAAACGTCCTGCTATCTGGCGCCCGCTGGCGCTGACTGTAGCGCTGCTGGGGTTCCAGGGCTATCTGGGCTTTTCGGCCATCGGGGGCCAATATGGCACCGAAAGCCGCAAGACCATGCTGGTGGATATCGAGGCGCTCAAGGGGCAATCTTCGGCCTTGCAGGCGGAAATCGACGCCTACCGTCATCGTGCCGCATTGTTCAGCGCCGATCGTATCGATCCGGATATCGTCACCGAGCGGGCCAGGGCGCTGCTCAACATGGCGAACGCCGACGACATCATCATCATGGTCGATCCGGCTACTGGTAAACCAAAGTCCAGTTCACTTCCAGAATTACCCAAAGATCAGTTAAACGCAATTATCGATGAATCTACGGACCTTTAGGGTCTGATTTGTCTGTCGCATGGCGGATGTTCATCTGCCAAGCCTTGCGCTATGGTGGGACCAGAGGCCAGATTGGCCGTAGCGGCAAATCTCATCGATACGGAGCGTGACTCATGGCGCGTAAAGCGGTGGCCACCAAGGCCAAAACGCAGACGAACTCTCCCGAATTCACCAAAGAGCAAGAGCTGGAAGCGTATCGCGAGATGCTGCTGATCCGCCGGTTCGAAGAAAAGGCCGGCCAGATGTATGGCATGGGCCTGATCGGTGGATTCTGCCATCTGTATATCGGCCAGGAAGCTGTCGTTACCGGCGTCACCATGGCCTCGAAAAAGGGCGTCGATGCCCAGATCACCGGCTATCGCGACCACGGCCACATGCTGGTCATGGGCCTTGATCCCAAGGGCGTGATGGCCGAGTTGACCGGGCGCTCCGGCGGCCTGTCGCGCGGCAAGGGCGGCTCGATGCACATGTTCTCCAATGAGCATCGCTTCTATGGCGGCAATGGCATTGTGGGCGCACAGGCCTCGCTGGGTACGGGCCTGGCCTTCGCCGCCAAATACAAGGGTGATGGTTCGGTATCGATTGCCTATTTTGGTGACGGCGCGGCCAACCAGGGCCAGGTCTATGAGAGCTTCAACATGGCCAAGCTCTGGAACCTGCCCGTCGTCTACATCATCGAAAACAACAAATACGCCATGGGCACCTCGATCGAGCGCGCCTCGGCTACCACCGATTTCAGCCAGCGCGGCGCGTCGTTCAACATTCAGGGCGAACAGGTCGACGGCATGGACGTGCGGCTGGTCCATGATGCTGCCGAACGCGCCATCGAGCATGCCCGCTCGGGCAAGGGCCCGTACATTCTTGAAATGCTGACCTACCGCTATCGCGGCCACTCGATGTCCGACCCGGCCAAGTACCGCTCCAAGGACGAAGTGACCAAGTACCGGCAGGAGCGCGACCCGATCGAACAGGTCAAGGCGCGGATTATCGAAGCCAAGCACGGCACCGAAGAAAGCCTCAAGGCAATCGAAGCGGAAATCCGCGCGCTGGTGACCGAGGCCGCCGATTTTGCCACCAACGATCCGGAGCCCAATGCTGCGGAACTTTGGACCGACATCACGATCAGCGCGTAGGGCAGGGCCATGGCGATCCTGCTTGGGGTCATTGGCGTCTTTGCGCTGTTCTCGCTGGTGCTATCGGTGCGCGAAGCGGTGGCGATGGTGAAACTGTCGCCCAAGGCCGATAAGCTGGGGCAGTTGTTCCTGTTCGGCTGGCTGCGGTTTGGCACGCTGGAAAGCATGGTTTCGGCCGAGGCGCTGCCGCACCTGCAGATCTACAAGCGGACGGTGGTGGCGTTCATCGTGCTGATCACGCTCGGGCTGTTGCTGAGCGGTTATGCAAATAGCCTGAAGGGTTGAGGCGGCTTTGAAACTGTTCCGGCGCATCATTTTAGTTGTTGTCGTGCTGCTTTGCGGCGCGATCGGCTATTTTGCCTGGACGGTACAGACCAAGGATTTGCCGGAAGGAACGCTGGTCAGCGCCAGCAATATCAAAGTGTTGCCGACCAGTTACGGTTATCTCGTGGATCCGATCCCCGAGACGGCCTTGACCGGCATGGTATTTCTGGCTGGTGCGTTTATCGGTGCTGATGCCTATGTGCCGTTTGCGCGCAGTCTGGCTGCGGCTGGTCATCCGGTGCGGGTGATCGGGCTGGAAAGTGGCGTGGCGCAGTTGCCTGGCCAGCAGGCGCGGCTCAATGGCACGATTTCGAGCCTGATGAGCGGCGAACGGGCGTGGGTGATCGGCGGGCACTCGCTGGGTTCGGCCTATGCGGCGATGTTTGCGGCGGCCAATGAAAGCCAGATCAAGGGCCTGTTCATGGTTGGCACGGGCAATCCCTATACCGATCTATCGGCGCTGAGCGTGCCGGTGACCATTCTGGGCGCCACCAACGACAATGTCGCCAATGGGCGCAATGACGATGATCGGGCCAAAAACCTGCCGCCGCGTTTGACCATGAGCCAGATCGAGGGCGGTAATCATGCCCAATTTGGCTATTATGGTCCGCAGATCATGGATGGCACGGCCTCTCTTTCACGCCAAGCGCAGCAGGCGCAGATGACCGACGCGGCGCTCAATCTGCTGGACCGCATCGACAATCGTTCTGCCGTCGCAGAGCGCAATGACTTTACGACTATGCCGCGCCAGCGCGCGGTTCGCTACGCCACCCAATTTGCGGTTCCCGCTCGTCTGCAGGGCTTGATGCCCCAGGCGTTTCGGCAGGAGAGTTGAATGCCCAATATCTTGATGCCTGCGCTTTCGCCCACGATGGAAGAAGGCAAGCTGTCCAAATGGCTGGTCAAGGAGGGCGACAAGGTCTCCCCCGGTGATGTGCTGGCGGAAATCGAAACCGACAAGGCAACGATGGAAGTCGAGTCGGTGGACAGCGGCGTGGTCAGCAAGCTGCTGATCGCCGAGGGCACCGAGGGCGTGAAGGTCAATACGCAAATCGCGCTGGTGCTGGGCGAAGGCGAGACTGCCAGCGAAGCGCCGGTTGCCAAGACAGCGCCGGAGCCGTCCGAAGCGCCGGTCGTGGCCGCCGAAAAGGCCGCTGCCGCTGCGCCCTCGCTGTCGGTTCCGGCAGCGCCGAAGTTTGTCGCTGACAATGACCCCGATCTGCCGGCCGATGTCGAAATGGTCGAAATGACCGTGCGTCAGGCGCTGAACGAAGCGATGGCGGAAGAGTTGCGCCGCGACAAGGACGTGTTCGTGATCGGCGAAGAAGTCGCTGAATATCAGGGCGCCTACAAGATCACCCAGAACCTGCTGCAGGAATTCGGGCCGGAACGCATTATCGACACCCCGATCACCGAGCATGGTTTTGCCGGCTTGGCTGTGGGCGCGGCGTTCGCCGGGCTGAAGCCGATCGTGGAATTCATGACCTGGAACTTTGCCATGCAGGCAATCGACCAGATCATCAACTCTGCTGCCAAGCAGCTTTATATGTCGGGTGGCCAGGTCAAGGCGCCAATGGTGTTCCGTGGCCCGAATGGTGTCGCCTCGCGTGTCGGCGCCCAGCATAGCCAGGATTATTCGGCCTGGTATTCGCATATTCCTGGCCTGACCGTCATCGCGCCCTATAGCGCGGCTGACGCCAAGGGCCTGCTCAAGGCGGCGATCCGGTCGCCCAACCCGATCATTTTCCTCGAAAACGAAATCCTCTACGGCTCGACGGGCATGGTGCCCAAGGTCGATGATTTCGTGCTGCCGATCGGCAAGGCGCGTATCGCCCGTACCGGCAAGGACGTCACCATCGTGTCGTTCTCGATGGGCATGCGCTACGCCACCCAGGCCACCGAAAAGCTGGTGGCTGCCGGCGTCGATGTGGAACTGATCGACCTGCGCACGCTGCGCCCGCTCGATATCGACACCATCATCGCCTCGGTCAAAAAGACCGGGCGCCTGGTGACGGTGGAAGAAGGCTGGCCGCAGGGCGGCATCGGTTCGGAAATCTCGGCCCGGGTGATGGAGCAGGCGTTCGACTATCTCGACGCTCCAGTGCTCCGTGTCACCGGCAAGGACGTGCCGATGCCATACGCCGCCAATCTCGAAAAGCTGGCGCTGCCGCATGTCGATGACGTCATCGCGGCGGTCAATGCCGTGACGTACCGGAGCTAGGCGATGGCCAATCAGGCAGAGCTCGACCAGAAATTTCTCGATGCAGCCTATGAGGAGGCCCAGCAGGGCCTGCGCGAGGGCGGCATTCCGATCGGCTCGGTGCTGGTGCGCAATGGCGAAATCATCGGGCGTGGGCATAACCGGCGCGTGCAGAAGGGTGATCCGATCCTGCATGGCGAAATGGATGCGATCCAGAACGCCGGCCGGCAGCGCACCTATAAGGACGTCACCTGCTACACCACGCTGTCGCCCTGCATGATGTGTACTGGCACCATCATCCAGTTCGGTATTTCGCGGGTCGTGGTGGCCGAATCCAAGAATTTCAAAGGCTTCCAGGACGTGCTGTCGCTGGCGGGCGTATCGGTGACCGATGCGCACGAGCCGCGCTGCGAGCACATGATGGCCGACTTTATCGAACAGCATCCAGAGCTCTGGAACGAAGACATAGGCGAGTGAGGCACCAATGAGCATCAATATTACCATGCCGGCGCTGTCGCCCACGATGGAAGAGGGCAAGCTCGCCAAATGGCACGTCAAGGAAGGCGACACCGTCTCGTCCGGCGACGTGATTGCCGAGATCGAAACCGATAAGGCGACGATGGAAGTCGAAGCCGTCGATGAGGGCAAGATCGGCAAGATCGTGGTGCCGGAAGGCACCGAGAACGTAAAGGTCAACGCGGTGATCGCCGTGTTGCTGCAGGATGGCGAGGCGCTTGGCGCCGCGCCCGCTGCTGCACCTGCGCCCAAGGCGGAGGTTGCTCCGGCCGCTGCGCCGGTTCCGGTTGCTGCGCCTGCTGCTGTAACACCTGCTCAAGTGGTTGCTTCTCCCGTTGCGGCCGCTCCGGCAAAATCCGAGGGCGGCAAGACTTTTGCTTCGCCGCTGGCGCGCCGTCTGGCAAAAGAGGCCGGCATCGACGTTTCGGGCATTGCTGGCTCCGGCCCCAAGGGCCGCGTGGTCAAATCTGACGTGGAAGCTGCTAAAGCCGGGAAGGGCGCTGCCAAGGCATCCGCCGCCGCTCCAGGCGCTGGCGCGTCGGCACCAACCGGCGGCATGACCAAGGCGCAGGTGATCGCGCTTTATCCGGAAGGGTCGTACGAACTGGTGCCGAACGATGGGATGCGCAAGGTGGTGGCCGCGCGCCTCACCGAGAGCAAGCAGACCGTCCCGCATTTCTACCTGACGCTTGATTGCAAGATCGATGCGCTGCTGGCGGCGCGCGAACAGATCAATACCGCCGCGCCCAAGGGCAAGGACGGCAAGCCGGGCTACAAGCTCTCGGTCAATGACTTCGTGATGAAGGCCTGGGCCGTGGCGCTGCAGCGTGTGCCGCTGGCCAATGCCACCTGGGCGGGGGACTCGATCCTTTACCACAAGCGCTCGGACGTCGCGGTTGCGGTGTCGGTGCCGGGCGGGCTGTTCACCCCGGTGGTCAAGAGCTGCGATACCAAGTCGCTGCGCGAAATCTCCGAAGAGGTCAAAGACCTCGCCACCCGCGCCCGCAACAAGAAGCTGGCGCCGCATGAATACCAGGGCGGGGCGTCGTCGGTGTCCAACCTGGGCATGTTCGGCATCAAGCATTTCTCGGCCGTGATCAACCCGCCGCACGGCACCATTCTGGCGGTCGGGGCGGGTGAAGAACGCGTCTATCCGGAAAATGGGCAGATCAAGATCGGCCAGTTCATGACCGTGACGCTGAGCTGCGATCACCGGGCCGTCGATGGCGCGCTGGGGGCGGAGCTGCTCGGCGTGTTCAAGGGGTTGATCGAGAATCCCGTGATGATGCTGGCTTGAGGGCAGGGCGGTGAAAACCATCCTCGCCTATGGCGATAGCCTGACCTGGGGTTACTCCCCAGAAGGGGGCGGCATACGCCACCCCTTTGTGGACCGCTGGCCCAGCGTGCTGGAAGCCGGGCTGGCCGGGCAGGCGCGCGTTATCGCCGAGGGGCTGAATGGCCGCACCACCGCGTCGGACGACTTTACCGCGGCATCCGACCGCAATGGCGTGCGAGTGCTGCCGACACTGCTGGACAGCCATCGACCGCTCGATCTGGTGGTGATCATGCTGGGCAGCAATGATATCAAGACGTTTGTGACTGGCTCGGCATTCGCCGCTGCCAATGGCATGAAGCGCTTGGCTGAGATCGTCCGGACATTTCCCTATGGGAGTGGTGAAGTACCCCAGGTCCTGCTGGTGGCGCCGCCGCTGACGGCAAAGTCCCCGCGCAATGATCATCCGGCCAGCGTGTCACCGCGAACCGCGGACGATCAGCTATTCGACCATTATTATGCACTGGCGGCCAAAGAAATCGGCGCCGGCTACTTCAATGCGCGTCGGTGGCCACGGCTTCGTCGCTGGACGGCGTCCACCTCGATGCCGCCAATACACGTGCGATCGGCGAGGGGTTGGTCCCCGTTGTTAAATCCCTGCTCGGCCTCTAGGCCGGGCTCACAGTTTATTTCTGGAGGCCCTCATGGCTGACCAATACGACCTTCTCGTCATCGGCGCCGGCCCCGGCGGATATGTTGCCGCCATTCGTGGTGCGCAACTGGGCATGAAGGTGGCCATTGTCGAGCGCGAGCACATGGCGGGCATCTGCTCGAACTGGGGCTGCATTCCGACCAAGGCGCTGCTGCGCACCGCTGAAGTCTATGGTCACATGAGCCATGCTTCGGCCTATGGGCTGACCGCCGAAAAGTTCGGCTTTGACATGGACGCCATCGTCAAGCGCTCGCGCGGCATTGCCGCGCAGATGAACAATGGCGTGCAGTTTCTGATGAAGAAGAACAAGGTCGATATCATCTGGGGTGAAGCCGTTATCACCAAGCCGGGCGAGGTCAAGGTCGCCCCGACCAAGAAAGCCATTGTGCAGCCGCAGGGCCCGGTGCCCAAGAATGCGCTGGGCGAAGGCACCTATAAGGCCAAGAACATCATCATCGCCACTGGTGCGCGGCCGCGCGTGCTACCGGGCATCGAGCCGGATGGCGACAAGATCTGGACCTATTTCGAAGCCATGAAGCCGGCCGCCATGCCTAAATCGCTGGTGGTGATGGGTTCGGGCGCCATTGGCGTCGAGTTTGCCTCGTTCTATCGCTCGATGGGCGCGGAAGTGACCATTATCGAACTGCTGCCGCAGATCATGCCGGTGGAAGACGCCGAGATTTCGGCGCTGGCGCGCAAGCGGCTGGAAAAGCGCGGCATCAAGATTTTGACCGATACCAAGGTCGCCAAGGTCGAAAAAACCAGGGACGGGGTCATTGCCCATGTCGAACTCAAGGACGGCTCCAAGCAGCAGATCGCTGGCGAAAAACTGATCTCGGCGGTTGGCGTGCAGTGCAATACCGAGAACCTCGGCCTTGAGGCGCTGGGTGTGAAGATCGAGCGCGGCGCTATCGTCATCGATCATTACGGCGCGACCAATGTCTCCGGCGTCTGGGCGATTGGCGACGTTGCCGGACCGCCGATGCTGGCGCACAAGGCCGAGCATGAAGCGGTGATCACCGTCGAAAAGATTGCCGGCATGAAGGTGCATGGCCTCGACAAGCTCAAGGTGCCGGGTTGCACCTATTGCGAACCGCAGGTTGCCAGTGTCGGCCTGACCGAAGCCAAGGCCAAGGAAGCCGGGCGCGAGATCAAGGTCGGCCGCTTCCCGTTCGTGGGCAATGGCAAGGCGATTGCACTGGGCGAGCCTGACGGTCTGGTGAAAACCATTTTCGATGCCAAGACCGGCGAACTGCTGGGCGCCCATATGGTCGGCGCGGAAGTGACCGAACTGATCCAGGGGTTCGTCATCGCCATGAATCTCGAGACCACCGAGGAAGATTTGATGCACACTATCTTCCCGCATCCGACACTGTCGGAATCGATGAAGGAAAGCGTGCTTGATGCCTATGGTCGGGCACTGAACATATAGGAGAGCATAATGGTCACGCAGGAACTGCTGATTTTTCTGGGTATCGGGTTGGCCGCTGGTTGGCTGGCGGGGCTGGTACTGGGCGGCGGCGGATTGCTGCGCAACCTGATCGTTGGGGTGATCGGCTCGTTTGTCGGCGCCTATCTCCTCAAGCTGGCGGGAATTTCGCTGCCGGTGGGCAATGCCTTGCTGAGCCAGGTCTTGACCGCGACGATTGGGGCCATCGTAGTGATCGTGGTGGCGCGGGTTATCGTAAAGTAGGGTTGAACCTGTCGCCGGGGAGGGCGATATGGGAGGCAATTGACCGGTAGGGGAAATTCCTTTGGCGGTGCAGATAGGACAGATCGTGGTTACTCTGATCGATAACAGCGTCGTTCGCCCTCGCCATCCTGAAAAGGAGCACAAGCCCGATAACGGCATTGTGCTGCGTAAGCCGGACTGGATCCGCGTCAAGGCGCCGGGTTCCCCGATCTACAAGGAAACCCAGCAGATCGTGCGCGAGCACGGCCTGGTGACGGTGTGCGAAGAAGCCGGCTGCCCCAATATCGGGGAGTGCTGGAGCAAGAAGCACGCCACCATGATGATCATGGGCGAGATCTGCACGCGGGCCTGCGCCTTCTGCAATGTGCGCACCGGCATGCCCGGGCCGCTCGATGCCAACGAGCCCGAAAACGTGGCCAAGGCCGTCGAGAAGCTTGGCCTCGAGCATGTAGTCATCACGTCAGTGGATCGCGACGATCTGGCCGATGGCGGCGCGCAGCATTTTGCTGACGTGATCCGGGCCATCCGGGCGCGCAATCCGAAGACGACCATCGAAATCCTGACGCCGGACTTTCTGCGCAAGGATGGGGCGCTGGAGATCGTGGTGGCGGCCAAGCCGGATGTGTTCAACCACAATCTCGAGACGGTGCCGTCCAAGTATCTGAAGGTCCGTCCGGGTGCCCGCTACTTCCATTCGATCCGGCTGCTGCAGAAGGTCAAGGAACTCGATCCGACCATGTTCACCAAATCGGGGATCATGGTTGGGCTTGGGGAGGAGCGCAACGAAGTGCTGCAATTGATGGACGACCTGCGCTCCGCCGATGTGGATTTCCTGACCATCGGGCAGTATCTGCAGCCGACCAAGAAGCACTATCCGCTGCAGCGCTTTGTCACCCCGGACGAGTTCAAATCCTACGCCACTGTTGCAACAGCCAAGGGATTTGCCCTGGTGTCGTCAAGCCCGCTGACC
>NZ_JBDSUA010000003.1:0-49444 GCF_039927955.1 Devosia sp. | reverse complement strand
CGACTTTGTCCGTCTCTAGCCCGAAACCCTTAGGCGAGCAAATGGGCCGGAGCGCTAACCGCCTCGACCCACTACCTTGCCACGCCGCAGACCCGGTCTGAGCCTCCTTAAGCGCAGCTTTTTTGATCTCTGATTCTGCTCACTTGGCCCCACCCCCCTTAATCCCTCCCCATCAAGGGGAGGGAAACACAGGCTGAAATGCCGGTGTTCATCGTCTCCCTCCCCCTTGATGGGGAGGGGACAGGGGTGGGGGGAGCCCCGATCACGGCTCCGCAATCCCCTCCCCGCCACTCCGGAGTCGTCCGGCGGACAGGAGGGATCGCCCCTACGGCTTCAGCAGCTTGGCCGTATCGATCAACTGCACGAATTCGGCGCGATAACCGCTTTCGTCCGTGCCGCGGGCGCCCTGGGCAAGGGCCTTGATCGCCTCCCAGCTCATATCGCCGTAGTTGGAGCCCTTGAGCTTCTGCCCGAAGGCGGCGACGGCAGCGGCGAACCGCATGTCATCCGATGCCTTGGCCGCATCGGCATAGACCACGCTTGGAGTTACTGGCTGCTCGATCAACTGGCTGACCTTCTCGTTGGGCAGCTTGTAACGCATCTTGAGGAACGCGATTTCCTGACTCCCAGCATCGGTCGTTGCCACCGCCGCACCCGGATCGGTTACCGGCTTGCTGCCATAGCGCAGCGGATCGACCAGACCGGCGCCGACCGGGGTAATCTCATAGATGGCCGTCACCGTGTGTCCGGCGCCAATGTCCCCGGCATCCACCGCGTCATTGTTGAAATCCTCGCGGTTGAGCGCGCGGGTTTCATAACCAACCAGCCGGTATTCCGACACCACAGCCGGATTGAACTCCACCTGCAGCTTCACATCCTGCGCGATGGTTTGCAGCGTCGAGCCGCCCTCGGCCACCAGCACTTTCTGGGCTTCCTTGAAGCTCGAAATGTAGCTGGCATTGCCATTGCCGTTCTGCGCCAGCGCCTGCATCGTCGCGTCATCGAGATTGCCACGGCCAAAACCGAGCACCGAAAGCGAAATGCCCTCGTCGCGCTTGGATTTGATGAAGGTGGTCAAATCCGCCGGATCGTCGATGCCGACATTGAAATCACCATCGGTGGCCAAAATTACCCGGTTGATGCCGCCATCAACCTTGTGCTGCTCGGCCAGTTGATAGGCCAGATCAATGCCCTCGGCGCCAGCGGTGCTGCCCCCGGCGGAAAGATTATCCAGCGCCGCCAGAATCTTCGTCTTGTCGGTCGCCTTGGTCGGCTCCAGCACCACGCCGGCGGAACCGGCATAGACCACGATCGACACCGTATCATTGCCCGAAAGTTGATCCACCAGCAGCGCAAACGCCCGTTTCAGCAGCGGCAACTTGTCCGGCTCATCCATCGACCCAGAGGTGTCGATCAAAAATACCAGGTTCGACGCCTTATCCTCGCTCACCGGCGGCACGTAGCCCTTGATGCCGATTTCGAGCAGTTGCGTCTTCGGGTTCCACGGCGTCGGAATCACCCCCATGCTGGCCTTGAACGGCGCTCCGGCGCTGTCTGGCCCGGCATAATTGTAGGGGAAGTAATTGATCATTTCTTCGAGTCGCACCGCATCGGGCTCGGGCACATACCCGTCCTCCAGCATCCGCCGCACATAGGAATAGGACGCGGTATCGACATCGATCGAGAAGGTCGAGACCGGATCGGTCGCCACCACCTTGAGCGGGGATTCCTCGAAATGGGCAAACTCATCGCCGCTCGGCATGGTCGCTGTCGGCGCAACGGTCATCGACGGCATCGGGGCGGGTGCCGCAAAGCTATCGCTTTCCATCATTATCCCGCCAGCCGGCGCCTGCATCCGCAGATCGGCGCTGGGCGCCGCGGCAGTGGCTGCATTGCCCGCCACCTGATCCGCCAAAGCATCCACCGGCGCCGCTTCGCGGCCCAAGGCCAGTTCCGGCCTGGGCTCCGGGGCGACAACGGGTTGCTGCGCCACGGCGCCCGACACATCCTTTGCCTGGGCCTGCTGAGGTGTCACCGGCGCCGGCTTGGACACGCCATCGTCGGTCTTGGCCGCTTCTTTCGGCGCGGCAACTTCAACCTGTTGCTGCGGTGGCGTCACCGGTGGCACCACCACCTGCTTGAGATCCGGCCGCGTCATCGCGGTGGTCGAATACAGCTGGTAACCCAGCGGCAGCAGCAGCAAGGCGACGACGGCAGTACCAAGAGGAATACGCGTATCCATGATCCATTGACCCTTCATTTGAGAGACGATGGATTTGAGACGCGCGCCCCAGCCACTTCCTTGGGTGGCGGGCGCAGATTTTTTTACATCACTGGTTTTGGCCGCTTCAAACGCTGTCATGCTGGCCGCAAACGCCCGCTGCCGCGCCGCAGCGCTCGGCTCTGGCACCTCGATCCGGCGCAAGGCTGCAAAGTCGTCGTCGTTCATCTCATTACTCATAAAAGCCCCCTCAGGGTCTTTTTCGCTTCGTGTATGTGCCAGGACACAGTCGCCTCCTTGCACCCCATGATGTCTGCCGCCGCCGCGTGGCTCATATCCTCGGCATAAATCAGCAACACTGCATCGCGTTGTTGATCGGGCAGTTCACGCACTTTGGCCCAGAGCTGCCCGGCGGTCGCCGCGTCTTCCTGTTCGGCTGGGAGGTCCTGCGGAGTGACCAGCGCCAGTGCATCCACCTGCCTGCCACGCCGGCCCCGCGCCCGCTGCATGTCGCGCACCGCATTGAGCGTGATCCGATAGAGCCAGCTCGAAAACGCCGAACGGCCATCAAAGCTGCGGATCGCCCCAGCCAGCTTCACACAAACATCCTGCGCCACATCCTCGGCATCGGCCCGGTGGCCGCACCATTTATAGGCGGTGCGAAAGATCAGGTCATAATGCAGGTTGACCAGTTCGCCGAACGCCGGCCCGTCGCCTTTTTGCGCAAGCGCCACCAGCGCGCGAACCTGCGCGGCTGACTCCTCCGGCGATGCTGCGACCAATTGCGGCGTCAATTGTCCTGTACTCGATGCCTTGCCTGCATCACTCTATGGCTAAGACGCCGACCCGACGCCAGTCCTTGGGTGCCGGCATCAAATTTTTCCGTAAGGCGTGACATCGCCGCGCCAAGCGATTATCTGGCCAGCAACAAGAGGCGGACCCAATGGACGAACCCAAGCTAAGCCCGTTCAAGCTGACCGGACCACGGATCATCATCGTGTTCTTCGTCGTCCTTGCCGCGGCCCTGATCCTGTCGGCCACGCTGGGTGGCCTCAATTCCTATCAACACCTCAAGGAAGGCGCCCAGGCCGCCAAGGACGCCGCTGCAGCAGCGCCGGCTACCAATTAGACCGGCGGAGGACCATAGATCCAGGCTCCGTGCTATCCTAATCCTCCGCCAGAAACCCACCGGACTGCCGCGCCCACAGCCCGGCATAGATCCCGCCCTGCTCAAGCAACGCTTCGTGCGTACCGGCCTCGACGATCTGGCCTTGATCCAGCACCACGATCCGATCCATCCGGGCAATCGTCGACAACCGATGGGCAATGGCGATCACGGTCTTGCCCTCCATCACCCCATAAAGCCCATCAAGGATTGTCGCTTCCACCTCGGAATCCAGCGCCGAAGTCGCCTCGTCCAGCACCATGATCGGCGCATTCTTGAAGATCGCCCGCGCCAGTGCCACCCGTTGCCGCTGCCCGCCGGAAAGCTTTACGCCCCGCTCCCCGACATGAGCGTCATAGCCACGCCGGCCCTCGGCATCCTGCAATTGCGCAATGAAGCCGCTGGCCTCGGCCTTGTCGGCTGCCGCCGCGATGGCCGCGTGATCGATGCCGGTCGCGCCGTAGCCGATATTGTCCCGCACCGAGCGATGCAGCAGCGCCGCATCCTGCGTGATCATGCTGATATGGAGACGCAGGCTCTCCTGCGTCACGCTGGCAATATTTTGTCCATCAATGGCGATGACGCCACTTTCGGCATCGAAGAACCGCAGCAACAGATTGACCAGCGTCGATTTGCCGGCCCCCGACCGCCCGACCAGCGCCACCTTTTCGCCCGGAGCGATCGTCAGCGTCACCCCGTTCAATCCACCATCGTCTCGTCCGTAATGATGCCTGACATCGCTGAACGAGATGCCACCCCCGGCAAACTCCAGCGGCCCGGCATGCGCTGCGTCAGCGACCTCCAGATCCTGCGCCACCGTCTTCAGCGACTGTCGCGCCGAACCTGAAAGGGCAAACAGCGAGGACACCGCATCGAGCATCCACTCGGCCATGCCGGTGATCCGAAAGCTCAGCGCCAAAGCCGCAGCCACCAGCCCCAGCGGCGCGCCGCCGCCCTGCCACAACGCCACCCCGAAACCGGTCAATCCCACCAGCAGCAGGCTGCTCAAAAACAGCATGCCGGCATTGATGGTCACTTCGGTGGTCTGCACGGCAATAAATGCTTCGCGCAATTGGGCAAAGCGCTGCTGGCTCTCGCGGTCTTCGCTGGCTGCGTTGCCGAACAGCTTGATGGTGTCGATATTGCCGTAACTATCGACCAGCAGGCCCGAAACGCCGGAATAACCCGCCTGCAGCTTGGCCGACTGGCGCACCAGGCGCGGTACCGCATAGGCCATCAACCCGCCATAGCAGGCAATCCACAACAGCAGCGGCACCAGCAGCCGCACATCAATGCTGGCAATCAGCCACACCGATCCGGCAATGTAGATCGAAACGAAGGCCAGCGTGTGGATCACCGAATAAGCCACGCCGGTTGCCGCTGCGCCCAGATCCATCACCTGCGAGGCAATCCGGCCCGACAGGTCACTGCGAAACCATCCTACCGATTGGCGCAGCACATGCCTGTGCGCCCGCCAGCGCACCATGGTCACCGCATTGGGCCGGAAGGCTATATCGTCCAGCGCTTCGCGCACGTAGCCGGCCAATGGCCGCGCGATCAGCACAAACAGCCCCGCCGCCACCAGTTGCGTGCCATGAGTTGCCCAGAGCTGGTCGGGTCGGGTCGAAGCCAACAGGTCCACCAGCGTGCTGGTATAGCCGATCAGCCACACCTCGATGGCGGCGCCGACCACGGTCAGCGACAGGCTGCCCAGAATGACAAAACGGAATGGCCACAATTGTTCGACCAGAAACCGCCACAGGTTTTCGGGCGGCGTGGTGCTATCGGTAAATTGAAATGGATTGACGAGGCTTGCAAAGCGACGAGACATGAGCGCCCTCCGGGGGCAAGATCAAATTTGATGGGCGATCCAAAGCTCAGCCCGAAATTCGGCACTGCGCTTTAGAGCGAAGTTTTAGTGCCGAATTTTCTCATCAAAATTATCTCCTCATATCGGCCAATGCTGGCCAATCGAATAAGCGCTTTTAACCAATATTTCGCAGGGCGACCACCCCTTGCTACCAATCCGCCACCGTGTGTTGCCCGATGGCCTCACCGCCCTGTCATCCACATCGAGTTGAGGTGCGATCTGTGTTGGAACCGGGGCAGCAGTCGTCACCCTCCCCCTTGTGGGGAGGGAAGCGAGATAGGACTTAGCTTGCTAAGTCCGTCGTCGAGCAGGGTGGGGGGTATGCCTCCACATACCCGGGCTGCCAGTAGGACCCCCACCCCTGTCCCCTCCCCACAAGGGGGAGGGAGACGGATAGAGTCGGGACGCAGTTATTGCATCAAGCCGCAAACACCTGCGGCACCGCCTCGGCGATAAATCCGCCGCCCAGCACTTCGGATGTGCTGCTGTCATCGGCGTAAAACACGCAGGCCTGCCCCGGCGAAATGCCGTATTCGCCCGCCGTCAGCGTCACGTAAACCTGCTCATCGCGCATTTGCACCACGGCTGGCTGTGGCCCGCGCGTTGAGCGCACCTTGACCTCCATCGGTGCGCCATTGCCCGCCGTGAACTCGGCCAGCGCCCGCGCGCCCAGCCAGTTTACATCGCGCAGCCGCACGGTATGGGTCTTGAGCGCCTCGCGCGGCCCCACGATCACCCGACCGGTCTTGTGTTCCAGCTTGATCACATAAAGCGGTTCCGCCGCTGCAATCCCCAGGCCCTTGCGCTGCCCGATGGTGTAATTGACGATCCCCTCATGGGTGCCCAGCACGCGCCCATCCAGATGCACGATCTCGCCCGTCGCCACCGCTTCGGGATGCATCTTGCGGATGATGTCGGCATACTTGCCCTGCGGCACGAAGCAGATGTCCTGGCTATCGTGCTTTTCAGCGATCTCCAGCCCCATCTCGCGCGCCAGTTCACGCACCTCGGCCTTGCCCATGCCGCCGAGCGGAAAGCGCAAAAACTCAAGCTGTTCCTGCGTTGTCGCGAACAGGAAATAGGTCTGGTCGCGCTCGGCATCGACCGGACGGAACAACTGCCGCCGCCCATCCCCGCCCCGCTTGGACTGCACATAATGCCCAGTCGCCAGCGCATCGGCGCCCAGATCGCGTGCCACCGCCATCAGGTCGACGAACTTGACCGACTGGTTGCAGGCAATGCACGGCACCGGCGTTTCGCCCTGCTGATAGGCATTGGCAAAGGGCGCGATCACCGCATTCTTGAAGCGCTGCTCATAGTCCAGCACGTAATGCGGAATAGTCAGCGTTGCAGCCACCCGGCGCGCATCGTGGATGTCCTGGCCGGCACAGCACGCGCCCTTGCGGTGCGTCGCTTCGCCATGATCGTAAAGCTGCAGGGTAACGCCGATCACCTCATAGCCCTGGCGGGCAAGCAGGCCGGCAACCACCGAAGAGTCAACGCCGCCAGACATCGCGACAACAATGCGCGTGTCTTCCGGGCGCTTGGGGAAATCAAGCGAGTTCAACATTTTTATCTCTCATCCGGGTGGGTTCAAGGGCCAGCGGAAGCCCCGGCTTTTACGCCACTCCGCCGCCGGGATCAAGAACCGGCCCACCCGGCAGCTTTTGCCGCCCCGAGGGACAAATCCTGCCGTTTCGAGCCCATCCTCCTCCCGCGCTGATTCCGCCAGGTCGGCCAAACCATTGCAAAATAAAGAATATTTCTGCGGCCATCAACTTGGCAAGCGGCTTGCATCGTGTGGCTTGGATTATTTGTACAAGAGGCAGCTCTCCGTGGCGTCGCACCTTTCAGTCAGCTACACGTCCAGCACCGGCGCCAATGTGACCAAGGCCCTCGGCCAGGCACAGTCCCAGCCCGCCGCCGATGCCATCCAGGGCATCGCCGGCCTGTTTGCGTCCATGCTCGGCGGCGGCACCGATACGCCCCCCGCAGGCACCACGGAAACCACCCAGACCAGCCAGACCAGCCAGACCAATGTCGATATCAACCTGGCCGGCCTGATCGGCCTGTCGCTCGATGCCGGCACCGACGATACCGCCACTGACAAGCCCGCGACCGATACCACCGTCGATCCATCGACCGTCGTCGTCCAGCAGGTTGTGGCGGCGCTGCCGTTGTCCGCCCAGCAGCCAGCCGCCGACCTGATCCAGTCGCTGAGCGAACTCAATACCGCGCTGAATAATGGTCAGGCTCCGGCACCCGAACTGCTCGACAAGCTGAACAAGCAGCTCGATGCCTTGAGCCAGGCGCTCGGCGTACCCTCCGATGCGGCACCATCGTTTGACGACATGCTCAAACTTGCCAGCACGCAGTTGCCGAACGATGCGAGCGCCGAACTCAAGCTCAATCAGAAGCTGGCAAGCCTGGCCGTAAACCTGGCAAATTCCGGCGCCGCCACGGACACCGCCAATACCGCGCTGCCCCAGCAGGTCGCGACCAAACTGGCCCAGTTCGCCCAGACGCTGGCCAATGGCACCGTTCCCGCCGAAACGCTCAACAAGCTCGGCCTCAACGCCGACGCGCCCAGCATTGACCCGACGCTGAAGACCGCGATTGCTACATTGATCGATGGCAAGGCCCCCGCCACAACCACCAGCACCAGCACCAGCACCACCGCATCGGCGGCAGCACCGGCTCTGGCAACGCCCGCACTTGAACTGCCGGCATCGTCCATCACCAGCAAGACCACCGCGGAACCCAAGACCGCCACGACTTCTGCCGATGCGCCCGCTGATCCGAAGGCGGCATTGACCACAACGGCCAGCGCGAAGGTAACCCCTTCGACCGATACCGCCCCTTCAGACGGCAAGGAAAAGGACAGCAAGAAATCCGAGACCAAGGGCATTGCCGCCGCCGTCGCCGGCAAGGCCGACCTGGCCGGCGATAATTCGAGCACCAATGCGGTTGGCCCCCAGCCCGCGACCAGGGTCGAGGCTCCGGCCGCAGCAAAAGCTGCGTCCACGGTTTACCAGACCAGCCAGCAGCAGCTCAACATCCCCCAGATCGCCTTTGAGATGGTGCGCCAGTCCCAGCACGGCAATTCGCGCTTCCAGATCCGGCTCGATCCGGCTGAACTGGGTCAGATCGACGTTCACCTCGATATCGACAAGACCGGCACGGTCAATGCCCGCATGGTGGTGGAGAAATCCGAAACGCTGGACCTCATGCAGCGCGATCAGCGCGCCTTGCAGCAGGCCTTGCAGCAGGCCGGGCTCGATGGGTCCAAGACCACCCTCGAATTCTCCCTGCGCCAGAACAATTCCGGGCAGGACAATCAGCAGAACCAGGGCCGCGACAGCTTTCCGCAGCTTGGCGAAACCTCGCCTGCCGAGGAAACGCCAATGCCGGCCATCAACCTTTACCGCGGCAATCTTTCGGCCAGCGGCGTCAACATTTTTGCGTAGGAGGCTCTCATGGCCGTCAGTGGCGTATCCAATACCAGCACAACCAAAAACTCGACAATCAGCGGCTCCGGCTCGACGCTGGCCGGAAATTTCGACACGTTCCTCAGCATCCTCACCACCCAGCTGAAAAACCAGAGCCCGCTGGACCCCATGGACACCAATGCTTTCACCCAGCAACTGGTTGAATTCAGCGGCGTCGAGCAGCAGCTCAAGACCAATACTTTTCTCGAGGCGCTGCTAAATTCCAGCCAGGCCTCCAGAAACACCGATGCGGTCTCGTTCATCGGCAAGGAAATCAATGCTGCCGGCACGCAGGCCGAACTCAAGAATGGTGGCGCGACCTGGGCCTATAACGCCGCCGCCCAGGCTTCGAACGCCGTGGTCACCATCAAGGATGCCACTGGCAACGTGGTCTATTCCGAAAAGGGCTCGCTCGCCCAGGGCCCCGGCAACTTCCTGTGGGATGGCAAGGGCTCGGACGGAGAGACCAAGCCAGATGGCGTCTATACCATCACCATCGATGGCAAGGATCTGTCCGGCAGCAGCGTCAGTGTCACCACCGCAACCACCGGCGTGGTGACCGCCGTGGACTTCTCCGGCACCGAGCCAGTCCTGACCGTTGGGCAGAGCAAGATCAAACTCTCCACCGTAACCAGCGTCAAGATTCCGGCATCCACGCCCGCAACCTGACCCGAAACGGGTCACGCCACTGTGATAAGGGCCGCCGGCAATGCCCGGCGGCCCTTGTTTATGGCGAATCCACCAAGTTTTTCAGTGTTCAGAACTGAATCAACAGCCTGCGCCAGTGTCTTGAAATCACTGGGCATTCTTAACCTGTTGTAAGTTTCCCCTTAGGGCAATTTTAAGGCCATTACCCTACTCTGTGATCATATGGTCAGGTTGAGTAGAGAGTAAAATGACCGTACAGATGCGCCCTCGCGTTAAGTACGTAATCGGACCGGACGGAAGTCCGCTCACGATCGCAGACCTCCCCCCGAAGAATACTCGGCGGTGGGTCATCCGCAGAAAAGCGGAAGTCGTTGCCGCCGTGCGCGGCGGGTTGCTCAGCCTCGAAGAGGCCTGCGCCCGCTACACATTAAGCGTCGACGAGTTCCTCAACTGGCAGGCTGCCATCGACAAGCACGGTCTTGCCGGTTTGCGCACCACCTGGATCCAGCACTATCGAGAAGGCTAAGGCTTAACCGCCAGCCCAGAGATTTCAAAACCCGCCCGGGTCACTGGGCGGGTTTTGCTGTTTGGTCTATACACACGCTTGGCCACCGAACCTCTCGGTCATCACCCCCACCCTTGATCCCTTTCCACAAGGGGGTATCGACTGCGATCTCTCGGCAAGAAGCAAAGCCATCAGTCGGGGTCACCCCCCACTTGTGAGGAGGGAAGCGAGATAGGGCTTAGCTCTAGCTAAGTCCGTCCATCGAGCAGGGCTGGGGTATGCCTCCGCATATACCACCGGCCGTGGCGCCACCCCTAAGGCGTCCGCGCCGTCATCCACTGCGCCCCGGCCGCCCGACCCCGCAGCCCCTGGTAATACGCTTCTGCCGCCGGCATCGCCTGGCGTTGATAAGGCAACTCAAACCACCGGTGCAGCGACAGCGCCAGGGCGATATCGGCAAAGCTGAACTGCTCTCCGGCAACAAAGGAACCGCCTTTGGCCAGATGCGCTTCAAGCAATGCCATCTTGTCAGTCCACTTCGCCACGGAATCGGCGACCTTGGCCGGATCGTCAAACCCCGCCTCCTTGCGGATCAGCGCCCGTACCGCATAACCCCATGGCGGGTTAAGCTCGGACGCCTGCCAGCCCAGCCATTGCAGTGCCAGCGCGCGCACCTGCGGGTCTGTGGGCCAAAGCCCACCCTGCCCGTGCTTTTCGCTCAGATACAGCAAGATGGCATTGCTCTCCCACAGCACGAACCCATCGTCCACGATCACCGGTACCTGCCCGTTCGGGTTCAAGGCGAGGAATTCGGGCACCTTCGGATCACGCAGCGGCAGGCCCCAGACCTCATTTTCATAGGCCAGACCCAGCTCGCCCGCGGCCCACAACACCTTGCGGACGTTGATGGACGTGTCCCGCCCGAGAATTCTCAGCATCCTGTTCACCCTTTGCTCACGTTGACCGGCATTTTCTGCCGCAATTTGCAATCTGCGGCCAGGAATTAAGACAATGTTTACCATCCACTAGGTAATTTTTGCCTAACGGCTCCGCAAATCGGTTCGATTGCGCCGCTGCCGTGTGAGGATCGAGTGCCGGCGTGAACAATATAGCCCAGTTTCTCAATCGGTTAGGTCTTCCACGCGTCGCTGCCATGGGCACGGTGGCCATTCTCATGCTGGGATTCTTCGCCTTTCTGGTGATGCGTGCGTCCACGCCCACCATGTCCCCGCTCTACACCGGCCTCTCGCTGGAAGACTCCCAGGCCATCGTCACCGAGTTGCAGACCCAGAACGTGCCGTTCGAAGTGCGCGGCGACGGCGACACCATCATGGTTCCGCGTGACCAGATCACGACATTGCGGATGAACCTTGCCGGTTCGGGCCTGCCCACCAAGGGCCAGGTTGGCTATGAAATCTTCGATCAGCAGAATACGCTGGGCGCCACCAGCTTCGTGCAGAACATCAACAATGTCCGCGCGCTGGAAGGCGAGTTGTCGCGCACCATCACCTCGCTGGCCCGCATCAAGAGCGCTCGCGTGCATCTGGTCCTGCCCGAGCGGCAATTGTTCAGCCGCACCACCCAGCCGCCCTCGGCCTCCATCGTCGTCGGCGTGCGCGGCGATCTGTCAACCGGCGAAATTCGCGCCATCCAGCATCTGGTGGCCTCGGCCATCGAAGGCCTGACCCCCTCGATGGTCTCCATCGTTGACGATACCGGCACCCTGCTGGCCGCTGGCGGCGGCGACGGCGCCGATGGCGCTATCTCGGGCGAAGAAGACGAACGCACCATCGGCTACGAAACCCGTATGCGCACCCGCCTCGAAGAAATGCTGGCCAATGTGGTCGGACCCGGCCGCGCCCGCGTCGAAGTCTCGGCCGAGATCGACTACAACCGCTCCACCACCACTTCGGAAAAGTTCGATCCCGATGGGCAGGTCGTCCGCTCCACCCAGGTCAGCGACAACCAGAGCATTGCCAGTGCCGACAACGGCCAGGTCACCGTCGCCAACGAGTTGCCCGGCGCTTCTGCCGCTGGCTCCACCGCAGCCGGTGGCGACCAGAGCAAGGGCTCCCAGGAAGTCACCAACTACGAAATCTCCAAGACCACCCAGGTCGCCACCACCGAAGCGGGCGCCATCAAGCGCCTGTCGGTCGCCGTGGTCGTTGATGGCACCTATGCCGATGACGGCAAGGGTACGCTGACTTACGCCCCGCGCACCACTGCGGAGATCGCCCAGTTGCAGACACTGGTCCAGTCGGCCGCCGGCTTCTCGCAGGCCCGTGGCGATACCGTGCAGGTGGTCAATCTGCAGTTCGCCGCCCGTCCAGACTTGGCTTTGCCGGCAGCACCCGGCTCCAGCCTGTTCGATTTCACCCGCGACGATCTGATGAACGCCGCCGAAATGGCCGTCACCCTGCTGATCGCTTTGGCACTGATCCTGTTCGTCGTCCGCCCGCTGCTCAAGCGCGTGCTGTCGCCCGAAACCAAGGCGCTGGCGCTGGCTTCGGGCGCCACTGTCGGCAATCACGCCATGATGTCGGCCGATGGCCAATTGATCGCCGATGAAGCGCCGGCGTCGCCCCGCGATAAAACACCGGCCTGGGTGGCCAGTGCCAAATCCATGGGCGAAGCCCAATTGCAGACGCTCAAGACCGTCGGCACCCTTGTTGAAGAAAATCCCAAACAGGCCGCGCTTATCGTGCGCGACTGGCTGGGTAGCGCGGCGTAACCATGGCACTCGTTTCCCAATCCGATACCGCACTACCGGCGGCCCCCAGCGGCGGCGGCAAGCTGTTGCTGGGCGACGACGCCAGCCATCAGCGCGTCCTCAAGGGCGACGAAAAGGCGGCGGCTCTGCTGCTGGCGCTCGGCCCCGATTACGGCAAGCCGATCTTTGAAGAGCTCGATGAACTCGAGATCAAGGTGCTGTCGCGCGCCATGGTCCGCCTTGGTCCGATCACCCAGGAAATGCTGGACGATCTGATGATCGAGTTCGTCACCACGATTTCCTCTACTGGCTCGCTCGCCGGCAATTCGGACACCACCGAACGCCTGCTGCTCAGCTTCCTGTCGGCTGAACGCGTGGACTCGATCATGGAAGAAATTCGCGGTCCTGCCGGCCGCAACATGTGGGAAAAGCTCTCCAACGTTCAGGAAGACGTGCTGGCCGCCTATCTCAAGAACGAATATCCCCAGACCATCGCCGTGGTGCTGTCCAAGATCGCTACCGACCACGCCTCCAAGGTGCTCAAGGTTCTGCCAGAAGAGCTGGCCATGGACGTGGTGCAGCGCATGTTGGGCCTCGATCCGGTGCAAAAGGAAATCCTCGAAAAGATCGAGACCACTCTGCGCACCGAATTCATGTCGACGCTCAGCCACACCAAGCGCCGCGACAGCCACGAGCAGATGGCCGAAATCTTCAACTCCTTCGATCGCCAGACTGAAGCACGCTTCATTACCACGCTCGAAGAAAACAGCCGTGAAGACGCCGAGCGCATCAAGGCGCTGATGTTCACCTTCGAGGATCTGTCACGCCTGGAGTCCTCGGCCATCCAGACCCTGCTCACCAAGATGGACAAGAAGGATCTCGCCATGGCGCTCAAGGGTGCCAACGAGCAGCTCAAGAATTTCTTCTTTGCCAATATGTCGGTCCGCTCGGCCAAGCTGATGCGCGATGATATGGAGGCCCTGGGTCCGGTTCGCCTCAAGGACGTGGACGAAGCCCAGGGCAAGATGGTGTCGACCGCCAAGGACATGGCCGCCCGTGGGGAAATCATCATCCTCAAGACCAAGTCCGACGATCAGATGGTGGAATGATCGATGGCCAATCCCGCCCGCTTCACCTTCGATCTCGATCTGCAGCACCGACCCGCCAAGCCGGAAGCCACCGTGCCCGAAGATCTGGTCGGCCATCTGGTGCGCCAGGCGCGCGACGAGGCCTATGCCGAAGGCGTGGCAGCCGGCGAACGCAATGCAACCGCTATTGCCGCCCAGACCCTTGCCGCCGCCGCTGGAACGCTGGCGACCCGCACCGCCGAAATGAGCGCCGCCCTTGACGACGCCACGCAGGCCAGCCGCCGTGAAGCGGTTGAACTGGCCGCCAGCATTGCCCGGAAGCTCGCTGTCCATCTGCTGGCCCGCCAGCCCACCGCCGAACTCGAAGCCCTGATTGCCGAATGCATGCAAAGCCTGGAAGGCGTGCCGCATCTGGTTATCCGCTGCAATCCATCGATCGCCGACGCCATCCGCGAAACCGCCACTGCCCATATGGCCACCTCCGGCTTTAGCGGACGGCTGATCGTCATGGGTGACCCCGATCAGCGGCTGGGCGACGGACGGCTCGAATGGGTCGACGGCGGCCTCGTCCGCGATATCAACGCCATCTCGCGCGAAATCGATAAGCGCATTTCCAGCTATCTCGCCGCTGCCAACGGCGCGGCATCCCAGGAGACCGAACAATGAGCACTACCGGCACGGTCGACGATGACATCACCACCAGCGAAGGCATCAGCTTTGAAGAGATGATGCCACCCGGTCGTGCCGATGGCGTCGAGCCGCATCAGGAAAAGACCGCCGCCGACCTTGAGGCCGTGTTCGACGTGCCGGTCCGCATCTCGGTTGTCCTGGGCCGCACCAAGATGCCGGTTTCCAACCTGCTCCGCATGGACGTCGGTACTGTCATCGAACTTGATCGCCAGGTTGGTGAAGCGGTTGAAATCTACATCAATGATCGCCTGGTCGCCCGCGGCGAAATCGTCCTCGTCGAGAGCCGGCTGGGCGTCACCATGACTGAAATCATCAAAGCCGCTTAGGAGGCACGCCATGAGACTGCTGATTGTCGGACCCCTTGAAGGCCAGTTAAGCGAAGCCACCAAGCTTGCCATGCAGGGCGGCGCCAAGGTTGCGCACGCCCCCAGCATTGAAATCGCGCTCGCCGCGCTCCGCGCCGGCCGTGGCGCCGACTTGCTGCTGGTCGATGTGATGATGGACATTGCCGGGCTGATCGCCGCGCTCGATGCCGAGCGCATCGCCATTCCGGTGGTCGCCTGTGGCGTCGAAACCAATGCTGCTGCTGCCGTCAACGCCATTCGCGCCGGCGCCAAGGAATATATCCCGCTGCCGCCCGATGCCGAACTGATCGCCGCCGTGATCGCCGCAGTGTCCCGCGAATCGAGCGAATTCCTGTTCCGCGACCCCGCCATGGAACGTGTTGTCAAAATGGCCGACCAGATCGCCGGCTCCGATGCCAGCGTGCTGATCACCGGCGAAAGCGGCACCGGCAAGGAAGTCATCGCCAAATACCTGCATGCCCGCTCCAAGCGCGCCAACAAGCCGTTTATCTCGATCAACTGCGCCGCCATCCCCGAAGCGCTGCTCGAAAGCGAACTGTTCGGCCATGAAAAGGGTGCTTTCACCGGCGCCATCGGCCGCCGCATCGGCAAGTTCGAAGAAGCCAATGGCGGCACGTTGCTGCTCGACGAAATTTCCGAGATGGACTATCGCCTGCAATCCAAGCTGCTGCGCGCCATTCAGGAACGCCTGATCGATCGTGTCGGCGGCAATAAGCCGGTGCCCGTCGATATCCGCATTCTGGCCACCTCTAACCGCAATCTGACGGAAGCCGTGCGCGAAGGTCATTTCCGCGAAGATCTGCTGTTCCGCCTCAACGTCGTCAATCTCCGGCTGCCGCCGCTGCGCGATCGCCCCGGCGATATCGCGGCGCTGTCCGATCACTTCGTCGACAAATACTCCAAGGCCAATGGCCTCTCCCCCCGCACGCTGTCGAGTGAAGCCCGCCAGGCCCTGCTTGGCGCGCCCTGGCCCGGCAACGTCCGCGAGCTGGAAAACACCCTGCATCGCGCCGTGCTGCTCAGCCAGACCGACATCATCGGCCCTGACGCCATTTCGATGCCAGATGGCACCGGCCTCAACGAAGCGGTCCTCGCCCATACGCTGTCGTCCCAGCTCGTCCAGACCGCCGAGACCATGTCCCGCGCCATGGTCGGCCGCACCGTGGCCGATGTCGAACGCGACCTCATCCTCGATACCCTCGATCACACCCTGGGCAACCGCACCCATGCGGCCACCATCCTGGGCATCTCGATCCGCACGCTGCGCAACAAGCTCAACCAGTACACCGATGAAGGCACCTTCGTGCCCGCCCCCGGCGAACAGCGCTCGGTGGCCTGAGTGGTCAGCGTCCCCAAACTCGATGCTACCCTCGCCCCTTGTGGGAGAGGGACAGATTTTCTGCGTTCAGCAGAAAATCAGGGTGAGGGGTTGCCGCAGCATATCCAAAACCATCGCAAAGCACCCCTCATCCGCCCTTCGGGCACCTTCTCCCACAAGGGGAGAAGGGAAGAAGTTTTGCGTAAGGTGACTGCCCTATGACCGACATCGTCCCCTCCGGCGGCCCGCGCATGATTGGCAACTTTAAGTTGCCATCCGTCGCCACCGTTTTTGCTACCCTGCGTACCGGTGATATCCTGCTCGCCACCGCGGTGATGTCGATCATCGTCATCCTGATCCTGCCGATGCCGCCGATGCTGCTCGATGGGTTGCTGGCCATTTCGATCGTGTTTTCCGTGATGATCATGATGACGGCTTTGTTCATTCAGAAGCCGCTGGAATTCTCGTCCTTCCCCACAGTGCTGCTGATCGCCACAATGCTGCGGCTGGGCCTGAACCTGGCCACCACCCGCCTGATCCTGTCCGAAGGCCACACCGGCACCGACGCCGCCGGTCACGTCATCGAGGCCTTTGGCCACTTCATCATGCGCGGCAATTTCATCATCGGCGTGGTGGTGTTTGCCATCTTGGTCGTGGTGAACTTCATCGTCATCACCAAGGGTTCGGGCCGCATCGCCGAAGTCGCGGCCCGTTTCAGCCTCGACGCCATGCCCGGCAAGCAGATGGCCATCGACGCCGACCTCAGCGCCGGGTTGATCGACGAAAAGGTTGCCAAGGTCCGCCGTGCTGAACTCGAAGGCGAAAGCGCCTTTTTCGGTAACATGGACGGTGCTTCCAAGTTCGTGCGCGGCGACGCCATTGCCGGCCTGATCATCACCTTCATCAATGTCATCGCCGGTATGATCATCGGCGTGGCGCAGGAAGGCTTGAGCTTTCAGGAAGCCGGCAACGTCTATACCCTGCTCACCATCGGTGATGGCCTGGTTTCCCAAATCCCGGCGCTGATCGTTTCGACCGCTGCCGGTATCCTTGTGTCCAAGTCCGGCGTCACCGGCTCGGCCGACAAGGCGCTGGCCAAGCAGTTCACTGGCTATCCCAAGGCGCTGGGCATGTCCGCGGCGGTTATGGGCCTGCTGGCTTTCCTGCCCGGTATGCCATTCATTCCGTTCATCGCCCTGGCCGGCGGTGTCGGTTACATGGCCTATCGTTCGATGATCGCCAAGCGCACAGCGCCGGTCGAACCGGATCCGGAAGCAATAGCCAAGCTCGCAGCCGATGCCGCCGCGCCGAGCGAAGCCCCGATCAGCGACAGCCTCAAGATCGACGAACTCAAGCTCGAACTCGGCTATGGCCTGCTCAGCCTGGTCAAGGAAGACGAAAACGGCTCTGACCGGCTTACTGAACAGATCAAGGCGCTGCGCCGCCAGCTTGCCGTCGAACTGGGCTTCGTCATGCCGCCGGTCCGCATCCTCGACAACATGCAGCTCGAACCCAACGATTATAAGGTTCGGATCAAGGAAGTCGAAGCCGGCGCCGGCCAGATCTGGGCCAATCAGCTGATGGTCATGGACCCCATGGGCGGCCAGATCAACCTGCCTGGCCACCACACCACCGAACCCACCTTCGGCCTGCCCGCTACCTGGATCGAACCAGCGTTGCGCGACGAAGCCGAATTGCAGGGCCTGTCGATCATCGATCCATCGACGGTGATTTCCACGCACCTGACCGAAGTGCTCAAGGCCAACGTCGCCGATCTGCTCAGCTATTCCAACGTCCAGTCCCTGCTCACCGGCCTGTCCAAGGAACAGCAGAAGCTCGTCGAAGATATCGTGCCCGGCCAGATCACCGTATCGGGTATCCAGCGCGTCTTGCAGGCGCTGCTCAACGAGCGCATCTCGATCCGCGATCTGCCCACCATTCTCGAAGGCCTCGCGGAAATCGCCGGCGGCGGTCGCTCGACCCAGACCATCGTCGAGCACATCCGTGCCCGCCTCAGCCGCCAATTGTGTGCTGCTAATCTTGGCCCGGATGGCAACCTGCCGCTGCTCACCCTATCGCCACAATGGGAACGCGACTTCGCCGAAGCCATGGTTGGCGACGGCGAAAACCGCCACCTCGCCATGGCGCCGTCGCGCCTGCAGCAGTTCATCGCCGGCATCCAGCAGGGCTTTGAACGCGCCGCCCAGCAGGGCGAACTGCCGGTGCTGATCACTTCGCCGTCGATCCGCCCGCACGTCCGCGCCATCATCGAACGCTTCCGCCCGCAAACCGTGGTGATGAGCCAGAACGAAGTCCACCCCCGTATCCGCCTCAAGACCATCGGCAGTGTCTGACATCTTGTAACCGGTCCAGCGGTCCCCATCTCTTTGGCGTCAACCCAAGGAGTGGACCATGTTGAACAACCAGGATCGCGACGCCATCGACGGACTGTTCGACCGGCTCGAAACCGCCGCCGAGCGCAGCGCGCCACGTGAGCCCGATGCCGAGACGCTGATCCAGCGGCGGCTGCGCCAGACCCCCGCTGCACCCTATTACATGGCCCAGACCATTCTGGTGCAGGAGCAGGCGCTCGAAGGCGCCCGCCAGCAGATCGAAGCGCTGGAAGCCCAACTCGCGGGCCGCTCCGCCAATACCGGTTTCCTCGGAGGACTGTTCGGCAACGGCCAACCCTATCGCCAGAACCAGCGTCCCCAGCAACAGCAGCGCGGCCCCTGGGATCGTGGCGGCAATCACGGCTATGGTCCCGGTGGCGGCAGCTTTTTGGCCAACGCCGCCCAGACCGCCATGGGCGTAACCGGCGGTATCCTGCTTGGCTCCGCCATCGCCGGCCTGTTCAGCGGCGACGCCAATGCCGCCGAATACAGCCCGCCAGATCAGCCAACCGACAACGGCACAGATCCCGGAAATGATGCTGGCGGTTTTGGTGGCGACGACGGCGGCGATTTCGACATCGGCGGCGATTTTTAGTCAAAGCAACATCTCAACCCACGCACCGGTCCTGCTCCTCCCCCTTGACGGGGAGGTTGGGAGGGGGTGGGCGGAGCCCGGTACCCGACGGTGAATATCGGGCCAACCGACCCTCACCCTGACCCTTCCCGCGAAGGGGGGAGGGGTAGACTGCAGATAAGCCCGAACAGGCTATTTCCCCCGCTTCGCCGCCTTCTCCCGATTGAACACCATCGCCGCCCGCACCAGCGCCGTCAGCGCCCGCTCATCAATCTCGTCACCCTCGGACAGATCGATAGCGCGCCAGACCTTGCCGCCCAGCCCGTTGTTGAACAGCCCGTCGGGATCGGCAATGCTGGCCCCCTGCGCAAAAGTCAGCTTCACCTTGTCCTTGTGGGCATTGCCCACCGCGATGATGCCATCGCGTGACCAGGTCGGGCTGCCCATCCATTTCCATTCCTCCACGATCTCCGGGTCAGCTGCCACCATGATCTGACGAACGCGCGCCAGCGTCTTGCCGCGCCAGTCGGTCAGCCCTGCAATCAGTGCGTCGATCTCTTCTGTCGGGGTCATGGCAGGCTCCATTGAATGCGGTTGGTTTATCGCGCGCCAGACCGCGTTGCCACCACCAGGTCGCGCAGTGCAAAACCGGCCCAGCCCAGCCCAACAGTCAGCATCGGCGTATAAAGCGCACCCCAATAGGCGTTGAACGGCTTGCCCACCGCCCCCATGAACATCAGAAATGCCAGCACGCCAAGGCTCAGCCATGCCCCGTTCCGCCCCGGCCAGGCCAACAGCCCCAGCACGCCCAGCGGCAGCACCAGGGCCGTCACCCACACCGGCAGCAGCAGAAACACCCCGTTGAACGACGCCGTCGTCAGCCAGAACCCGATGCCGCCCCATTGCAGCCAGCCCTGCGAATAGCCCGGATCATTGGCCCCGATATGAGTTTGCACCTGCCCGTAGTGCCAGGCGAAATATCCGGCATAGGCCAGCAGCACCGCCAGCCAGAACCCCAGCT
This sequence comes from Devosia sp., assembly GCF_039927955.1. Lineage (GTDB taxonomy): Bacteria > Pseudomonadota > Alphaproteobacteria > Rhizobiales > Devosiaceae > Devosia. Next base: position 29,388 of record NZ_JBDSUA010000003.1, on the reverse strand, counting down.
CGGCAAACCGTCGCCCCCGCGCCGCGCGATAGATACAGACCAGCACATAAATCCCGGCCAGTTCACGCACCAGCAGGGCCAGCGCCGCCACTCCCGCCCCCCACCAGGGCCGCCCCAGCCCATAAAGCGCTGCCGAGCCAAGGATCAGGACACCGGCCGGAATTTCCGCGAACAGGATGGCATTTTGCGGCAGGCATCCCGCCAGCCCCAGAACCAGCAATGCCAGCACCGGCCCCGCCAGCGGCCAGCCGCCAGTGTTCCAGCACAGCCGCCCCGCCAGCGCCGCCGCGCCAATTGCCATGCCGATCAGCACCACCTGCGCCCACAGCAGCGATGGCAACAGGCTGACCGCCTCCATCAACAGCGGCATGCGCCAGTTGAACACCGACAAGGTGCCATAGCCATTGGCCACCATCAGGTCGTGTGCCGCCGGATAATAGCCGCGCCCGGCCCGCATCTGCTCGACAATGGCCTGATACAGCGCCAGGTCGCCAGTGCTGGGCGCCCCTTCGGCAACCGCGGGCGAAGGGGCGCCCATGGCTAAGGCGACCCAAAGGCAGGCAACCATCGCCGCCGCCAAAACAACCAGGCAGTCATGGCCGCCCTGCGCTCAATTCCTGCAAATCGCGTCACGATCAAACCGATGCCCTCTTGGCGCCATCATCGTCGTGCCGCGTAAATATCCCCTTAGGGTCGCGCCGGAATATTCAGCCCACGCTGCACCGCCGGCCGCGCCAATGCCCGCTCCAGCCAGGCCGGCACCGATTTGAGCCGATCGTAGTGGACCACTTCGGCGGCTTCATAAAAACCGACGATATTGCGCACCCAGCCGATCAGCGCGATATCGGCAATGGAGTAATCGTCGCCCATCATCCACTGCCGCCCGGTCAGCCGCGTCTCCAGAACGTTTAGCAACCGTTCAGATTCGGCGCGATAGCGCTCAAAGGGTCGCTTGTCCTCATACTCGCGCCCGGCAAACTTGTGGAAGAACCCCAGCTGCCCGAACATCGGCCCGACCGCCGCCATCTGGAAGAATACCCACTGGATGGTCTCGATCCGCACCACGGGATCAGCCGAAAGCAATTTCCCGGTCTTTTCCGCCAGATAGATCAGAATGGCGCCAGACTCGAACAGCCCGATCGGCTTGCCGCCGGGACCATCTGGATCGATGATCGCCGGGATCTTGCCGTTCGGATTGAGCGACAGAAATTCCGGCCCCCAGGTCTCATTGGTCATGATGTTGATCGCGTGCGGCTCGTAGGGCAGCCCGATTTCCTCCAGCATGATCGACACCTTCACCCCGTTGGGCGTCGGCACCGAATAGAGCTGCAATAGCTCAGGATTTTTGGCCGGCCATTTGGCGGTGATGGGAAAGCCCGAAAAATCGGTCATGGCAAAGTCCTTCTAGGTCGTGTGACCAGTTGATGGTGGCGAGTCGAAAATGGTGGGTTTCGAGAACCGGAGCGCAGCGTACGTGAGTACGTGAGCACCGGAAGCGCAGAAAGCTGCCGTTTGCAGGCGCCACAATCAGCTGGCCGCATGACCTAGCGCTCGGTCAGCGCCAGCTTGGCACCCAGCAGCACGAAGGCTGCGGCAAAGCTGCGCCGCATCCAGGTCATGATCGACGGCCGTGAAATCACGTGATTGCGGATCACCGCTGCGAACAGGCCATAGAGGGCAAACACCACAAACGTCACCGCCATGAACACCCCGCTCAGCTCCAGCATCTGCGGCAGCGCATCGGGTGCGCCGCTAGGCACGAACTGCGGCAGGAAGGCAAAAAAGAAGATCGACAGCTTGGGGTTGAGAATGTTGATCAGGATGCTTTCCACGATCACCTCACGCGCCGATTTGGGCGTCTTATCCTGCTCGACACTGAGCGCGCCGGTTTCCTTCAGCGTCATCCAGGCCATGTACAGCAGATAGGCCACGCCGGCATATTTGATGATGTCGAACGCCAGCGCACTGGTGTGCAGCACCGCCGCAAGGCCGGTGATCGCCGCCAGCATATGCGGCACGATGCCCAGCGTGCAGCCAAACGCTGCAACCGCACTGGCCTTGGCCCCGCGCGAAAGCCCAGCGGCGATGGTGTAAAGCGCGCCAGTCCCTGGGGAAACGACTACGATCAGCGTAGTGATCAGAAATTCGATGCTCATGGCGACTCCGCAATTGGCGTCACCCTAGGGGAGCTGATCGATGCCATCAAGCGTAGCGTCCCTGCAGTGCCGCAACCCGCGCCGCGATGATCTTCACGATGATGTCATGCGGGACAGGCAGGTTGAGCATGAACTTCACACTGTCCTTTTCTGCACGATAGGGTGCCAGCGCCGCCTCGAATTCAGCATCCCCGCGATGCACCGGATAGAGGCCGATATGCGACTTCCAGGCGGCGACATAAATCAGATAGGTGTCGTTCATCCGAAAGGCGGGCATGCCATATTTCACCGCCTCAACTGCGCTCGGCGCCGCACGGCGAATGGTCAGGCGGATGTCCTCGATAACCACCTGCACCCCGTCAGGCAACGTCGCGATATAGGCATCCATGGTTTCAAGCTTGGCAGCCATGCGCCATTCCTCCCTCTCGCCACGGAACATGCCATAATCTCGCGCATTGTTGCAGCGCACACCACCGGGACTCTCGATGAAACTCTTTGCCTGCGACCATTGCAGCAACACGCTGTATTTTGAAAACACCATCTGCGAACGCTGTGGCCATCAGTTGGGCTATGTCTCGGCACGCAATGCACTGGTCTCGCTGGTCAAGGAAGGCAATGTCTGGTCGACGCCGGTTTTCCCCGGCGAAACCTTCGTTTTCTGCGACAATGCGCGCCACGGCGCCTGCAACTGGCTGGTTCCGGCCACGCCGGGCGGCGATATTTTCTGCGCTGCCTGCCGCCACAACGAAACCATCCCACCCATCGACGACCCGGTCAATCTCGCCCGCTGGCAGATCATCGAGCGCGCCAAAAAGCGCTTGTTCTACTCCCTGCTTCGCCTCGACCTACCGCTGCATACGCGCGGCGAAGCCCCCGGTCACGGCCTGAGCTTCCGCTTCCTCGCCGATGATGCCAATGAGCGCTCCCCAGTGCTCACCGGCCATGAAGACGGCATCATCACCATTGCCCTGATCGAGGCCGACGATGCCCAGCGCGAAGCCCGCCGCGAGGCGATGGGCGAACCCTATCGTACCCTGCTCGGCCATTTCCGCCACGAGATCGGTCACCATTATTGGGACCTGCTGGTCCGCCCCACCGACCAGCTGCAGCCGTTTCGGGCCAAATTCGGCGACGATAGCCAGGATTATGCCCGGGCACTGCAGCGCCACTATGCCAGCGGCGCGCCCGTGGGTTGGCCGCAAAATTTCATCAGCGCTTATGCCACCTCCCATCCTTGGGAAGACTTTGCCGAAACCTGGGCGCACTACCTGCACATCGTCGATACTGTCGAAATGGCCTCGGCCTTTGGCATCCGCGCCGATCCAAAAACCGACACCGACGGCAGCATGGCCGTCGCCATCGATTTTGACCCCTACTGGTCGGCCAAGTTCGAAGAAATCGTTGATCGCTGGATCCCCTTGACCCTGCTGATGAACAACCTCAACCGCGCCATGGGTCAGCCCGACGCCTACCCGTTTGTGCTCAGCCCCGCCGTCATCGACAAACTCTGCTTCATCCACAATCTGGTCCACCTCGACAGGGGCTGACAGGCGGTCGGGGGCGCCTTAGGTTGGGGTCCTCGTCGACGGAACCAGCCCATGACCGACATCATCATCCTCCGCGTTCCGGTCTTTTCGACCCTGTGCAACGCCGCTTTTGCCCTGCGCCGCGAAGTCTTTGTCATCGAACAGAAGGTGCCCGAGGAAGAAGAGCACGATAGCTACGATCTGACGGCCACCCATTTCGTCGCCATTGCCGAAGGCGAAGTGGTGGGCACGCTGCGAGTGCTGTTTCTGGCCGAACACGCCAAGATCGGGCGGGTGGCGGTCAAAAGCCAATGGCGTGGCCACGGCATCGCCAAACAACTCATGCTCGCCGCCATGACCCATGCCCGTTCCACCGGACAGGAGCGCTTTTATCTCACTGCCCAGACCGACAAGATCGGGCTGTACGAAAAGCTCGGTTTCACTGCTTTTGGTGAGCAATTTCAGGATGGCGGGATGCCCCATCTGGCGATGAGCACCTATGGCGGCCATTAACCATTTAGGAACCGCTTAACTGCGCTGGCAGGCTCTGACTCCCCTGCCATCAGACTTGCGCTATCATCCCCGATGTCAGGAGCCCTGTGCGCGTCATGCGCGGCGCGGGCACCGAGAACAACAACCGCCAGGGAGGCGGAATTGGCCAGTCCGCTCACGCGGGCTGGCCTTTTCAATTCCCGTTCCGCATCAGCACAATGGAACGCCCGTACAGCAGCGGCGTTGCCTTTATGCCGCCCGCCGGCCCATCCTCAATTTGCGCCGGAGAAATCATGGCCCGCCTGCTGTTTGTTGTTCCCGCCCTTGCCACCCTGCTGTGCGTCTCCGCCTTTGCGCAGGATGTCATCGCACCTGCCGAACAGACCGAACTGGAAAAGGCCGGCCTTGTGCCACCCGTCGTGCTGTCCCAGGGATATGAAGCCCATGTCGACGATCGTATCGCCACCAGGATCATCGGCCAGAAAGTCTATTCGTCGGCCGCTACCGATGCAGAGGTGATCGGCACCGTAGGGGATCTGGTGATAGCGCCCGACCGCACCATTTCCGCCGCGGTCATCGATGTCGGTGGTTTTCTCGGCGTCGGCCAGAAATCCGTCGCTGTCGATTTTGCGCAGTTGCAGTGGGTCAAGGACGCCGAAGGCAAGCCGCGCTTTGTCATGACCACCACCGCCGATGCGCTCAAAGCCGCGCCGGCCTTCATCTGGGCCGATAGCGAAGAGGAAACTGGGGCCGCGATGACGCCCGCGCAGGAAGCCGCGCAACTGGCGCCGGGGGACCCGAACGCCACCGCCACCGACCCCAATCAAACCACCGACCAGCCCAGTGCGACAGCGCCGCTGGATCGCTCCAAGCTCACCAGCCTCGACACCGCGGGCGTCAGCGCCACGGAACTGCCGGGGATCGCCGTTTATGGCGTGGACGAGCAGATCGGCAGCGTCAATTCGGTGCTGACCAACAAGGACGGCACGATTGATGCGCTGGTCGTGGATGTGGGTGGATTTTTGGGGCTCGGGGCAAAGCCGGTCGCCGTCGGCTATGAAAACCTCAAGTTTTCCACCGACGTCAACGACACCCGCTACTTCTTCATCAATGCGACGCGCGAACAGCTTGAGGCACAGCCGCCCTACGATCCGGCTACCTACGAGTCGGATCGCGCCAATCAGCGTCTGGTGATTGCGCCCTAGCCAGGGTTACTGGCTGTTGCGAAACCGCAGCCGGCCGATTTCGTCATAGTCGGCCTGTTCGGCCTTGAGCTGTTCGGCGGCTTCGCGCTGATGTTCGCGTTGGTCCAGCAGTTCGACCTTTTTCAGGTCTTCCAGCGCTTCCGCCAGCGAATCCTGCGCCACTTCGAGCTTTTCGCGCATGTCATTGGCCGAGGCCAACAGATTGTCGCGGCGGCTGAGCGCGGCCTTGGCAAAAGTCGAATAGGCGAAATGCGCCACATCCGAAATGCCGGTTTTGGTTTGCTCAATTTCGATCTGCTGATCGAGTTCGGTCGCCATGCGGACGAAATCGTTGACCATCATTTCGATCTGGGCAACCTTGCGGCGACGCTCGTCGACCTCGAATTTCTTGAGCCGGATGAGGCTCTCGCTACGAGATTTCAAGACCTGTACTCCTTACACACCAAGTCAGTTCCGGAACGCCAAACACGCGTCCCATCAGGCCGTCGCTTCCGCCGCCACAATGATTGCCTCAAGCTGAGAATAGCCATCGGCAATCGTGGTGGTCTCTTCCCGCTGCTGGCTCAAAAAGCCTTCCAGCGCCGGGTTGATGGCGATAGCGCGGTCCACTTTAGGATCTGACCCTTTCCGGTATGCCCCCAGCCGGATCAGTTCCTCCATGTCGGAATAAATCGACATGAGCTCGCGCGCTTTTGCCAGGACCGGCCTGAACTGGACCGGAACACACCCTGGCATGGTGCGCGATATGGACCGGAGCACGTTGACCGCCGGGTAACGTCCCCGCTCGGCAATTCCGCGCTCCATTACGATGTGCCCATCAAGAATGCCGCGTACGGCGTCCGCAATGGGCTCATTGTGATCATCACCTTCAACCAAAACGGTAAATAGACCGGTAACAGAGCCCGAATTAGCCGTCCCTGGACCCGCTCTTTCGAGCAATCGGGGCAATTCCGTGAAAACTGTCGGTGGATAACCCTTCGCCGTCGGTGGTTCGCCGATCGCCAGCCCGATTTCGCGCTGCGCCATGGCAAAGCGCGTCAGGCTGTCCATCATGCAGAGCACACGCTTGCCCTGGTCGCGGAAATATTCTGAGAGCGCCAGCGTCATGAACGCCGCCTGTCGCCGCATCAAGGCCGCTTCATCCGAGGTGGCCACCACGACAACGGCGTTTTCCAGCCCCGCTTCACCCAGATATTCCTGGATGAACTCATGCACTTCGCGCCCGCGTTCACCGATCAGCCCGATTACCGCGACATCGACATTGGTATTGCGCGCCAGCATCGACATCAAAACCGATTTGCCAACGCCCGAGCCGGCAAAAATCCCGAGGCGCTGACCTTCGCACACGGTGGTGAAGGTATTCAGGCACCGAACGCCGAGATCCAGCGGATCGCCCACCCGCACGCGGTCATGCGCCAGCAGCGGATTTTGCCGCAATGGATAAGGCGTCGCGCCACGCGGCAGCGGTCCCTTGCCATCAATCGGGTCGCCATTGGCGTTGACCACCCGCCCCAGCCACCCGGCAGAGGGAAATGCCGCGCCGTCATTGCGCTGGAACACCGCCTTGCACCCCAGCCGCACTCCGGCCAATTGCCCGAACGGCAGGCACAGGGCATGGCCGCCCTTGAAACCGATGATTTCGGACGGCAGCTCGCCGCCATTGGAGGTTTCAATGATTACCCGGCCACCGACCCGCAGTTCGCGGACCGGACCGACGATTTCGATCAGCAGTCCCTGCACGGATTTGACCCGCCCAAACACCTCGACATCGTCGATTGCATCGATCGCAGAGATCAGGGCTTTCATGGAAGAGGGTCTCCGGTAGCACTTTGCCAACCTTAACGGGCCGGCTCGAATCGGCATGCGCTCGAATCAGAAAGTAACCGATCGTTAATGAGAAAGCGTTAATCGCTTTAGTCGAGCCGTTTGTGCCGCCTGCTATCCACAGCCCCGCAAACCGCCCGTTTTCCCACAATACCATGAGTCAAAAGAGTCGCTTGAAGCGCCTTCTTAAACCATTTTGTTAAGAAAAATGAAGACAATTAACCTATATTTTTCAATAACTTAACATTAATTCACCTTACCGCGCTTTGCGTATTGCGGATCAGAATTAAACTTTGTTAACTATTTGAGCTTAGGGTTCAGTCATATCCAGTAGGGTTGGCGTGAGGCGCGTATCGGCGATGCGGTCTCCATGTTCCAGCAGGAACGAATGGCAAGGGGAATATAATGCGGGTACTCCTTATTGAGGACGACAGCGCGACGGCGCAGAGCATCGAACTGATGCTCAAATCCGAAAGCTTCAATGTCTATACCACCGATCTCGGTGAAGAAGGCGTCGACCTCGGCAAGCTCTATGATTACGACATCATTCTTCTCGATCTGAACCTGCCCGATATGAGCGGCTACGAAGTGCTCCGCACTTTGCGCGTCGCCAAGGTGCAGACGCCGATCCTGATCCTGTCCGGCCTGGCCGGTATCGAGGACAAGGTGCGCGGTCTCGGCTTTGGCGCCGATGACTACATGACCAAGCCGTTCCACAAGGACGAACTCGTGGCCCGCATCCACGCCATCGTCCGCCGTTCCAAGGGCCACGCCCAGTCGGTCATTTCGACCGGCGAGCTGACCGTCAACCTCGACACCAAGACCGTCGAAGTGCAGACCCAGCGCGTGCATCTCACTGGCAAGGAATATCAAATGCTGGAGCTGCTCTCCCTCCGCAAGGGGACCACGCTCACCAAGGAAATGTTCCTCAACCACCTCTATGGTGGCATGGACGAACCCGAACTCAAGATCATCGACGTGTTCATCTGCAAGCTGCGCAAGAAGCTCTCCGTGGCAACTGGCGGCAAGAACTATATCGAAACCGTCTGGGGCCGCGGTTACGTGCTGCGCGAACCTGACGAAAGCGAAGTTTACGTTGAGAGCGTCGCCTAAACCGCACCAACCATCAGATTTTTAGAACCCCGCGCAGCATTGCGCGGGGTTTTTGTTTGTGGCGCAGATTTTTTTGCTGAACCCTGTCGATCCGCGACGAGGCCATTCGTTGTGGTTTCAGAAGCGCAGGCCCGAAGCCGCGCCATGAGCCCAGGAGACCAATATGATCCGCATCGCAACAATCGTCGGCGCATTGCTGCTGACCAGCACGGCCTACGCCCAGTCGGCACCCGTCGGCCAATATGTCTCGGTCAACGGCATGAAGGTTTATTACGAGACCAGCGGCGAAGGCGAACCGCTGATTGTCCTGCATGGCGCCTATATGAACATTCCCAGCATGGGGGCGATCATCCCCATGCTCGCCAGGACGCATCAGGTCATCGCCGTTGAACTGCAGGGCCACGGTCGCACCAGTGATGTTGATCGGCCGATCACCATGGAGGGAATGGCAGACGATCTTGACGCCTTCATGCTGGCCATCAAGCTCGAGCGCGCCGACGTGTTCGGCTATTCGATGGGCGCCGGCGTTGCCGTACAACTCGCCGTGCGCCACCCTGAAGACGTCAATCATCTGGTCGCAGCCTCGGTGTCCTACAACATGTCCGGCTACCAGCCTGAGTTTGCAGCCATGGTGCCCAGCATGACACCCGAGATGTTCATCGGCAGCCCGCTTGAAACCGAATATCGCAAGTATGCCCCCGATCCCGACCACTTTGCGGCCTTTGTCGACAAGATGATTGCGCTCGAACATGTGCAGCAGAATTGGCCGGAAGCGGACATCAAGGGCATCGCCGCGCCGACGCTGTTGATTGCCGGCGACTCCGACGTCGTTACCCTCGAACACGTCGTCTCGATGTTCCGCCTGCTCGGTGGCGGCAAGATGGGCGGCATGGGCGCCCCACCCAGCGCCGCGCGCCTGGCAATCCTGCCGGCCACGGAACACACGTCGATCCCATCGCAGCCGGATCTGCTGTGGTCAGTGATCGAACCGTTCCTGCAGGGTCAGACGCCGAAGTCCTTCATGATGTAAAGCAACAGCCCCGCGGCCAAGGCGCCGCGGGTTTACTTTACGGCCTGCAGCGCCAGCTCAAGCCGCGTCGGCAAACTCGAACTTGGATTCCAGGATGGCCCGATCGAACGGCTTCATCATGTAGTCGCTGGCGCCGGCCTTGAGGGCCATGGCGATAGCGCCAATGTCGTTCTCAACGGTGCAGAACACTACCTTGGGCTTCTGGCCACCGACATACGAGCGCAGCAGCTTCAAAAATTCGATCCCGCCCATCACCGGCATGTCCCGGTCCAGCAGGATGCAATCGGGCATTTCGTCCTTGCACTTGTCGATGGCTTCCTGGCCGTCCTCGGCCTCTTCGACGATATAGTCCATATCTTCGAGAATGCGCCGCGCCACTTTGCGCACGACGCTGGAGTCATCGACAATCAGGCAGGATTTCATGACGCGGTCCTGTCACGGGTAAGTACGCTCATTATCGGCATCACTGCCTACGGAAACGTTAGCGGACCCCGATCAATCCGCCGTTTTTGCCTTGGGAATCGCCGTCAGGAAGAAAACTTCGTTCTCCAGACCAATATTGATCTCCATGCCGGTCATACGGGCCAGAATACCGGTATAAAATGGCTGGATGCCACGCGCATCGACAAAGCCCTCATCGGGAATACCAGCCAGCAACCCGGCAGACCCGGACGGCACCAGCGTGCGCTGACGCTTCTCTGGATCGCTCCTGGTCGTGAATTCGAATTTTTCCTGGCCTGCATCGCCACTGATGGTCGCGGCCACCACGCCACCGCGCGGCACCGAGGTTGCCGCGATCAGCAGCATGTTCATGAACAGCTTGGCCTTGTGCTTGGGCAACAGGATCAGCGGCGCATTCCATTCCAGCGCCGCCTTTTCGATCTCGAACAGGATGCGCGCCACGCGTTCGCATTCGCGCGTGTCGATGTCGGTCCCCGATGTGGACGAGGCGCCGTAGGCCAGACGGGCAAATTCGAGTTTGGCGCGACTCTGCTTGGCAGCGTTCGCGATCAGGTCCCGCGCACCATCGGCCATCTCGGTCTGGTTCGGATCGGCCAGCACTTCCAGCCCATTTCCGATCGCCCCGATCGGATTGATCAGATCATGGCAAACGCGCGAGCACAGCATGGCCGCCAGGTCGGTTGCATTGAGCTCGATGATTTCGGCCATGAAGTGGTCTCCGTGAGTGCGTCAGTCGGGATTTCAAGAATCACCGCGCCAACATTAGTGCGGCTTGGTTGAGAATTTATGGTCAATCTTGCCGTAGCGGCTAGGGTGTGTGGGGATTGACGTCAGGGCGAGGCGAAAACGGCGGTTTTCGAGAACCGGAGCGGAGCGTACGTTTGGTACGTGAGCACCGGAAGCGCAGAAAATTGAAGTTTGCAGCCCGACATCACTCAATCCACACGCGCCCTAGTTGTGCGTCAGCGTTTGCACCAGTGCCGGCCAGTTTTTCGCGCCGCTGGCCGCCGCCTCGTCTGGTGACAGCAAAAACGCGTCCCGGTTGGCGGCAGAATAGAACAGATAGAGCCGCTGCTTGAACACGGTATAGATTTTCGGATTGCCGTCCGAGACAAAGCCGCGGGCCGCACTCATGGCACCATGGCCGCCATATTGCGGGCAGTAGATTTCCGGATTGCCGACAAACACATCGCGATTGGCCGCAGTGGCAAAATACCAGGGCACCCCGCTCCAGTCATATTCGAAGTCGCTGCTGCCCATGAGCGGTTCGTTTTCAGTGAAATATGACACCGGATCATAGCCATCCAGGGCAATTCCGGTCAGTGGATTGGTGACAATCGAGCTGACCACAGATTGGCCAAGAACCGGCTGCACAATGCCCAGGCTGGCGCTGCCCGATATGGGCAGAACTAAGGCAAGCATGGTTAAGATTTGTTTAGAGGTTTGCTTCATCATTGCAACGATGATCGACGCACCGGCCCAGTTACCACACCGAAGGCTAACCCGATTTCGTTAAGGCCTTCGTAACCCCCCTTCGCGCCGACTCCAGGAGTCCACGACAATGTTCAAGCGCCTCGCTCTCGCCCTCGCTGTTGCCGCAACTTTGCTGGCGCCTGTGCCCGCAGCCTTTGCGCAAAGCGGCGGCTCGCTCTCCGATACCTATTCGGGCGAGGAACTGGTCAACACCGGCAGCGCCTTCTTTGGCTCGGTGGCGCAGGGGCTGGCCTCGGTCATCGAGCGTTCGGTCAGCCAATTCGGCCTGCCAAACGGCTATATCCTGGGCGAAGACGCAGGCGGCGCCCTGTTCGCCGGTGCCCGCTATGGCGAAGGCCGCCTTTACACCCGCAATGCCGGTGAGCTGCCCGTGTTCTGGCAGGGCCCCAGCATTGGTTTTGACGTTGGTGGCGATGGCTCCAAGGTGATGATGCTGGTTTACAGCCTGGCCTCGACTGGCGACGTGTTCAACCGCTTCGCCGGTGTCGACGGCTCCGCCTATATTATCGGCGGCCTCGGCATGACGGTGATCAAGCATGGCAATGTGGTCATGGTGCCCATCCGCTCCGGCGTCGGCGCCCGTCTTGGCCTCAATGTCGGCTACCTCAAGTTCACTGACCAGCCGACCTGGAACCCCTTCTGATCCTGATCAGGTCCGGCCCGCGAAAATCACCGCATCGCCATGCAGGATGTGAACCAGGCACTGCGTTCCGGCGCCGTGACTCCATTGCCCAAAACCGTTAGGGTTAACACTTGGCAAAGATGGCCTAGAGGGGCCATTGCTGCCAGATAGGTGTTCTGTCCAAGGTCAGTGCCACCCTCGGACAGGCGTCGGAGTTGGACCATGGTCATCGAGAACGTCATGTATTTCGCGCTCGGCCTGCTTATTGCAGGTCTTGGAGCGCTGATCATCATGCCCGCCGTGTGGAAACGCGCCGTTCGCCTGACCAAGCGTCGCATCGAAGCGGCAACCCCCATTACCATGGCCGAATTCCGCGCCGACAAGGACCAGCTCCGCGCCGAATTTGCCCTCTCCACCCGCCGGCTGGAGATGAATGTGGAGACCCTGCGCAAGCGCCTTGCCGAGCAGTTGGGCGACGCCAACCAGAAGCGCAGTGACCTGGGCGCCCTCAAGACCGAGCGCGACCAGCACCTGAGCATTGTGCGCGACCTTGAAGCGCGCGAAGCCGAGCTTAAGTCGCGCGTGTTGGTGCTGGAACGCGAGACCACCGATCTGGCGCAGAAACTGCGCATGCGCGACCGTGACGAAGCCGAAGGCGGGGTCAGCGCCACTCAGATCGATGGGCAGCCGCTGACCGGCACCTATAACAAGGATATCAAGCGCGTGCTCAACGCGCTGGCCGTCGAGCGCAAGCGCGCCAGCTTCCTCGAAGATCAGGCCAATGGCTTGCTGACGCGCCTTGAAACATCGGACCAGCGCAGCAGTCAAACCAATGCTGCCATTGCCGAGATGCGTCAGGCCCTCGCACTTCAGGGCGACGAACGAGCCGGCGCCACCGACACGCTGATCGCCGCAGAAGCCCGCATTGCCAGCGCCGAAAGCCGGCTCAATGCACTATTGGCCGAAACCGGCCACATGGTCGATCGGGCCAGCAGCCGCACCGAACAATTGCTTGCCGACAAACTCACCCTCGAAGATCAGGTCGAAACCCTCAAGGCCCAGGTGCTGGGCGTTGAATCGTCGATCATTGCCGATTGGGATACCGAGCGGCTCGAAGAGGCGCATCTGCGCGAACGGCTCAATGACATCGCCAGCAATGTCAGCCGGCTGGTCTATGCCATCGAAAGCGAAAAGCCATTAGCCAGCGCCGAAGAGGAAAGCCTGTTCGATCGCGTCCAACGCTTTGCCGATGACGGGCTCAGCGCCGACACCATGCCCACCGGCAAGAACCAGAGCCCCAAGCCTGCCAACAATCCCGGCAAGGTCTCGGACCGCATGGCCGCGCTGCGCGAAATCCAGGGCCGCTAGGCGCCTTCCTTTCTATCCTGTCCACCGCCTCCTTCCACCCTCTCCCCTTGCGGGACTTGGAGGTGGTGGCGCAGCCACAAACCGCTCCGGTGGAGCGGTTTGAACCGAACAAGGACAGATTTTCTGCGTTCAGCAGAAAATCAGGGTGAGGGGTGCTGCGCCTTCCCATGCATCGGTAGCAAGAGACCCCTCATCCGCCCTTCGGGCACCTTCTCCCGCAAGGGGAGAAGGGAAGATTGCTGATCCGACTATTTCGCCACTAACTCGATCGAACGCACCAGCGCGCCAGTGCCCTGATCGAACAGCGATAGCGACACCACCCCGTTTTCGCGATGGGTCACGTTGACCATCCCATCGGACACAACCGATGACAAAATCTCGGCGCCGGCCGGCAGGCTGACCTCTGCGGCCATTTCTGCCGGGGGCTTGTCGCGCATCACCCGATAGACAAGCGCGAAGCCAATCGCCATAAAGCCCAGCAACAGAATGCCGATCGAAATCCCGAAGGATCGGCGCGCCTTGGCAAACATTGCCTGCGCTTCGGGCGACAGCGGTTCGACCTTGTTGGCCTCGACCGGCTCGTTTTGATTAGGATCGCTCATGCAGGATATATCCGTTGAAGACCTGGACACTGATGCCAGTGAAGTTGAAATCATCGTCGATGCCGCAATGGCCGGCGGCCGGCTCGACGTCGTCTTGGCCAGGGCCCACAGCGTTCTGAGCCGCAACCGCCTCAAGGACCTGATCCTGGGCGGCGCCGTCACCATCAACGGCGTGATCGTAGCCTCGCCCAAATACCTTGTCGCCGAAGGGGAAACAATCACCCTTCTTGCGCCGCCGCCCGAAGATCCAGAACCGCAGCCCGAAAACATCCCGCTCGATATCCTTTATGAGGATGCGTTTCTGATCGTCATCAACAAGCCCGTCGGCATGGTCGTTCACCCCGCTCCCGGCAGCACCAGCGGCACGCTGGTCAACGCGCTGATCTACCATTGCGGCGATAGCCTCAAGGGCATCGGCGGCGTCAAGCGCCCCGGCATCGTGCATCGGCTCGACCGCGACACCTCCGGCGTCATGGTTGCCGCCAAGAACGAGCGCGCCCACAAGCATTTGAGCGAACAATTCGCCGACCACGGCCGCACCGGCCCGCTGCATCGCGCCTACACCGCCTTTGTCTGGGGCCACACCGAAACCGCCCGCGGTTCGGTTGATGCCCCGCTTGGCCGCGACCAGCACAATCGTTTGAAGCAGGCCGTGCGCCGCGATGGCCGCGAAGCCATCACCCACTACCTGACCCAGCAACGCTTTGGCGGCGACGGTTGGGACATCACCCGGCTCGAGTGCCAGCTCGAAACCGGCCGCACCCACCAGATCCGTGTCCACATGACCCATATCGGCCATCCGCTGGTCGGCGACCCGGTCTATGCCCCCGGCTTTGCCACCAAGATCAATCGCCTGCCCGCCGAACCGGCTGCTGCCATTGCAGCTCTGGGTCGTCAGGCGCTGCACGCAGCCGAACTGGGCTTTGAGCATCCTCAATCGGGCGAGGAGATGTTTTTCGAAGCGCCACTGCCAGCTGATCTGCAAGCCCTGGTCGAAGCACTGGAGCCTTATGATCGGGCGTATCCGGGGTAATTCTGAAAGACCCGCTCCCTGGCCCTCCCCACAAGGGGAGGGTGAACCCTGGGTTGGCTTGATCGTGCAAGTCACTCGATGTCACCCTCCCCCTTGCGGTGAGGGAAGGGAGCGGTTCTTGCTGTGCTTCTTGCAACCAATCTCGCCACACCGCGTTCATTCAGATTCTCGGGCCTTTAAATCGTCAAACTGCGACCTATATTGATCTGCAAATCCATCGCTGTGCCTTCGGGACAGCACTTGGATATTCTGCTCGCATCGGGCGAGGGAAAGAAAAGGGGTGCGCCAATGGCCGTGTCCAATCTGCCAATTCTATCAGCCGAGGGCGGGCTGAGCCGGTATCTTCAGGAAATCCGCAAGTTCCCCATGTTGGAACCGGATGAAGAATTCATGCTGGCCAAGCGCTACAAGGAACATACCGATCCAGCTGCGGCACAGCGCCTGATCACCTCGCATCTGCGCTTGGTCGCCAAGATCGCCATGGGCTATCGCGGCTATGGCCTGCCGATTTCCGAGGTTATCTCTGAAGGCAATGTCGGCCTGATGCATGCGGTCAAACGCTTCGAGCCCGACAAGGGCTTCCGGCTGGCAACCTATGCCATGTGGTGGATTCGCGCGGCCATTCAGGAATACGTGCTGCGCTCGTGGTCGCTGGTCAAGATCGGCACCACTGCCGCACAGAAGCGCCTGTTCTTCAACCTCCGCAAGGTGAAGGGCCAGATCGCGGCGCTGGATGACGGCAACCTGCACCCGGACCAGATCAAGCAGATCGCCACCACCCTGCACGTCACCGAAGCCGATGTGGTGTCGATGAATGCGCGCCTCACCGGCGATGCATCGTTGAACTCGCCGATGCGCGCCGATGAAGGTGCCTCCGAATGGCAGGATTGGCTGGTCGACGACACGCCAAGCCAGGAAACCACGCTTGGCGACAGCGAAGAATATAACGAGCGCATGGGTCTTTTGACCAATGCCATGACCGTGCTCAACGAACGTGAACGTGCCATCTTCCAGGCTCGCCGCCTGCAGGATAATCCGGCCACGCTCGAAGAGCTGGCCCAGCAATACGACGTCAGCCGCGAACGCATCCGGCAGATCGAAGTCCGCGCCTTTGAAAAGGTCCAGGACGCGGTCAAGGATGCCGCCAAGAACCGAGCCGGCGCCGACGCTTAAGCGATAATAGAGAAGTTCAAAGGCGGGCCATGTGCCCGCCTTTTGTCTGTTAGCCAGCCCCGCTTGTCCAACTTGTCCCCGCAGCCAGCAAGCTGGCGCATACTCCACCCATCCCCGCGCATGCTGCGCGGTCGCGACGAACGGTCGGTGCGGGGAGGCCGGATGGCAGTGGGGTCGCCCACTGCCCTTTGGATACAGGATGATCCGGACCCGATTTGATCCCCCGGGTTGGGGCCAAGGCCCAGCGTTTGGCACAGGATAAAGCCACGGAAGGTCCTGCCCGAAGAGTCTCCGGAACAGCATGGGGCAAGGTTTGCTTCATTTTACTACCCGCCGGACGACCGGCACCGAGGCGGTGCCTTGCCCCATGTCGCAGCCGCAGGCCATTGGCCGTGCGGAATTTTGTCATGGCCGCTCGAGCATCTCGATCAAATCCCACAACCGTTCCTTGCCCAGGATCAGCAGCCAGGGCGTGTCGTCTACCGGTACGATATCCACCGCTCCACCCACACCTTCATTCGACGTCCCGATCAGCGCGCCCGGCGCCAGATGCAATCCGTCCAGCGGGTACAGCAGTCCCGTCGATGCGACGAAATCCACCGGCACCAGCGGATGGATCGACACCCGCTCCTTTACCCCGGCGGCAAAGCGAAAATGCCCGGTCGCTGCGAACGCCACATCCACTTCGTCCACCACCAGCAGCTTGCGTTGCGGCGCGTATTGCAGCACCGCACTCAACGCCGCCAGCGTATGATCGAGCCGCTTGCCGGTCATCCCCAGCGCCAGCGTCACCGGTGCATTGGTGCAATACAGCGCCTTCTGGAAATCCGTGGTGATCTGCTCGGGCACATGGATCACCCGCGTCCGCTGCTCCCATCCGGCCCGATCCTGCAACGAGTCCAGATCACCGATGATCGCCGCCGGCAGCAGCCCCGCGGCGCCGATCGCATCGCCGCCGCCATCGGCGCCCACCAGCGCCACGCCACGGTCGTGCAAGGCGCGCAGCAGCCCGGCATCGACCGCGCCGCCGCCCACAATGGCGAGCACGCCGGCAAACTCGATGGGCAGGCCGCACTCTTGCTTCAAGGAAGTCACTTGCATGCAATGATCGCTCTGATTATGTGTGAGGCGTCTCGCTGGGGTGTTCTGCAGGTCTGCAGAGCTGAGAGTTACCCATTGAACCTGAACCAGGTCATGCTGGCGGAGGAAGTTCGAGATGGCAAGGCCGCTCGTTCGGCCGCACCATTGACACATCCCCTATCACATGGCCGCAACCCATTAGGGAAGAGCCATGCTCAAACTGACCCATCTGGCGCTTGCGGTCCTTCTCGGTCTTGCTGCGGTCCCCGCACAGGCCCAAGGAACTTCAAGTGATGCACCAAAGCTCACGATCTACACCTATGACGGCTTTGCCGCCGATTGGGGCCCCGGCGGCCAGCTCAAGGCCGGCTTTGAGGCCCGTTGCAGCTGTACCGTTGAATTCGTCGCCGCCGACAGCTCCATCGGCACGCTGCGCAAGGTGCAGCTCGAAGGCGACAGCACCCCGGCCGATCTGATCGTTGGCCTCGATACCGCCATTGCCGGCGAAGCCCGCGCCACCGGCCTGTTCGCCGATCATGGCCTCGATCTGGCCAATCTGAACCTGCCCGAAAAGTGGACCGACCAGCAGTTCGTGCCGTTCGACTATTCCCACTTCGCCATCATGTACGACACCGACCGCACCAAGACGCCGCCCAAGTCGTTTGAAGAGCTGATCGCCATGCCGGCCAGCGTCAAGATCTCGATCCAGGACCCGCGCTCGTCCACGCCGGGCTTTGGTCTGGTACTGTGGATCAAGGCCGCCTATGGCGACAGGGCCAAGGATATCTGGGCCGGTCTTAAGCCCCATATTCTGACCGTTACCCGCGACTGGTCGGAAAGCTATGACCTGTTCCTCAAGGGTGAGGCCGACCTGACCCTCTCCTATACCACCTCGCCGGCCTACCACATCATCGAGGAAAAAAAGGACACCATCAAAGCTGCCATCTTTGACGAAGGCCATCTCGCCCAGATCGAAGTCGCCGGCATCCTCAAATCCTCCAAGCACCAGCAATTGGCCAAGGATTTCCTCGCTTATCTGACCTCGGTCAATGGCCAGAAAATCCTGCCCACCACCAACTGGATGTTCCCGGTGGTTGATCTGGGCGCCGATACCAATGCCGTATTCGGCACCCTGCCGCAGCCCACCAAAACCCTGTCCGTCAGCGACGCCGACATCGCCGCGCACGGCAAGGAATGGATCGACGAAATGCTCAAGGCGATCCAGTAGACCGATGGGCACCCCCACCCCTGACCCCTCCCCACAAGGGGAAGGGGTCAGGGGTTGCTTCACACCGGAGGCACATTGTTGACCACCCTGCCCATCCGCCCCCAACGCGTCGCCGCCGGCCTGGTGCTGGCCGCGGCCATCGCGAGCCTGATTGCCGTCCTCCTCTGGGCCATCTTCAACGCCGCGTCAGCCGCCCCAAACACCAGCTCAAGCAGCGTCGACATCCCCCACCTGCTGCGCATGACCAGCATCCAGGCAGGACTGACCACGGCCATCTCGTTGCTGGTCGGCACCGCGCTTGCCTGGTGCCTCAATCGGCTGCGCTTTCCGGGGCGTGATCTGGTCATCGGCATCTTCGCCTCGGCCATTGTCACCCCCGGCATGATCGTCGCCTTCGGCATGCTGTCGATCTGGGGACGCAATGGCTGGATCAACCAGACCACCGGGCACCTGTTCGGCTTCTCCATCGGCAATCCGGCCTTTGGCCTGTCCGGCATCCTGTTCGCCCATGTCATTCTCGATGGCGCCTTCGCCGCCCGCATCCTGCTCGCCCGCCTCGACGCCATTCCGTCACCGCGCCTCAAGACCGGCCAGAGCCTTGGCCTTTCGGCCATCCAGCGCTTCGCCATCATCGATTGGCCCGCCATCCGCGGCACTCTGCCAGGCCTTGCCGCCATCATTTTCCTGCTGGCCTTCACCAGCTTTCCCATCGTGCTGCTGCTCGGCGGTGGCCCAGCCAATCAAACGCTGGAAGTCGCCATCTATGCCGCCATCCGCCAGGATTTCGACCTGCGCGCCGCCGTGCTGCTGGCCCTCACCCAGATCGGCGTCTGCTCTCTGGTCATTCTCGCCTCGGCCGCGCTGCCGCCAGTGCCCTCGGCGCTCGGACCGTCGAAAGCCCAAAGCTGGAGCGATGGCGTGTTGGCCCGCACCCTCCAGATCATCCTGCTGACCCTGGCGGCCGCGGCTTTCATCCTGCCTCTGCTGTCCGTCCTCGTCAGCGGGCTGGGCAACGGCCTGCTCGTTGTCATGTCGCGCCCCAATTTCTGGTGGTCGCTCGCCACGAGCCTGACCATTGGCACGCTCTCCGCTCTGCTCACCCTGACGCTGGCCCTGCTGCTGTCGCTCGGACGTGGCGCCACGGCGCGACCGGGCCTGCGCATCCTGCTTGGCGTGCCAGTCTATGCCTACCTTGCGGTACCGGCAGTGGTGCTCTCGCTCGGTTTCTTCCTGCTAGTCCGTGCGCTTGGCATCGCGCCCGGCGCAGCGGCCCCCGTCGTCGTGGTCATCGCCAATGCGCTGCTGGCGCTGCCCTTCGCCGTTGCCACTCTCGGCCCGCCGCTCGATGCCATCACCAGCACGCGCGGCAAACTGATCCGCTCATTGGGCCTGACCAGTTGGCAGCAATTCGCCTTGATCGAATATCCGTTGCTTGGCCGCGATATCGGCGTCGTGCTGGCGCTGTCATTCTGCTTTTCGCTGGGCGACCTGGGCGTCATCGCCCTGTTCGGCACGCAGGACTTCACCACCCTGCCGCTGCTGATGTTCCGCGCCCTCGGGGCCTATCGGGGTAATGACGCGGCCGCGATCGCCGCCATCCTGCTGATCGGCACCACGCTGGCCTTTGTCGCCCTGCCGCGTCTTATCGAAAGACTGTCCAATGTTCGCCGCTGACAACCTCACCTTCGCCTATCCCGGCCAGATCGAGCCTTATCGCTTCTGGCTGGAGGCACACGATGGCGAAGTCACTGCTGTGTCCGGGGCCAGTGGCTCCGGCAAATCCACTCTGCTGGATCTGCTGGCCGGCTTTGCCAGGCCCAGCGGCGGCACGATCACTCTTGATGGCGCCGACATCACCGCCCTGCCCCCCGAGCACCGCCCGCTGTCGCTGTTGTTGCAATCGGAAAGCCTGTTCGAGCACCTGTCAGCAACCCGCAATGTCGAGCTGGGCCTGTCCACCGCCACGCCGCGCGCTGACACCAAATCGGCGGTAGAAGCGGCCCTCGCCGAAGTCGGCATGGCAGGTTTCGGCGCGCAGAAAGCCGCAACGCTCTCCGGTGGTCAAAAGCAGCGCGTCGCCTTGGCCCGCACGCTGTTGCGCAACCGTCCGGTCCTGTTGCTCGACGAACCATTTTCCGCACTGGACGATGCCACGCGCGGCACTATCCGTACCCTGGTCAAGGAGCTGACGGAGCGTCATCGCTGGCACACCATTCTGGTCAGCCACCATGCCGATGACGTCGCAGCCCTTGCCACGCGGCGCTACCGGTTGGAAAACCGCACGCTCAGGCTGGAATAATCAGGGCGTTTTGGCAGCAGCCGACCAGGCGGTGAACACCTTGGTGAACAGTGCCTGCGCCGCATCGTCTTTTTCCAATGTGATAATGGCACGGGTGCCAGTGCCGTAGATCACCGCAAAATCCATCCATTTGCGGCTGGTCAGCAGGTCGATATTAGCCGGCATGTCCTTGTCTGCGGCGCTGAGCGCGAACAGGAACGAGCTGCCGACGACACGGGCCGAAGCTCCAACGAGCGGCGTACCCTGCACCAATTCCTCGTTTTTCAGCAACACACCGGGCAGACCGGCAATGGTGCCCCCGATAAAGCTGTCGCTGACCTGGAAATTGACTTCCATCAGATGGCTGGCGGGCAGGCTCGGATCGGCATTCTTGCGAATGATCAGATCGACACTAAGATTGCGCGCCGGAATATTGGCCTTGGCTACCAGCGTCGGCAGGCCGATCTCATCGACACCCTCGGACCATTCCACCGTGCCCGAGAATGGCACAGCACCGGTTCGGCCATCCGAAGATGCCTCCAGCAGCAGCGATTGACTGCCCGCCAGTACAGCCGGATCGACCGAAGCTGCGGGATCGGTCACCGCGGCCTGAGTGGGATCTTCAACCGGCAGACGTTCCTCGTTGGAGGGCGTTGTCGCAGTGCCGACATCTGGCAATTTCACCGCATCGACGCTTGGCACTACCGCTGTCGGGGTTGGCTCCAGACGCTCTTCCGGCTCCAGCCCGTCGAGAGCCGTCGTCGCGGCAGCAGACCCAGTGCTGCCAGCTGTGTTGCCGGGCCCGGCCACCGGCTGCACGGGAGCAGCCTGAGGTGTTGTGTCCAGCGTCGGTGTCGTCGCTGTTCCAGTGGCCGGCGCAGTTTCGGCCACTGCTGTGGTTGAGCGGCCAAACATTTGATCCAGGTTCACATAGCCTTCGCGCCAGGCCCAAAACCCGGCCCCGCCAACACCCGCCAGCAGCAGCGCAAACACCACCAGAAAAATCGTAAGGCCCGCCCCGCGCCGCTGCGATTGCGGCTCGGCGTGGTCGTCATCGAGCAATGCGGTATCGGCTGCGTTGGCAGCAACGGCCCGCACCCGGTCCGGCGTCTCAGGCAGCATCGCGGTCTTTTCGCCGCGCGCCTCTCGGTCCAGGGTTTCAATGGCGCGCTCGATCGCGCCTTCAGCTTCCGCCGGGTTCGGCTGCGAAGCCGGTTCAAGATCGACTTCACGCACGCTGGACAGCGCCGTCTCGACCGGCCGTAGTTCAGTGCCCTGAATCGCTTCGATTAATTGCTGACGTGCCGCCGACTGTCCGCCCATGCCAATCGATGGCTCGAGACGCAGGCCGTTGCTGCGAATCGTTTCCGCCGCAGCGTTGGCGGCAAAGCTGGGCATTGGCTCGCGCCTGGGCTCAAAACCCGGACGATCATATGTGCGGTTCGCGTTGGGCATCGGCGAGGAGGCCGCGCTCTTTGCCGCCTCTGCGCGCGCCACGATGGACGGCACCATACGCGGCTCAGGCCGGGCTTCAATCACCGGCAAAGCGGTCTTGGCAACAACTGGTTCTGCTGGCTTCGGCGCTTGCGGCGGCGACACATCCGCTTTGG
Organism: Devosia sp.; assembly: GCF_039927955.1. GTDB lineage: Bacteria > Pseudomonadota > Alphaproteobacteria > Rhizobiales > Devosiaceae > Devosia. The sequence goes on along the minus strand of NZ_JBDSUA010000003.1, from coordinate 7,092 downwards.
GGTTGGCCTGCTCGGCAGCGCTGATGATGTCTTCAATAGACTCCGAAGCGGCAGGCCTTTCGACAACAGACGGAGCCGGCACAACAACGGCCTGCGGCGGCACATAGGGTTTGCGCGCCTCAATAGTTGATTCGGGCCTGCGTGCCTCGATAGTCGGCTCGGGTCTCGGTGCCGGCGGAGCAGGTTCAGGCGTTGCCGCAACAACGGGCTCTGGTTCTACTCGCGGCGGAGCCACGTGCTCGCGCCCCAGCGTGATCACCGCTTCGCTGGCTTCCTGCTCCACCTGACGGATGCAATCTTCAAGTTGCAGGCGATGCTGAGTGATGTCGCGGGCCGGAAGCGGGGGATTGATCGCGCGCAATTGCCCGACCAGCGCAGAACGCGCCTTCTCATAAACCGCGCGTCGCGCGGCCCCATTATTTTCCGGCAGGGCGGTGATTGCCCTGCGCAACAGCTCTTTGTAGTCCGCCATTCGCTACTTGTTACTCACAATTTGCCACATTCTTTTAGCAAAAAAACTCAATCTTGGAATGGGTCATGCACGAGGATGGTATCGAGCCGCTCCGGACTTGTCGAAAGCATCGCAACGGGTGCCCCAATCAACTCCTCGATGTAGCGAACATATTTGATGGCCTGTGCCGGAAGCTCGGCCCAGCTGCGCGCGCCGGCAGTGGTTTCCGACCAGCCTTCGAGCGTTTCATAAATCGGCTTAACCCGCGCTTGTGCCCCCATTGAGGCAGGCAAATAATCAATTCGTGATCCGTCGAGTTCGTACCCGACGCACACCTTGATTTCCTTCAGCCCATCCAGAACATCGAGTTTGGTCAAGGCGATACCCGAAATCCCGGAGGTCCGCACAGTCTGACGCACCAGCACCGCATCAAACCAGCCGCAGCGGCGCGGACGGCCGGTATTGACGCCCACTTCCTTGCCCACCGTCGCCAGATGACGACCGATCTCGTCGTTCAGCTCGCACGGGAACGGACCTTCGCCGACACGGGTCGTATAGGCCTTGGTAATGCCCAGCACATATCCGATCGCCGTTGGCCCCAGGCCTGAACCGGCAGCGGCCTGACCGGCCACCGTGTTGGACGAAGTCACGAACGGATAAGTGCCGTGGTCATTGTCGAGCAGCGCGCCCTGCGCGCCCTCGAACAGAATGCGCGCGCCAGCCCGGCGCTTTTCATCCAGAATCCGCCAGACCTGATCCATGAACGGCAGGATTTCTGCCTCTACCGAAGTCAGCTCGTCATAAATCTTCTGCGCGTCGATCTCCACCAGACCCATGCCGCGCCGCAGTGCATTATGATGCAGCAGCAAGCGCTCGATCTTGAGCATCAGCGTCTCAGGCTCGGAAAGATCGATCAGGCGGATGGCGCGGCGACCCACCTTGTCTTCGTAGGCCGGACCAATGCCGCGCTTGGTGGTGCCGATCTTGAGGCCGGCATTGGAATCTTCGCGGATCGAGTCCAGCTCGCGATGCAGCGACAGGATCAGCGGCGCATTGTCGGCAATGCGCAGGATTTCCGGGGTAATCTCGACGCCCTGCGCCCGGAGCTTGGCCATTTCGGCGACAAAGTGGTGCGGATCGACCACCACGCCATTGCCGATCACCGAGAACTTGCCCTGCACCAGCCCCGATGGCAGCAAAGCCAGCTTGTAGCTGACCCCATCAATGACCAGCGTATGGCCGGCATTGTGCCCGCCGTGGAACCGCACCACCACATCGGCGCGCTCCGATAGCCAGTCCACGATCTTGCCTTTGCCTTCGTCGCCCCATTGCGAGCCGACGACCACCACATTTGCCATTCGATTGTCCTCAGGATAGGCGCGCCAACAAACTCCCGGCGGCAATCGCCGAAAGCTGGACTGGCAAAAAAGTTAGTTCCCCGGCCGCCGGTTTTGAATTTGTGGCGCGCCGAATTGCTGATAAGTCCGAGTCTCAATACATCACTCGAGCCGCGATGACAAAGCCGCCCTCCCCGCAAAATCGCGGCATATCCGCCCGGCTGCTCGACCAGCCTTATATCTTGCTGGTTTTGACCACTTTGTTCTGGGGCGGCAACGTCGTCGCGGGCAAACTGGCGGTCAACAATATCGATCCATATACGCTCACCCTGGTCCGCTGGACGGGTGCGCTGTTGATCGTTTTGCCATTTTCGATTCGCGGCTTGCGGCGCGATCTCCCGGTGCTGTTCAGCAAATGGTGGCTGTTCCTGTTCTATGGTGGCGTCGGCTATGTGACCTTCAACATTCTGGTCTACATCGCCTCCCATTTCGCCTCGGGCATCAACATCGCGCTCGAACAGGTGACGATCAACATGTTCGTCATGCTGGCCAATTTCATCCTGTTCCGCACCAGGGTCCGCAGCCTGCAACTGGTGGGCGTTGCCATCACCGCGCTGGGCGTCCTCGTCACCGCCACCCATGGCGATCTCGCCCGCCTGCTCAAGCTCGATATCGGCTTCGGCGATCTGCTGGTGCTGCTCGCCTGCGCGGCCTACGCCGCCTATTCGGTCACCCTGCGCTGGCGGCCGGCGACCAGTTCCTGGCTGAGTTATCTGGTCGCCACCTTCATCGGCGCCATTATCGCTGCCATCATCTACCAATTCGCGCTCGGCGGCGGCATCGGCACACTGGTTGCCACCCTGCCTAACGTCACGCCGCAAGGCTGGTGGGTCGCCGCCTACACCATGCTGCTGCCTTCAGTGGTCTCGCAAATGTTCTACGTCCGCGGTGTCGAACTGATCGGCGCCAACCGGGCAAGCCTGTTCATCAACTTGATCCCGATCTTTGCCGCAGTGCTGTCAGTGCTGATCCTGGGCGAAGTGCTGCAGGGCTACCACATCGTCGCGGCAGCGTTAGTCGTTGTAGGAATTGCTCTGGCCGAGGTTGCGGCGCGACGAACCTGAACCTTCTTCCTTCTCCCCTTGAGGGAGAAGGTGCCCAAAGGGCGGATGAGGGGTTTGCGGTGTGGCGTTTGCGGCCTCAACCCCTCACCCTGAAATTCTGCTGAACGCAGAATTTCTATCCCTCTCCCTCAAGGGAGAGGGACGTCAGCGCATCTAGAACGTCAGTGCCTTGGCCTGCTTTACGCCCGGCAGGCCGGCGATCTGGGCCAGCTGCGGTTCGGTCAGCCTGCCGTCGATGGAGACCAGCGCGATAGCATCGGCGCCCACTTCGGCACGGCCCAGGTTGAAGTTGGCGATATTGATGCCAAGCGTGCCCAGCAGCGTACCCAGGCGGCCGATATGGCCCGGCTTGTCCTCATTGGTCACATACAGCATGGATTCCGTCAGTTCGGCCTCCATGTTGATGCCCTTGACCTGGATGACGCGCGGCCGGCCATTGGCAAACACGGTGCCGGCCACCGCCCGCTCCTGCCGCTCGGTGGTCACCGTCAGGCGAATGTAGTTTTCATACGCTCCCTGCTGTTCGCGGGTCACCACTTCCACATTGATGCCCCGGTCCTTGGCGACTTGGGGTGCCGAAACCATGTTCACTTCCGCCATCATCGGCTTCATCACACCATTGAGCGCCACGGCCACCATCGGCCGCACGTTCATGCCCGCGACATGGCCTTCAAACTCGATCTTGATGCCGGTGATCGCAGTTTCGGTAAGTTGGCCGGCAAACGAGCCCAGCACTTCCGCCAGCTTGATGAACGGCGTCAGGCGTGGCGCTTCTTCAGCCGAAATCGACGGGAAGTTCAGCGCATTGGTAATCTCGCCGCTCATCAGATAGGCCGAAATCTGCTCGGCGACCTGCAAGGCCACGTTCTCCTGGGCTTCCGAAGTCGACGCGCCGAGATGGGGCGTGCAGATCACGTTGGCCAATTCAAACAGCGGGTTGTTTTGCGCCGGCTCTTCCAGGAACACGTCGAGCGCCGCGCCAGCAACATGGCCGGACTTCAGGGCTTCGTAGAGCGCGGCTTCATCGACCAGACCACCCCGGGCACAGTTGATGATCCGCACGCCCTTCTTGGTCTTCCTCAATGCCTCGGCGCTGATGATATTGCGCGTCGCCTCGATCAGCGGGGTGTGCAGCGTGATGAAATCGGCACGCGCCAGCAGATCATCCAGCTCGACCTTTTCCACCCCGATTTCCTGCGCTCGTTCCGGTGTCAGGAACGGATCGAACGCGATCACCTTCATGCGCAGCCCCTGCGCCCGGTCGGCAACGATCGAACCGATATTGCCGGCGCCGATCAGGCCCAGTGTCTTGTTGGTCACTTCCACGCCCATGAAGCGGTTCTTTTCCCACTTGCTGGCACGGGTCGATGCATCGGCTTCCGGGAGTTGGCGGGCCAGCGCCATCATCATGGCAATGGCATGCTCGGCCGTGGTGATCGAGTTGCCGAAGGGCGTGTTCATCACAATGATGCCCTTCTTGGTCGCCGCCGGAATGTCGACATTGTCGACACCAATGCCGGCGCGCCCGATGACCTTCAGATTGGTCGCGGCAGCGATGATCTTTTCGGTGATCTTGGACGCGGAGCGGATGGCAAGGCCATCATACTGGCCGATGACTTCGAGCAGCTTGTCCTTATCCTTGCCGAGGTCGGGCAGGTAATCCACCTCGACGCCATTGTCCTTGAACACCTGAACGGCGGCAGTGCTGAGCTTGTCGGAAACGAGAACCTTGGGCATGAAGCCCTCCTGAATTTGAACTAGGGTCTGGATGACCCCCACCTAGCCTCCCCCTGCAGGGGGAGGAACAGCTCCGCTTTCGTGGCCACATATTGCCACGCACTCGATCAGCCCTCCCCCTATCAGGGAGAGGTTGGGTGGGGGTTTAGTTGGTTAAGCCGCAGCTTGGGTGAGCGCTGCCTTTTCCTCGGCAAACGCGAAATCCAGCCACGGCGTCAAAGCCGAAAGCGACGCCGCCTCGATGGTCGAGCCGGCCCATATCCGCAAACCCGACGGAGCGTCCTTATAAGCGCCGATGTCGTAAGCCACGCCGGCCTTGTCGAGCCGGGACACGATGGCCTTGGCAAACGCTGCCTGCTTGTCGGTATCGAGCGCGGTGATCCCCGAATCAACGATCGAGAAACACACCGAGGTGTTGGAGCGGAACGCCGTATCCCTGGCCAGGAACTCGACCCAGTCGGTCTTGGCAACCCAATCGGCCAGAACCTTGAAATTGGCGTCGGCACGGGCCTGCAAGGCCTTCAGCCCACCCTCTTTCATGCCCCATTCCATCGCATCGATCGCGTCCTCGATGCACAACATCGAGGGCGTGTTGATGGTGGCGGCCTCGAACACTTCGCCCAGCAGCTTGCCGCCCTTGGTCAGGCGAAAAATCTTGGGCAGCGGACGATCGGGCTTGAACGATTCCAGCCGTGCCACCGCACGCGGCGACAGGATCAGCACGCCATGCGCAGCTTCTCCGCCCAGCGCCTTCTGCCAGGAGAAGGTCACCACATCGAGCTTGGGAAAATCAAGCTTCTGCGCAAAAGCGGCCGAGGTCGCATCGCAAATGGTCAGGCCCTTGCGGTCTGCCTTGATCCAGTCAGCATTGGGCACCCGCACACCGGACGTCGTGCCGTTCCAGGTGAACACCACATCGCGGTCGGTATCGACAGTGTTCAGGTCCGGCAATTCGCCATAACCGGCCTTGATGATGCGCACGTCGGCAAGCTTGAGTTGCTTGGCCACATCGGTGACCCAGCCTTCGCCAAAGCTTTCCCAGGCCAGCATATCGACGCCGCGTTCGCCCAGCATCGACCACATCGCCATTTCAACGGCGCCGGTATCGGAGGCGGGTACGATGCCGATCAAATAGTCAGCGGGAACTTCGAGGAGTTCACGCGTCAGGTCGATGGCGCGCTGAATACGGGCCTTGCCGGGCTTGGAGCGGTGCGAGCGACCGACCAGCGCATTGGCCAGCGCCTCAACTGTCCAACCAGGACGTTTCGCGCAGGGACCAGACGAGAAATTTGGATTGGCCGGTTTGACCGCCGGTGCGGTATGGGGCGTAGAAGCCATCGTTGCGACCCTCCCAGGTCGATAGCCTTGCGTTAGGGCAAGGTGTCCTGAGGCGGGAGATACTCCTCAGCGGGGATCGGCGTCAATACGTCTTTTGATGCAGGCGCAACTTCCGTCAATATCGTGACCAATCGCGGAGTTCCTGAGTTACGCAGGCACCACGACCATGCTCGTCGGGTCGACTTTGCACCCAGGTATATCGCGGCCAACCTGCCTGAAAAGCGCCGCGACCTGTGGGAGGCGAGAGCGGCTCAACGCGCAACGTGCCCCCGGACGGCGTGCGCACGCCCTTGCACAACCAGCTCCCCTGTGCCGTGACGACCACGAACAGCATTACGGACCTGATCCAATTGTTCCGGGCTGAGCCTGGCAAGGACTGGCCCGATGCCGGGCGCTGAGGTCGCGATGGACCAATAGTGTTCGAATGTTGGAAAGACCCGGCTGGAGGTAATTTCGCGGGTTTCAACCTCGACAAGGCCAGCGTCGGCCCACAAGCGAGCAAGCACGTCCAGGTTTGCGACCTCCGAGCGCGGCGGCAACATCGGCTCCGCACCCACCGCGCGCATGGCAGCATGGACGTCCTCATAAGGAAAACCGCCGCCTTCCATGTCCCAGGCGTAGGCCGCAACCGTCCCGCCAGGCCGAACGACCCGCCGCAGTTCGGCAACGCCCCGCGCCGGATCCGGAACGAAAAAGATGACAAGAGCCATGATGGCGGCGTCAAAAGCGCCATCCAGGTAAGGAAGTTGCAGTGCAGAACCCAAGGTGAAGTTCGCCACCCCCGATACGTGCCGCTTTCGGGCAAACACCAGTTGCGCTTCGGACGGATCGATCGCCTCGACCAGTGCGGCTCTGGCCCTGTCAATGATCAGCTCCGTAGAGGCGCCATTTCCGCACCCGACGTCTGCCCATTTGGCGCCCGCTGGAACGTTGAGCCAATCCAGAAAGATTGTTCCAACCAAAGCGCTCCACACGCCCATCATGGCTTCGTAGCGCTCGCCATCTTGAAACTGCATCGCCTCAGCCATGAGATCCTCCCGGAGATGGGGCACTATAACGCGATGCACGGGCACTCGATAGAGGGGCTCACGAAGGCCGCACGAGC
>NZ_JBDSUA010000002.1:0-101963 GCF_039927955.1 Devosia sp. | reverse complement strand
GTTCATCATCGCGTCGGTCATCGGTGGTCCTTCAGGTAAAGGGTTGGTGTAAGCAACCAGACCCTACCGGAAAGCGCCGATGACTACCGCGCTACTCAGCTACACCACGTCCCGGGACACGACCCATAGGGGCGATTATGGCTGGCGGGGAGGGGCATAATTTCAAGCAGCTAAAGGAGGCAATTCTTACGTTGAGTCAGGCCACCGATTGGGAGCTTGCTAAAAAAGAATGGAAGTTGAAGCAAATCTATGAGGCGGACGAAGCGGAAACCTGTTTGTGCGGGCACACGCCAATTATAGAAATTTGCGTCCTGTCCAACACGCTCAATGGTCAACACGCTGAGGTTGGAAACCGATGCGTGAAGCGTTTCCTAGGCCTTCGCTCTGACCTAATTTTTGTGGGCATCAAGCGTATTCGAGCTGACATTTCCAAAGCGCTCAATACAGATTCTACCGTGTTTTTCTACGAGCAGGGAGTTCTGACTAGCTGGGAATATCAATTCCAAAACAGCACGTTGGGGAAACGTGCTATGTCGCCTAAACAGCTCGAAATTCGACACCGAATTAACCAGAAGGTTCTGGACTATATCCAACGGCAGGGCATCTAAGTACTCGATCCCATAATGGGGATTATGCGCAACCGTACAGCAGCTTTAGGGATTGCGAATCGGAACCTAGAACAACCGCAGCGGGGTCGTAAGCCGTCATCGATCTCGTCCCGCCCTCCCGCGCAAAAAACTTATCCCCCACCCCCAAACCTCGTGGCATCATCCACCCATCCCCGTCACACACGCGGCCCCCACGCAGGGTCGGGCGGGGAGATCGTGGGATGGGGGCGCCTGTCCAGCTCGGGTGGAAACTCGGCATGCGCATCTGCAATAATGGTGCGTCTGAACCGGACCCTTGCATAAAAGCGGATCGTGACGGGCGGCCAGTGGGCTACTTTATTTGTTTCGGAAGGTCCAATGGCCGCCCGTTACCGTGCAACCGCAACGCCGCAAGGCCAGGCGGCAATTTCTGCTGTCCAGGGCAACGGCAAGCAGCATCAGGGGGTCACCTGATCCACCGGCATCGCCTTGATGAAATCGATGAACGCTCGCAGCGGGGCCGGCACCAGGCGACGTCCGGGGTAATACAGGAAGGGGCCGGAAAAGCTGGGCCACCAGTCTTCTAGTACCGGCACCAGCCGGCCGGCGTCGAGGTGGGGGCGGAGCCAGTCTTCGAACATGAAGATGATCCCGGTGCCGGCGATGGCGGCATCCACGGCCAGTTCGGTGCCGTTGCCGGCGGTGGTTTTGCCGTCGCGCTCAAAATACCAGGTGGTGCGGCGTGCCGTGGCGGGCGAGGTATTCGGCTGAGGCGGCGGCTTGGCGTACCAGCAAGGCTTAGCGTTCGACCAGTTCGACCCGACGGTTCAAGGTCCTGCCCGCATCGGTCGAATTGCTCGCCTTCGGGGCCAACATGCCCACCCCAGCCGGCTCGATCCGTTCGGCGGCAATACCCGCCTCGACCAAAGCTGCCACCACGGATTTTGCACGCGCTTGTGACAGAGCAAGGTTGGCATCAGCGTCGCCAATCCAATCGGTGTGACCCACGATGAAAACCTTTAGCTTCGGATTTTCAGTCAATAGCTTGGCCATTTCGGCAATTGCCGGTGCGGCCTCCGGGGCAAGCTGGGCGGTGCCAAGGGCGAAATACACATTGTCGACGGCAACGTGGCCCTCATCGGTAATGCCCTTTGCCATGGCAGCCGCATCGATCATATTGGCCTGCAGGTCTTGCGCAGTCACCACATCAAGATGCGCCGCCGATCGGCCAGCCGCATTGCCCACAATGGCGCCGTCCTGGTTTTGGGCGACGTAGAGGGCGATATGGCGCTGCCCATCCGCTGAGCCGGCAGCCAGAAAATGTTCGTCGCCGCCGATATACATGGCGAATTCAGAGGTCTTGCCGAGATTGGACATCTTGCGATCCGGCGGATAGATCACAAGCTTGCCGAGCAAGGCATTTGAGCTACCGCATTGCTTTGCCGCGCACTCAAACACAATCTCAAAATTGTTTGCGATCAGAGCCGCCCGATAGTTTTCAAACAGGTCGTTGGCACTCACACCGGCTGGGGCGACATAGAGGCGGCGCTGCAGCAACCCCTGCAATTCTTCAGACGCCGAGAGGGCGCGCCCTTTCATCGGGCCGGTGGGAAGCTGGTATTTCGAGAACCCATCGTCTGCTGCTGCCAGAAGGCACGATCCTGCATAAACCGGGATATTTTCAATATCGCCAAAACCCTCGATTGCTGGGCAATCGTCAGCCCAACTGGGCGAAATGCCAATCATCATCGCCGCTACGAACAGTGCTGCCAACAGGCCGATTTTTTTCAGCATGGGACTCTCCCGGTAATGAGACCCGACTGGGTCGCTCGATTTTTCTGGGTACGGTGCTGACGGTGAATGCAGGCTGAATGGCGTTGAAAAGAAGCATGCCAATACTTTGTCATAATCAACGTTTTGGCAAATCAGCCCAAAGCCGCGCGTCCCCTAAGTCAAAACCATCCTAAGGCAGCGGTGGTGGCATCGCCTTAACAAAATCGATGAAGGCCCGCAGCGGCGCAGGAACCAAGCGACGTCCGGGATAATACAGGAAGGGGCCGGAAAAGCTGGGCCACCAGTCTTCAAGTACCGGCACCAGCCGGCCGGCGTCGAGGTGGGGGCGGAGCCAGTCTTCGAACATGAAGATGATCCCGGTGCCGGCGATGGCGGCATCCACGGCCAGTTCGGTGCCGTTGCCGGCGGTGGTGAGCAGGGGGCCGGTGGGTTCGACGCGGATGGTTTCGCCGTCGCGCTCGAAATTCCAGGTGACCATGGCGCCGCTGCGGAAGCGGCTGAGGATGCAGGCGTGCTGCAACAGGTCCTTGGGATGGTGCGGCGCGGGGTGGCGGGCGAGGTATTGGGCTGACGCGGCGGTGGCGGCGCGTTGGCGGCGGGGGCCGATCGGTACGGCGATCATGTCCTGGGCCAGCGTATCGTCGTAGCGGATGCCGGCGTCGCAGCCTTCGGCCAGGATATCGACAAAGCTCTCATCGGTGCTGATATCGAGGCGGATCTCGGGGTAGGCGGCGAGGAATTTGGGCACGATGGCCGGCAGGATCAGGCGGGCGGCGCTGCCCGGCACATTGAGGCGCAGGGTGCCCGCAGGGCGTTCGCGGAAGCCATTGACCACATCGAGCGCGGCTTGCACTTCGCTGAGCGCGGGCGAGAGCCGGTCAAGCAGGCCCTGGCCCGCCTCGGTGAGGCCGACGCTGCGGGTGGTGCGGTGCAGCAGGCGCACGCCCAACTGGGTTTCGAGGCGCCGGACTGCATCGCTGAGACCCGACGGGCTGGTACCACTGCTGCGGGCGGCGCCGCGAAAGCCTTTGGCGCGGGCGACGGCGACGAAAGCGTTGAGATCGCCGAGGTCGGCTTGCATTGTTCGGCTCTCCGCACAGGTTGTGCAGATTGTAGGGGATTATCGGACGCAGCAGAAGCGCCCATCTGTGCGTTGTCTTTGAAAAGGAGATCGCTCATGTCCATCGAACAATCCGGCACCTTTACCCTTGGCGACCGCGCCGTGCAGCGCCTCGGCTATGGCGCCATGCAGCTTGCCGGCCCCGGCGTTTTCGGGCCGCCCAAGGACCATGACGGCGCCATTGCGGTGTTGCGCGCTGCCGTAGAACAAGGCGTCGACCATATCGACACCAGCGACTTTTATGGCCCGCACGTGACCAACCAGTTGATCCGGGAGGCTTTGCATCCTTATGGCGACAGGTTGACCATCGTCACCAAGATCGGCGCGTCGCGCGGCGCTGACGGCTCGTGGAACCCGGCGATGTCGCCGGATGCACTGACCCAGGCGGTACACGACAATCTGCGCAATCTGGGGCTCGATGTGCTCGACGTGGTCAATATGCGGCTGATGTTTGGGCTGCATCCGACCGAAGGCTCGGTCGAGCCGCTGCTGACGGTGTTGGCCGAGTTGCAGCAACAGGGGCTGATCCGCCATATCGGGCTGAGCAATGCAACGCTGGCGCAGGTAGAAGAGGGGATGAAAATCGCCAGGATTGTCTGCGTGCAGAACGAGTACAATCTGGTGCAGCGGTCCGACGATGCGCTGGTGGATCGCCTGGCGGCGCTGGGCATTGCCTTTGTGCCGTTCTTTCCGCTCGGCGGGTTTTCGCCGCTGCAATCGAGTGCGCTGACCGATATCGCTGCCCGGCTTGACGCCACGCCGATGCAGGTTGCGCTGGCCTGGCTGCTGCGGCGATCGCCGAACATCCTGCTGATCCCGGGCACCTCATCGGTGGCACATCTGAACGAAAACCTGGCGGCGGCCGATGTGATGCTGTCGGATGCCGTGATGGCAGAACTGGAAGGCGTCGCGAAGACGGCGGCTTAGTAGGTGGCGAGAACTGGGGGCGGCGGACTTGAGCGTTCGCCGCAGCCAACCGTCGCCGTCTTAGCGTTGATCATTGATCTCAACCCAATAGCCGTCCGGGTCCTGCACATAGACCTGCCGGAAACCGGCGGGGTGATAGCCTATGGAGTTGGGCTTGCCTGGCCAGTCATACCAGGTGACGCCGATGCTGGTGAGGCGCGCGAGGACGGTGTCGAACTCGTCGGTGCGCAGGGCCAGGTGGTTGTCCTTGCTGACCTTGGTGCCACCCGTGTCGCCCTGGTTGAGATGCAGGGTGTCGCTGCCGCCGATGGCGAGCCATTGGCCGGTGATTGGATCGCCGGAGGTGCGCACGATCGGCCAGCCGAAGGTATCGACGTAGAATTTGGTGCTGGCGTGGATATCGTGGACGAGAATGGAGACGTGGTTGAGGTGGAATGACATGGGGCAGCCAGCGCGGAGGGAGGGCCAGCGAGATTGGCCCTAACCCGTTCGCGCGTAAAGGGGCTGCAGGTGTTGCGGTAGAGGGCCATTGCTGAGCCTTGCTCACAACCGCATCCTTAAACCCGCCCCTATTCCCAGCAATGCGCGCTTGCTAGCATTGGGCAGAATTGGGCGCTTCGTCCCATGTCCCAGGGACAGCAATGACCACCACCGATACGCCGATTACGCCGGATGATGCCGAGACTGCGCCGGCGCATGTGCATGAGGCGTCGCGGCCGCTATTGGGGATTGCGCTGGTGATCGGGGCGACGGCGTTGTTTGCGCTCAATGACTCGGCCAACAAGTTTTTGGTGAGCGAGTTCCCGGTGCCGGCGGTGGCGGCGACGCGGTACATAGTGCATTGCCTGGTGATGATCGCCATTCTGGGGCCGGTGCAGGGCAGGCGGCTGGTGCAGACGCGGCGGACTGGACTGGTGCTGTTGCGCTCGATTTGCCTGGTGGTGGCGACGTTGTTTTTCGGACTGGCGCTGCAGCATATGCCGGTGGCCGAGACGACGGCGATTGTCTATCTGGCGCCGATGCTGGTGGTGCTGCTGGCGCGGCCGCTGCTGGGGGAGCGGATCGGGCTGGTGGGGTGGATTTCAACGCTGCTGGGATTTTGCGGCGTGTTGCTTATCGTGCGTCCAGGCGGCGGGCTGGACCCGATCGGCATCGTGCTGGCGCTGAGCAATGTCGGGTTCTCGGTGGTGTATTATCTGCTGTCGCGGGTGTTGGCGGCGAGCGAGAAGACGCTGACGCTGCTGTTTTACACCGCGCTGATCGGGGCGATCTGTTTTGGCCTTGCGCTGCCGTGGTTCTGGTTTGACCATGCGCCGACGCTGCTGCAACTGGTGCTGATGCTCAGCCTCGGGGTGACGGCGGGAATGGGGCATTTCCTGTTCACCGCCGCCTATCGCTATGCGCAGGCATCGCTGCTGGCGCCAGTGACCTATATGCACCTGCTGTGGGCTGGCCTTTCGGGCTGGCTGGTGTTTGGCCATGTGCCCGAAGGGCTGACGATTGCCGGGATGGTGATCATTGCCGCAGCGGGCGTGCTGATCGCGCTGCGGACGCGGTTTGCCAAGGTTTAGGCGGGCACGGGCTGGCTGGATTTGATGAAGGCCTGCAGACTGTTGGTGATGTAATAGGTCCAGGCGCCGGAGCAGTCATTGAAACATTCGACGCTGTTGACAAGGCCCACATGGGTGAAGCGGACTTCGGTCTGGTCGCCCCTGGCGGTGATATCGAAGACGATGTCGGTGCTGGTCCATTCGGTTTTGTCCTGGACGAAGTTGAGGCTGGCATCGACGACGTGCCAGACGATCTTTTGCCCGGGGACAAACTGGGTGATCTGTTGCGTGCTGGTATGCATATCCTGGTAGCGATAGGTAAACTCGCCGCCGAGGCGGTCGGTGTCGCCGGTAGTATCGCCCTCCCACCAGGCGCGGACGTCGTTGATGGCGGCAAAGACCTGTTCGGGCGATTGATCGACCGTAAAGCTGGTGGTGAAGTTCTGATCGGACATGATGCGGGTTCCTTGTGGATGCGTCAGGCGGGCAGGCGCTGGACGTATTGGGCGCGCAAGGCGAGGAAGCCGTCCCAGAACGGGCCGGGGGTCTGGCCAGATACGCGATTGACCAGCAGGTCGAGGTGCGCATGCCAGCCGGCGGCGATGTTGATCCGGTCAGGGTGGCCGGGCAGGCGCTTATGCACGAGCGTGAGCAGGACGTCATCGCCCCGTGGTTCAAGCTGGATCGAGATTTCGCCGGTATTGCCCCAGGTGAAGCCGAGCAGATAAGGCTCGCGGCATTGGGTGATCTTGCTGTCCATGCTGTGCTCGCCGGCAAAAGCCTCGGGGCGATCTCCCGGTGGGTTGGTCAATTCGTCATTGCGCCAGGTCAGGGTGAACGGGGCGCCGGCCTTGGTTTGCATGTCGCCCGCAGCGAGCCACTGGCGCCGAAAATCGCTGTCGGAGAGATAGGTCCAGACGCGCTCGATCGGGCCGGGCAGCAACCGCTTCATGGTCAGGGTTGCGGGTTCGGTGATCACGGCATAGGCGTCGGGCATGGCAAGATCGGTCATGGTTTGGTTCCTTTGGTGGTTTTGGTCTTGGACGCATCGAGATGCCGCAGCAGCTGTTCGAGTGCATCCAACCGGCCGGTCCAAAAGCGTTCGTAATAGCTCAGCCATTCCTGGGCGCTGGCGAGGGGGCCGGGGTCGAGGCGGCAGATGTGGGTGCGGCCACGGATCTCGCGCTGCAGCAGCCCGGCGGTTTCCAGCGCCTTGACGTGCTTCGAGGCGGCCCACAGCGAGATCGCAAACGGTTCGGCGAGTTGGCCAATGGTCTGCTCGCCATCGGCGAGGGCGCGCAGCATGCGCCGGCGGGTAGGGTCACCGAGCGCGTGAAAGACCAGGTCCAGTTGCGGCGTATCTTGATCGAGCATGAAGGGCATCCATTATTCAACGTTGCGGTTGTATATAGGTGCGGCATTGATTGTCAACTTAACGGTTGAATTTTTATGGCGTGCCGGAGGCAAGCGCGAGCGGATGCTGATTGACGGCTCGGCCATCGACAGAACAGATCCGGCAAGGGCTGGAGGCACAGTCCGCGACGCCCCTTGCAAATTGCATTTGAAAACGTTTCAATTTTGGCATGGACGAGTTGCCGATAGACGGGCGGGGTGCTGTTCTGCAGCGAACGGCGCATTGCCGTAAAAGAGTTTTGGAGAAGATAGTGTCAGGATCGCAAGCAAGCCTTTTGGCGCCGACGCCGCCGATGGGCTGGAACAGCTGGAACAGCTTTGCCACCACCATTACCGAGCAGCAGTCGCTCGACAATGCCAGGATCATGGCCGAGAAGCTGCTGCCGGCGGGCTATGACATCTTCACCATCGACATCCAGTGGTATGAGCCGGGTGCCAGCAGCTACGAATACTCAACCACGCCCAGGACGACGATGGACGAGTATGGGCGGGTAATCCCGGCGCTGAACCGGTTTCCGTCGGCGGCCAATGGCAAAGGATTTGCGCCGATCGGCGAGCAGATCCATGCGATGGGGCTCAAGTTCGGCATCCATATCATGCGCGGCATTCCGCGCCTTGCGGTGGAGCGGAACCTGCCGGTGCTGGGCACCGATGTGCATGCCGGGGACATTGCCGATATCGCCAGCATCTGTAGCTGGAACCCGGACATGTATGGCGTGGATATGAGCAAGCCGGGCGCGCAGGCCTATTACGACTCGATCTTTGCGCTTTATGCCTCCTGGGGCGTGGACTTCATCAAGATGGACGACATGAGCCGTCCCTATGATGCGCATGCGCCGGAAATTGAAGCGGCTCATCACGCCATCGTCAATTCGGGGCGACCGATGTCGCTGTCGCTGTCGCCGGGGGAAACGCCGGTGATCCGGGGATGGCACGTGCAGCAATTCGCGCAGATGTGGCGGATCAGCGACGATTTCTGGGATGAGTGGGCGATGCTGGACGCGCAGTTCGTGCGCCTGGAAAACTGGAACCCCCATATGCGGCCGGGCGCCTGGCCCGACGCCGACATGTTGCCGCTGGGGCGGCTGGCGCTGGGTGCCCGTGATACCCGCTTTACGCCCGACGAGCAGCAGACGCTGATGAGCCTGTGGGCGATTGCGCGCTCACCGCTGATCATGGGTGGCGACCTGCGGCATCTCGATCCCAAAACGCTGGCGCTGCTGACCAACGGGGACGTGATCGCCGTCAATCAGGCAAGTTCACAGAACCGGCCGCATTTCGAACTGGACGGTACGCGCATCTGGACCGCCAGGGCCGACGGATCGGACGATCATTATCTGGCGCTGTTCAACACGACGGACAAGACCAAGGATGTGCCGTTCAAGCTGGCGCGGCTGGGATTGAGCAGGGCCAAGGTCAAGGATCTGTGGACCGGCAAGGAACTGGGTGCGGTGGATGAGATGTTCACCGCCACGCTGCCGCCGCATGGCTCGGGGCTGTATCGCCTGGTGGTTTAGCGAGCAGACCCCCCTCCCTCCCCACAAGGGGAGGGAGCAGATTGAGTTCTGACCAGCGTTATCAGGTGATCGGCCGATGGTGTGAAAGCAGCGTCGGCCGCACTGTTGGTGGAGTTGGCTGCGGCACTTTGGCGTGAACGGGGCGGGGTATACCGGCTGTTAAGGTTAAACGCTCAATAATGGGCCATGGGAGCAGGGTAACGGCTCTCGCGGCGAATCCGGTATTGGCAGGGATGCGGCACAGAAGATTGCCAGCAGAACTGCATAAATATTGGGACAAACAGTTCGGTCAGGGGGCAGGCAAAATTACGAGTTCTGGGTGCAGAAACCGTGGTTGGCCGGCAGCGCGCAGAAGCGGGCAATCCTGAACGGCCACAAAACCTGGGTTTGAGTATCAATGCGTCTGATCATTGGCGTGGTTATCGTTTTTGCGTGTGTGTTTGGCGGTTATCTGGGCGTCGGCGGTCACATGGCCGTGCTATGGCAGCCCTTCGAATACCTCATCATTCTCGGTGCGGCAGTCGGCGCCTTCATCATCGGCAATACCGGTGCGGTGCTCAAGCAGTGTACGGGTATTTTCGGGACGCTGTTCCGCGGTCCGCGCTATAACAAGGCCGCCTATATCGAGCTGCTGGGATTGCAGTTCAGCCTGTTCAAGCTGGTGCAGTCCAAGGGGCTGCTGGCGCTGGAACCCCATATCGAAAATCCGCATGACTCGGCGATTTTCTCCAAGTTTCCTAAATTTGCCGCCAATCACCACGCCGTGGAGTTCATGTGCGATTATCTGCGCATGGTGACGCTGGGCACCAATAATGCCCATGAGCTGGACGACCTGATGTCCGAAGAGCTGGAAACCCATCATCAGGAAAACCACCGTGTGGTTGGCGCCATCCAGGCG
Organism: Devosia sp.; assembly: GCF_039927955.1. Taxonomy (GTDB): domain Bacteria; phylum Pseudomonadota; class Alphaproteobacteria; order Rhizobiales; family Devosiaceae; genus Devosia. Next base: position 92,157 of record NZ_JBDSUA010000002.1, on the reverse strand, counting down.
CTGGCGGACGGTACGCCGGCGCTGGGCATCGTGGCCGCCGTGCTCGGCGTCATTCACACCATGGGCGCGATCAGCGAGCCACCCGAAGTGCTCGGCCACATGATCGGTGGCGCTCTGGTGGGCACGTTCTTCGGCGTGTTCGTGGCCTATGGGTTTTTCGGCCCGATGGCTCAGGCGCTGCGCAATATCTATGAGGCCGAAGACAAATATCTGCTGTCGATGAAGATTGGCCTGTTGGCCCACATTTCCGGCTATGTGCCGGTGATGGCAATCGAATTCGCCCGCAAATCGCTGATGTCGGAAGATCGCCCGACCTTCCTTGAGGTCGATCAGGCGACGGCAGACCTGTCACTGGTCAATTAGCGGGCAAGGTTAGAGAAGCATCATGGCAGACTTCGATCGACCGATTATCATCAAGAAGATCAAGAAGGCCGCCCATGATCACCATGGTGGTGCCTGGAAGATTGCCTATGCCGACTTCGTGACCGCCATGATGGCCTTTTTCCTGCTGCTATGGCTGATCAGCATGACCACGCCTGAGCAGAAGAAGGGTCTGGCCGACTATTTTGCCCCCCCCAATGTGAGCCTGGCGACCAGTGGCGCCGGCGGCATCATGAGCGGCACGGCAATGGACGTCGAGGGCGCCAAGATGGCCGGCTCCCCCATCGATTCCAAAAAGGATGCGTCGGTTTCGCCCGAGAACGGCAGCTTCGGCTCGCCCGATGCTGGCACCGGCGGCAAGGACGGACAGCTGGGGGAAAAGGACAAGTCGATCGGCACCTCCCAGACCCAGCTCGATTCCAAGGAAGAGCAGGCGTTCCAGTCCGCCGCAGCCAGCATCAGGCAGGCGTGGCAGGCGATGCCCGAAGTGGCCCAGATTGCCGACAATCTGCTGATCGATGAGACGCCCGAAGGGCTCAATATCGAGATCGTCGATCAGGAGGGGCGACCGATGTTCCCCGAAGGGTCAAAGTATCCGGTGGAGGCAACGCGCAAGGCGATTGCGGCACTGGCCCCGATCCTACAGCAACTGCCCAACCAGATCACGATTTCGGGGCATACCGCCGCTGGGGCGCAATACAGCAATCCCCGCTACGGCCCGTGGGAGCTGTCGAGCGACCGGGCGAATACGGTGCGAACCATTCTGGGCGAGTTCGGTCTGGCCGATGAACGCATCAGTTCGGTGATTGGCCGGTCCACGGCAGATCCGTTTTTTCCGAACGAGCCGTATCTGGCCTCCAATGAGCGGGTGAAGATCACCTTGCTGCATGAAGCGCCGCCGGTCCCGGCTGGTTTGACGCCGTAGAGGTGGAGCATCAGCGCCCTTCCGAGCAACCCGATGGCGGAGCAATCCGGCGTCGGGTTTGCTGCATGCTTCAAACAGCAGTAGCGGCGTTATCGATTTAAGCAGGTATTGTGGGCGATTATGGCCTTGGTATCGCCCTGCAAAAGAGACATTCCGTGACGACCGTTCGCCGAGCAAGTATCTTCACCTGTTTGTGGCTGCTCGTCGCCGGACTGTGGGCGGTGCCCAAAGTCTTCGCATCGACCATGGTTGGGCTGGAAACTGTATCCCAGCTTGGCGCCATTGTTGCCCCGCTGACGGCAGCGATTTTCTGCTTCCTGGCAGCGCGGCGCCGGGGTGGCGGCGAGCGGAGCGCCTGGATCAATTTCGGTATTGGCTCGACGCTCTATCTGCTGGGCAATCTGTTTTACCTCTATTGCGCGCTCGCCAATATTGCAGTGGCCTTTCCATCGGCGCCGGAGGCCGGCTATTTCCTGATGGCGGGTTTCTTTGCCGCCGGCATTTTCCAGTTGGGCAAGATGCGCGCGCGGGTCAGCCGCGGCCAGGTCTACAATTTCATTCTGGTCAGCTGCGCAGTGACGCTGTCGAGCCTGTTCCTGCTCAATCAGAGTCTGAGCGCTTCGCAGATCGGACTATGGCCGACGATTGTCGCCTTTGCCTATCCGGCGCTGTGGTTCGGCGTTGCCGCTTTCGGCGTGGCATCGCTGATTGCCTACGACCAGCGTGGCAAGCGATTCATCATGACCCTGCTGGTGCTGGCGGTGCTGGCGGAGGCGGTGGCCGATTTCCGCTATGCGCTGGCACTGATGGGCGGGCAACGCGGGCTGCTTGGGATCAACCAGCTGCTGTGGATGAGTTCGGCTCTGCTGATTGCCTGGGCGGCCTGCGAGCAGATGGCGGCGAGATCAGGCCGCAAGCTGGCACCAATGAACGCGGTGGAGCGCAACAGCCGGGCCATCGCCCAGGCAGCACTGCCAGCAGCGGCCATTGCGGCAATCCTGATCTGCGGTAGCGCGACCGGCGTGCTGGCAGAAGGACCCTATGTGGTACTGGCCATGCTGGTGGCGCTGCTGTTTGCGGTGGTTACCGGCTTGCGGGAATACTGGATGCTGCATACCCAGCGGCAATTGCGCGGCTCGGTCGAGCGTAGCAGGGCGGAATTGACGCGCAGCGAAGCGCGGCTGGCGGAGGTGTTGCAGAGCACCAGCGACAGTATCCTGGTGCTGGATCGCGACTGGAAGGTGACCTATTTCAACCGCCGCGCCGTCGAGACCATCAATCTGGCGGAACGGCTGCGGGTGGGCGTGAGCCTGTGGGAATTGTTTCCGGCGGCGGCGACGTCGGGCGAGGGCGATCACTATCGCAAGGCGATCGCCAGCGGACAGCCGGAAGAGTTCGAAATTTTTGTGCAGGACCGAAAAATCTGGCTTGGTATCAGCGCCTATCCAGCGCCGGACAGCCTATCGATTTTCTTCCGCGATATTTCCGAGCGCAAACGCGCCCACGATGAAATCGTGCATCTGGCCCATCATGACTCGTTGACGGGCCTGGCCAATCGGGCACTGTTCCAGGATCGGCTGAAATGGGCGCTGGAAGCCGGTGGCAATGTGGCGGTGCTGCTGCTCGATCTCGACCACTTCAAAGAGGTCAACGACACGCTGGGCCACCCGGTAGGTGATACTCTGCTCTCAAAGGCCGCGGAGCGGCTGCGCGACTGCCTGCGGCCGGGCGACACCATTGCGCGGTTGGGCGGCGATGAATTTGCCGCGATCCTGTCGAACTACTCGGACCGCGCCAGTGTGATGAACATGGTGCAGCGGATGCTGGGGGCAACGCATACACCGCACCTGATCGAAGGGCAGACCATCAGGGTCGGAGCCAGCGTGGGTATTGCCCTGGCGGATGGCAGCAATGATGCCGACCGGATTTTCCGGAACGCCGATATCGCGCTCTATGTTGCCAAGGAAGAAGCGCGGGGCGGCTATTGTTTCTTCGAGCCGGCGATGGAAATGGGCCTGCAAGAGCGGCAGCTCCTGCGAGCCGATCTGGCCACGGCGCTGGACAACCATGAGTTCGAACTGGCCTATCAGCCGCTGGTTGATCTGAAGGCCAATGCGATTTGCGGGTTCGAGGCACTGCTGCGCTGGCGTCATCCGGTTCACGGGCTGATGCGGCCGGACCTGTTCATCCCCATCGCCGAGGAAACCGGGCTGATCGTGGCGATTGGTGACTGGGTGTTGCGGACAGCGTGCGCCCAGGCAGCGCTATGGCCAGCCGGCGTCTCGGTGGCCGTCAATCTGTCAACACGACAGTTCCGCGATGACCGACTGGTGGAGACGGTGAGCGCGGCTATGCAGTCGGCGGGGTTGGACAGCGCGCGGCTGGAACTGGAAATTACCGAATCCGTGCTGTTGAACGACAGTAAGGCCAACACGGCGACGCTGCGGCGGCTCAAGGAACTCGGGGTGCGGATCGCCCTTGACGACTTTGGCACCGGTTATTCGTCGCTGGGCTATCTGCAAAAATTCCAGTTCGACAAGCTCAAGATCGACCGCTCGTTCATCAGCGGCCTGCCGGGCAATGAAGAAAGCCAGGCTATCGTGCGGGCCGTTATCGGGCTGGGCCGATCGCTGGGCATGCGGGTCACCGCCGAGGGCGTGGAAACGACCGAACAGCTGGAATGGGTTCGCAATGGCTGCGACGAAGTGCAGGGCTATCTGTTGAGCCGTCCGGTCGATGCCGGTGCTATTGCCGCGCTGTTTGACCAGTTGGGGATCAAGAGTACTCCAGTTTCCGGCAAGCGCCCTGCGAGCCGCCGCCTGAGTTCATAGACTTCCTCGCGGCGGACGGCCCCGGTCTTAGTGATCGGATTAATTCCCGTTCCACCATTAACGGAATGGATGGCAATTGCCTGTACAACGAGGTGGGGACCTCGTGAGGAGGCGTTACCGCGGCGATGACCACCCTATGGCAGACTCTGATCGGCAATCTAGCCGTGGTCGCCCTGTTTTTCTCCGGCTGGATCCATACCCGCCATTGGCTGAACTCGGCGCATCTTCGGGTGCGCAGCGCGGTTTTTGGCCTTTGCATGGGCGGCGCTGCCATTGCATCCATGCTGATGGCGGTGCAGTTGCGCCCCGGCGTGTTCTTTGATCTTCGTGTTGCAACAATCGCTGTTTCCGCGTTTTTCGGCGGGCCTTATGCCGGGGTGGTGACGGCGCTGACGGCGACGGTCTTCCGCGCGGTTTCCGGCGGCGACGGGCTTTTGTCCGCCCTCGTCGGCATGGTGCTGGCGGCGGCGGTCGGGCTCGGCGGCTATTTCCTGCTTGGCCCAAAAGAAGTGCAACCCCGCCAAGTGGCATTTTTGGGCGTCGCAGTGGTGGTGATCAATTTCATCAGTATGGCGCTGCTGCCTGCGGGCGTTGCCGATGCAGCGCTTGCGCGGTTGGGACCTGCCGTGGCGGTCATCAACTTTGTTGCCACCGTCCTGGTCGGGCTGGTTCTGGTGCAATTGCGCCGGACGCTTGAAGAACGCAACCTGCTGGTGGCCGCGCTCGGGCAGGCGCCGGATTATACCTATGTCAAAAACCGGCGCAGCGAATTTGCGGCGGTGAACGAAGCGGTGGCGGGGCTGCATCACTTCAGCCGACCGGCCGACATGATCGGCAGAACCGATTTTGACCTGACCGACTGGAGCCGGGCGCAGGAGCTGTTCCTGGCCGAGCAGCGGGTGATGAACAGCGGGGAATCACTGATCGATTTTGAAGAAAACCTCAGCGATGCGCATGGCGTGGCACGATGGTTTTCGACGTCCAAGGTGCCCCTGCGTGATGGCGGTGGCACCATTATCGGCCTGGCGGGGGTAACCCGCGACGTCACCGCCGACAAGCAATTGCGCGGCGAATTGACTGGTAGCCGCAATCAATTGTCGTTTGCGCTCACCGAAATGTCGGATGGGCTGGCAATGTTCGACAGCAGCGGCTTTCTGGTGTTTTCGAACGAGCGCTATCGCCAGTGTTTTCCGCTCACCGCTGATGCGCGCCGGCCGGGTGCGCATATTCGCGATATTCTTGTGGCGGTGGTCGAAACCGGGGAGCAGATCACCGTACCTCACTATGGCACGGATCAGTGGGTGGATGAGATTGCGGCTTCGCTGCATGCCGATGGCGAAGAAGAAATTCATCTGTTCGACGGAAGCTGGCTGCTGCTGCGCACCAAGCTGACCACTGACGGGGCATCTATGGTGGTGGTGTCGGACGTCACCAAGATCAAGCACGCCGAAATTGCGCTGCTGGAGGCCACCGAGCAACTCAAGCTGCTGGCCAGCACGGACGGTCTGACCGGGCTGATCAACCGGCGGAGTTTTGACCAGGCCATAGAGATCGAGATCGCCCGCAGCATTCGGAGCCAGCACGCCATCAGTGTGCTGATGATCGATGTGGATCGCTTCAAGCTGTATAATGACCGTTATGGACACCCGACTGGCGACGAATGCCTGAGGGCAGTCAGCCAGTGCCTGCGCAATTCCGTGCGGCATTCGGCCGATGTGGTCGCGCGCTATGGCGGCGAGGAATTTGTCGCCATTCTGCCTGATACCGACGAAGCGGGCGCGCTGGTGGTGGCCGAGGAATTCCGCAAGCAGTTGGCTGGGCTTGCCATTCCACACGAGGCCTCAGAGCGTGGCGTGGTCACGGCCAGCATCGGGGTCTCGAGTTATGCGGCAGGCGAATATCTGCGTTATTCGCCCGAGTTGATCGCCATGGCCGACAAGGCGCTCTATGCCGCAAAGGCCGGTGGACGCGATCGGATCAGCATCTGGCGGCCGATTGTCAAACGCGGCAAGGCCAGCATCGGGCGGTGATCCGGGCCCCGTTCGGCCTCGGGTTCGACCAGACCAGGGTCCGTCCCAATAGATTTCTTCAATGAAAAACCCCCATTCCGTGACCCTTGAGCGGGGCGGAATGGGGGCTGATTGCGGATCTGACCTCGCCGCGGGTGGCGCTTAGAACTCGTTCCAGTCCTGTGACACAGCTGCGTTGCCGTGGCTCAGATAAGCGCTGGCGGCCTTTTGGACCTTGCGGGCGGGGGCGCTGGGAGGAGCCTGGCGTTCCTGCGGCTGGACCTGGGTTTCGCGGGTGATGAAGACATCGACGATGATGTCGAGTTCGCTGGCCTGGCTTTCGGTCTGTTCGATGGCAGCGTTGGTTTCTTCCACCAAAGCGGCGTTGTGCTGGGTCATCTCGTCCATCTGGCGGACGGCGATGGTGACTTCCTCGATGGCCGAGGCCTGTTCGCGGCTTTCGCGGGCGATGCCTTCCATCAGGGCGTTATTGGCGCGGGCTGCTTCCAGCATGGCGACCAGGCGGGCGGCGGCATCGGCCACCAGCTTGGAGCCGCCCTGCACTTCGTTGGCACTCTGTTCGATCAACAGCTTCACGTCGGCGGAGGCGCTGGCGGCCGACTGGGCCAGACGACGCACTTCGACGGCAACCACGGCGAAGCCCTTGCCGGCATCGCCGGCGCGGGCTGCTTCCACGGACGCGTTCAGCGCCAGCAGATTGGTCTGGAAGGCGATGTCATCGATCAGGCCGATGATATTGGAAATCTTGCCCGACGACGCGGTAATGCGCAGCATGGCTTCGTTGGCCTGGCCCATCACGGCGCCGCCTTCTTCAGCGGTACGGGTCACGGCCGCAGCGTTGATCGAAGCGTCCTTGGCGCGCTCGGCGTTCTGCAACACGGTGGCAGCAAGCTGCTCCATCGCGGCCGAGGTTTCCTCGATGGTGGCTGCCTGCTTGGTGGTGCGCTCGGACAGATCGTTGGCGCCGGCAAGGATTTCGCCGGTGGCGGTCTTGAGGGCGCGCGAGGTGGATTTGATGCGGGTCACCACTTCGGACAGCGTGGTGGCCACCGAATTGGTATCAGCCTGCAGCTTGGCGAAGGCGCCGTCATACTGGCCTTCCATGCGCTTAGTCAGATCGGTTTCGGCCAAAGCGGTCAGCACGCGGCCGGTTTCGGAGACGCCACGATCGACGGTGGACACCAGGTTGTTGACGCTGGAAGCCAGGCCATTGAGTTCAGGATCAGGGAACTCGGTTTCGACGCGGTGGCTGAAATCACCGGCGATGGCGGCATCCACCACCTGGCCGAAAGCGTCCTGGAGTTCGACCATCATCTGGTGGCGGGCGGCGGCATCGGCGATGATGCGGGCAGCTTCAGCCTGGGTCATCTGCGAGACCTTGAGGCCGTTCTCGCGGAAGACTTCGACGGCGCGCGCCATGTCGCCCACTTCGTCGCGGCGGTTCTTGCCCTGAAGATCAACGTCGAAGTCGCCTTCCGCCATGCGGATCATGCTGACGTTGAGCGCGGCAATTGGCTTGCTGATGCTGCGGGCGATCCAGACGCCCAGGCCAAGCAGCACGAGCATGGCGGCGATGGTGATGGTGGCGCTGGTGAGCGCTGCCTGCATGAAGATGGCCTGCACATTGGTCATCAGCACGCCCGACGCGATGGTCCATTTCCACGGCTCGAAGGCCTGTACGTAGCTGACCTTGTCCTTGAACGAGCCGTCCTTGTCCTTGAACAGGTAATTTTCATAATGGCTGCCGTTCTTGCGGGCCTCGTCGATCATTTCCTTCATATAGAGCTTGCCGTTACCATCGACGGTGGCGCTGCGATCCTTGCCTTCCTTTTCAGGCTGGTAGGTGTGCAGTACGTTCACGTAGTCGAAATTGTCGATGAACAGGTATTCCTCGCCCTGGTAGCGCATGTGGCGCAACGCATCGATCGCGGCGGCCTGTGCCGCCTCGGTGGTCATGGTGCCGGCCTGGGCCTGATCGTAGTAGTTTTGCACCACGCTGGCGCCCGCCTGCACCACGCTCTGGATTTCCGTGCGCTTGAAGCTATCCAGGTTCTGGCGCAGTGACATCAACTGATAGGTGACGATGGCGGCAAAGCCGAGGGCGAACACGAAAAGCAGGCTATAAAGGCGGCGGGCGATGCTGCCGGTGAACAGGGTTGACACGGTGGCTCCGGGTAACAAGAGGAATCGGGGACGGCGGACGAGCGGCGAACGGGTTCAGATCTGCCCGTGGGCAGTTGATGCAGTTCAGGCGTATTGCGGGCCAACGGGGGCATGGAAGTCCCGTCGATTGCCCGGCCCAGCCGTTGCCAGCGGGGCGAATGAGGTAATCCTGCGTCCATACCCTTGGTACTAAAACAGGGTTAATCCGCCGTTAAATTCGAATGTCAGAAGAAATGGTGACGCATGCAAAATTTGCATAGCTGGGCGCCTGAGACGCCGACGTTCACTCTTCCGGTTCGGTAGTGAACAGCAGGGGATAGCCCTGATCGCGGGCAATTTCGGTCGCCCTGGTGGCCTTTTCCTCGGCCACTTCTCTGGTGAACACGGCGACGACACAAGCGCCCTTGGTATGGGCGGTGAGCATGATGCCGTTGGCGTGCGCTTCGGGCACGCGGAATTCGGCCTTGAGGATGCGCACGACAAAATCACGCGGTGTGAAGTCATCGTTGATCAGGATGACCTTGTGCAGCGGCGGGCGCGCGGTTTTTGGTGCGGTTTCGGTGCGGTTTTTGGTGCCGGTATCAGCCATGGAATCTGCTCCTGCCGGAGGATGTGCATAGCATAAAGCTGCTCCCCAAACCAATGACAGTTGATCGGGTCCGGCTTGCGGCAGGCGGCAGGGAGTGGGAAGTTGGGTGGCCAACGGAGCCGTGTCATGTGCCGCAATATCAAGACCCTGTTCAATTTCGAGCCGCCCGCCACCAGCAATGAGATGCGCGACGCGTCGCTGCAATTCGTGCGCAAGATTTCGGGCTATACCCATCCGTCCAAGGCCAATGAGGCGGCCTTCGAGGCGGCGGTGGAGGATGTAGAGCAGATCGTGCGCCGGCTGCTGAAGATGCTCGATACCAATGCGCCGCCGCGCGATCGCGACGTCGTGGTGGCAAAGGCGCGCGAGCGTGCCAAGGAGCGTTACGCCCGCCCATGAGGGTGCTGTTGAAGCGGCTTTAACGCTGGGCGGGCCATGCTCACACTGTTGCAGCGAGCTGGGGCGATAAATGGCTGAGCAGAAGATCGACCGGCGCTTGCTGGTGCTCGCCGTTGCCGGCATCGCCATTTTTGTGGCGCTGCGCATCGCCTTTGCGCTCAAGGGCACCGACATGTTCGGGGACACCGACGATGTGATGCGGCTGGTGACGGCGCGGGATTTTCTGCGTGGACAGGCGTTCAACGACGTCTTTCAGCTTCGCGACAACGCGCCGTTTGGCACGCTGATGCATTGGCCACGCCTGGCGGACGTGCCGCTGGCGGCGCTGATGGCACTGGCGGCGCCGCTTGGCGACGCTGGGGCGATAACTGCGGCCATGCTGGTGTGGCCGACCGCGTTGCTGATGGTCATGCTGGTTCTGAGCTATCGCCTCGGGCGACGGTTTGGTGGACCGGGAGCGGCGCTGCCCGCGTTGATTGTGCCGCTGTTGTCGCTGCCGGTGTTGACCGAGTTTGCGCCGGGGCGGGTTGATCATCACAATGTGCAGATGCTGTTGATGGCGGCTTTGCTGCTGTGCCTCACGGCTGGACGGCGATCGGCGTCGGCCGCGGGCCTCGGCGGCATTGCCGTGGCGTTGAGCCTGGCAATCGGGCTGGAGACCTTGCCGTTTGCCATTGTGGCAATTGTCATTGTCGGGGTGCAACTGGTGTTTGGGCCGCGCGGGTCGGTTCTGCCAGTGCGCTGGTTTGCGGCGGCGCTCGGGGTAGGGGCGGTGCTGCTGTTTCTGGCGACGACCCGGCCGCAGGACTTTGCTGCCGTAGCCTGCGATGTGCTGTCCTTGCCCTATGCGGTAGCATGTGGGCTGGCCGCTGCAGTGCTGCTGCTGGCGACGCTGGTTTTGCCGCGGATGGGGGACTGGCGGCTGCGGCTGCTGGTGATCGCCGCGATGGGCGCGGCGGCGGCTTTGGCGCAGGCGATGCTGTTTCCGCAATGCCTTGCCGGACCCTATGCGCAGCTCGACCCGATGCTCGCGCGGACGATGTTTCCCAATATTCCCGAGGCGCAATCGGCATTGGTGCGGGTGCAGGCAACCCCATCGGTAGCGATCGGGCTGCTGCTGCCGCCGCTGCTGGGGAGTGCCATCACCATCTGGCGGATCGTGCGAGAACGGGGTGATGAGCGCATCGACTGGCTGGTGCTGCTGGCCTTTGCGGTAGCGGCCATGGCGCTGACGCTGGTACAAATCCGGGGGGCACGACTGGCGGCGGTGTTCGCGCTGCCGCCGTGCATCTGGCTGACCACCATGGCCTGGGCGCAATTCAAGGCGAGCAACAGTTTAGGCGCAGCGGCGATGACCGTGGCAGCGTGGCTGGGGGTTGCCGGCGTTGTGCAATTGTCGCTGTTTGCCCCATTACAGGGGTTGGTGCCACGCGCGACGGTGCCGGGCGGCGAACTGGGGTGGAGTGCCTGCCTGGATCGGGCAAATTACGCCGCGCTTGCGGCCTTGCCGAAGGGCATTGTGCTGACACAAAGCGAAATTGGCGCGGCCACATTGTTGTTTACCCCGCAATCGGTGGTGGCGACCGGATATCATCGCAATAGCGCCGGCATCGCCGATAGCGTGGCGTTTTTCACTGGCACGCCCGAGAGGGCGCGCGCGGTTGCCATCAAGCGCGGGATCAGTGGGGTGGTGTTGTGCCGGGGACTGGTAGCGACCGCCGGCTTTGCGGCGCGATTGGCCCGCGAACCAGGTTGGGATTGGTTGAGGCTGCAATCGACTCCGGATGCGGCCTTGCAGATTTACGGGGCGGAGCCGTAGCTGAAATAAGCGCCAGGGAAAGCGGAGAGAGGAGAACCCGTTAGGGACAAGGGGTTCCCCTCTCATTCGGTGGCACGCGGGGGGACGTGGTGCCTGCCCGAAACTAAATGCGGGGTGTTTGCTCAGGCGGTGTGGGTGGAGACACCGAAGCCGTCGCGGAAATCCTGAATGGGCTCCATGCTGCCAACCTGTGGCAGGTAGAGCGAAGTCAGCGTGCCGATCAGATGGCGCAGATGGGCGGCATTGCGCGCGCCGAGCTTGGCCATGAGGCTAAGAAAATCTTGTTCGATAGTGGCCAGGCAAATGCCCAACTGATGGCTTGCCTGCTCATTGGTCAGGCCGCGCGCCATCAGGGTGGCAATCTCGCGTTCGCGGGGGCTCAGGCCGTAAGGATTGCGTTCGCGTTCGTGATCAACAGCAATATCGAAAATGCTCATGTCGTCCACCCATCGTCCTGAATTCGGGCGCCGCACCCGAAGAATTCCAGTTCGCAAGGGGCAATATATACTGTCGATAAGTCCTTGGAAATTGTGAGGAATTACGTTGTCACAAATGCCATTGGTAAATTTTACCGCGGCAGATTTCGCATCGTGATTTTTCACAATGTTATTTTTGACGAGGGACGATGACTTTTGCCGACTTGAGGTCTAGCCTGATCCTGCATGTAAGCGCAGGAACCGGGGGGATATCTTCGATGCTGGCATTGCTGGAAGGTTTTCTGGGCCGGATCCGACAGGCCAGAACCGACTCCGAGATTATTGATCTGCTGGGCGGAATTGCTGCTTCGTTCGGATTTCGCAGTGGCTATCTCATCGAATATGTCAGCGAACTGAAATCGGCGTTGCATGTCCTCGACAGCGATTCCAGTCGCGGCGACTGGTGGTCGCACTATGTTGCCGCTGGGCTGCGTACCAATACTGCCAGCATTGAGGCGCTTCTGGAGAAGGGTGGTGTGCAACGGTTCGGCGGCGAACGCTTTACCGCGCCCAATGATCCATTGCTGGAATTTGCCCGAAAAAACGACATGGTAGAATGCGTCATGGTGCCGATCAGCCACGACGGCAAAATTGTCGGCCTGGCGGCATTTTCCGGCGATGCCCCGCTAAACCGTGAGCGGGAAACCGCGCTGCAATTATTGGCCTACAGCCTGTTTGCGCAGACGCGCTCGCTGCGCGGCGCCGGCATCAAGATCGCGCCAGAACGACTGACGCCGCGCGAACGGCAGGTGATGCAGCTTTCGGCCGAAGGGCTGACCTCGCAGGAGATTGCCGTGGCCCTGGGGATGTCGCCAAGGACGGTCAACCAGCACGTCGACAATGTGGGGAACAAGCTGGGCACCAAGAACCGGGTGCATACAGTGGCCGAAGTGATCCGACACGACATGCTGCACTGAGTTTTCGAGCAAATTCGCCGAAACACTGAACAATTTCGCCGGTCAGGGGTTTGTCTGCCATGGCGGAGACGAACATGCTCTATATCGTCGTTTTACGATGCAACCGATCGCGGACCATGCTAGGTCTGGATCAACACTGCCGTTACGATCGCGGCACACAGTTCGGCTTTGGCCGTAAAGTCCGGGTATCCCGGCAATTTGCAAATTCAGGAGACTATGATGGCGGTTCAACAACCCCGAGTGACGCTCAATGACGGCACGAGCATTCCCCAGCTTGGTTTTGGCGTGTGGCAGGTGCCGCCCGACGTGACCCAGCGCGTGGTCGGCGAGGCGATTGCCGCCGGCTATCGGTCCATCGATACCGCAGAAGGCTATGACAATGAGCAGGGCGTGGGCGATGCAATCCGGGAGGCCGGCGTGGCCCGCGCGGATTTGTACATTACCAGCAAGCTGCGCAATGGCTCGCATGTGCGCGACAAGGCGCTGAAAGCGTTCGACGAAACCATGGACAAGCTCAAGATCGACCAGCTCGATCTGTTTTTGATCCACTGGCCGGTGCCGGCGCAGAACAACTATGTCGAGGCCTGGAAAACGCTGGTGGAACTGCAGAAGTCGGGGCGGATCAAATCGATCGGCGTGTCGAATTTTGACCAGAACCATCTCGAAGAAATTATCGAGGCGACTGGCGTGGTGCCGGTGGTCAACCAGATTGAGCTGCATCCATTCTATCAGCAGCGCGACAAGGTCGAATTTCACCAGAAACACAAGATCATCATCGAAAGCTGGAGCCCCTTGGGTCAAGGCAGTGCGCTGAGCAATCCGGTGATTACCAGGGTCGCTGAAAAGCACGGCAAGACCCCCGCGCAGGCGATTATCCGCTGGCATCTGGACGAAGGCCGAATCGTTATCCCCAAGTCGGTCACCAAAAGCCGCATCGTCGAAAATTTTGATATGTTCAACTTTAAGCTGGACTCCGACGATATTGCCCAGCTTGCGAAGCTCGATGATGCCAATGGCAAGATCGGGCCGAAGCCGGTGGATGGCAATTTCCTGTTCTAAATTCAAGCGAGGCCGGGTCCGCCCGGCCTTCATTTTTTGATCTGAGGCCCATCATGGACTATCGCCGACTGGGAACGACCGGACTGGAAGTATCGCGCATTTGCCTTGGGTGCATGAGCTATGGCGATGCCAAGCGAGGCAATCATGAATGGACGCTGGACGAAGCAACCAGCCGACCGTTCATCCAGCAGGCGCTTGAAGCGGGGATCAATTTCTTCGATACCGCCAATGTCTATTCGGAAGGCACCAGCGAGGAAATCGTCGGGCGGGCGCTCAAGGATTTTGCCAGGCGCGACGAGGTGGTGATTGCCACCAAGGTGCATGGGCGGATGCGGCCGGGGCCGAATGGCGCGGGACTGTCGCGGCGGGCGATCCTGGCGGAAATCGACAATAGCCTGAAGCGGCTGGGCACCGATTACGTCGATTTGTACCAGATCCATCGTTGGGACCCGGCGGTGCCGATCGAGGAAACGCTGGAGGCGCTGAACGACGTGGTGCGAGCCGGCAAGGCCCGCTACATCGGCGCGTCATCGATGTTTGCCTGGCAGTTCGCCAAGGCGCTGTACTTGCAGAAGGCCAATGGCTGGGCGCGGTTCGTGACCATGCAGGACCACTTGAACCTGATGTATCGCGAGGAAGAGCGCGAAATGCTGCCGCTGTGTGCCAGCGAAGGCATTGGCGTGATCCCATGGAGCCCGCTGGCGCGTGGCAAACTGACCCGCGATTGGGCCGAGACCAGCACGCGTGGTGAGACGGATAATGTGTTGTCCAAGATGTACACCGCGACCGAGGCGGCAGACCGAAAAGTGGTCGAGGCGGTGGCTGCGGTGGCGGGAAGACTTGGTGTGCCGCGGGCGCAGGTAGCGCTGGCCTGGGTGCTGCAGAAGGCCGAAGTCAGTGCACCGATCGTCGGGGCGACCAGGGCGGCGCATTTGTCCGATGCCGTGGCGGCTTTGGGCGTGACGCTGAGTGCGGAGGATGTGGCGGAGCTGGAAGCGCCGTATGTGCCGCATGAAGTGGCGGGGTTTTAGCCTCCTACTTCTCCCTTGCGGGAGAAGAGCCTGCCGTCGGGCGTGACCCGAGGGTGCCCTAAGGGCGTATGGGGGTCTTGCTCGCCCAGAGTTCGCGGCGACAACCCCTCACCCTGACTTTTCGCTGAACGCGAAAAGTCTTCCCTCTCCCTCAAGGGGCGAGGGTGGATCGAGTCTAGTGGCTGAAGTCGCGCTCTAAAGGAACAGCTTGAATCCCTCATGGGTCTGTTCGAAACCCAGCGTGCGGTAGAAGCGGTGGGCGTCGGTTCGGAGTTTGTTGGAGGTCAGTTGGACCATGCCGCAGCCGGCGGCGCGGCATTGTTCGATGGCCCAGCGGACCATGATGGAGCCGTGGCCGGTGCCGCGCTGGTCAGCGCGGATGTGGACGTTTTCGAGGATGGCGCGCTTCATGCCGAAGCGGGGTAGCCCGGGCACGATGCTGATCTGCAGGGTGCCGATCACCTCGCCGTCTTTTTCGGCGATGATCAATCGATGGTTTGAGTCGGCGGTGATTTCGTCAAAGGCGGCGCGATAGCGCGGATCGGTCAAGCTGGCAGGATCGAGTGGCGGCGTCTCCTTGCCGCGGGCGTCTCCTGCGTGGCTGAGGATGAGCATGATCGGGATATCGGCGGGAATGGCGTCGCGGAAGATCAGATCGGACATGGCGTACGACTCGGTTGGACAGCCGCCACTATGCCCGGTTCGTCAGAACTCCGGCAAATCGGCGGTGTCGTCGGAGATGCTGGCGTCGTAATTGGCGACGACCGGCATGGCCAGGGCGTTGTTGATGACGGTATCGAAAAACCCAGGAAACAGGCTGTCGAGATCGTCGCGACGCAGGCTGACGCGGCGGCGGGTGCCTTCGGCCCTGACGTTCACGACGCCAGCTTCGCGCAACTTGCCGACATGGTAGGTGAGGTTGGTTTTGGAAGCCAGACCGCAGAACTGGTTGCAGGTCATGCCCAGGTCCTCGTGCCGCGCCAGAAAGCCGATAATCGCCAGACGTGTTTCATCGCCGAGCGAGGCGAGCACGTTGGGCAGGGTAATCTGGTCGAGATCTGGGTGTGGCAACAGGGTCATGGGCGGTAGATAGACGCAAAATGATAATAGTTCAAGAATTTTTGGACAAACCTTGACATTGGCGCTTCCGAGGTTCAGTAGTTCAATAAATTTTGAACTAAGGATCATGTCATGGATATCCGTTTGATCTGGCTGGCGCTGGGCACCTTTGCCATTGGCGCGGAGGCCTTCGCGCTGCCGAGCCTGTTGCCCGACATTGCTGCCGATACTGGCGTCAGTCTGGTGCAGGGCGGTTATCTGGTGCTGGCATTTGCCATGGCCTATGCCATTGGATCCCCCATTCTGGCGGCGCTGACCGGGGCGAGTGACCGGCGCCGGGTGCTGGCCCTGACCGCGCTGGTCTATGCCGGCGGCACTATCATTGCCGGCTTTGCTGCCAACTATGGGATGCTGATGGCGGCTCGTGTGTTGATGGCGCTGGCATCGGGCCTGTTCGCGGCGACCGCGCAGGCAACAGGCGTCGCAATGTCGGAGCCGGCGCATCGGGCGCGGGCGATCTCGGTGATTGTCGGTGGCACCACGCTGGCGGTGGCGTTCGGCGCGCCGCTGGGCGGGCTGGTGGCGCATTTCTCGTCGTGGCGCGGCACATATTTCGTCATGGGCGGCATGACGCTGGTTGCGGCTGTGGCGATCTACGCGATGTTGCCTGCAGGGCTCAAGGGCGTTCGCGTGCCGCTGCGTGACCGGTTGGCGGTGTTCGTGCAGCCGGGCGTGCGTCCGGCGCTGCTGACGATGATGCTCTACATGATCGGCGGCTTTACGGTGTTCACCTATTTCGCGCCGCTGGCCGTGACCACCATCGGGCTGGACAAGGCATTGCTGCCCGCTGTGTTGCTGGCTTTTGGTGTGGGCGCGGCGGCGGGCAATATTGCGGGTGGCCAGTTGGCCGACCGGTTTGGGGCCAAGGCAACGGTGATCGGCGCATCGATCCTGCTATCGATCGTGACGCTGCTGATGTCGGCCGTGACGCATCTGGACCATACGATTGCCGGACCGGTGTTTGTCGGGCTGATGGTGGCGTGGGGCCTCGTCGCCTGGGCATTCCCGCCGGCGCAGGCCAGCCGCATTCTGAAGCTGGCGCCGACCAATGCGCCGCTGGTGCTGTCGCTCAATGCCTCGGCACTGTATTTCGGTGTGGCGCTGGGCTCGGTGGTGGGCGGACAGGTGTTGCAGCATGGCACGCCCGCCGATCTGGGCTGGGTGGGCGCAATCTTCCCGCTGCTCGGGCTGGCAGTGTTGCTGGCAACCGATCCGGAGCCGGTCCTGGCGCGCGCTGCACCACGGCTGGGCTAGGCGCGGCGGGGGCTGAGCAGTTTGGCCAGACCCAGCACCAGTATGGCGATGGTTGCCGTTCCAAATGCGATGGGTGAACCGGCAGCCCAGATGGCGCCGGTTCCGGCCCACATGATCGAGGCAAATGCTTCGCTGAGAGTGGCGGTGCGCGACGCCACCTGACGGCGACGGAACATTGAGCGCTTGGCGACGACGCGGAACCAGAGCTGGATGGTGGTGGCGGATCCGGCTGACAGCATGGCGCAGATGGCGGTGATGATTGCAATCTCGACGGAGGACAGGGCCAGCAGGACAATCAGCGGCGCCAGGATGATGGCGATGATTGTCAACACTGCCTCGATCTTTGCCGTCAGTACTGTGCGCGGCGAGACCGGCGCGGTGACTACCAGATCGTGTGCGTCTTCGCCGGAAATGGCGAGCCAGGCAAGGCCGCCCGCGAGTTGACCCGCGGCCATGACCAGCACCGGTACCACGACGATGAAAGCGCCGGAGTGCTCGCCGTAATTGATCCACAGCATCAGTGCTGGTGGGGCAAGATAGAGGATTTGCATCAGGGTTTGCGACAGCAGCCACGGATCGCGCTGCAGCAATTTCCATTCCTTGAGCCGCAGCACATGCTTTTGCGAGCCGCTGCGGAAACTGCGCTCGCTGGGGCGGCGATCGGTGCGGATATGGGTGACACCGGCGGCGGAAATGGCGTGGCGGCCATAACTCGATGAGGTCGCGGCAATGACGCCAAATAGCGCGCCAAGGCCGACCAGCAGGACGATCAGAAGTGCGCCGAAATCGCCCATGGCGGCGCGGGCAGGGAGCCAGAGTGGGCTGGCAAGGTCTGGCGCGGCGGCGATAACTTCGGCGGATTCAAACAGGGTGAAGCGCGAGATGCTGCCGTAATAGACTATGGCGGCGGCCTGAATGCCGATGATGAAACCAGCCCCGACGATGGCGGCGATGATCTGGGCGATCAGGCGGGTGCGCTTGGGGCCGACAATGCGAAACAGGGTGATGGTGACCGCAACGCCGATGGCGGCGGAGAGTGCGCCGATGGCGGCAAGCACTCCATAGGCGGTGAGCCATTTTGGGCCGTCGAGCAGCACCAGAATGTTGATCATCGGGCTGGCAAGCAGGCAGGACAGCAGCATGGTCGAAAGCGCCACGGCGCCGGTGCGTACGGCGAATAGCCGGCGTGACGAGGCCGGCGAGGACAGGATCAGGTCCAGATCGGCGCGGGCGTAGTAGACGCGGGTGACGGATTCCAGGGCCTGTGACAGCATCACCGACCAGAACAGCAGTCCGCCACCGGTGAGCAGCACCAGATGCGATTTGTCCGGGCCAACCCCGGTTTTGAGCCAGGCGGCGATGACGCTATAGGCGATCAGGTGCAACACGGTCGCGACGATGCCGAGGATGATGATCAGGGTGATGCCGCGCCGGCGGCGGCCGCCGGTCATCATGGCGATCCATTCGCGCCAGGCCAGGTTCATCTCATGGGCGGCGAACCAGCGCAGCGAGGCCGGCTGGGCGGTCATGCGGCGGCGCTTTCAGCATCGGTCTGCACCAGATCGAGGAAGATTTCCTCGAGGCTGGTTTCGCGACCAATGCGGGTGCGCAATTCGGCCAGCGTGCCTTCGGCGATCAGCCGGCCACCGGCGATGACGCCGATGCGTTCGGCCATGCGTTCGGCGACTTCCAGAATATGGGTGGTCATGATCACGGTGACGCCATCGCGCACCTTGCCCAGCAGCACGTCCTTGACCTGGCGGGCAGAGCCGGCGTCGAGACCGGTCAGGGGTTCATCAAGGATGATCAGCTTGGGGTCGTGGACCAGCGCACCGGCGAGGGCGACCTTTTGCAGCATGCCCTTGGAAAAGCTGCCGCAGAGTGCATTGGCATGGGGCGCAAGGCCGAGCCAGTTGAGCAGGTCGCGTGAGCGGGTTTCGGCGGTTTTGGCGTCGATCTGCCAGAGGCCGGCGACGAATTCGAGATATTCGAGCGGGGTCAGCCGGTCATAGACCATGGGTTCATCGGAGACCCAGGCGATAATGCGCTTGGCGGCCAGTGGGTCGGTTTTAGTGTCGATACCAAACACCGAGATGGTGCCGGCATCGGGCTGCAACAGCCCGGCGACCATGCGCAGGATGGTGGTCTTGCCGGCGCCATTGGGACCGAGCAGGGCGTAAAATTCCCCGGCGCGTACAGTCAGGTTCAACTCGTTGACCACCTGGCGGTCGAATTTCTTGACGAGGCCGGTGATTTCAAGGGCGGGGGCGGACATGGCAGGCTCCGGACGATATTGGCGCGGAGCCTAAACCTCAGGCATTGAGGGGACATGAATCGGCAGTGTTAAGATTGTCGGGACGGCCATTTCGCGGCGGCGAAATTATTTTTCGGAAGCGCTGTAATCTTCCACCAGGCCCTATCGAACAGGATGCCAGTAATGCGTCAGGCAGATGATGGCGATCAGCAGCGACTATCCCCGTCCGGTCAATGTGAATGGCTACCAGTGTCACAACTGTGACGAGGTCAGTCAGGCAAAAAAATCATCGATCCCGCCCCTGCCAGGTCTGGGCCGTTCGGCGCTGATTCAACCAAAGATCCCAATGCTTCAACCGCCGCCAAGGCCGAGGCCGCAGAGCAAAAGGGGATGCGGCGCAGTTTGGTGGAGCGCTGAGCTATCGCAATGGGGCGCAGCCAGTCCCGATGCGCAGCCGGCGCCAGGGGCAAATGCCACCGGCACCGGGATTATGCTCGATAAGGTCGCTTAAGCGGCGGCAGCTTCAGGCGAATTGACCGTCAGCTTTACATCGATATTGCCACGCGTGGCGTTGGAATAGGGGCAGACCTGATGGGCTTTCTCCACCAACGCTTCGGCCTGCGCATGGTCGAAGCCGGGAATGGTGATGGCCAGTTCAACGGCGATGCCAAAGCCGATGCCCTGGGCATTTTCACCAAAGCTCACCGATGCATCGATGCGGGCATCGTCAGGAATCTTGACCTTTTCAGCGCGGGCAACAGATTTCAGCGCGCCCAGAAAGCAAGCTGAGTAACCAGCGGCAAACAGCTGTTCCGGATTGGTGCCCGCGCCGCCATTGCCGCCCATTTCCTTCGGCGTATCAAGGTTGACAGCCAGGCGGCCATCATCGGTGCGGCTGACGCCGGTACGGCCGCCGGTGGTGTGGGCGTGGGCGGTATAGAGGGCTGATTTGATCATCGGAAGCTCCTTGGTTCTCACTGGATGACAACTCAATAGCGTACAATTAAATTGTGTGCAATAGAAATTGAGTGTGGTAGAACTGCGTTGTGAAAGCGGTGCAACCGCGTTGAAACGGGGCGGCTGATGGCGCAGACGGATAACGGACTGAGGCTGGATTCGATGCTGTGCTTTGCCGTTTATGCGGCCGAGCATGCATTTACACGGTTTTACAAGCCTCGGCTTGAGGCTATCGGCGTCACCTATCCGCAATATCTGGTGTTTCTGGTGCTATGGGAGCAGGACGGGCTGACGGTCAAGGCACTGGGCAAAAAGCTATTTCTGGATTCGGGGACGATCACCCCCTTGATCAAGCGGCTGGAAGCCCGTGGGCTGGTGCAGCGGCAGCGCGACGAGGACGATGAGCGGCAGGTGCGGATCAAACTGACAGCAGAGGGACGCGGCCTGCGTGCCAAGGCCCTGGCCGTGCCCCTGCAAGTCGCGGGGGCAACGGGACTAGACCAAGCAGCTGTCGACCGGTTGCGGCTGGGTTTGCACCAGTTGCGGGCGCAATTGGACGCCAGCACCTAGGCCAAAATTAATTTTGTCCGGCCTGTAACCCTTTGCTGATCCGTCTCGAATACACTGCTGATCAGGTGTGAGGCGCAGATGGCGATCAGCGGGGATTACCCAAAGCCGGTGACGGTGAATGGCTTTCAGTGCAAGAACTGCACCGAAGTGGATATGGCCAAGCGCCATGTCGATCCGGCCCATCCGCGTTCGGGTCCATACCAGCTGAACGCCGCAGCGGACCCGACGATCTCGGCAGCCGAAAAAACCAAGCTCGATGCCAAGAAGGCCAAGACGGAAGACGCGGTCAACTTTGGCGGTTCGCTCAGTTATCGCAACGACAACACCATCTCGCAAGCGCAGACCGTCAGCGCTGTCCGCACCGTTTCGTCCAGCATGGGCACTCGGTTCGACAAGTCGGCTTAGCTAGCGCAGGCCGACCGGATCGACCATCCCAGAACTGCAGCCGCCGTCCGTCGGGCTGGCAGCCGCGATCAGTGTAGCGAAATCGTCTGGGCCATTGATCGTGCCAGTGAGGCCGATGGTCATTTCGGTGATGATCTGGCGATTGCCATCGGGTTCACATTGCATGCGCACACGGTCGCCGGCGCCGGGACCGAAGACGCGGTCGAACGCTTCGCGCACCTGACGCAGCGTGATCTTGCGACCGATATTGGCGGCGAACAGCTCGGCGACCGCCGAGGTATTGAGCGCCAGCATCAGGTCGAGTGCGTTGGAATAGTATTCTTCCTGTGGACTGCCAGAGCAGGTGCCGTGACGAAGCCATTCGTGCCGGTCAAGCTGCGAGCGTGTGCCTGGCATGACCTCGTCGAGTTCGGCGCGGCGGGCGGCGCTCAGTCGGACCTCGGGCAGGTCGCGCCAGTAGCCGTTCTCATCAGACCAGCGATCAGCTTCGGAAACGCCGCAATATTCGTTGCTGCGCGGCTGGGGCCACAGGCCATGCAGGGTGAAATGGGTGGCATCGAACCGGTCGGGAGTTTGCGAGCGACACTCGGCCTTGTTGGGAATCGTTTCGCAGAACGCCGGCTGCCAGTTGACCGCCAGAATGTATTGCGTGCGGCGATAAGTCTGAGCGGGGGCAGGCGGGGGTGGTGAGGCAATCTGGCCTTCGGCATCGGCCGCGCGGTTGCCGCAATCGACGGCGACCCAGCGGCGGTCGGGCCGGGCACCGGGAATAACGATCCAGAGATGAGTGGGGGTGGCGGTATTGCCCGCCAGCAGGTCATAGGCGGTGCCGGGGCGGATGATGATATTGCCCGGATTGGTCTGCTTGCTGATCGACTGCAATGCCGGGCACGCGCTGGTAGCGGTGAAGTAGCCGGTAAGCGGCACTTCGGCCCGGGCAGGCACCAGCAATAGCGCGGTGATTAAAGCTAGCAACGGCAGGCGCATAGATACTCCGAAAAACAGGAGGGCCAGTTGACCCTCCTGTCTGAGTGCATGGCCCGGATCAGAGCGTAATCCGGTAGATGCCGAAGCCGGCTTCGCTGGTCTTGCCGGTATCCTCGATCTTGACCGCCGTCACATCCGCCAGATGCTCCTTGGCCTTGGGGCCGGTTTCAAACAGCACCGTGGTATCGCCAATCGGGGCGAGCGACCAGTTGCTGTCGGCCTTGGGATTGATGGTGCCGTTTTCGATGATGAAGCGGATGATGATGTCGCGATTGGTATCGGGGCCCTTGAACACGATCTTGTCCGGACCGATGCCGGGGAAATTGCCGCCGCCGCCAGCGCGATAGTTGTTGGAAGCGACGATGAACTTCTGCGCCGGATCGATCGGCTTGGCATTATAGGCGAGATCGACAATGCGGCTGGCTTCTGGATTGGGTTCGGATTTGCCATCGGCCGCAAAGCGCGACGGTTGCGTGAGGTCGATCTTGTAGGTCACCCCGTCGATAACGTCGAAATTGTAGGACGGGAAATCCAGATTGATCAGCGTCGCATCCTTGGCGCCCTTGTCGATCTGGTTGAAAATCCCGGCCGAGCGTTCGAGCCAGTTCTTGACATCGGCGCCGGTGATTTCCACGGCCTGAATGGTGTTGGGATAGAGGTAAAGGTCGGCCACATTCTTGATGGCGACCGGGCCGACTGGCACATCGGTGTAGTAATCCGGACCGCCACGGCCACCGGCCTTGAAGGGCGCAGCAGCCGACAGGATCGGCAGGGCTTCCCATTCGGTGCCCTTCATCATCTGCGCGATATACCAGGTCTGCGCCTGCGAGACGATCTGCACTGACGGATCATCGGCGACCAGCGCGAAATAGGAATGCAGCGGGGCCGAGGTTTTGCCGACCGGGCGGCGGACATATTCCAGCGTTTCGTTGTGATCGGTCTGCGCTGCAGCGATGATCTTGGGCTCGTCGGCGACCAGGGCCTTGGCCTTGCCTTCGACGCGCTCGAAGATCGGACGGGCCTCGGAGGTATGCGAGGCAATGGCCCATTTACCGGCAGCGTCCTGCTCGAGCAGCAGGTCGATCAGCCCCATATGGCTGCCCCAGAAGCCGGCCATGACGGCGGGCTTGCCGTTGAGCGTGCCCTTTTCCAGATCGGCGCCAGCGACGTTGGCAAAATCCTTGGAATTGGGGAAGACCAGATGCTGGTGGCCGGTGAGGACCACGTCGATGCCATCGAGCGCTGCCAGTTGCAGCGAAGCATTTTCAGCACCGCTGGTCTGGTCGGCCGCGATACCGGAATGCGACAGGGCGATGATCAGTTCAGCGCCCTGTTCCTTCATCTTGGGGATGTAGGCCTTGGCGGTTTCAACGATATCGCGGGTGTTGACCTTGCCCGCGAGATGGGTCGAATCCCAGGTCATGATCTGTGGCGGCAGGAAGCCGATCAGGCCGATCTTGATCTTGGTCTTGGCGCCGGCACCATCAACCAGTTCCTTTTCCACGATGCGGAAGGGGTCGATATAGGTCTTGTCGGCCAGTGGATCGGCGCCCAGTTCGCCACGCACCAGATTGGCGGAGACGAAGGGGAAATTGGCGCCGCCAAGCGCCTTGTCGAGATAGTCGAGGCCATAGTTGAATTCGTGGTTGCCCAGCGTTGCCGCATCATAGCCCAGCGTGTTCATCGCGGCGATCATCGGGTGGACATGGCCATCGAGGCCCTTTTCGTAGGCGACGTAATCGCCCATCGGGTTGCCCTGAATGATATCGCCATTATCGATCAGCATCGAATTGCCGGCCTCGGCGCGGATGGAATCGATGATGGTGGCGGTACGCGCCAGGCCCATGGTGTCGTTGGGGGCGTCAGCGAAATAGTCGTAGGGGAATACGGCGACGTGCAGGTCGGTCGTCTCGATGATGCGCAGATGCGCCTGATTGGCGGCAGCGGCGGTGGCAAAAGGGTGCAGCGCCACCATGGCGCTGATGCTCGCGGAGCCGGCCAGAAAGGCACGGCGCGAAATCACGGGGTCAAATTTCATCGCATTTCTCCAAGACAATCGATTGGTTGAAACGGGCATCACGGAACAGAAGCAGGCATGGCCGGTTATGCTCAGCGTTAGCATTTGGCTAACGTCTTGCCGCCGACAGGTGACGCTGCGATGACGACGGCGTGGCAAGTTTTAGGCAAATTGGACCAGTTGGTCAAATTTTGGGATTTGCCCGGTCAGTGGGCGGCGCGTATTGATAACGGCACAAGCCGGGATGGAGTCTAAGGCATGAAGTGGCGCGGACGCGAGGAAAGCTCAAATATCGATGACCAGCGCGGCCAAAGCTCCGGCGGTGGATTTGGTGGCGGCTCCAGCCCGTTCGGGCGTGGGGGCGGTGGCTTTCGGATTCCAACGGGTGGCGGCGGGCGATCAGGCGGGGGCGGGCTCGGCCTGCTTGGCGTGGTGATCGTGCTGGGCATCATCTGGTTCGCCACCGGGCAGAATCCGATCGAGATTCTGACCAATGGCATGAATTCATCCAGCTCGACGCCCAGTTCATCGCAGAGCGTTTCCAGCGCCGATCAGGACGATATGCGCCATTTTGTTGGCGTCGTGGTCAAGGACACCGAGGATCTGTGGACGGAAAAGTTCAAGGCGATCGGCAAGACCTATACCAAGCCGGTCATTGTGCTGTTTTCTGGCCAGACCAGCACCGCCTGCGGGGAAGCCGATGCTGGCACCGGGCCGTTCTACTGCCCGGATGACCAGAAGGTTTATATCGATCTGGCGTTTTACGATCAGCTGCGCCAGCAGTTCGGCGCCCCTGGCGACTTTGCGCAGGGCTATGTGCTGGCTCACGAAGTGGGCCACCATGTGCAGGATCTGCTCGGCGTGCTGCCCGAGTTCAACCGCAAACGCCAGAGCATGAGCCAGGATGAGGCCAATGCCTATTCGGTGCGTGTGGAGCTGCAGGCAGACTGCTATGGCGGTATCTGGGCCAATTACACCAAGCAGGAAGGCTGGGTGGAGAATGGTGACTTCGATGAAGCCATGACCGCCGCCAATGCCATCGGTGATGACACGCTGCAAAAGGAATTCCAGGGCCAGGTGGTGCCGCGCAGCTTTACCCACGGCACGTCCGAGCAGCGGCAGAAGTGGTTCCGGGCCGGCTACAAGTCCGGCAATCCGGCCAGTTGCGATACCTTCTCGGGTGGGATCTAAACGTGATGGGCATTCCAGACAGCGTCATGCCGCATGTGCGGCGGTTCGGATTTTCAGGTCTGGCCGCTGTGGCGCTGGTTGTCGTAATGTTGCTCGGCGTGAACCCGATAACGTTGCTGTCTGGAAAGGTGGCGCCGCCACCTGCGATTACAGCGCAGACCGGACCGGCGGCGATCAAGGCGGGCACGGCGACGACAGGCGACTATCTGCAGACAGTGGCCACTGAGGCCAACACGCTATGGACCAATGTGTTCTACATCGCCTCGGTGCAGTACATCAAAGCGCCGCTGATCGGTGTGGCGACGTCGCGCGAGTTTGGCTGCGGCATGGCGGGATCGAGCGTGGGCACATTCTACTGTCCTGAGGATGGCACTATCTACGTCGACATGAGCAGCTATGACGGGTTGCGCGCCAGCAGTCCTGACGTGGCCGATCATGCACAGGCCTACCGCGTCGCGCGGTCCTACGGGCATCATGTGCAACAGACTCTTGGCCTGCTCGAAGCGTTCGCCAAGTCCCGCGATGGCATGGACGAGGCGGAGCAGATCCGGCACGAAAAGCAGTTGAGCGCGCAGGCCGACTGCTATGCTGGAATCTGGGCCAGTACAGTAGGACTGGTAGGCATGCTGGATAATCCCGCGCTGGTCACCGCAATCGATGCGTCGAGCGCCGGTCAGCCCGTAGTGCGGATTCCATCGCGCCAAGGGCTGGAAGTGCCGGAGACGTTTGCAGAGGCCGACAGCGCCAGCCGCAAGGAATGGTTCGACAAGGGCTATGCCATCCCTGCCGGCGGAACCTGTACGCTGACGAAGATTCCGCTGCCGGCTTAAGCCTTTCAGGCCTTGATGAATTCCGGCCTGGCTTGCAGCCCCTTCTGGGCCCGCACATGGTTGATGAAGCGGGTGAACAGGTAGTGGCTGTCCCTGGGGCCGGGGCTGGCTTCGGGGTGGTACTGCACCGAAAAGATCGGCTTGCCGTCCACTGAGAGGCCGGCATTGGAGCCATCAAACAGCGAGATGTGGGTCTCGGTGACGCCCGGTGGCAGGCTGTCCTTGTTGACTGCGAAGCCATGGTTCATCGAGGTGATCTCGACCTTGCCGGTCGTAAGGTCCTTGACCGGATGATTGGCGCCGTGATGGCCCTGATGCATCTTGGAGGTGGTGCCGCCAACCGCCAGGCCAAGCAACTGGTGACCCAGGCAGATACCGAACATCGGCTTGCCGGTATCCATCAGCGTCTTGATGGTGGGGACGGCGTATTTGCCGGTCGCAGCCGGATCGCCGGGGCCGTTGGACAGGAAGATGCCGTCGGGATTGTGCGAGAGCACATCGGCCGCGGTTGCCGTCGCGGGGACGACCGTCACCTTGGCGCCCTGATCGGCGAGGCAGCGCAGGATGTTACGCTTGGCGCCGTAGTCGATGGCGACGATGTGGAACTCCGGGTTGTCCAGCGTGCCGTAGCCTTTGTCCCATTTCCAGCCGGTCTGGTCCCAGTGATAGGTCTGGGCGGTCGTGACTTCCTTGGCCAGATCCAATCCCTCAAGGCCGGGGAAGGCATTGAGTTCAGCCATGATCGAGGCTTCGTGGAAATAACCGTCGTCGGAATGGGCGATGACGCCATTGGGCATGCCGGTTTCGCGAATCTTGGCAGTCAGCGCCCGGGTATCGATGCCGGCGATGCCGACGATATTGCGCTTCTTCAGCCAGGCATCAAGCTTTTCGATGGCACGGTAGTTGGATGGATTGGTGACATCGGCCTTGAGCACGACGCCACGGACGCCAGACAGAGCGGCCATGTTGACCGTCTCGATGTCTTCGTCATTGGTGCCAACATTGCCGATATGCGGGAATGTGAATGTGATGATCTGGCCGGCATAGGACGGGTCGGTCAGGATTTCCTGATAGCCGGTCATTGCCGTGTTGAAGCACACTTCGCCGGCTGCGTGGCCGATCGCGCCGATGCCGTGACCCTCAAGGCGAGTGCCATCTGCCAGGATCAGAAGTGCGGTCGCGGGTTTCTTTTCCCAGCCGGTCACGGTGGTTCTCCTAGGTGGTGGCGTCGTGTGGCGATCTCGCGAATAGTGCTGTGCACTGTTCGCCGTCACGGTCTGCGCGGTATCGGTTGAGGCCTTCTCTTAGAAGGGGCATCGCCATCGTGCAAGTGGCATAACGGGCTTTAACCGCCTATATGGGCGCAGAACCCTGCATCACAAGAGGACGAAATTCATGCGCGAACAGATCAGTGAAGGCCTCAAGCTGGCGCTCAAGGCGCGCGATGTGCGCCGCACCTCGACGCTACGGCTGATCAATTCGGCGATCAAGGACCGCGACATTGCCGTGCGCACCGAGAATCGCGGGCCGGTGACCAATGAGGAAATCCTGGTCATCCTGCAAAAGATGGTGAAGCAGCGCGAAGAGAGCTTTGCCATTTATGCACAAGCGGGCCGCGCCGATCTGGCGACGGTTGAGAAGGAAGAGATCGACATTCTCAACGAGTTCCTGCCCAAGGGGTTGACCGATGAAGAAGTGGAGGCCGCGATCAAGGCGGCAATTGCCTCGACCGGCGCGGTCGGCGGCAAGGACATGGGCAGGGTGATCGCCCAGCTTAAAGCCGACTATCCGGGCCGAATCGATTTCGGGAAGGCCAGCGGCAAGGTGAAGGCGCTGTTGAGCTAAGAAGCCACAGCCACGCGACGGCTGGCCATCCAGGATGCTGCGGTGACCAGCGTGGCGGCGATGCCGGTGATGATGCCAATTACCGGCATCATCGCGTAGTTCATGCCCGCCTGCAGCAGCACCGCGCCGAGCAGGGCGCCGCCGGCAATACCGACATTGTAGGCCGAGGCGATCATGGTCGAGGCCAGGTTCGGCGCGGCTTTGGCTGCATTGAGGACGCGCATCTGCACCGGCGTGCTGAACGCCAGCGTAGCGGCCGACGACAGGAACAGGCCAATGCCCAGCGCAGTGGCATTGTGAACCGAAACCAACAGACAGACCGAGCAAGCAACTTGGGTGATCAGCACCCCGATCAGGGCTTCGCTGACGCGCCAATCAGCGAGCTTGCCGCCGAGGAAGATGCCGATGATCGAACCAGCGCCGCCCAGCAGCAGGAACATCGGGATATAGGTGGGTTGCACCTTGGTAATTTCGAGCAGCAGCGGCACCTGGAAGGTGCCGAAGCTGATGGCGCCGATCATCACCAGGATGATCACGAGATAGGTGCTCCACACTTGCTGGTGGCCCAGTTGCTTGGCCTGGAGCTTTAGCGGCGCTTCGGGTTCGGCGTTGGTGTCGGTGCCGGGCAGGGTGGACGCGATAGCCAGCGTGGCCAGCAGCGCCATGATGGCGATGCACAGAAAGCTGGCGCGCCAGCCGAAAGCGTTACCGATGGCTGTGCCGGCCGGCAGGCCCAGAATATTGGCGATAGTAATGCCACCGACGAACAGCGACAGGGCCGCGCCACGCCGGTCTTGCGGAACCAGCCGCGATACCGTCACGGCGGCGACGCCGAAGAACACGCCATGGCCGCAGGCGGAAACCAGTCGTGCGGCCATCAGCAGCGTGTAGTTCGGCGCGATGGCGCAGAGCAGTTGGCCAGCGGCAAAAATCAGCGACAGCACCAGAATGGTTGGCTTGGCCGGAAACCGCGCAGTCAACAAGGCCAGCAGCGGGCCGCCGATGGCCACGCCGGCGGCATAGCCAGTGACCAGCAGGCCAGCGGTGGGGATACTGACCGCCAGATCTGTCGAAATGGTCGGCAGGATGCCCGAGACGATCAGCTCGGTAGTGCCGATGGAAAAGGCCATCAGGGCGAGTGCATAGACGGCAATCGGCATGCTGGTTCCTCGTTCCAACCCGGCGTAGCGGCGGTCTGATCCGTTTATTCGGCGGCTACGGCGCTAATGGGTGGCACGGCGCCGCTGCGCCGCTCCAGAATGAACGAGGCGATGGCGACGCCAGTGGCAATAACCAATGCGACCATGCCGAGCAAGGGCAGGCTGCGATAGCCATAGCCGGCGTTGAGCATGGCGGCACCCGCAGAGGCAGCCAGTGCAATGCCGACATTGAAGCCGGAGGGGATCAGCGAAGAGGCAAGACTGGGTGCATCGGTGGTCCAGCCAAGGATGCGAGCCTGGATCGGCGTGCCGATAGCGAAATTGAGGGCGCCCCAGATGAAGATGGTGCCGATCATCGGCGCCGGATAGGGGCTGAGCAGATAGAACACGAACAGCACAATGGCCTGTGTACCCAGCATGGCGATCAGCGCTGGCATCAGTTTCCAGTCGGCCAATCGGCCACCGAGGAATACGCCGACGGTGGAGCCGACCCCGTTGAGCAGCAGCACCCATGGGACGATGGCCGGATCGAGCCCAGTTACCTCGTGCAACAGCGGCGCAATATAGGTGAACGGCACCATCTGGCCGATCATCAGCAGCAGCATGAGCAGCAGCGAGGTCCAGACCTGTTGGCGGCCGAGCACGCGCACTTCGCGGCCTAGTTGGGCCTTTGGCGCGGTGATGGTGTTGGTGCGCGGTATCCACAGAGCGATGGCGATGCTGGCCAGCAGGCCAAGCGTGCCCATGGCCCAGAACGTGGCGCGCCAGCCCCAGATATTGCCGATGGCAGCGCCGAGCGGCACGCCGATGACATTGGAAACGGTAAGGCCGGAGAGGATGAAGGCTACGGCAAAGCCACGGCGCTCCGGCGC
This sequence comes from Devosia sp., assembly GCF_039927955.1. GTDB lineage: Bacteria > Pseudomonadota > Alphaproteobacteria > Rhizobiales > Devosiaceae > Devosia. Next base: position 62,076 of record NZ_JBDSUA010000002.1, on the reverse strand, counting down.
GACCAGACCAACGGCAACCACCATGGCGATACCGAAGAAGGTGCCGTGGGCGATAGCGATGAGCACACGCAAGATCAGCATGGTGGAAAAGCCTGGCGCCAATGCGCAGGCGACCTGACCGATGGTGAAGGCGGCGATCAGTCCGAGCAGCAATTGGCGGCGCGCGACGCTGGTGGTGGCAAAGGTCAACAGCGGGCCGCCAATGGCGATGCCGATGGCGTAGGCCGACACCAGATAGCCCGCGACCGGGATGGTTATGTCCAGACCCGTGGCAACCTGAGGCAGCACGCCGGCGATAACGAACTCGGTGGTGCCAAAGGCAAAGGCGGCAATGAACAGGGCAATCAGCGGCAGCGACATCAGATTCTCGCGGGCTCACGATAAAGCCGGGTCAAAGCATAGCGGCAGGGGCAAGGCAATGGAGATAAGCTCCAGCGGCCGCCTCAAAACCTGAAGTGTGGGGAGGGCGCTGGACTGATGGCGTGAACCCGCTAAGCTCATGCCAACCAGAGGAGGGCGGTTATGGCAGTGTCGGCAGAATTCAAACGACGCTTTGCGGCAGCCACGGCTTTGCGCGGCGTGCTTATGCTTTTGGCTGGGCTGTATGTGGTGATCTGGCCGGCATCGGCCTTGACCAGCCTGGTTGTCCTGGGCGGCGCGCTGTTGATGATCGACGGGGCTTTGGGCCTGTGGAGCCTGACCTTCGGCGGCGGCAAGAGTGGCAATTACTGGTTTGACGTTGCCTCAAACGCGCTGTCGCTGATCCTGGGCGTGCTGATCCTGATCAGCCCGTTGATCGCAACTATCCTGACGGTCACGCTGCTCTCCACCATCGTGGGGATCGCGGCGCTGGCGGTGGGCATCATGCAGATCAGCGTGGTGATCCGCGAGCGAGCGCTTTATGCCCATATCTGGCCGGTGATCCTGTCCGGGGTCAGCTATGTGCTGATCGGGCTGGTATTCCTGTTTTTCCCAATCACCAGTTCATCGGTAATGGTGGTGTTTGGCGGGGTGATGCTGATCGTGTTCTCGTTCGGCCTGTTTGGCTGGGCGTGGAAGCTCTATCAACGCAGCAAGGCAGCCTGACCCGTTGCATCCGCCCGCCTACGAGCGGACGCGTAATAGGATGGACAAATATCTCTGCTAATAATATTGGCATGCTGGTGTCGCGGCGGAACGCGATGCCAGCAACAAAAAGAGATCAGTTATGACCACGCCCGCATCAACTCCGTCTGTACCCTATGCTGCCGGGCGCTGGAGCGATGAGCAGATCGATGCGTGGTATGGCAAGCAGCCGTGGCTGGTCGGCGCCAATTTCATTCCATCGGACGCGGCCAATCAATTGACGATGTGGCAGGCGGAAACCTTCAATCCGGACCTGATCGACAAGGAACTCGGCTGGGCGGCGGGCTTGGGCATGAATACCATGCGCGTGTTCCTGCACGATCTGCTGTGGCAGCAGGACGCCGAGGGCTTTCTCAGGCGGATCGACCAGTATCTGGCGATTTCCACCAAGCACGGTATTTCGACCATGCTGGTGCTGTTCGACTCGGTGTGGCGCCCCGAGCCGAAGCTGGGCGTGCAGCCGGAGCCTGTGCCGGGCGTACACAATTCGCAATGGGTGCAAAATCCGGGCTATGCGCTGGCCGACCCAACGCAGGAGCCGCGTCTTGAAGCCTATGTGAAGGGCGTCGTCGGTCGCTTTGCCAATGATCCGCGGGTCGTTGTCTGGGACATCTGGAACGAGCCGAGCAATCTCAACGCCGGACGCTTTACCGAACTGCCCAACAAGCAGGAGCTGGTCAAGGCGCTGTTGCCCAAGGCTTTTGCCTGGGCCCGCAGCGCCAAACCAACGCAACCGCTTACGGCTGGCGTTTGGATCGGCGACAAATTCCTCGACGACCCGCTGGCGGAAACGCAACTGGCGCTGTCCGACATCATCAGCTTCCATAGCTACGACGCGCCGGACAAATTCCTGTCGCGCGTGGCCGAATTTGCGGCTGGCCGGCCGCTGCTGTGTACCGAATATATGGCGCGCAAGCAGGCCAGCACTTTCGAAGCCATCCTACCGCTGGCCAAGGAGCGCAAGGTGGGCATGTACAATTGGGGTTTCGTGGCCGGCAAGTCGCAGACCTTCATGCCATGGGACAGCTGGCAGAACCCCTACATTACCGCAGAACCCGATCCGTGGTTCCACGACATCTTCCGCGAAGACGGCCAAGCCTATCGCGAGGATGAAGTGGCATTTCTACGCAAGGTGTTGAGCAAGGCCTGATGGGGCACGCCTCGTGGTTCGAGGGTCGCTGCGCTTCCACCTCACCATGAGGCTACTGGAAATCTAGCGGATAGATGACCCTGTAGCCCTCATGGTGAGGTGCTCGCTCTTGCGAGCCTCGAACCACGAGGGCGTGAGCAAGATGTAAAAGCCGCTCGGAGTTCGTGACAAAAAGTAAGTTGATGCCTATTTACACATTATGCGCTTTTCCGACCAGTTTCTCGATGAGATCCGTCAGCGCCTGCCGATAACGCAGGTGGTGGGCGAGCATGTCATCTGGGACAAGCGCAAGAGCCAGCCGGGGCGCGGGGATATGTGGGCGTGCTGCCCGTTCCATGGCGAAAAGAGCCCGAGTTTTCACGCCGATGATAATCGCGGCATTTACCACTGCTTTGGCTGCGGCGTTTCGGGCGATCATTTCCGGTTTTTGACCGAAAAGGCCGGGATGAGCTTTCCCGAGGCCGTCGAAAAGCTGGCAGGCATGGCTGGCGTGCCGATGCCGGCGCGCGACGAGCGGGTGGAAAAACGCGAAGCGGCGCAGCGGTCGCTGATCGACGTGATGGAATTGGCGACCAAATATTTCGAGGCCGCGCTGGCCCACAATATCGGGGCCAAGGCGCGCGGCTATCTGTTCGAGCGCGGGGTTTCGGCGCAGGCGCAGGCGCGGTTTCGCGTCGGGTTTTCCCCGGACAGCCGCAATGGGCTGAAGGAACATCTGGCCCAGAATGGCGTTTCGGCGCAGGACATGATCGACACCGGCATGGTGGTTCATGGCGACGATATTCCAGTGCCCTATGACCGGTTCCGCAATCGGGTGATGTTTCCGATCATGGATTTTCGCGGGCGGGTGATCGCGTTCGGTGGCCGGGCGCTGTCGGCCGATGTGCCGGCCAAGTATCTGAACTCGCCCGAAACCGAACTCTTCCACAAACGCCAGACGCTTTATAACGGCCAGACCGCAAGGCAGGCAGCGCGCGATGGCAAGACGGTGATCGTGGTTGAGGGCTATCTCGACGTGATCGCGGCGGTGACTGCCGGGTTCGAGGGCACTGTTGCCCCTCTGGGCACGGCGTTGACCGACGAGCACCTGCAATTGCTGTGGCGGATGAGCGACGGGCCGGTGCTGTGCTTTGACGGCGACAAGGCCGGCCTCAAAGCAGCCGAACGCGCTGCCGACATCGTGATGCCACATCTGAAGCCGGGCCAGACGGTCAAGATCGCCACTTTGCCGGGTGGGCTGGACCCGGATGACTTGATCAAGGCGCAGGGCAGGGGCGCCTTTGCCGATGTGATCGACAAGGCGCGGAGTCTGGTCGATGTGATCTGGAGCATGGAAACGCAGGGCGGGCTGGTGCCGGAGACACCGGAAGCCCGGGCGGCGTTGCAGGCACGGTTGCGCGAGCGGGCCAATTCTATCCAGGACGCCTCGGTGCGGTTTCACTATGCGCAGGCGTTCGACGAAAAGCTCAAGGCGTTCTTTACGCCGGTGCGCGGCGCGCGGTTCGAGCCACGGGGCGGCGGGCGCGGCGGATATGGGCAGCCGAAGGGTTATGGTTCGCAGGGCAATAGCCGGGGCACGCCCAAGCTGGTGCTGTCGGACACGTTCCGCAATTCTCGGATTGTGAAGCCGGGTGTAGCGGCGGACGCGACCCCACGCGAGGCGGCGATCGTGATGTCGCTGGTCAACCACCCGCAACTGGTTGAGGAACATTTCGAAACGCTGGCAACGTTGGATTTCGAAACGCCGACGGCGCGGCGGCTGTTGGGCGCTATTCTTGATCTGGTGATGCGCGATCATGATATCAGCGCGCAGAGCCTAAGCGAGGCTTTGGGGGCGCGCCAATTTGGCGAAGTTCTGGAGCGCATGCAGCATTTGCTGAACCGCCAGGGGGTGTGGCAAATTTCGATCGAGATTGCGCAAACTGACGCGGAGACCGGATTGAGTCACGCGCTGGCCTTGCATAACAAGAAAGTTCAGCTAAATAAGGAACTCAAGGCAGCCGAAGCGGCGCTGGGCGAAGACCCGAGCGAAGAAACCTTTGAGAGGCTGCGAGACATCAAGAACCAAATTACCACTGTCGATGGCACAGAAGCATTGATCGAAGGATTTGGTTCGTTATCGGGACGCGCGACGCGCAGTTTCTAAGAAATTTCTTAGGACCGGCGCGTACGCGCGATTTTGCGTATGGCGATATGCGCAGCACCGAAACGAACCGATAGGCGAGCCGCGCGTTAACCGTTGCTTTACCAAACCTTTACCTTGCCTTGAGCTATCCCCATTTATGACCTTACCGGCGCCCGGTCGCTAACGGGTCCCGAGGAGCACCAGATGGCCACTAAGGCAGCTACCAAGACCCCAAAAGATGCCGAGAAGCCCGAAGCAGGCGCGCCGGCCGCGGAAGCGACCAACGATAGTCCGTTACTCGACCTATCCGATGCTGCCGTAAAAAAGCTCATCAAGGTCGCCAAGAAGCGCGGCTACGTGACCTATGAAGAACTCAATGCCGTGATGCCATCGGAGGAAGTGTCCTCCGAGCAGATCGAAGACATCATGTCCATGTTCTCGGACATGGGCATCAATGTGGTTGATGAAGACGAGGTCGAAGAGACCGAAGTCGAAAAGGACGAGGAAGAAAGCCAGGAACTGGCGCCTTCGACCGGCAGCGCCGTTGCGACCACGTCCAACACCAAGGCTGGTTCTGACCGAACCGACGATCCGGTTCGCATGTATCTGCGCGAAATGGGCTCGGTCGAGCTGTTGTCGCGCGAAGGCGAAATCGCCATCGCCAAGCGCATCGAGGCTGGTCGCGAGACCATGATCGAAGGCCTTTGCGAGTCGCCGCTGACTTTCCAGGCTATTATCATCTGGCGCGAGCAGCTGGCTCAGGGGGAAATCCTGCTGCGCGACATTATCGACCTGGAAGCGACCTATGCTGGCCCCGATGCCAAGCAGGCCGCGCCAAATCCTGAAATGATGCATTTGAACGCGGCTCCCAAGATGGAGAGCGTGGTCGAAAAGCCAAAGGCGGCGCCAGTTGCCCGCCGTGCCGGTGGCGACGAGGACGACGATTATGTGCCCGAAGAGCCGCAGGCTCCGCAAGACCCGGTTGCAGATGATGATGATGACGAGTTCGAAAACGCGCTGTCGCTGTCAGCGATGGAAGCCGAGCTGAAGCCTCAGGTCGTTGAAACCTTCGATCGCATCGCCGAAGCCTATGGCAAGATGCGCGTGATGCAGGACCGTCACGCTGAAGACCGTGCGGTCAATGTCAGCGCCTCGGATGCCAAGAAACTCGATGCGCTGCGCACCGATGTGATCGCCGACGTGAAGTCGCTGTCGCTCAACACCAGTCGTATCGAAAGCCTGGTCGAGCAGCTCTACGACATCAACAAGCGTCTGGTGCGTACCGAAGGGCGCCTGCTGCGGCTGGCCGAAAGCTATGGCGTCAAGCGCGAAGCGTTCCTTGAAAGCTATTATGGCTCCGAGCTGAACCCAGCCTGGGAAGCCGGTTTGGCAACCCATGCCGGCAAGGGCTGGGCAGAATTTGCCAAGCGCGAAGGCGATACCATCACCGAGCTGCGTGGCGAAATCGGCACGCTGGCGACCGAAACCGGCCTCGATATCGTCGAATACCGCCGGATCGTGCACAAGGTGCAGAAGGGCGAACGCGAAGCTGCGATTGCCAAGAAGGAAATGGTCGAGGCCAACCTGCGTCTCGTGATTTCTATTGCAAAGAAGTACACGAACCGCGGCCTGCAATTCCTTGATCTGATTCAGGAAGGCAATATCGGCCTGATGAAGGCCGTGGATAAATTCGAGTATCGTCGCGGCTACAAGTTCTCGACCTACGCGACCTGGTGGATCCGCCAGGCGATCACCCGTTCGATTGCCGATCAGGCGCGCACCATCCGTATTCCGGTGCACATGATTGAAACGATCAACAAGATCGTCCGTACGTCGCGGCAGATGCTGCACGAGATTGGCCGTGAACCGACGCCGGAGGAGCTGAGCGAAAAGCTGCAGATGCCTTTGGACAAGGTCCGCAAGGTGCTCAAGATCGCCAAGGAACCGATCTCGCTCGAAACCCCGATCGGGGACGAGGAAGATTCGAACCTGGGCGATTTCATCCAGGACGTGAATGCGATCCAGCCAATCGATGCCGCGATCCAGTCCAACCTGCGTGAAACCACGACGCGCGTGTTGGCCTCGCTGACGCCGCGCGAAGAACGCGTGCTGCGCATGCGCTTTGGTATCGGCATGAACACCGACCATACGCTCGAAGAAGTCGGCCAGCAGTTCTCGGTGACCCGCGAACGTATCCGTCAGATCGAGGCGAAGGCGCTGCGCAAGCTCAAGCACCCCAGCAGGAGCCGGAAGCTGCGGAGCTTTTTGGATAACTAGCTTAGACAGGATGTCACCCCGGCGGAGGCCGGAACCCATCCTGAAATTTCAAGATGGATACCGGCCTGCGCCAGTATGACACCGTGGTGGGCTGGTTCTGCGATGATCGACAAACCAGTTCGCCTCAAGCTCACCGCCATTCGGGCCGTCGTGCCCTTCAAGCTGGTGGTGACCTTCTCCGATGGGTCTAGCGGTGCGTTCGATGCGGCGCAGATGCTGGGGGAGCGGGGCGAGGGGACGGAGCCGTTACGGGATCGGCGCTATTTCGCCAAGGTCGAACTGGCCAATGGCACGCCGACCTGGCCGAACTATTTTACGCTGTCGCCCGAATGGCTGCGTGAGGAAATGCATAGGCGCGGCGAGCTGGTGTTGCCGCTGCCGGTGCGCACCAGGCGCCCGGTAAGAGGCGAGGAGTAGACGATGTCGTTTTTGAAGAAGCTGTTTGGTGGTGGTGAAAGCAAGCCAAAGACGGAAGCTGGCGATGTGGTGCTGGGCGAAGATGCCTATAAGGGCTTCACCATCAAGGCGATCCAGATGCGGGTTGGCAGCGAATTGCAGCTGGCGGGCCTTATCGAAAAGGATATCGCGGGCGAGCTGAAGATCTATCGTTTCGTGCGCGCCGACCGGATGTCATCCAAGGACGACTTGATCATGCTGGCGCTGGGTAAAGGCCGCCAGATCATCGATGAGCAGGGCGTCGGAATTTTCAAATAGGCCTTAGGGCCGATCAAAATCATGCAGGCGATGAAGCCGGTAGCACCATCTGGGTCTGCCGCTGTCGTGCTGCCGATATGGAGTAAGTCTCATGGCCAAAAAGCCAACTGCGCGCAGTGAATTCGTGATGTTCGACGTGATCTATGAAGATGGCAGTCAGCGTTCCAACCGCAAGGTCGACGGCAATCTGCTGGGTGGCCTTGACGGCGACGACGCGGCACGGACGGCGATCATGGATCAGGACCGGGCGATTTCCGAGAAGTCGGGTCTGCCGCCATTGCAGATCAAGACGATCCGGCGTTCGGGCAAGTAATGAGCGATTTGCAGCTTGGGCGCAGTGTCGAGGCCCCACAGCATCCTGAGAATGCTGTGCTCGATCCGGTGCCCAATCCGCATCCCGACATTCGCTACGTTGCGCGCTATGTGGCGCCGGAATTCACCTCGCTGTGCCCAGTGACCGGGCAGCCCGATTTCGCGCATCTGGTGATCGATTATGTTCCCGATCAGTTTCTGGTCGAGTCCAAATCGCTCAAGCTCTACCTGACCTCATTCCGCAATCACGGCGCCTTCCACGAAGGCTGCACCATCGATATTGCCAAAAAGATTATCGCTACGATCAATCCGCACTGGCTGCGCATCGGTGGCTATTGGTATCCGCGCGGTGGCCTGCCGATCGACGTGTTCTGGCAGACTGGTGCGCCACTTGAAGGTGTATGGCTACCGGATCAGGGCGTGGCGCCGTATCGCGGACGCGGCTAGATCGATCAGGCCCGTGGCAGCGCCTTGTCAATGGCCGGTTTGACCACCGTTCCATACAGCTCGATTGCCTTCATCACCTTATCATGGGGCAGGGTTCCGACGCTGAGTTGCAGGCCGAAGCGGTCGTGCTTGAACCATTCGTGCTGCAGCAGGATCTTGTCGATAATCTGCTGCGGTGAGCCGATGAAGTAGGCGCCCTGGGGCTGTGTGCCGGCTTCGAACTGGGCGCGGGTGCCCGGCAACCAGCCGCGTTCCTTGCCGATGCGGCTCATCGCTTCGTGGTGGGCCGGGAAGGCGACGTCCAGCGCTTCCTGGGTGGTTTCGGCAATGAAGCCGTGCGAGCTGATACCGAGCGGTGTGGCCTGATCCTTGCCGACGCGCTCCAGCGTTTCGCGATAGAACTTAACCAGTGGCTCGAACTGCCTGGGCATGCCGCCAATGATGGCGATCATCAGGGGCAGGCCATAATAGGCCGCGCGCGCCACCGAATTGGGCGTGCCACCAACAGCAATCCACAGCGGCAGCGGCTGCTGGATTGGTTCGGGGTAAATGGCGATCCCGTCGATCGGCTTGGTATGGGCACCGCCCGGCCAGGTGACCTTGCCGCCTTCGCGGATTTTGAGCAGCAGTTCGAGTTTTTCCTCGAACAGGGTGTCGTAGTCGTTCAGGTCGAGGCCAAATAGCGGGAAACTCTCGATGAACGAGCCGCGTCCGGCCATGATTTCGGCGCGGCCATTGGAGAGCAGGTCGAGCGTGGCGAACTGCTGATAGGCGCGGATCGGGTCTTCGGAACTCAGCACGGTGACGGCAGTGGACAGCCGGATGGATTTGGTGCGGGCCGCCGCGGCCGCCAGAATGGTCACCGGGGCGGTGGCGACGAAGTCGGGCCGGTGGTGCTCACCTAAACCGTAGAAATCCAGGCCGAGCTGATCGGCCAATTCGATTTCTTCAAGCAGGTCCCTGAGCCGCTCGGCTGGGCTTTGCAGCCTGCCGCTAAAATGCTCGACGGTATTTTCAGCGAAGGAATAGAGCCCGAGTTCCATAATTGACCTCTTGTTTGCAGCAACACATGGCCTCAGGCGGGACGCTGATCAAGACGGCACACCGCTGTAACCTTGGCCAAACCGCAGACAAGAAAGAGCCCCGGCGGGGCAGCCGGGGCTCAGGGACGGTGCTGCAGAGGGAGGGGCCGCAGCATCGATTTAGTCAGGACTTACTGAACGGCTGGAGCCGGGGTGGCCGCAGGAGCCGCGGTAGCAGGGGCCATTGAGTCAGCCGGTGCAGTGGCCGGAGCTGTAGCAGGAGCCGTGGTATCGGCTGGTGCTTCAGTCATCGGCGCAGCAGCTGGCGCAGTGGTATCAGCCGGAGCTGTTGTCATTGGGGTCGTCGGTGCTGCTGGATCGGCTGGCGCCGTCACCGCTGGGGTGTTGTTCACATCAACCGAAGTCGATGGACCAGAATTGGCCGAAAATACCAGATAACCGATGGCCAGCAGAGCCAGGACTACAATAATTCCGACGAACCACGCAGTACCGCTGCTTTCGCGTGCGTAAACCGTGCGGTTGCCGTCGTTAGTATAGACGGTATCGCGTTCAGGGATTGCCATGATGTCGCTCCTTTGTTTCACCGTATGGCAAAGAAACGCGGAGTTTCAGGAATCGTTCCCGGAAAATTTACTGAGCAGGGCGCGTGGAAATTGCCTTCAGGCCCAGATATTTAGGGGGTCTTGCCGGGGTGCCAGCGCAATATATCCAAATATTTTTTGCTCGAAAATGGCCAAATTGGCCCGTGGGTGGGCGATATTGGATTGGTGGTTGTCGTGTTGCGGCGGCGGTTGGGGGCAGCGTGTCCATCGCCTCAGACGCTGGCGAAATCGAAGACGATGAACACGCGCGCGACTTGTCAGCTAAACCACGTTTTGGCCAACACACCTGAGCAGCATCGCCAAAAAATTGTGCCACCGCATCCCCCATATGAGGGATGCGGAGCGTCATTTATGGTTATTTTCGTTAGTTTGACGCGAAATATGGCGAGACCAGCGGCGTGATCCGCCGGATCGTGACCCGGCGGTTCTTTGGTTCGTCGGCCTGCGTGCGGACGCGCAAGTAGCGTTCGCCGTAGCCTTGGGTCGCCAGATTTTCTGGCGGGACGCCATAATAGTGGGTCAGAATACGGGCAACCGAGGCTGCGCGCTGGTCCGACAGCACCAGATTGGCCTGATCCGAGCCCGGCGCGTCGGTATGGCCTTCGATCAGGAAGGTTTCAGCCGGGTTCTCCTCCAGCAGGGTCAGCATGGCGTCGGCCAGTTTTTCCAGTGCATTGATCTGGTTGCGCGAGAGCTTGGAGGCGCCGCTGGCAAAGTTCAGATTGCCCACTTCCAGGCGGCGCACGCTATCGCGCAGGCGAGCCGAGCGTTTGACCTCATCGATGGAATAGAGACGGCGAACTTTTTCCACGGGCGGCTGGCGGAAGAACAATGAGATTTCGTCCTCGTCAGCATAATACCAATCCATCACGTAATCGCGCAGCGAGATATTGAGGCGAAGCACCGGCAGGTCGTCGCCCGGATCGCGCCAATTTTCGAGCTGGTCGTAATAGCTGGGGTCGAAATAGGCGAACACGTAGGTTTCGCCATAAGGGTCAGTGCGATAGCGCTCCAGAATGTTGCCGTACTGGTCGCGCACCGTGACCACTTCCGTGCCATCGTCGCGATAGACAGTTTCGCGGAAGCGGTTATCGCCGATCTGGTCGAATTGGTAGTTGCTATCGTCGCCAAAAATCCGGTCGCGATCGGCAGCTGAGTTGTTGATCACGTAGGTGTTGTTCACCTCATAGACGTAGGTGTTATTCACCGTGGTGTTGTTGACCGTCGTGTTGGTGACGTTGGTCTGGTTGATAATGGTGACGTTGGCCGGCGGAGTGATCGGCGGCGGGGCGTCGAGCACTTCGGCATTTTCACCGCTGGCCGCGACGATTTCCTGGGGCGTGACACGCGCGGCGATGCTGGCATCGGCATCGTCCTGCGGCAGGGTCTCCTCGGTAATGACCGGCACGCTTTCATCGACAACCGCGTCCGGATTTTCCTTGGCCGCATCGGTCAGCGGGGCGGCATCGTCACCCTCGGCCACCGGCTCGGTTGCATTGAGCAGTTCTTCGGGCTGAGTATCGGCGTAGGGGTCTACCTCGGGCTGAGCGATCAGACTTTCTGGTGGGTCCTGGGTCGTCGTGTTCGGCTCGGCAGTGTCATCAGTCGTTTGTGGCGTGGTCTGGTTGGCCGTGCACTCTTCGGCGGTCGTGAAACCGGCGTCGATGCATTCCTGGCTCAAGTCGGTGGCTGGAGTTGTGACTTCTTCGCTTGTGACTGGTTGGTCTGGATCGGCGACCGGCACGGTCTCGGTATCATCCGCCGGGGTATCGGTTTGCTGCAGGAAATCGTTGCATTCGTCGGTCGTCGTGTAGCCGGCGTCCAAACATTTCTGGGCGACTTCGTCCGAGGTGGCGGGTTCATCGGTGGTCGGCTGTTCGGTCGTTGTATCGTCGGTCACCGGAACATTCTGATCCTGAGCTGGGTCATCGGCCACCGGGTCCTGCACAACAGGCTGTTCGGAAACCGGATCTTGTTCCGCCGGCTGATCCTGTGCAGTCGGTTCGTCGCCGGGTGCGCTCAGGCTTTGTAGATAGCTGTCGCAGTCGGCGGTCCCGGTGTAGCCGCCATCGATGCAGCGCTGGTCAACATCGTTCTGCGCGGGCGGCTCCTCGGCAGGGGGGTCTTGCACGACCGGTTCGTCGACCGGGACGTCTTCGGCAGCTGGCTCGTCCTCGACCGGGGCCGACAGGCTTTGCAGATAGCTGTCGCACTCGGCAGTGGTGGTGACGCCCGCGTCAACGCATTCCTGCGCGACATTGTCCTGCTGCGGGGGTTCCTCGGCGATTGGCTCCTCGGGAGCAGGCTCTTCGGCGACGGGTTGTTCTGGAGCGGGCTCCTGCTGGGCAGGCGCTTCGGCGGGCGGCAGGGTTTGCAGATAGGCGGCGCAATCCTCGTAGGTGACGAGTTCAGCATCGATGCAGCGCTGGTCCAGTTCGTCCTGCGCCGTAGCAGGCAGCGCGCTGGAAAAGAACATGCAGCAGACAAGGAGAAGCCAATGGCGCAGGTGCATGCTGAAGTGTTCCGGGACGATAAATCTCGGCGCAGCATTAACGAATTTTAATGTGAGCGGTAGGGCCTTCTTGCGCTCATCGTAAATTTGACAAAGCAAAAGGGCCGGGCAAATGCCCGGCCCCTTCATTTGGCGCTTTATAGCTTCTAGTTCGAAGCCAACGGGGTCACCAGCGGCGTAATGCGGCGGATGGTGACACGGCGGTTTTCGCGTTCCGCCAGATCGGTGCGGATCTTGAGATAGCGCTCGCCATAGCCCTGGGTGGCCAGGTTTTCCGGCGGGATCTGATAGAAGTCCGTCAGGATGCGGGCCACGGTTGCAGCGCGCAGATCAGACAGTTGCAGGTTCTTGATCTCGCTGCCCACGGCGTCGGTATGGCCTTCGATCAGGAAGGTTTCGGCGGGGTTGGTGGCCAGCAACTGCTTCATCGCCCCGGCGACCTTGCTGAGCGAACTCACCTGGTCGCGGCTGATGGTTGCAGCGCCTGAGTCAAAGGTCAGGCCACCAACTTCGAGACGGCGCACGCTGTCGCGAATACGGGAAGAGCGCTTGACCTCGTCGATCGAGTAGAGCCGAACAACCTGTTCAACCGGCGGCTGACGGAAGAAGGTTTCGACGCCATCCTCATCGGCATTCTGCGCATCCAGCACATACTCGTTGACCGGGATATTGAGACGGAGGGGAGGCAGGTCCTGACCCGGATCGCGCCACTCGAGCAGATCCTGGTCGTAGCGATCATCGAAATAGGCCAGCACGTGTTCGCGGCCATCGGCATCGATGCGCGAGCGGCGCAGGATGTCGCCGTTGCGGTTGCGCACTGTGATGACCTGGGAGCCATCGGCACGGGTGATGGTTTCGCGGACGCGGCCATTGGCGAGGTTTTCGTAGAACACCTCGTCCTGGCCATTGCTGTCGATAAAGCGGTCGGTATCCTGGCCGCGATTTTCCACGATCAACTGATTGCCGACCTGGAGCACCACCTGGGTCTGGGTGACGTTGTTCTGCGTCACATTGGTGGTGTTGTTGGTCGTGTTGTTCGTGGTGGTATTATTCGTGTTGTTGGTGACGTTGTTGACCACATTGGTCTGGTTCACGATCGTCACGTTCTGCGGCACTTCCTGGGGTGCGATATCCTGCACCTGTACCGACTGACCCTGTTCGGCAGTCAGCGATTCCTGTGCAGCTTCCGGAGCAACCAGCTTGGCCTGCGAGGCCGCATCGGATTCCGGAGGTGGTGCAAGGGGTTCTTCCGCGGCAGCTGGAGCAGCAACAGCATTGGCGTCTGCGGGGGCCGCTTCAATGTCCTTGGCGCTATCGAGCACGGGAGCAACCTGCTCCTGCGTGATGCCCTTGGGCAGGTTTTCGATCACTTCGGTCGGCTGCGCGGGCAGCTGATCGAGCGGGATCGCTGCCGCCGCCGGGACTTCCGGCAGGGTCAGGCCATAATCGGCAAGACAGGCGGCGATATCGGGATAACCGAACGGGGCGCAGAGGGCCTCGATCTGTGCCTTGGCCGCAGCGATATTGGCGTCGGCAGCGGTACGATCGCCACCAGCGTTGATCTCGGCCACGGCGGCATTATAGGCGTCAACCTGGGCCTGCAGGCCGGCGCTGATGTCAGCATTCTCCGGGGCCGGCTGATCAGCGGGTGCAGTTGGTACGGCAGCGGGCGCCACAGCAGCAGGTTCTGCTGCTGGTGCAGCAGCGGGCTGTTCGACAGGAGCGGGGACATCCTGCAACTTTACGCCATAGTCGGCCAGGCAGCTTGCCAGGTCACCATAGCCCGCGGTGGTGCAGAGTGCTTGCATCTGGGCTTTGGCGGCGGCGATATTGGCTTCGCCGGTCGCACCGTCGCTACCGGCAGCGAGGTCTGCGATCGCGGCATTATAGGCATCGACCTGGACCTGAAGGTCCGCAGTGATGTCGACAGCCGCTGGCGCGGGAGCAGGTTCCGGCTCTGGAGCCGGTGCCGGTTCTGCTGCCGGTGCAGGTTCAGCGGCGGGCGCGGGTTCAGCAGTAGGGGCCGGCTCAGCTGCTGGCGCAGGTTCTGCCGCAGGGGCCGGTTCTGCAGCAGGGGCCGGTTCTGCAGCAGGGACCGGTTCTGCCGCAGGGGCAGGTGCCGCTGCGGGTGCAGGCGCCGCAGCCATGGCGGCGACGCAGTCGTCGACGCTGGTATAGCCGGCGACGATGCATTGCTCGGTGAACGCGGCGGTCGCGGTTTGCAGCGCGGCGGGATCACCGGCGGCCTGAGCGGCAATATAGGCCTGGTAGGCCACGACAAGGCTATCGTTCTGTGCCCATGCCGTCATCGGAGCCAGGGCCATCAGGCCAAGGCTCGTGCCGGTGAGCAGCCAATTTCGAAAGCGCATTGTTTTTTCCTTTTTGTCGAATTGGACAATCGCACACAGCATCATGGTGCAATTCTGAATGGCATATGAATGGGGTGTTAATCGCGCGACCGGCGCGTTTGTCCCCCTAATCCAGCAACTCCGGGCCCCTGCGAAGGTTCCGCCACCTCCCCAAGATGAGCTTGGCCAACAGATGATGGCGCGAATGCGGCGGCAGGCTGCTGGCGCGCCATCGCCACTCATGGCAGGGTGAGGAAAATTACCACCAAGAAGACTGGAATCGCCTGATGGATTGGGGTGCAATCGTCGCCTACTGGCCGTTCGTGCTTGGGCTGATGGTGACGGGCCTATTCTCGGGCATTTTTGCCGGACTGCTCGGTATTGGTGGTGGCGCCATCATCGTGCCGGCGCTATCGAGTGCGCTGGCCTGGCTGGGGTTCCAATCAGACGTCACCATGCATGTTGCGGTCGGCACCTCGCTGGCGATCATCATTCCCACTGGCATCATGAGCGCGCGGGCGCATTTTGTGCGTGGTGCGCTCGATATTGCCACGCTCAAGCTCTGGGTGCCGTTCATTGTTGCCGGGACGCTGATCGGCGGGGTGATGGCGGGGTATTTCTCCGGCGATGCCTTGCGCATCGTCTTTGCGGTGATGGCGTTCGTGATTGCCATCAATATCGTCTTCTCGTTCCAGACGCGGCTGATGGGCCATCTGCATGGCTCGAAAACCACCAACCGGGTTTCGGCGTTCGTGGTGGGCTATATTTCGGCGCTGATGGGGATTGGTGGCGGGTCGCTGAGCGTGCCCACCATGGTGGCTTTTGGGGCGCCGATCCACCGCGCCGTCGGCACGTCAGCGGCGCTGGGCGTTGCCATCGCCATTTCCGGCGCCATTGGCTACGTGCTGTCGGGCTGGGACGTGGCGGGGGTGCCGCCGCTCAGCCTAGGCTATATCAATCTGGTAGCCTTGGTGCTGGTGGCGGTGCTGGCGGCGATCTGTGCGCCGATTGGCGCGGCACTGGCGCATCGTCTTGATCAGCAGACGCTCAAATATGTTTTCGCAGCGTTTCTGACATTTGTCGGGCTGAACATGCTGTGGAAGGTGTTCGCGGGATAAGGGTTGGTGGGGGACGGTTGACTACGACGGGCCGCCCCCACCTCCCAAGCCCCCCAATAAAGAGGGGAACCGGTTATTTAGATTGATCGAGTTCCCATTGGACCGAAACGTTGACTCCGAAACTTAGTTCCCCAGCTTCGACAGGAACAGCATCGCTCTGTGGCGCCGCGGCCATTGCCTTGGCCATATAGGGCTGTGGTTCGGAATATCCAGTGCTCTCGGCAATAGAAACAATGGTCTCCAGCTTGGCGCCGGCGGCGGTGGCGTAGAGGTCGGCCTTGTCGTGCGCATTGGCAAAGGCCTGCTTGCGCGCCTCGTCATAAAGCTTGGACGGATCGGCGACCGTGAAACTGACGCCATTGATGGTGTTGGCACCCACGGTCACGGCACGGTCGAGTACGCTGCCCAACGAGGACAATTCGCGCACTTTGACGGTGACCGAATTGGAGACCTGGTAGCCGGTGATCTTGGGCGGCAGCGAATAGCCGTTGGCGTCCTTGGCGTCGGAATAAACGTAGTTCGGGTTCACCGAAAACCCAGAGGTCTGGATATCCTTGGCCTGGATGCCGGCTCCTTTAAGCGCGGCAATCAATTCGGCCATGGCCTTGGTGTTCTGATCCAGTGCATCGCGGGCAGTTTCGCCCTGCGTGGTGACGCCGGAGGTGACGAAGGCGGTGTCCGGCGCTGCCGTGACTTCGCCGTGGCCATCGATGGAAATGGTGCCAGCCAGCGCGGGGCTAGCGAGGGCGGCGAGCAGGGCGAAGGGGGCAATTGCCAAAAGCGGACGCATAGATGTCTCCAAGTGCTAGGGCCGAATGGCCCGTGATTGAGGTGATAAAAGGGCGAAACTGAACCCAGCTTGAACGATGTGATCGGTCGGTCACAGGTTTGACGAACCAGCGCGACAGTTCCTTGGGTGGGTGGACAAAAAATCTTTACAAGGCCAATTGGTGCGATCTGAGGGGCCAGCCATGCCGACGTTGAACAAAGTCATTGCTTTCGCACCGACCACCGATGCAGGGCGGGCGCCGGATTTCTACCAGCGTATTCTTGGCCTCACTTTGGTAGAACAGAACGGCTTCGCGCTGGTGTTTGACGTTGGCGGGGTGATGTTGCGCGTCACCATCGTTGGGGAATTGACACCGCGACCGTTCACTGTGTTGGGCTGGGTGGTCGGGGATATAGAGGCCAGCATTGATGCGTTGGTCGACCGGGGCGTGGTGTTTCTCGACTATGGCATGGGGCAAGACCGGCGGAAAATCTGGACTGCTCCCAGCGGCGGACGCATTGCCTGGTTCCAGGACCCGGATGGCAATGTGCTGTCGCTGACCGGCTAGTGTTCGACTTTAGTTTGGGCCGTTTTGCTGGACACGGGGCGAGCCCGCCTGTTAGTTACCGGCGCCTGGTTGTATGGGAGCCGCCGTGACCAATTCTGTCATTCCAAGCCAAGGTATTCTGCTCGGCCGGGCCCGTGTGCCAGGATTTGCCTATCCGCGCGTGGTGACCGTGCGAGATGGACAGGTGGTGGATATCACTCAGCCGGGTGCGGCGCTGGTGCGCGATATCTGTGAACACGACGACGCGGCCGAATATGTGCGCAGCGCGCTCGGCAATATTGTCGGTTCAGTTGACGCGGTTGTGGCCAACAGCTGGGCCGGTACGCTCGATGCGGCCCAGCCATCGCTACTATCGCCGATCGATCTGCAGGCGATCAAAGCGTCGGGCGTGACCTTTGTGGTGTCGCTGCTGGAGCGAGTGATCGAAGAACAGGCACGGGGCGACAAATCGCGGGCAGATGCTTTGCGCGGCGAGATTTTGGCGCTGATCGGCATGGACCTGAGCGAGCTGGTGCCAGGCTCCGAGACCGCAATGAAGGTCAAGGAAGCGCTGATCGCCAAGGGTGTGTGGAGCCAGTATCTCGAAGTGGGGATAGGGCCAGACGCGGAGATTTTTACCAAGGGCCAGCCGATGAGTTCGGTGGGCTTTGGCGCCGATGTGGGCCTACATCCTGTATCGAGCTGGAACAATCCGGAGCCGGAAGTGGCGCTGGTGGTGACGAGCGCCGGCACGATCATCGGCGCGACCTTGGGTAATGACGTGAACCTGCGCGACGTAGAAGGCCGCTCGGCGCTGTTGCTGGGCAAGGCCAAGGATAATAATGCGTCAGCATCGCTGGGGCCGTTCATCCGGCTGTTCGACGGCGATTTTACGCTTGAGACGATCTCGGCTGCCGACATTGGCCTGACCGTCAGCGGCGAGGATGGGTTCGAGCTGGTCGGCAAATCCTCGATGAGCCAGATTTCGCGCACCCCCGCCTCGCTGGTGGCGGCGACCATCGGGCGGCATCATCAATATCCGGATGGGCTGGTGCTGTATCTGGGGACGATGTTTGCGCCGGTACAGGATCGCGGCGGGGCCGGAAAAGGCTTCACCCACAAGATAAATGATGTGGTCTCGATCTCGACACCGGCGCTGGGTACCCTATCTAACAGAGTACGCCTCTCAACCGAGTGTCCGCCCTGGAGCTATGGCGCCAGCCATCTGCTGCGCGACCTCGCCACTGCACACCTTCTCTGACTGAATTCATCAAAGGCTTTGATCATGACCGAATTGCACAAGAACCTCATCAATGGCGAATGGGTGGGTACCGACGGCGCTGAAAATATCAACCCGTCCAATACCGCCGAAGTGGTGGGGCTCTACGCCCGGGCCACCGCCGAAGAAACCAAGCAGGCGATTGCGGCCGCCAAGGCGGCGTTCCCGGCCTGGTCGCGTTCGGGCATTCTTGAGCGCCATGCCATTCTGTCCAAGACCGCGCAGGAAATCCTGGCGCGCAAGGCCGAACTGGGCGAACTGCTGAGCCGCGAAGAAGGCAAGACCCTGCCGGAAGGCATCGGCGAAGTGACCCGCGCGGCGCAGATTTTCGACTTCTTTGCTGGTGAAGTGCTGCGCCTGGGCGGCGAAGTACTGCCGTCGGCCCGTCCAGGCATCGGTGTGGAAATCACCCGTGAGCCGATCGGCGTCATCGGCATCATTACGCCATGGAATTTCCCGATCGCCATTCCGACCTGGAAGATGGCTCCGGCGCTGGCCTATGGCAATACCGTGGTGATCAAGCCGGCCGATCTGGTGCCGGGCTCGACCTGGGCAATCGTGGATATCCTCAAGCGTGCCGGCCTGCCCAATGGCGTGGTCAACCTGGTGATGGGCAAGGGTTCGGTCGTCGGCCAGACCATGCTGGATAGCAAGGACGTCACTGCGATCTCGTTCACCGGTTCGGTGGGTACGGGAAAACGCGTCGCTGCCGCGTCGATCGAACACAATCGCAAGTTCCAGCTGGAAATGGGCGGCAAGAACCCGACCGTCGTGCTCGATGACGCCGATCTCAAGATCGCCGTCGAATCGGTGGCGCAGTCGGCATTCTTCTCGACCGGCCAGCGTTGCACGGCCTCGTCGCGCATCATCGTCACCGAAGGTATCCACGACAGGTTCGTGGCGGCTCTGGCCGAACGTGCGGCGGGCCTCAATGTCGGCCATGCGCTGGAAAAGGGCGTCGATATCGGGCCAGTGGTGGATGCCAGCCAGCTCAAGCAGGACACCGATTACATCGCCATCGGCAAGGCCGAAGGCGCAAAGCTGGTGGCCGGCGGCGAACTGGTGAAGCGCGGCACGGAAGGCTTCTTCCTGCAGCCGACGCTGTTCACCGAGACCAACAACCAGATGCGCATTTCGCGCGAAGAAATCTTCGGGCCAGTGGCTTCGGTCATCCGCGTCAAGGACTATGAAGAAGCGCTGCACGTTTCCAACGACACCGAATTCGGCCTGTCGGCTGGTATCGTCACGACCTCGCTCAAGTATGCCACCCACTTCAAGCGCAATGCGGAAGCGGGCATGGTGATGGTCAACGTGCCGACAGCCGGTGTGGATTTCCACGTGCCGTTTGGCGGCCGCAAGGGCTCGTCCTATGGTTCGCGTGAGCAGGGCACCTATGCCAAGGAATTCTTCACCGTGGTCAAGACCGCCTACACGGCTGCCGGCTAATGGTGGACGGCGACAGCAAATCGGTTGATCAGCTCGTATCAGAGCTGATCGCCACCGGGACGATGAGCGAAGAGACCGTTGCGGAATTGAACGGTTATTTGGCCGCGTCGCAGGCCGGAACGCTTGATCCGGATGATCTGGCCTATCTGCGGGCGTTTTATGCCCGCATCATGGATGCGCCGGTGGAAGACGTTGTTGCCGACGAGGCGCCACAAGATATGCGGGCGGAGTTCGCAGCGATGCTGGAGCGGGCCGAGAAGGCCGAGGCGGAAGTTGCGCGGTTGACCGCGTTGCTGGCTGAGAAGGCTTAGTCCTAACCACAGTCCGTCGCTCTCGGGCTTGACCCGAGGGTGACCATCTGGGTGGGTTACGTCAGTTATTGATCGCCGTCACGGCCCAGTACGTCTTCGAACAGGCGTCGTTGTCGCAGATATTGGACATCCAGACCGCACCATCGGCGATCATCACGCCTTCGGCGTTGACGAACAGATCCTTGAAATCTTGGCTGCGGATGGCTTCCTGCGTCTGGGGGGCGAGCAGGCTGTCGAAGTTTTCAGTGAACGTGTCGGCGGTATCGACATCATAGGTTTCGCCATTGGCGTGGATGGTGATCGGGAAGGCGACGAGGTCAGCAAAGCTGGCGTGGTCGTCGAGCAGGAAGGCATCCTGCAGCTTGCCGAAAAACTCGCCGAAACCGACCGAGTCGCCCTGCAGATTTTCGATCTGGTCCATGACCTCTTCTTCAGATGCAGCCAGTGCCGGCGCAATCAGGGTGGCGGCCAGAACGAGGCTCACGCCAAGCATCGATAGTCGAAACATCCAAGTTATCTCCCATTGGCCGGGCGTGTCCCGGCTTGTCCAAGTCCCGGCGGACCGGTGATTTGAGCGCAGTATATCTGCGTCTTTCACCGTGGACGAGGGGGATCGCGGCCCGCGTGTTGGTTTAGCGCGTGAACGCCAGCGGCACGGTGAACGCCCATTCGCTGCGGTTCGCGCCTTGGGGAATAGGTGGAAACGGCGCGGCCCGCACCACGGTATCAAGGCCTGCCTGGTCGATTGGGGCATTGTCGGAGGATTGCACGATGCGCATGCCGGACGGTTGGCCGGCAGAGGAAACCACGAACTGCACCTGCACTTCGCCGGAGCTGTTACCAGTGCCGCGCGGAAAGCGCAGGGCGCGGCGGAGTTTGCCGACCACCTGGCTGGGATAGCGGACGTTATATCGCGCCGACGATTTCGCAGGGGCAGGTGGTTGCCGATGGCGCCGCCGAGGCGTTCGCCACGGTCGATCTGTTTGCCAGCTGCAAGCCGCAGAGCGGCGTGTTCGAGGGTACGGAAATCACCGCCGGCATCGACAACCTGTTCAACGCTGATTACCGCGAAAACCTTGCCGGCTACCGCTCGTTCGGGCGCACCTTCAAGGCGACGCTGGCCAAGCAGTTCGGCTACTAGGACCTGCATCAATCCAATACAAGCGGCGCGGGTCACTCCGCGCCGTTTTGCTTTTAGGGACCGGGGCATCGGCGGATGAAATTCGGGAAAAGCGAAACGCGTCCGTCAACAACGATAATATCATACATTATTTTAGATTTTTAGCGTGCGAAATGGCTTGGCTTGGCCCTTGAAGACCTCTAGAACGTCACCATGAGCGATAGCACCCTCATCATCAGTCCGGTTGAAGCGGCCATCGATCAGCCGGGCAGCGTCTATGAACTGATCCGCGAGGATATAATTTCAGGCCGTCTGGAGCCCAGTGCGCGGCTCAAAATTGCCGATCTAGCCGAGCGCTATGGTACCTCGACAAACCCGGTTCGCGAGGCATTGCAGCTGTTGCGCGGCGAGGGTTTCGTGATCATCGAGGCCAACCGCGGCGCGCGCGTGGTGGCCATCGATGCGGCCTTTGTGCGCGACATTATCGAGATCGAAGTGCTGATCGAGCCGGCGCTGACCAAGTGGTTCGTGTCGATCGTGACGGACGCCGACATCGCCGAGCTGGAAGCGGCCCAGAACGATATCGAGACGCTCAACTTCAGCGATGCCAAACGCCACGGGGAGCTGGATACACGGTTTCACCAACTGATCTATGACCGCCATTATAACCGCCATGCGGCCGACCTGTGGTGGAAGCATCGCGAGATTTTGCGGGCGATCAGCCGCCGGTTTCCAACCTCGCTCAGCCGTCGCATGGCGGTGTTGAGCGAGCATCGCGAACTTATCGCCCGTATCCGCGCGCAAGACGCCGAAGGCGCAGCCGCGGTCGTGGCGCGCCACGTGGAGGGATCTGGTCGACATATTATCGAGCAGATGGGTGTTGCCAGCCGGAATGGAGTGCGCAAGCGGCCGGCATAGACGTTTTTAGGGAGAGGTATTGATGACGACCACATTGGGGGCCGCCGAGAGTATCGAAAGCTATGTCCGCACCGGCTCGCGGCCGAGCGACCTGCGCATTACCGATTTGCGCGTTGCCGAAATCGTCGGTGCGCCGTTCACCTCGGCCCTGATCAAAATTTATACCAATCAGGGCATTGTCGGCCTGGGCGAAGTGCGGGATGGCGCCAGCGCGACCTATGCACTGATGCTCAAGAGCCGGCTGATCGGCGAAAACCCCTGCGATGTTGACCGGCTGTTCCGCCGCATCAAGCAATTCGGCGGCCATGGCCGGCAGGGTGGGGGCGTATCGGGGATCGAAATCGCGCTGTGGGACCTGGCCGGCAAGGCCTATGGTGTGCCGATCTACCAGATGCTCGGCGGCAAGTTCCGCGACAAGGTGCGGGTCTATTGTGACACCGACGCCGAAAAGCCCAGCGGCACCGATACCGGCAAGCGGCTCAAGGCGCGCATGGATATGGGGTTCACCTTCCTCAAGATGGATCTGGGCCTGATGCAGGTCGCCTATATCCCGGGCGCCGTGGTTGCCCCGGCGGGCTCGCTGGAAAGCTACCGTTCCCATCCCGAGCGCGGTCCAGTCAAAAGCATGGACGACCGGCGCGCCCGCAACGCCGTCTATGACGTTCACAACGTGCGCCACCCGTTCAGCGGGTTGCACTTTACCGACAAGGGCATCGACCTGCTCGAGCAGTACATCCACGAAGTACGTGAGGTGATCGGCTACGAAATTCCGCTGGCGATCGACCATGTCGGCCACATCTCGCTGCAGAACGGCATCAGGCTGGCGCGGCGGATCGAAAAATACGTACCGGCCTGGCTCGAGGACGTCATTCCCTGGCAGTACACCGACCAATATCGGCAGTTGCAGGAAGCCACGACGGTGCCGATCTGCACGGGCGAGGATATCTATCTGCGCGAAGGCTTCGAGCCGCTGCTCAAATCCGGCATCTCGGTGATCCATCCTGACCTGTTGACCTCGGGCGGGATTCTGGAAACCAAGAAGATCGGTGATGCGGCGCAAGATCATGGCATCGCCATGGCCATCCACATGGCGGAAAGCCCGATTGCCGCGATGGCCGCCGCCCATGTTGCGGTGGCCACGGAAAACTTCATGGCGCTCGAATATCACAGCGTCGAGGTGGACTGGTGGGACGATATCGTCACCGGCCTGCCCAAGCCGCTGGTCAAGGACGGCTTCATCGAAGTGCCGGACAAGCCAGGCCTGGGTATCGACGACGTGGTCGACGAAGTCATTGGCCAGCACTTGCAGGACGGGGCCAAAGGCATCTGGCTGCCGACCGATCAATGGGACCAGGAATATTCCTGGGACCGCACCTGGAGCTAAAGGCTCCGGCGATTGAACACGCAAAATTACAGGACGAGCGATGATTTATGAGCTGAGAATCTACGAATGCCTGCCTGGCCGGCTGCCGGCGCTGCTAAAGCGCTTCAACGACCATACGCTCAAGCTGTGGGACAAGCACGGCATCCGCCAAGCGGGGTTTTTCACCACGATGATCGGTGAGAGCCACCAGCGGCTGACCTATTTCGTCGCCTGGGAGTCGCTGGCCGAGCGCGAGGTGAAATGGGCAGCCTTCGGCTCCGATCCGGACTGGCACAAGGCGCGCGACGACTCCGAGCGGGACGGACAGATCCTGAGCAATATCAGCAGCCAGCTATTGTCGCCGACCGCCTTCTCATCGGTGAAATAGGGGGGCGCCATGAAGATCACCGATCTGCGTTGCGCGGTCATCGGCAAGCATCCCATCGTGCGCATCGTCACCGATGAGGGTCTCTACGGGCTGGGCGAGGTTGAATATACCAAGACCTATCTCAAGCCATTCGTGCTGCATTTTCGCGACGCGCTGATCGGGGAAGACCCGACCGATGTCGAGCGGTGCATGCTCAAGATCCGCCAGCGTGGCTCGTTCAAGCCTTATGGCGCGGCGGTCAGTGCCATTGAGCATGCGCTGTGGGACATTGCCGGTAAGGCGGCCAATGTGCCGGTGTACAAGCTGCTGGGCGGCAAGGTGCGCGACCAGGTGCGGGTTTATAACGGGTCGATCCGCCAGAAGCGGACGGGCGACCGGCCGGAGGATTATGCAGCCGACGTCAAATGGATGATGGAGCAGAAGCAGAACTTCTTCATGGTCAAGCAGGGCATCAGCTTCCATTCCAACATGAAGGACAGCATCGACGACTTTCACTACGGCCCGCGCCAGAGCAAGGCCGGCTATCACGGCGCCATGGACCAGGGGCAGATCTCCGAGCACGGGTTCAACCACATGCTCGATTGCGTCCAGGCGATGAAGGAAGTGCTCGGCGACAAGGTATCGCTGGCGCTCGATTGCGGGCCGGGCTGGTTCCTGCCCGACGCCATCCGCTTTGCCAATGCGGTGGAGAAATACAACCTGATGTGGCTCGAGGACATGCTGACCGGCGACTATGTGCCGTGGGTCAATCCGCAGGCTTATCGGGAGCTGACGCTATCGACGACGACACCGATCCATACCGGCGAGCAGATTTATCTGCGGCACAATTTCAAGGAACTGATCGAGACGCAGGCGGTGCGCGTGATCGGGCCAGATCCCGCCGATATCGGCGGTATTGCCGAACTGAAATGGGTGACCGAGCACGCCTATATGCATTCGATCATGATGGCGCCGCACGGCACGGCCAACGGGCTGCTGGGGCTGGGGGCGCTGATCAATGTCTGCGCCACGCTGCCGGCGAACTACATCGCCTTCGAGTATCCCAGCGCTTCGGACCCGTGGTGGGAGGACATCGTCATCGGCCTGCCCAAGCAGATCGTGAAGGACTCCATGGTCGACCTGCTGGAGGCGCCCGGGCTCGGGCTGGATATCGATGCCGAGGGCGCGAGGAAGTATCTCAGCGAAGAGGACAAGGGGTTCTTCGCGCCGTAGGCCCTAGTAAACAGACCGAGGGATAGACGAGCATGGCGATCCGAGTTGCAGTTGGCCAGTTTCACGATTTGAGCGAGGAGCGCTTGCGCTTTGCGGCCCAGATCGGCGCGACCGGCCTGCAGATGAACAATCCAACCCTGCCGGGCGATGCCCGGTGGGAGCAGGCGGATGTTCGGGTGCTGGTCGAGCAGGTCGAGGCGGCTGGGCTGACGTTTGAGGCGATCGAGAACGTGCCGACCCATTTTTATCACAAGGCGATGATGGGGCTGGAGGGGCGCGACGAGCAGATCGAGAACTATCAGGCCACCATCCGCGCCGTGGCGCGGGCCGGCATTCCGGTGCTGGGGCTGCATTTCATGCCCAATTCGGTGTGGACCACCAATCGCGGGCACACGAGGGGCGGGGCGACGGCCCGCCAGTTCGACATGGCGGTGGTCGAGGCCAATATCGACAATCTGGACATGCTGCGCTCGTTCATGCCGACCACACTGGGCCGGGCGTCATCGATGCCGCTGTTCGGCAAGGATGGTCCGATGATCACAGAAGAGCAGATGTGGGCCAACTACAGCTATTTCATGAACGCGGTGCTGCCGGTCGCCGAAGAGGAAGGACTGAAGCTGGCGCTGCATCCCGATGATCCGCCGGTGCCGATGCTGGGTGGGGTGGCACGGCTGTTCTACAGGCCAGACAATTTCAAGAAGGCTTATGACCTGGTCGGGCGCTCGGAGGCGTGGACGCTCGACCTGTGCCTGGGTTGCTGTTCAGAAATGGTTGGCGGCAAAGCCAATGTCACCGAGATGATCGAGTTCTTCGCGCCCAAGGGCCGGATTTCCTACATCCATTTCCGCGACGTGCAGGGCTCGGTGCCGAACTTTACCGAATGCTTCATCGGCGACGGCAATTTCGATCCTGCCGAGGTCGTCGTGCAACTGGCACGGTTGGGCTTTGACGGCTTTCTGCTCGACGATCACGTGCCGAAAATGGATGGCGACAGCGACTGGAACCATCGCGGTCGCTCCCACGCCATTGGCTACATGCAGGGCCTTGTCCGCATGGCCGAGTTTTTGAAGGCCGCCTAGAGATCACTGGAGTTTTTATGCCGTCTGTCTTGTTCTATGTCGGAAGCGTCAATCGCGGCATTGGCTATGTGGCCAAAGCGGCCGGCAAGGGCATTGCGGCGTTTCGGCTCGATCTTGACAGCGGCACGACCGAGTTGCTCGGCGTGACCGAGGGCGTCGACAATCCGACCTTTGTGCAGGTGTCCAGTGACGGCAGATCGCTGGCGGCCGTCAGCGAGGTTGATGGCTGGAATGAAGGGCTGGTCACCGGCTACGCTATCGATGCGGACACAGGGGCGCTCGAATATCTGTCCAAGCAGCCGACGCGGGGCGACTACACCGCCCATCTGGGCCATGATAACTCGGGCCGTTTTGTCGGTATTGCCAATTATGGTGGCCTGCCGATCACGGCGAAGCCCAACCGGTCGATCGCCATTTATCCTCGCGCGGAAGACGGCACGTTGGGATCGCTGGTTGCCGAGGCCACTCATCTTGGCAAGGGTTCGGTCACCGGGCGGCAGGATCGTCCGCATGCGCACTGCATCGCCTGGACGCCCGACAATCGTTTCGTCGTCATTGCCGATCTGGGGATCGACAGGCTTGTGGTCTATCGCTTCGATGGTCAGACCGGGGCTTTGTCGGCGCATGGGGAAACCGTGCTGCCGCCGGGCTCGGGGCCGCGGCATTTGCAGTTTCACCCGACCTTGCCCTGCGCCTATCTGGTCAATGAACTGAGCTGCACCCTGTCCAGCCTGGCATTTGACGCAAGTCTTGGCGCCTTCGCGGTGCTGGCCAGCACGTCGACGCTTCCGCCCGGTGAGCATAACGGCAGTTCGGCATCTGCCATCGCCATTGCCGGTGGTGGCAAGCACCTGTTCGTCGGCAATAGAGGCCATGACAGCGTTGCGAGTTTTGCCATCGACCAGACGACGGGGATCGCCCGGTTTATCGACATCACTCCATCTGGCGGTCATATCCCGCGCGATTTCGCGTTCGATCCAACGGGGCACGTGCTGGCCGTCGCCAATCAGGAAAGCAACCGCATCAACCTTTTCCGCTACCAGCCCGAAACCGGCGCTCTCGTGCCGCTTGGGGAGCCAATCCAGACCGGTTCTCCCACGGCCATCGCCTTCCACCCCACGGTCCGTAAAGAGACCTCGAGGACGTCGCCATGAAGATCAAGGACATCAAAGTCATCGTCTGCTCGCCGGGGCGCAATTTCGTCACCGTCAAGATCATCACCGATGAGGGGCTGCATGGCGTTGGCGACGGCACGGTCAACGGGCGCGAACTGGCGGTCGCATCCTATCTTGAGGACCACGTCGCGCCCTGCCTGATCGGCATGGACCCAATGCGGACCGAGGATATCTGGCAATATCTCTACAAGGGCGCCTATTGGCGGCGCGGGCCGATCACCATGGCGGCGATCGGGGCGATCGACATGGCGCTGTGGGACATCAAGGCCAAGGCCGCCAATATGCCTCTGTACCAATTGTTGGGTGGCCGATCGCGCGACAAGGTGATGGTCTACAAGCATGTCGGCGGGCTGGATATTTCCGAAGTCGCCGAGGGCGTCATCGCGCTACGGGAGCAGGGGCTGGATGCGATCCGCGCGCAGGTGGCCATACCCGGGCTGCCGCCGATCTATGGCACCGGCGCTTCAACCGACCAGGATGCGCTGATCAACAAGCGCGTGGCGCCGCATGAAGAAGTCTGGGCGACGCACAAATACTTGCCGCTGGTGCCCAAACTGTTCGAGAAGGTGCGCGATGCGGTGGGCTGGGACGTTCACCTGCTCCATGATGTGCATCACCGGCTGACCCCGATTGAAGCGGCGCGGCTGGGCAAGGATCTGGAGCCATTCCGGCTGTTCTGGCTCGAAGACCCGATTCCTGCCGAGTTGCAGGAGGGTTTTCGGATCATCCGCCAGCACACGACCCAGCCGATCGCGGTGGGCGAGGTGTTCAATTCGATCTACGACACGCACACGCTGATCACCGAGCAGTTGATCGACTATGCCCGTGTCACCTCGGTGCATGCCGGCGGCGTGACCGGGCTCAAAAAGATTTTCGATCTGGCGGCGATCTATCATGTCCGCTCGGCCTGTCACGGTCCGCAGGACGTGTCGCCCATCGCCATGGGCTGCAATATCCATGTCGATGTGGCCATTCCCAATTTCGGCATCCAGGAATTCTCTGGCTACACCGAGGCGATGCACGACGTGTTCAAGTGCGCGTGGAGCTATGACCGTGGCTATCTGCAACCGGGCGAACAGGCCGGCCATGGCGTCGATATCGACGAAGCGCTCGCGGCCAAGCATCCCTATCAACAGGCTTATTTGCCAATCGCCCGTCTGCAAGACGGCTCGATGACGAGCTGGTGAGGACAGGCCCATGAAAATCACGGCAATCAAACCCTATCCCGTCTGGGTCGGCCATCGGAACCAGTTGATCGTCAAGATCGAGACCGATGAGGGCCTGTTCGGCTGGGGCGAAAGCGGGCTTTCCGGGCGCGAAAAGGCGGTGGTTGGGGCCATCGAGCATTTTCGCGAATTTTTGATCGGACGCGATCCGATGGCGATCGGGGCGATCTGGCAGGAGCTGTATCGCAGCCAGTATTTTGAAGGTGGTCGGGTGTTGCTGGCGGCGCAATCGGCGATCGACATTGCGCTGCACGATATCAAGGGCAAGGCGCTGGGCGTGCCGGTCTATCAATTGCTGGGCGGCAAACAGCGCGATGTTATCCCAACCTTTGCCTCGACCGGTTCGATCAATGGCGAGGAGACGCTGGATGCGGCGCACGCCCTGACAGAGCGCGGTTGGTCGACCATCCGGTTTTTCCCGGCGGCTTGGGACGAGGACGCTGGCATTTTCGAGCCGCGGGAGTCGATCGGCAAAACCGCCAAGTTTTTGACCATGGCCCGCGAAGCGCTGGGCAACGAGGTGGTGCTTGGGATCGATTATCACCATCGGCTGTCGGTGGCAGAGGCGGCGAGTTTTTGCCAGAAGATGCCTTCCGGCACGCTGGATTTTCTTGAAGAGCCGATCCGCGACGAGACGCCAGAAGCCTATGAAGCGCTGCGCCGGCTGACCAATGTGCCATTCGCCATTGGCGAGGAGTTTGCCTCGAAGTGGCAGTTCCTGCCGTATATCGAGCGCGATATCCACCAGTTCAACCGGCTCGACCTGTGCAATGTCGGCGGCTTTACCGAGGCGATGAAGGTCGCCGGGTGGAGCGAGGCGCATTATGTCGATCTGATGCCGCATAATCCGCTCGGCCCGATCTGCACCGCCGCGACCATCCATTTTTCGGCGGCGGTGGCTAACTTTTTTGCGCTCGAAGTGCGGGCCAATGCCACCGATCTCTATTCCGGATCGCCGACTGCCGAGATGTTCCCGCAGATGCCGATGCTGGAAGGCGCCGTGTTCAAGGTGCCCGACGGTCCGGGACTAGGCATTGAGGTCAATGAAGTGGCGTTGACGGCGGCGAGCTTCAAATTCTGGGAGGCGCCGCATCTGCGGCGTCGGGATGGATCGATAACCAATTGGTAGCGTGAACGAGGGACGCCGGAGCAACCGGCGCTTTTGGGAGGTTCTTGAGATGAAACATCAGATCGCACTTGCCCTGACCTTGCTGTCCATGGCGGTTCCGGTTTTGGCGCAGGATACGCCCGATGCCGTGGTGGCCGGCACTGTGCCGTTTGAAATGAAGGTGCTGACTAGCGGTCTGGAAGGCCCATGGGAGCTGACCTGGGGACCTGACAATTATCTCTGGGTGACCGAACGGACAGGCGGTCGGATCGATCGGATCAACCCCGTCGATGGCAGCAAGACGACGCTGATCGATATCGATGACGTGTCGGCTCCGGGCGGGCAGGATGGTCTGCTGGGGCTGGCGCTGCATCCCGATCTGCTCAAGGGCGTGGGCTCGGATTATGTGTTTACCGCCTATACCTATGTCGATAAGGCGCGGGGCGCCGATCCGGTGGTGACCGATCCGGCCAGCCCGTATCGGTTTCTTTATACCAAGATCGTGCGGCTGACCTACGACACGGCCAGCAATACGCTGAAAGACCCGGTGGAACTGATCGCAGGGCTGCCGGCGAGCAATGACCACAATTCGGGTCGGATGAAAATCGGGCCGGACGGCAAGCTGTATTACACCATCGGCGATGGCGGCAAAGACCAGTTGGGCAACTGGTGTATTCCCATCGAGGCGCAGCGGCTGCCGACGGCGGCCGAACTGACGGCCAAGGACTACATCGCCTATCAGGGCAAATCCCTGCGGCTGGAGCTGGATGGCTCGATCCCGGCTGACAACCCGCAGATCGGCGGGGTGGTGAGCCATGTGTTCACCTATGGCCATCGCAACATGCAGGGCATCGACTTTGCGCCCGATGGCACGCTTTACGCATCCGAGCAGGGGCCAAAGACCGATGACGAGGTCAATATCCTGGTGCCTGGCGGCAATTACGGCTGGCCTCATGTTGCCGGTTTCCGCGACGACAGGGCCTATCAATACGCCCGCTGGAAGGATGCGATGACGCCGTGCGAGCAGTTGCAGTTCTCCGACATTACCGTCGATCCTTCGGTTCCGGTCGAGAACGAAACCAGCTGGACCGAGCTGATGCAGGCGCCGCTGGCGACGCTGTTCACCGTTCCGAGTGACTGGAATTTTACCGACCCGACCTGCAATGGCGTGGACTTCATCTGTTGGCCGACGGTGGCTGCGTCCAGCATCGAAACCTATATGCCCAAGAGCGGCGGTATTCCCGGCTGGGAGAATTCGCTGATCGTGACGACGCTGAAGCGGGGCTCGATCTATGTGTTGCCGTTGGCGGCGGATGGCAAAACCTTGCGTGGTCCAATCGCGCGGTATTTCCAGTCGGAAAACCGGTTCCGCGATACCGCGTTCAGTCCTGACAAGAAGACGCTATACGTCGCCACCGATCCCGGCGGGCTTGCGGAAGCGCTGAAGGGCGGGACAACGACCACGATGCAGAACCCGGGATCTATCCTGGTGTTCAGCTATACGGGCAAAGCGGCGACTGCCACGGCGCCGGAGGCAGATGCGACGGTTGCTACCGCTGATATTGCCGCCACCGGCACGCCGCCGGTATTTACGGAGGCGCAAGCGGATCGCGGCAAGATTGCCTACAGTTCCAACTGCGTTTCCTGTCATGGCCAGAACCTGATCAGCGCCACTTATGGCACGCCATTGGCGGGGCCGTATTTCACCGCGCATTGGAGCGGCAAGAGCGTGGGGGCGCTGTATCGCAAGGCGCATGACACCATGCCGCCATCGCGCCCGGCAACACTGCCAACCAGCGATTATGCCGACATCGTCGCCTATATCCTGTCGGTCAACGGCGTGGCGGCGGGAGCGGCTGAAATGCCGGCCGATCCGGCGGCGCTCGATGGCATGACCATTCCGGCGAGTGCGGTTCAATGAGCGAACACCGGCTCACATGGGCGCATGGCGAGGCGGTGGTGCTGACCACAGCCGCGGTATTAGCCGATTGCCGGTTTGATGTTTCCGGCAAGTCGTTCCGGCCGTTTGCGCGGGCGCCTTGGATGGGGACCATCACCGACCGGTCGATCATCGGGCATCTGCGCGAACTTGGGGGGGATTTCGTCTGCGTGCCGATGGGTTCGGGTGGACCAGCGCCCGACGCGCCGCCGCAATGGGCGAGTTTGATGGATCGGCCCAGTGACTGGCCGGTGCATGGGCCGGCGGCCGATGAGGAATGGACTGTCGTTGCGGCTGGCTCGTCGGCAGTGACGTTGGCACTGGACTATCCGAACACATCGCCGGTGCGGCGTCTGGAGCGCACCGTTGCGGCGCGCGCAGATGCGCCGGCGCTTGATTTAACACTGACAATTTTTGCGCGTCGCGCAGCGTCAATTTCGGTGGGGTTGCATCCGATCTTTCGCCTGCCGGAGCAGGCGGGGCGGTTGCGGCTGGAGGCTGATTTCGATTTTGGATTGGTCCATCCGCGTCAGGTTGCCGGCGAGCAGGAATTTTCCAGCCTGGCGGCAGTGCCTCAGGGTGGTGGCCTCGTCGATCTGAGCCATCCGCCGCTGGGGGCCCAGAAAAATCTGAACGTACAGCTATGCGGCATGCGCAGTGCGGTTAGGGCGACGTGGCTCGACGAGGGCTGCGGCATCGTGCTGGACTGGGATCGGGCGCAACTGCCCTCGCTGCAGATATGGCATACGGACCGCGGCATGGAAGGTGCGCCCTGGCACGGACAATATCGTGGCCTCGGCCTGGAGCCGATTGCTGCAGCCTTTGATCTGAATGACGCCATCTCGACCGGCGCCAATCCGATCAATCAACGGGGGGTCGCCACCGCGATCGATCTCGACCCCCAAAAACCCACCATCATCCGCCACAGCGTGGCGGCATTTTCGAGCTGAAGGAGGCGCGCACCGATCACTTTTCTGCCGGTTGTCCCGAGATTTGCAACGATACAGTTTCGCGCGTTGACTTGGGATATTTTGCCGTTTAATCATTGATGTTATAATAATAAATCCGGGTTGCCTCGCTGGCGCTAGCAACACTGGATCGGAGGAGCGTCAGGTCGGATGTCACGTGCAAAAATGTACGTAATATCTGACACTACAAATGCTAGTTACTATTAAAATAGATTGATCTTTTGAACGGTTGTTCGAAGGCAGGCGAATTTTTGACGTCGCTATAGTTAAATTTTGTAAGAAAAAATTATGATTTACTGATCCGTCATGTCGATTTCATGGCCGAGTGAGCGGTGCCAATGGAAAGGTTGGAGGCCGCGCAGGGACAGTGAGTTGTGAGCCGGTTCGACGCGGAAGCGTCTCAATACACTGACGAACAAGGGAGAGAGTTGTCACATGATAAAATTCAAATTCGCTACGGCCCTGGCAGTGCTTGCACTGACTTTGGCGCCGGTTGCGACGTTCGCGCAGGATGCTGCGCCCGTCGCCGCCACTGAAATCGTACCGGCCAGTCCGTTGCCGGAATTGCCGCGCAACGAGACGGTCATTCTGGGTTGGGGCGTGTCGGGCGGCTCGTCCATCGGCACCACCAATCCGTGGGTGCTGCCTGGCTATACCCATCAGGAAGGCAACAACCTGATGTGGGAGCCGCTGATGTATTTCGGTATCTACAAGAACGATTACATCCCGTGGCTTGCCGACAGCATGGAGTAGACCGACGCCACATTCACCACGCTTGAGATCAAGCTCAATGCCGGCGCGAAGTGGTCCGATGGGACGCCCGTGACCTCCAAGGACGTGGTCTATACGTTCGAAGGGCAGATCAAGTACGACACCTTGCCCTACCACATCCAGTTTGCCGACCAGGTGGCAAGCGTCACTGCCAAGGACGACCTGACCATCGAGTTGAAGTTCAAGGCACCATCGCCACGCTTCAAGTTCGAAGTGCTGACCGAAAAGTTCGATACGGGCATTCCGATCGTGCCGGCCGGTTATCTGTCGGGACAGGCTGATCCGACCAAGGCTCCGGGTCGTAACGACATCCCGCATTCGGGCCCGTACGATATCGTGGCCTGGAACACCAACCAGAAAATCTACAACCTGCGTGAAGACTGGTGGGCCGTTAAGGCCGGCCGCATGGCCGAACCTGCGGTCAAGCGCGTCGTCATCGTCAATATTCTCAATCAGCCGATGGATACCGTCGCCCAGCGCATCGTCAACAACGAGTTCGACTCGTCGGTGGATATGCGGGCCCAGATCATCGGCAACATCCTGCAGCAAAATCCGGAAGTTCAGTCATGGACGGGCACCGAGTCCCCCTATGGCTATCTCGACTGGTGGCCCAACTCGCTGTGGATGAACGACAAGCTCGAGCCCTATAGCGATCCGAACGTGCGCAAGGCCATCAGCCTCGCCGTCAACCGCGATCAGATCAACGAAGTGCTCTATGAAGGCGCGGCGATCGCCACGATCTATCCGTTCCCGCTCTATCCTAACCTCAAGGCATTTGCCGACTCGCCGGAAGTGAAGGCCGAAGAAGCTAAGTACGAACCCGGCAAATACGATCTGGACGAAAGCGCCAAGCTGATGGAAGGCGCTGGCTGGGCCAAGAATGGCGATGGACTGTGGGAGAAGGATGGCAAGACGTTCGACGCCACCATCCAGGCGTTCGAAAACATCCACGGTGACATCGCGCCGATCCTGGCGGAAATGCTGCGCCAGGCCGGTTTTGACTCCAACGTGAACTTCGGCACCGACGCCTACCAGAACATGGTCGACGGCAAAGCCGGCCTCTACATGTTCGGCCATGGCGCCAGCCTGTTCGACCCGTTCGAAGCACTCAACCTGTTCCATGGCAAGTATAGCAATGCCATCGGATCGTCTGCCGGCAACAACCGGTTCTCGCGCTACGCCAATCCTGAATACGACGCGCTCCTTGATGCCATCGCACCGCTCGACTCGAGCGATCCGAAGTTCATCTCCGGTGCCGCCAAGGCTTTGGGTATCTACTGGCGCGACACCATCGACGTCCCCGTGATCCAGTGGTTGCATCGTATTCCCTACAACAACCACTTCTGGAAGAACTGGCCGTCCTCGACCAATGTTGGTCTGGGCACGAACGGCGCCTTCTGGGCTCACACCGGCATGCTGGTGATTACCGGGCTGCAGCCTTCGGGCGCGAAGTAACCAAGACTGCGAGGTGCGCTCTGCTGGAGCGCACCTCCACCCTGCAGGCCAGACCTATCGGGAATTAGTCCATTGAACATCAAGATCATCGTCAAGCGCCTGCTGTTTTTCGTGCTGGTCGTCTGGGCTGCCTCGACCATCGTATTTTTTATTCCGCGCCTGTCATCGCGCAACGCTATTCGCGAGCGTTTTGGTGAACTGGCGCGATCGGGTGGGTTTTCCCCCGGCGATATCGAAAAGCTGATTGCCTCGATGCAGCAGCAGTTTGGCCTCGATAAGCCGATGCTGGAGCAATACTGGCAGTATCTGGGCAATATCATGCGGCTCGATTTCGGCTATTCGCTCTCCAAATACCCCACCACGGCGACCGAAGTGATCGCCCAGGCCTTGCCTTGGACCATTGGCCTGCTGCTGGTGACCACCGTGCTCAGCTTTGTCATCGGAACGCTGCTTGGCGCGGTTGCGGCCTGGCCTAAGGCGCCGAGCTGGCTGCGCGGCCTGGCGACACCGTTCATCCTGTTGACCGGGGTGCCGCCCGTGATCATGGGCATCCTGCTGCTGTTCTTCATCGGTTTTCGCCTCAAGTGGCTGCCGCTTGGCGGCGCCTATTCGGCGGGTATCGTGCCGGTGTGGTCGTGGTCGTTCTTCCTCGATCTGATGGAGCACCAGATCCTGCCCGCTCTGGCATTGATCCTGGGTTCGGTGGGTGGCTGGGTGCTGTCGATGCGCGGCATGGGCATCACCATTCAGGGCGAAGACTATGTCAATTTTGCCGAGCACAAGGGTCTGACCGGCGGACGGATTTTCAGGGATTATTACCTGCGCAATGCCCTGCTGCCGCAGGTGACCGGGCTGGCGCTGGCGCTGGGGACCGTCATTACCTCGGCGGTGATCGTGGAGGGATTGTTCGGTCTGCCGGGGATCGGCACGGCGCTGAACCTGGCGATCCGCGCCAACGACTTTCCGGTGATCTACGGCATCGTGATTTTCATCACCATCGCCATCGCGGCGCTGATGACCATCCTCGAGTTCGTTTACCCGCTGCTCGATCCCCGCATTCGGGCCAATTAGGAGCGCATCGTGGCAAATATCACCATGCCAACGGACGACCAGAGCGTCCGCCAACCCGGCACCGCCGTGCTGATCCTGCGCTATTTGCGCCGCAACAAGGGGCTGGCGCTAGGGGTCATCATTCTGCTTGCCCTGTTCCTGTTCACCGTGATCGGGCTGCTGGTCATCAATCCCAAGCACGCCTATCCACTATCGGCCGGCCTCAAGCAGCCACCGAGCCTGAAGTATCCATTCGGGACCGATTTCTTTGGCCGTAACCTGCTGGCGGCGATGGTGGTCGGCATGTGGCAGACCGCGCTGATCGGCCTGCTGGCCGGCGGTATCGGTACGCTGGTCGGCGTCGTTCTGGGCTTCACATCGGCCTATTTCGGTGGCTGGATCGACTCGACGATCCGCACCATCTGCCAGATTCTGACGCCTATCCCGGTGCTGCTGATCCAGGTGGTGGTGGCCGGTTCGCTCGACAAGCGCGATGTGACCATTTTCACCATGGCGCTGATCGTGGCCATGCTGGCGTGGATGGGACCGACACTGGTGATCCGCGCCCAGGTGATGACCATGAAGGAGCGGCAATTCGTTGCCGTCGCCAAGCTGTCGGGCGTCAGCGACATGGGCATCATCTTCCGCGAAATTTTGCCGAACCTGCTACCGTTCATCGCCGCTGCCTTCGTGGGGCAGGTGTTTTCGGCGGTGTTTGCCTCATTCTATCTGGCCGTTCTGGGCCTTGGGCCGCTGCGCGAACCGCTGCTGGGCAACATCATCTGGTCCGCACAAAGCCAGGGAGCGTTCTTCAATGGCTGGTGGTGGTGGCCGCTGGAGCCTGCCTTCGCGATGATCCTGATTTTGGGTGCGTTGGCGCTGGTCAATATGGGCCTCGACGAACTCGCCAATCCCCGCATACGCAAGTCGGAATAGACAATGATGATGGACACAACCGCCACCGGCGCACAGACCGGCTCGCGTAATGCCACGGCAGCATATGATGCGGGCAGCGCCAAATCCGTGCTGCAGGTCAAAGGGCTCGAAGTTACCTATTATACCGATCTGGGCCGGGCCAAGGCGCTTGACGATGTCAGCTTTACCTTGGGCGCCGGCGAAAAGCTCGGCATGGTGGGGGAATCGGGCTCCGGCAAAAGCACCATGGCGCTGGCCATGATGCGGATGATCAAGCCGCCGGGGCGCATCGAAGGCGGCAGCGTCATCATCGATGGCACCGATCTGATGGCGCTGGATGACGAGGACATGCGCCGGGCTCGCCTGAGCAAAATTGCCTATATTCCGCAGGGCGCGATGAACTCGCTCAATCCGGTGACGCGGATCGGCGCGCAGATGATTGACGCGATCAAATCGCATATGCCGGGCGAAGGCCGCTCGGCTATCCTGGATCGCTGCATGCATGCGCTGGCTTCAGTTGATCTGGATTCAAGCGTCTTCCGCATGTACGCCCACGAACTCTCCGGCGGCATGAAGCAGCGCGTCTGCATTGCCATCGGCATTCTGCTCGAGCCCAAGGTGATCATTGCCGATGAGCCGACCAGTGCGCTCGACGTGGTGACCCAACGCCAGGTGATGGAAACCATTGATCGGGTGCAGGACCAGATCAACGCCGCGGTGATCCTGATCGGCCACGATATGGGGCTGATGGCGCAATTCGTCGACAAGGTTGCGGTGATGTATGCGGGGCGCCTGGTCGAAGTGGCCAGCGTGCGCGAAATGTTCACCGAGCCGAAGCACCCCTATTCGCAGGCGCTGATTTCGAGCCTGCCGAATCTGGATAACAAGGGCGTGTTCCAAGGCATTCCGGGGCTGGCGCCATCGCTGTTGCGCCTGCCCAGTGGCTGCGCTTTTCACCCGCGCTGTCCCCATGCGGAAGAACTGCAACGCACGGTACGACCGGAGCCGGTGACGCTGGAAGGCGGGCGAACCGTGACCTGCCACCTCTATGCCGAGGAGGCCCAGCGCCATGGCTAACCTGCTCGAACTCAAGAACGTCTCCAAGGTCTATCAGCGCGGCATCATCAGCCCGCATGCCAATATCGCGTTGCGCGACATTTCACTGACGCTGCGCGAAGACGAGCCGACGATCATGACGGTGGCGGGCGAAAGCGGCAGCGGCAAGACCACGCTGGCCATGCTGCTGCTTGGCTTTATTACGGCAACGACCGGCCAAATCCTGTATCGCGGGCAAAATATTGCCGGCCTGGTCGGCAAGGACCGGATGGCTTACCGCCGCGAAGTGCAGGCGGTGTTCCAGGACCCGTTCGCCGTGTTCAACCCGTTTTATACCGTGGATCACCTGCTGACGGTGCCGATCAAGCGGTTCAAGCTGGCCCGCAACAAGACCGATGCGCGCAATCGCATGGAGGAGGCGCTGACCGCCGTGGGGCTACGGCCCGAAGACATTCTGGGGCGTTTCCCGCATCAGCTTTCGGGTGGACAGCGGCAGCGCATCAATGTGGCGCGGGCGCTGCTACTCAAGCCGCGGCTGCTGATCGCCGACGAGCCGGTGTCAATGGTGGACGCATCGCTGCGCGCCAACATTCTGGAAACGCTGCGCAATTTGCAACGCGACCATGGCGTGTCGATCATCTACATCACCCATGACCTGACAACCGCCTATCACATCGCCAAATCCATCATCGTGCTGTATCGCGGCGGGGTGATGGAGGCGGGTGATGTCGATGCGGTGATCAAGTCGCCGCAGCACCCCTATACGCAGTTGCTGGTCGATTCCATCCCATGGCCGAATCTCGACCAGCGATGGGGCGAACGGCCGATCATGGTGCGCGAAAGCGACAGCGTCAGCACCGGGTGCCCGTTCCGGGCGCGCTGTCCGGCGGCAATGGACATCTGCAAGACCAGACCGCCGCTGTACCAGCTCAATCCAAGCCAAGCGGCGGCGTGCTACCTGCACGACAAGCAGCCCCAAATCGTGGCCGAGCGGCTCTCCGAACTGCTGCCGGCCTGATCCGCCATCCATGCGTATGCGCGGCAGCCAATCGCCGCGCGCCTGACTTTTGTGAGTGAGGTCTGATGCTCGAAATAGCCGAATTCATTTCGCCAACGCCGTCGCCGGTGTGGAAACTTGCGTTGCAGGCCGGTGTCAATCTGGCGGTGGGCGGATTGCCGTTCGACAGCTTGCGCCCGGGCGAAAGCGTTGGCGATCTGGCGCCGCTGCAGCGGATGAAGCAGGTTTACGAAGAGGCCGGTTTCAAGCTCGTGGTGATCGAATCGCGGCCGCCGCTTAACAAGGCCAAGCGCGGACTGCCGGGACGTGACGAGGAGATTGCGGTGGTCTGCACCCTGCTCGAAAGCATGGGCAGACTGGGCATTCCGGTGTGGTGCTACGAGTGGATGACGGACTTCAACTGGGTGCGCACCAATATGGCGACGCTATCGCGCGGCGGCTCGGTGGTTACCAGTTTTGACCTCAACGATGTGCCCGCCGACCTGACGAAGGAGCCGCCGATCGACGAGGAGGCGCTGTGGACTAATCTCGAATATTTTTTGCGCAAGGTGCTGCCGGTCGCCGAGCGGGCAGGGGTGAAACTGTCGATGCACCCGGACGATCCGCCACTGTCGCCCATTCGCGGCGTCGGTCGCATCATACGCTCGATCGAAAATTACCAGCGCCTGATCGAACTGGTGCCCAGCCCGATGAACACGATCACCCTGTGCCAGGGCAATTTCACACTGATGACCGACGATCTGCCGCGCGAAATCCGCAAGTTTGGCCAAAAGATTTCCTTCATCCACTTCCGCGACGTGCGCGGCGTACCGGCCAAGTTCGAGGAAACCTGGCACGATGCCGGCAAGACCGACATGCTGGCGTGCATGCAGGCCTATCGCGACATCGATTTCGACGGCGTGCTGCGGCCCGATCACGTGCCCACAGTGGAGGGGGACAGCAATGCCCATGCCGGTTATTCGGCATTCGGGCGGCTTTATGCCATCGGCTATATCCGCGGCCTGCGGGAAGCGGTTTACCACGGAAACGCCCAATGAAGATTGCATTGACGGGAGCAAGCGGCCGCGTCGGTCGCGCCATCGCCGCACTTGCCGTGGCGCAGGGGCACAGCGTTGTCGGGCTTGACCGGGTTCCCCGGCACGAAGGGCTGCAGCCGGAGGTCGGTTTCATCGAGGCGGAGATGGACGACTATGACCGGCTGGTTGCGGCCTTCGCCGGCTGTGACGCGATGATCCATATGGCGGCCATTCCAAACCCCGGCCGGCAGCCGGACCATATTGTCCACAACAACAATGTGGTGGGTAGCTACAACGCGCTGCGGGCGGCCGCCGAAAACGGCATCATGCGCGTCTGTCAGGCCTCGAGCGTCAATGCCATCGGCCACGCCTATAGCCGCCGGCCACACTACGCGTTTTTTCCGCTCGACGAGACGCACCCGAACTACAGCGAAGATCCATACAGCCTGTCAAAGTGGATCTGCGAGCAACAGGCCGATGCTTTCGCGCGGCGCTACGAAGGCCTGAGCATTGCCAGCATGCGGTTTCACTACGTGGTGCCGGAAAAGGCCATGGCGACGGCGGTCTATCCCGCCGAAGGCCCCAATGTGGACAAGCATCTGTGGGCGTGGACCAACACCAATGCCGCCGCAGATGCCTGCCTGCGCAGCTTGCAGGGCAGGTTTTCGGGCCATGAGGTGTTCTATATCGTCTCGCCCACCACTACGGTCGAGGTGCCCAGCCTTGAGCTCGCCGCGCGGTATTTCCCTGAGGTTCCTATCGTTGGGGATTTAACTGGCTTACGCAGTTTTTTCAGCTCGGCGAAGGCGGAGCGCCTGCTTGGCTGGGACCACGATGCGGCGATGCGGGATGCGCAGTAGCTGCACGGCCCGGCGCCAATTTTTCAGGAGATCTCGATGTATCAGAACATGTTCGGCTCGGCCCATCCACTGGCGCCCAGCGAAATTGCCGTACCGGCAGTGCCCGAGGACGAGCGGGTCTGGGTGCCGCAGGCCAGGGACGTGTGGTTTCGGCCGCTGATGCTCAATACGCTGGCGGGGCAATGGTGCAACCTGTTGCGGGTGCGGCGCTCCGGCGTGCTGTCGCGCCACCTGCATCCCAATCCGGTGCATGGCTACGTGATCAAGGGGCGCTGGTTCTACAAGGAACACGATTGGGTTGCCGAAACCGGCTCCTATGTGTTCGAGCCGCCCGGCGAAGTGCATACACTGATGGTCCCCGAGGACTGCAGCGAGATGATTACCTTCTTCAACATCACCGGCTCAATGGTCTATCTGGACGAAAACAATAAGCATATCGGCTACGAGGACGTGTTCACCAAGATCGACATGTGCCGGGCGCACTATGAACAGGTGGGACTGGGTGGCGGGTATGTCGACCAGTTCGTCCGCTGAAGGGACGGAGCTTGATGGCAGATAGCCTGGACTATCAGTGGGCCTCCGGCTGGTTTGGCGATGCGCGGGTGTTGGTCACCGGCGGAACCTCGGGCATCGGTGCTGCGGTGTCGCGGGCCTTTCTGCGGGCAGGGGCTATGGTGACCGCGGTGGGGGTCGCGCAGGCCGAGGCCGACCTGCTGGCGGGCGACGTCGATTTTGCCAAGGCCAGGCTCGCACTGCTCGATGTGCGCGATATCGAGGCGGTCAACGCGCTGATGGCGGGGCTGCCCGCTTTGGATATCCTGGTCAATTGCGCCGGCATCATCCGGCGTGGCGATGAGCTGGACCCGGCGGTTTTCGACATGGTGGTCGACGTCAACCTCGGCGGCACCATGCGTTGCTGCACGGCGGCGCGACCGCTGCTGGCAGCGTCTGGTCGTGGCGCCATCGTCAATCTGGCCTCGATGCTGTCGATCTTCGGCGGCGGCCTGGTGCCGGGCTATTCCGCCAGCAAGGGCGGCATTTCGCAACTGACCAAGTCCCTCGCCATCGCCTTTGCAGCCGATGCGATCCGGGTCAATGCCGTGGCGCCGGGATGGATCGCCACCCCGCTGACGCAGGCCCTGCGCGATGACCCGGCCCGCTCGGACCCGATCCTGGCGCGCACCCCACTGAAGCGCTGGGGCAGCCCTGAAGATGTCGCCAGCGCGGTGCTGTATCTCTGCTCGCCGG
This sequence comes from Devosia sp., assembly GCF_039927955.1. GTDB lineage: Bacteria > Pseudomonadota > Alphaproteobacteria > Rhizobiales > Devosiaceae > Devosia. The sequence goes on along the minus strand of NZ_JBDSUA010000002.1, from coordinate 20,066 downwards.
TCGCGGCGTTTGTGACCGGAACAACGCTGGTCGTTGATGGTGGTTATTCGATCAGCTGATAGCGCCGATGTGTGTTGGTGGGCCCACCAGGACTCGAACCTGGAACCAGACCGTTATGAGCGGTCGGCTCTAACCATTGAGCTATGGGCCCCGGCCGCCTCAATAGCAGGCGGATAGGGCATGTCAAATTGTTCCAGATCAGCGGTGTAAGCCGGTGTCGCTTTCGCCTTCGACCAGTTCCAGCGGCCAGAGCATGTGGACTTCACCCTGGGGATAAAGTGCCTGGAATTCGGGCATGGTGGCCAGCAGCGATTCTGCCACGGCAATGCCCAGTGCCTGCAGGGAGAGGCGGAAACAGGTGAGGGTGGGTGACAGGAACCGCGATTGCGGGGACTCGCGAAAGCCGATCACGGCGATATCGCGTCCGGCCTGTAGTTTGGCTTCGTTGAGGCGACGATAGACGCCGATGGCCATCAGTTCATAGACCAGCATCAAGGCGGTGGGTCGGTTGGGCATGCGCAACAATTGGTCGGCGGCCAGATAGCCGCCTTGCTCGCTCGACTTGGCGTGGATCACCAGGTCCGGGTCAAACGGGATGCCATGACGTTGCAGCGCCGCTTTATAGGCTTCGAGGAAGACGAAGCCCAGATTGATGTCACTGGGTGGAACGGCGACGGCGATGCGGCTGTGCGATTGAGCCACCAGACGATCGACACCGAGATTGGCGACGCCTTCGAAATCCAGATCGATCCAGGGATGGCTGTCTCCGGCGCCGGAGCGCCCCAGGCTGATGAACGGGATTTTGGAACGCGACAGGAAATCGAGGCGCTCGTCGTGGCGCTGGGTCGAGGTCAGGATCATGGCATCGACCAGCCGGCGGCCAACGATGCGCTGGACATAGCTGGCGGGGTTTTCATCGGTCGAGCAGGGCAGCACGACCAGATCGAGATTGTGCCGGGCCAGTGCGCCCTGCACCCCATCCATCAGGCCAAGAAAGAAGTTGTCGCTGTTGGCGGCAGTTTCGGGGCTGGTTTCCATCATCAGCCCGATCACCCCGGTCGAACCCTTGCGCAGCGCGCGGCCGGATTGATTGGGCACGTAGCCGAGTTCTGCCGCAGCGGCGAGAACGCGCTTGCGGGTTTCCTCATTGACGTCCGGTTTGCCATTGAGCGCGCGCGACACCGTGCCGATCGACACATTGAGATGCTGCGCGAGGCGCCTGATGCCCTTCATCGAAACTGCGCTCCCCCAAACGTCATCGCTGACGCGCCGATGAACCACCCTTTGGCATGAAACCCAAGGCAAATATAGGGGCAGGACCGACAGGCCCCGGTTATGGGTCAGCAATGGTGACCTGAAACGTTTACGAACCCCTATTGACACATGGAACGGGGCAAATATAATCTCGTAAACGTTTACGGATCAATCCGCCCGAATGCCGCAGAGACGGCTTTGGCGGGAGTATTCTTGATCCGTCGGGAGGTTTTATTTGTCATTTCGTGCGGTTCTTGCCGGTTGCGGCGGTATGTCCAAGGGTTGGCTAACGGCAATTGCCGAAAGTCCATTGGTCGGTGGGCGTGTGGAGATTGTCGGGTTGGTCGATCTCGATCTGGCGACGGCCCAGGCGCGTGCGGCCGAGTTTGGGCTGAGCAATGCGGTGATCGGCACCGATCTTGATACGGTGCTGTCCCAGACCAAGCCTGACCTACTGTTTGATGTTGTCGTGCCAGTGGCGCGTCGCGCCGTCGTCGAGACCGGGCTGCGCCATGGTTGTCATGTGCTGAGCGAAAAGCCGATGGCCAATTCGTTGCAGGATGGCAAGGCGCTGGTCGAACTGGCCGCCAAGGCAGGGCGTATCCACGCCGTGGTGCAGAATCGTCGATTCATTGCCGGTGTGCGCCGGATCAAGCGGCTGATCGAGAGCGGAGCGCTGGGCGAACTTAGTTCGCTCAATTGCGATTTCTTTATCGGCGCCCACTTCGGCGGTTTCCGCGACGAGATGGAAAATCCGCTGCTGCTGGATATGTCGATCCACACCATGGATGCAGCGCGCTTCATGGCCGGCAAGGTGCCGGAGGCGGTGTATTGCCTCGAAACCAATCCGAAGGGTTCCTGGTACGCCCATGGCGGTGCCGCCAATGCGATCTTCGAATTTTCCGACAATGTGGTGTTCAACTATCGCGGCTCGTGGTGTGCCGAGGGTGCCACGACGAGCTGGGAATCGGCGTGGCGGATCATTGGTTCCAAGGGCACGCTGGTCTGGGATGGCGCTGACCATTTCGAGGCCAAGGTGGTTGCCAACGACACCGGGTTCCAGCGCGAATTGCGCGTTGCCGACGTGCCGGAGCCGGCCAATGACGCGCAGACCCATGGTCATGCCAGCGTTTTGGCCGAGTTTCTCGATGCGATCGAAACCGGGCGCAAGCCCGAGACCGACAACTCCGACAATATCAATAGTCTGGCGATGGTGTTTGGCGCGATCGAAAGCGCCAAGGGCCGCCGCCGGGTCGAAATTGCAATCTAAGGAATTTCAGCAGTGACGAACGCAGCCAAATCCATCCGCATCGGCACCATGATCAGCGCCTCGGGCGGCAACTCCGCCGAACGTATCGGGCAGTTGGCCGATATGGGCTTTGAAAGTTTCGAGCCGTTTTTCTGGCAGACCACCAATGGGCAGGACCTGGCGGAGCTGGGCAAGCGCTCGCTTGCCGCAATTGGCGACCGCGATATCGAAATCAACACGCTGGGCATGTTCGGCAATCCGCTCGAAGAACAGGCGATGGACCTGGAAACCCTGCAGGGCTGGAAAGACTGCATCGACAACGCGCACCATTTCGGCGCCAAGACCATTGCGGGCTTCACCGGCCGCATTCGCAACAAGCCGCTGACCGACAGCCTGCCGCGCTACAAGCAGGTATGGAGCGAACTGGCCAAGCGCGCAGCCGACAAGGGCGTGCGGCTGGCGTTCGAAAACTGCGCCATGGATGGCAACTGGGCGACCGGCGACTGGAACATCGCGCATAATCCCGACGCCTGGGAGCTGATCTTCAACGAGACACCGGACGACAATATCGGGCTCGAATGGGAGCCCTGTCACCAGATGGTCTATCTGATTGATCCATTGCCCCAAATTCGCAAATGGGCGCACAAGTTTTTCCATGTGCACGGCAAGGACGCCACGATCCGTTGGGAAGTGATCAAGGAACACGGCATTTTCGGCAAGGAAAAGTTCGTATTCATGCGCACCCCGGGCTTTGGTGATACCAACTGGACCGACGTGATTTCCGAGCTGCGGCTGGCTGGATATTCCGGCTCGATCGATATCGAAGGCTGGCACGATCCGGTCTATCGCGACGCGTTGGAAATGACCGGGCAGGTCCATGCGCTCAACTATCTCAAGCACTGCCGTGGCGGTGACTTTGTAAATCTGGCCGCAAACTATGAGGGGGGCGACCCCTCTCTAGCCTGAGCCGATGAATGAGTGGTGTCGTCTCATAAAGTTACGACACATCAACCGTGCGAACGCACGTAGGGAGGACGACAATGAAACTATCAACTTTGGCCCTGGCGCTTGGCGCTATGGTGCTCACTGGTGGCGTGGCGCACGCCCAGGACAAGACGTTCAGCGTATGGTGGTTCGAGGATCCTGCAAGCGCGCAGGGTACCGCCTGGACCAAGGCTCTTGAAGAATTCAAGGCTGCGCATCCGGATGTCACGGTGAACTTCGAGCAGAAGACGTTTGCGCAGCTGCAGGCTTCGGGCAGCATGATCCTGAATTCGGATCAGGCTCCGGACGTTTTGGAATACAACAAGGGCAATGCCACCGCCGGCCTCGTTTCCAGCCAGGGCCTGCTCACCAACCTCGACGACTATGTGACGTCGCAGGGCTGGGACAAGATCCTCAACGAAGGCGACTTCGTGCTGTCCAAGTATGACGACAAGGGCATCTATGGCTCGGGCCACGTCTGGGGCATCCCGGCCAATGGCGAATACGTCTCCGCGTTCTACAATATCGACGCGTTCGACAAGGCTGGCCTGAAGGCTCCAACCACCATCGCCGAGTGGGAAGCCGACATGGACTATTTCCAGAAGCAGGGCACAACCCCGCTGGCTCTGGGCGCCGGTGACACCAGCGGCCAGCATTTGCTGGCGTCGCTGGCCTACACCAAGGCTGACGATACCTGGGTGCAGAACTATCAGGGCCTGAAGGCTCCGCTTGATGGCGCGCCTTTCCTGTATGCTGCCCAGACGCTGCTCGACTGGGTCAGCAAGGGCTACATCAGCAAAGACTCGACCGGCATGAAGGACGATGACGCTGCGCTGCTGTTCATGTCCGGCAAGTCGCCGATGTACGTCTCAGGTACCTGGAATCTGGGCAAGTTCAGCTCGACGATCAAGGACTTCAAGTGGGGCCAGTTCGTGATCCCGACCGCCAAGTACTCGGTGGGTTCGACTGGTAACCTGTGGGTTATTCCAGCGGGCGCCAAGAACCCTGATCTGGCTGCAGAATGGATCAGCCTGACGCTGTCGCCGAAGTACCAGACCGAACTGGCTAACGCCGGTGGCGTGGCGATTGCAGCCGATCCGGCTTCGATCACCGATCCAGTGGGCAAGAACGCCGTGACGGTGTTCAAGCAGATCTCGGACAACAATGGTCTGGGCTTCTACCCTGACTGGCCGGTTCCGGGCTTCTATGACACGCTGAACCAGAAGGACAGCGGCCTGTTCCAGGGCACCCTGACCCCAGAGCAGTTCGTCGATGAGATCAAGAAGGTCTATGACGACGCGCAGGAAAATCAGTAAAATCTGAGCTTGCCGGACCGCGCCGGAAAGGTGCGGTCCGGTACCTTGTGGAGGGGACGATGACGGATTCTAACAATTCTGCCACCGAAGATCGGCGCAGTTACTACTTCTACTTGATACCCGGCGCCGTCGGCTTCCTGGCGATCGTCTTGATCCCGCAAATCGTCAATTTCGCATTGAGTTTCACCGCCTGGAAAGGCGTCGGCCTACCCCGTTTTGTGGGTCTGCAAAATTATCTGAAGCTCCTGACCGACGTCCAGTTCTGGGGGTCGATGCAACATACCTTGCTGTTCATCATTTCGATGACGATCATTCCGGTGATGATCGGCTTAGTGTTGGCGGCGTTGCTGTTTGACTACGTTCGCGATGAGTTCGGTGAGACGGCGTCCAGCATATTTCGCGCCGGCTTTTATCTTCCGCAAATTCTGCCGGTAACGGCTGCGGGTGTGCTGTGGGGCTGGATTCTGAGTCCCGTCGGCGTCGCTAATACTGTTCTGAAGGCCATTGGCCTGGGCGGACTGGCACAAAACTGGATCGGCGATGCGACCTTTGCGCTGGCGGCGGTGTCGCTGGTGATCGTCTGGATCCAGGTGGGCTATTGCCTCGTGGTGTTCATGGCTGGCCTGTCGCGCATTGATCCGGCGCTTTACGAGGCCGCCGAACTGGATGGCGCCGGTTGGTGGCAGCGGCTGATTACCATTACCATTCCGCTGCTGGCTCCCGAAATTTTCGTGGTGGTGCTGACAACGCTGATTGCGGCGCTCAAGGTGTTCGCACCAATCTTCGTCATCACTGCCGGCGGACCGGACAATGCGACCCTGGTGCCGTCCTACCTGACGTATTTTCACTTCTTCACCACCCAGCGCGTTGGCTATGCGGCATCGATAGCTGTGGTGCAGACGGTGCTGACCGTCGTCCTTGCCGTGATTTTCCTGAGGTTCCAGGCCAGCCAGGAAGGGAAGTCCTGAAATGAGTGATGCAACCCTGACGACGGCGCCCGCCGCAAGCGGAACCGATGATACCGATTACAATCGTCCACGGCGCAGTCCCTTCCGGTGGCTGGTGCTGCTGCTCGTAACCTTCATGCTGCTGCTGACGCTGTTCCCGTTTCTGCTGGCGATCGTTAACGCGATCAAGAGTGGCGTCGATTACGCTCGAAACGGGCCGCTCTCCATTCCGACAAGCCTGGATTTCAGTGCGCTGGTCTATTTCTGGAATCTGTCCGATTTCGGCCGGAAACTGGCCAACAGCACGATCATCAGTCTCGCCGTGTCGCTGCTCGGCGTGCTGATCAGCCTGCTGAACGCCTATGCCATCGGCATCGGCCGGGTCAAAGGCTCGCGCATTTTCCTCGTCGTGCTGCTGCTGGGCATCATGGTGCCGCAGGAATCTATCGTTTACCCGCTGTATTACATGGCCAAGGCAACCGGGCTGTATGATAGCCAACTGGCCGTGATTATCGTGTTTGCGGTGCTGCAGAGCGCTTTCGGCACCTATCTGCTGACGTCAGTGCTGCGCAGTTTCCCCAAGGAAATCATCGAAGCAGCCGAGATGGACGGGGCCAATCGCTGGCAGGTGTTGTGGCAGGTCGTCGTGCCAGTGCTGCGCCCATCGCTGATGGTGGTTGGCACGTTCTTTTTCATCTGGACCTGGAACGAGTTCCTGATCCCACTGGTGATGCTGGTGTCCAACAATAACCAGACCGTTGCCGTGGCGATGGGGCTGACGCGCGGGCAGAACATGTCCGACCCCACGTTCCAGGCAGCAGCGTCGCTGCTTGGTATCGCACCGACCCTGATCTTCTTCCTGATCTTCCAGCGCACGCTGACGCGCGGCGTGGTGGTGGGAGCGGTCAAATGATGCCACACGCCACAATTATCCTGCCTGTTATTGGAGCTCACACATGAGCGAAACCCAGATCGAGCTGACCAACATCAACAAGCACTACGGCACCTTTCATGCGCTCAAGGATATCAACCTGCGCATCGAGAAGGGCACCTTCGTAGCGCTGGTAGGGCCTTCGGGCTGCGGCAAGTCCACGCTGCTGCGCTCGCTGGCAGGGCTGGAAAGCATTTCCGGCGGCGCCATCCGCATTGCCGGCGAAGTGGTCAACCAGGTGCCGCCGCGCAAGCGCGACGTGGCAATGGTGTTCCAGTCCTATGCGCTCTATCCGCATATGAAGGTGGCCGAGAACCTGACCTATTCGCTGCGCCTGCGCGGCGTGTCCAAGGCCGATGCTCGCAAGGCGGCCGAGGAAATAGCCACCACGACAGGGCTGACCGGCCTGCTCGACCGCTATCCGCGCGAACTCTCCGGCGGGCAGCGCCAGCGCGTCGCCATGGGTCGGGCGATTATCCGCCATCCCAAGGCGTTCCTGTTCGACGAACCGCTATCGAACCTTGATGCAGCGCTGCGCGTGCAGATGCGCAAGGAAATTCGTGCGCTGCACGACCGGCTCGGGGCGACCTCGGTCTATGTGACGCACGACCAGATCGAAGCCATGACCATGGCCGACTATGTAGTGGTCATGCGTGACGGGATCATCGAACAGCAGGGCCGTCCGCTGGAGCTGTACGATACGCCCGCCAACAAGTTCGTTGCGGGGTTCATCGGGTCTCCCGCGATGAACTTCGTAACGGGCACCATTGCCGCCAGCGGTGCGGATGTGGTGCTCGATCTGCCCGACGCTCCGGTTGTGGCGCTGGGCCGCCAGGCTGACCCGGGGCGCAAGGTTCTGGTCGGGCTGCGGCCCGAGCACCTGAGCCTGGTGCCGTTGGAACAGGCCAGCATCAAGGTGCCGGTGCTGGTGGTGGAGTCCACGGGGTCGATGACCTATGTGACCACCGACACCACCCCACAGTTGACCCTGGTCGAACAGAGCCGCAGCGATATCAAGGCGGGCGATAATGTGGGCGTGCGGATCGAGCCGCACCATATTCACCTGTTCGACGGTGCGACTGAAAAGGCGATTTAAGCCTTAGTTCAGTGCTGAAACACCACAAGACCAGCCGCCGTCGCCATCATAGCGCCGGCGGTTTTGTTCAGGCGGCCCAGCGCCTTCTGGCTGCGAAACATGTCGCGGGCGGCGGACGCCAGCAGGGCATAGCCGCAGCCGATGATCAGCAGCACCGCCACGACGATGAAGGTCAGTTCGGCAAAAGCCAGCGGGTTCATCTTGTCGAGCGGGATCACCGTGGGCAGGATGGCGAGATAGAACACGATGGTCTTGGGATTGCCCATGGTCAGTGAAAAACCGGCGAGGAAGGTTTTGAGCCAGCCTTCGCTGCGCGGCTTCATCTGCTCGGCGCCCGGCTTGGCGGTCCAGAACCTGTAGGCGACGTAGAGCAGGTAGGCGGCACCCGCGAAGCGGATGACGATAAAGACCGGCCCGAATACATGGGCGATGGCCGCAAGGCCAAACACCGCAAAAACAAAATACACCAGGTCGCCGGCCAGAATGCCCAGCACCATGGGGAAGGCGCCCTTGAACCCGCCACCCAGGGCTCGGGCCACGACGGCGGCTACGCCGGGGCCGGGGACCAGCACGGCAATGGCATAGGCAGCGGTAAAGGTGAGGAGGGTGATGGGGTCCATTTGACGTATCCGATGGAGTGAGGGGCGGAAACTACGCTGGGTTTGGGAGAATGGCTAGATACGCTCTGCGTACCGGCCTCCCTCGCCCCTTGAGGGGGAGGGGTTGTCACCGCAACCGCTGACACAAGAAAAGACCCCTCATCCGCCCTTCGGGCATCTTCTCCCTCAAGGGGAGAAGGAAGAAGAAGATTTAAGGCAACCGCGCCAACCGTTCTGTCAGCAGCTTGAAGAACCCCTCGGCATTGCCGTTGCGCAGGTAATTGGCGTTTCGCACGCGGCCAGTGACATGCCAGTAATCCACCACGGTCATACCCACGGTCAGTTCGCTGGCGGTTTCGATGGCGACGTTGCAGTGGCGGCCTTCGAACAGTTCGGGCTTGAGCAGGTAGGCAATCACGGTGGGGTCGTGTAGCGGCGCACCGTCCCAGCCGTATTTTTCCAGGTCAAAGGTTTCCGAGAAGGTCAGCATGGCGTGTACGGCGGCGCCGGTCTTGTTGCCCAGTGCCTTGATGGCGTCGAGACGGGGCGGGGTCGACTGGATCTGATGGGTGACGTCCAGTGGCAGCACTGTGATGGGGGCGCCGCATCGGAGCACCACGTCGGCGGCTTCGGGGTCGACATAGATGTTGAATTCGGCGGCCGGGGTGATGTTGCCCACTTCAAAATAGGCGCCGCCCATCATGACGATTTCGGCGATACGGTCGGCGATCGCCGGCTGCTTGATCAGCGCCATGGCGATATTGGTCAGCGGTCCCAGCGTGCAGAGGGTGATGGTCTTGGATTCGGCCGCCATCAGCGTGTCGATCAGGTAATCGACGCCGTGCTGGGCTTCGAGTTTCTTGGCCGGTTCGGGCAGGTCGGGGCCGTTGAGGCCAGTGTCACCATGGACGTGCTCGGCCGTCACCAGATGGCGGCGCAGCGGGCGGGAGCAGCCGGCGTAGACCGGCACTTCGACGCGGCCCGACAGTTCGACGATCTTGAGCGCATTATTGGCATTGTGGTGCAGGCCGACATTGCCCGCGACGGCGACAATGCCCAGCACATCAAGCTCTTCGCGCGAGGCCAGCGCCAGCAGGATGGCGACGGCGTCGTCCTGGCCGGGATCGGTGTCGATGATGATTTTACGGGGCATGGTTGATCCTCCAGGTGATTTGCACCGATGATAGCGAGTGTGACCGGCGCGGTCGACACTTGCCATCGTGCATCGGCAAAGGAACGTTTACGGCATCGCCTCGTTTGTGACCGAGGAGATTTCCGATCATGGCCAAAACTGCAACCCGCTTGCCCCGCGTGGCCGTCATCCCCGAGGTGGTGGACAGCCAGTTCGAACGCATTCTGGGCAATGCGGCCAAGGGCTCGATGGTGCTTATCGGCCTGGTCGTCCTGCTGGTGGCGCTCGAAGTGGGCAAGGTCATCCTGGCGCCGATAATGCTGGCAATCGTGATTGGCCTGATGTTCGGCCCGGTGGCCGATCGGGTCGAGCGTTTTGGCGTCCCCCCGGCATTGTCTGCGGCTGTTGTGGTGCTGATGCTGATCGGGGTGATTGTGGGTGGCATGCTGCTGTTTGCAGTGCCGCTGTCCGAATGGGTGGCACGCGGGCCGTTGATTTGGGAGAAACTCAAGGCGGAACTGGATAACTGGCAGGCGCCATTGCAGGCAATTGGCTCGTTCCAGCAACAGCTTACCGGAATATTCGGCAATTCCAGTTCAATGGCGGTTACGGTTGAAGATGGCGGTCCGGTGACCAGTATTGCGTTCCTGGCGCCAGCCATTGCGGCGCAGGTGCTGATCTTTCTGGCGAGCCTGTACTTCTTTGTCGCCACCCGCAACCACATCCGGATTTCGGTGCTGTCGCTGTGTATCAGTCGCCGCGTGCGCTGGCGCACTGCGCATATTTTCGAGGACGTCGAGCATCGCGTATCGCGCTTCCTGCTGTCGATCACCTTCATCAATGCCTGTGTCGGCATCGCGGTGTCGCTGGCGATGTGGGCTATCGGCATGCCCTCGCCAGTCCTGTGGGGCGCGCTGGCGGCGGTGCTCAACTACATTCCCTATGTCGGGCAGGGCGTCATGGCGGTGGTGCTGGTGGCGGTCGGCCTGGGCACGCAGACCGGGCTGGAACATATCCTGCTGCCGGTTGGCTGCTATATGGCGATCAACTTTATCGAAGGTCAGCTGATCACGCCGCATTTCATCGGGCGTACCATGACGCTCAATCCGTTCGTGATTTTCCTGTCAATCACCTTCTGGCTGTGGGCGTGGGGGCCGGTGGGTGGGCTGGTGGCCGTGCCGTCACTGCTGATCGTTACTTCGATTCTGGATCATGCCCTGCCACGCAAGCAGTTGATGCCGAGCAAGCCGATTCGGCGGACGCGCAACATGACTGATCGTGAGGCACTGCTGGCCAATGCGGCGGCGGTGATCCGCGAGCAGGCTCAACAGTCCGCCGACGACGCCGATGCGAAAAAATCCAAACTCATTCCACCCGATGGCACCGCGCCAAGCGGCGTTGAAGCTCCGGCGTGACACTGCCCTGCGCTGTGCTTGCTTGACGCGCCGTTTTGTAACCGAACAATGTAACCGTGTGCCGCAGCGACGTGGCAGCAGGTCGGGGACGGTCAGTGGCGGGTGAAGTTATTGCGCAGGGCGCCGAGGCGGTGAGCCACGGCATCAATCTGGTGCCGGTGGTGGCGCTGTTGGCGGCAGGGGTTATTGCCGTACCGCTGTTCAAGCGGCTGGGGTTGGGTTCGGTGCTGGGCTATCTCGCTGCCGGGCTACTGCTCGGACCTTCGGGCATTGGATTGATTCGCGATCCCAGCGCGGTGTTGGCCTCGGCCGAACTCGGCGTCGTGATGTTCCTGTTCATTATCGGGCTGGAAATGGAGCCCGCCAAGCTGTGGGCGCTGCGAAAGCAGATTTTTGGGCTGGGCGTGTTGCAGGTTGCCGGTTGCGGCGCGGTGTTGACCGGCGTCGGGGTGCTGCTCGGGTTCTCGCCGGTGGTGTCGTTTATCTTTGGCATGGGTTTCGTTTTGACGTCCACGGCCATCGTCATGCAAATCCTGGGTGAACGGGGCGAGTTGACCACCGATGGCGGGCAGAAAATCGTCTCGATCCTGCTGCTGGAAGACCTGGCGATCGTGCCGCTGCTGGCAATCATTGCCATTTTGGCGCCATCGACTGGCGACGAAAGCCTGCTGGAGCGCTTTGGCAGCATCGGCATTGCGTTGGGCGCCATCGGCCTGCTGATTTTCCTCGGACAGCGGATCATGAACCCGCTGTTTTCCATTCTGGCCTCGGTCAAGCAGCGGGAAGTGATGACGGCGGCGGCGCTCTTGGTGGTGCTGGGTGCAGCTTTGTTGATGCAGGTCAGCGGCCTGTCGATGGCGATGGGTGCATTTCTGGCCGGCGTGCTGCTGTCGACCTCGACCTTCCGGCATCAGCTGGAGGCCGATGTCGAGCCGTTCCGCGGCATTCTGCTCGGGTTGTTTTTCCTCGCCATCGGCATGTCGCTGGACCTGACCATCGTTGCCGACAACTGGCGGATCATTGTTGTTGCGGTGGTCTGCTACATGATCGCCAAGGCGCTGGTGATCTATGGGATTGCGCGGGCACTGAAATCGGATCACCGGGAAGCGCTGGAGCGCGCCGTTTTGATGTCGCAGGGCGGCGAATTTGCCTTTGTGCTCTACACCACTGCGGCCACCGCTGGCCTGATCGATGCGCCGACCAATGCGATCTTTACCGCCACGGTGATCATTTCGATGGCGATCACCCCGTTCTCGATCATCGCGCTGCGCTATGTGCTGCCGAAAGCAACGCAGTCGATGGTGGGTGTCGAGGTTGCCGAAGGGCTGAACGAACGCATCCTGGTCATCGGCTTTGGCCGGTTCGGCCAGATCACCAGCCAGGCTTTGCTGGGGCAGGGCCATCGCCTGTCGATCATCGACAATGACACCGACATGATCCGCGTCGCGGCGCAGTTCGGCATGAAGGTATATTATGGTGATGGCGCACGGCTCGATATTCTGCATGCAGCGGGCGCGGCCAACGCCGATCTGGTCCTGATCTGTATCGATGACAAGGTCGCCGCCACGCGTATTGCCGAACTATTCCGCACCGAGTTCCCATTGGTCAAGGTGATGGCGCGTGCCTATGACCGAGTCCATGCCATCGAGCTGATCAAGGCCGGCGTCGACTACCAACTGCGCGAAATGTTCGAATCGGCAATCGTGTTTGGTGGTGAAGCAATCCGGATATTGGGTGCTGCCGAAGACGAGGTCGAAGCCGTGCTTGACGGGGTACGCGAACGAGACCGGCTGCGGTTCGAGGGACAGTTGCTCGACAATTCCGATCCGCTCGATCTGGCGCGCAGCCTTTTGCTCAGGAACGCTGCCGATCAGGCGCGTGAAGGCGGCGTGGACTTGGCCCCGGCGCAAATCGAGAAATCGGTTGCCGATGCCGTCATCCCGCCACCGCAAACCTGATCCGCACGGCTCCAAAAGTTTAAGGGCTTTCAACTGCATAAATTAAGTGCAAGACTGCTCGAACTGAGGGGAATACATCGTCATGAAACCTGGATTGCGAAATGCCGCAACAGCCGATCGTTTTCGACGCCCCTACGCCAGAGCCTCGCGCCACTACCGTTGAGGCTATTCAGGCCGAAATCCTTGAACGGCTGATCTATTCGGTCGGTAAAGACCCTATTGTTGCCCGTAAGTATGACTGGCTTGCCGCCACCATCCTGACGGTGCGCGACCGTGTGATGGATCGCTGGATGGAGTCATCCAGAGAGACCTGGCGCACGTCGCAGAAGCGCGTCTATTACCTTAGCCTCGAGTTCCTGATCGGTCGCCTGATGCGCGATGCGATGAGCAATGTTGGGCTGATCGAACCGGTGCGCGACGCGCTCAAGAACCTCAATGTCGATCTGGGCGACCTGATCAACCTCGAGCCCGATGCGGCTCTGGGCAATGGTGGCTTGGGCCGGTTGGCGGCGTGTTTTCTTGAATCGATGTCCTCGGTCAAAATCCCGGCCTATGGCTATGGTATTCGCTATGTGCATGGTCTGTTTCGGCAGGAAATGAGCGAAGGGTGGCAGGTTGAGCTGCCCGAAGAATGGTTGGCGCACGGCAATCCGTGGGAATTCGAGCGGCGCGAAAGCGCCTATGAAGTCGGCTTCGGCGGCGCCGTGGTGCCGGTGACCGATGCGGATGGCAAGGTGCGCCAGGAATGGCGCCCGAACGATCACGTTCTGGCCGTTGCCTTCGATACCCCGATCGTCGGGTGGCGCGGGGCGCGGGTGAATACGCTGCGCCTGTGGTCGGCCCAGCCGATCGATCCGATCCTGTTGGACAAGTTCAACTCGGGCGACCATATCGGCGCGCTGGAAGAAAGCTCCCGCGCTGAAGCGATCACCCGCGTGCTGTATCCGGCTGACGCCACGGCGGCAGGCCAGGAATTGCGCCTACGGCAGGAATTCTTCTTCTCGTCGGCATCGCTGCAGGACATTGTTCGGCGGCATCTGCAGCAATATGGCGATCTCGGCTCGCTGCCGGACAAGGTGGCGATCCATCTCAACGATACCCATCCGGCGATTTCGATCTGCGAGTTGATGCGCATCCTGATCGACGAGAATGGCATGGAATGGGCGGCGGCCTGGAAGCTCTCCAAGGGCGTGTTTGGCTATACCAACCATACGCTGCTGCCCGAGGCGCTGGAATCGTGGCCGGTGGCACTGCTGGAGCGGCTGTTGCCGCGCCACATGCAGATCATTTACGCGATCAATGCCGAGGTTTTGACGGAAGCGCGGGTGCGAGCCAAGTTTACCGAGGGCCAGATCGCCAATGTGTCGCTGATCGACGAAAACGGCGGTCGGCGCGTGCGTATGGGGCAACTGGCGTTTGTCGGTTCGCATTCGATCAACGGCGTTTCGGCGCTGCACACCGAACTGATGAAAAAGACGGTGTTCTCCGACCTGCACAAACTCTACCCGGACCGCATCAACAACAAGACCAATGGCATCACGCCGCGACGCTGGTTGATGCAGTGCAATCCCGGGCTTACCAAGCTGATCACGGAGCGGATCGGACCGGAATTCCTCGACAATATCGATCTGCTGCAGGGCCTGAATGCCCATGCCGACGATCCGACGTTTCAGGAACAGTTCGTTGCGGTCAAGCAGGCCAACAAACAGCGGCTGACCGGGCTGATCAAGGACCGGATGGGCATTACCGTTTCGCCCAATGCGATGTTCGACGTGCAGATCAAGCGCATCCATGAATACAAGCGTCAGTTGTTGAACATCATCCAAGCCGTTGCTGAATATGATGAAATTCGGGCGCATCCGGAACGCGACTGGGTTCCGCGCGTTAAGATCTTCGCGGGCAAGGCGGCGCCGGGCTACTGGAACGCCAAGCTCATCATCAAGCTGATCAACGACGTGGCCAAGACCATCAATAACGACCCATCGGTGCGCGGCCTGCTCAAGGTGGTGTTCCTGCCAAACTACAATGTTTCCCTGGCCGAGGTCATCGTGCCTGCCGCGGACCTGTCCGAGCAGATTTCGACCGCCGGCATGGAAGCATCGGGCACGGGCAACATGAAGTTCATGGCCAATGGTGCAGTGACCATCGGCACCATGGATGGTGCCAATGTCGAAATGCACCATGAAGTGGGCGAAGAAAACATCGTCATCTTCGGTTTGACTACCGAGGAAGTGAACGACAAGCGCGCCCGCAGCGAAGTGCCGCGTGCCGCAATCGATGCGTCGCCCCGGCTCAAGGAAGTGCTGGAATCGATCAGTTCCGGCGTGTTCTCGCCGGATGATCCCAACCGGTATCGGGATCTGATCGGCGGGCTCTATGACCATGACTGGTTCATGGTGGCGCGCGATTTCGAAGCCTATTCGGCGGCACAGGCCAAGGTGGACACTATCTGGGCCGATACACGCCGCTGGAACGCCATGGCGATCCGCAACACGGCCCGGGTTGGCTTCTTCTCGTCAGACCGGACAATCCGGCAGTATGCCGAGGACATCTGGGGCGTGAAAGTGCCGAACGCCTAGACGATTATAGGGCCTCGCCGTTGCGAGCGGTGAGGTCCGAAGCGATGCGCATCCCAGGGGTGGGGTGTGCGCAGCGTGTTATTTTGGTGAGGGGAAGCGCGTTTGACCAAGGAAAACTGGCAGGCAGATATCAGGGAAGTTGAAGCAATTGTGGGTGGCCAGCACGGCAATCCGTTTGCATTTCTTGGGCTGCAGAATATCGACGACCAATTCGTGCTGCGTGCCTTTGTTCCCAATGCTGAAATGCTGACGGCGTTTACGCTCGACGGCAAGGAGCTCGGCCATCTGATTCCGCGCCACAAGGCCGGGTTCTTCGAGGGCAAGGTCAAGATCGAGCAGCAGCAGCCGATCCGCTACCACGCCAAGAATGCCGGCGGCGAATGGGATGTGTACGACCCCTATAGCTTCGGCCCGGTGCTGGGCCCGATGGATGATTATTACATCGGTGAGGGCAGCCATTTGCGGCTGTTCGACAAGCTCGGCGCCCACGAGATGGAATTCGAGGGCATCCACGGCACGCATTTTGCGGTATGGGCGCCCAATGCGCAGCGCGTCAGCGTCGTCGGTCCGTTCAATGATTGGGACGGCCGCCGCAATCCGATGCGCAAGCGCTACGATACCGGCATCTGGGAAGTGTTCGTGCCGGTGCTGGGTACCGGGACCATCTACAAATACGAAATTTTGGGTCCAAACGGCGAAGTTCTGCCGCTCAAGGCCGATCCGTTTGCGCGCCAATCGGAACTGCGCCCGAAGAACGCTTCGGTGGTGCCGGATCCGACGCCATTCAAATGGACCGATGCCAAATATATCGAGGAGCGCGGCCAGCGCGATTGGCGCCGCACGCCGATGTCGATCTATGAGGTGCATCTGGGGTCATGGCGGCGCCGTCCCGATGGCGGGTTCCTGACCTATGATCAGCTTGCCGAGCAGTTGGTGCCCTATGTGGCCGACATGGGTTACACCCATATCGAGCTGTTGCCGATCACCGAGCATCCGTTTGATCCAAGCTGGGGCTATCAGCCGGTCGGCATGTATTCGCCCACCGCGCGCCATGGCGATCCGGCGGCGTTTGCCCGCTTCGTCGATGCCGCGCACGAGGCCGGTCTGGGCGTTATCCTGGATTGGGTTCCGGCCCATTTTCCGACCGATGAGCATGGTCTGGCTCATTTCGATGGCACCGCGCTTTATGAACATGCCGATCCGCGGCAGGGGTACCATCCGGACTGGAACACGGCGATCTACAATTTCGGCCGCAAGGAAGTGGTGTCCTACCTCGTCAACAACGCCTTGTACTGGCTGGAGACATTCCATCTCGACGGGCTGCGCGTCGATGCCGTGGCGTCGATGCTGTACCTCGATTACTCGCGCCAGTCGGGCCAGTGGGTGCCCAACAAATTTGGTGGCAACGAGAATATCGAGGCGGTGGAGTTCCTGCGCCGCGTTAATACCGAGGCCTATCGCCTACATCCCGGCACCATGATCATTGCCGAAGAATCCACCTCATGGCCGGGCGTCAGCCAGCCAGTGCATACTGGTGGGCTGGGGTTCGGGTTCAAGTGGAACATGGGCTTCATGAACGACACGCTCAAATATATGAGCCGTGAGCCGGTGCATCGTCGCTTCCACCACAACGACATGACCTTTGCTGCCATATACGCCTTTTCGGAAAACTTCGTGCTGCCGCTCAGCCACGACGAAGTGGTTCACGGCAAGGGTTCGCTGATCGACAAGATGACGGGCGATGACTGGCAGCAGTTTGCCAATCTGCGCGCCTATTACGCGTTCATGTGGGGTTTCCCCGGCAAGAAGCTGCTGTTCATGGGCCAGGAATTTGCTCAGCGTGAAGAGTGGGCCGAGGCCAAGGCGCTCGACTGGTGGCTGCTCGACGCCGGTATGCACGAGGGCGTGCGGCGGCTGGTGACCGATCTGAACACCGCCTACCGGCAGTTGCCGGCGCTGCATGCCCGCGATTGCGAGCCTGAAGGGTTTGAGTGGATCATTGGCAATGACCACGCCAACTCGGTGTTTGCCTGGGTGCGCCGCGCGCCGGGCGAGGATCCGGTGGTGTGCGTCTCCAATTTCACGCCAGTGCCACGCGAGAACTATACCATCCCGATGCCGGTCGCCGGCAAATGGGTGGAGCGGATCAATACCGATGCCGGTTGGTATTCGGGGTCCAATACAGGCAATCAGGGCGTGGTGACGGCGCTGGAAGGCAAGGGCGGGCATTGGCCGGCTTACGCCAATCTCTATCTGCCACCGCTGTCGACGCTGTTTTTGAAATTCGAGCCGGATTGATCCGGTATCGGTGCACAGACCCGGATTAATCCGGGCACTATGAGGAGGGTATAATGGCTGACTATAGAGTTCCATCACCGCTCGCACGCGAGGCCATGGCCTACGTCCTCGCCGGTGGCCGCGGGACACGACTGATGGAATTGACCGACCGGCGCGCCAAGCCGGCGGTGTATTTCGGCGGCAAGTCGCGCATCATCGATTTCGCGCTGTCCAACGCCATCAATTCGGGCATTCGCCGTATCTCGGTGGCGACGCAGTATCAGGCGCACAGCCTGATCCGCCATCTGGGTCGTGGCTGGAATTTCCTGCGCACCGAGCGAAACGAGAGTTTTGACGTGCTGCCGGCCAGCCAGCGCGTCAAGGAAGACATGTGGTATGCCGGCACTGCCGATGCGGTGTACCAGAACATGGACATCATCGAGGATTATGGTCCGCGCTATATCGTGTTGCTGGCGGGCGATCATATCTACAAGATGGACTATGAAATCATGCTGCGCCAGCATGTGGACACCGGGGCCGACGTGACCATCGGGTGCCTGGAAGTGCCCCGCATGGAAGCAGCGGGTTTTGGCGTGATGCATGTCGATGGCCGCGACCGGGTGATCGATTTTATCGAAAAGCCCAAGGACCCGCCTGGCATTCCGGACAAGCCGGACATGGCGCTGGCTTCGATGGGCATCTATGTGTTCGAGACGCGGTTCCTGATGGAACAGTTGCGTCGCGACGCCGCTACAGAAGGCTCCAGCCGCGATTTCGGCAAGGACATCATTCCCTATATCGTCAAGAACGGCACTGCCTGGGCGCACCGCTTCACCCGCTCCTGCGTTCGTTCCTCGAAAGAAGAAGTGGCCTACTGGCGCGACGTTGGCACGATTGATGCTTACTGGAAGGCTTCGATCGATCTGACCGACATCAATCCACAGCTCGATCTTTACGATCGCGATTGGCCGATCTGGACCTTCGCGGAGATCACGCCACCGGCCAAATTCGTGCACGATTTCGAAGGCCGCCGCGGCTCCGCCGTCAACTCGCTGGTCTCCGGAGACTGTATCGTGTCGGGCGGTGCGCTGGACCGGACGCTGTTGTCGACAGGCTCTCGCGTTCACTCGTATTCCGAACTGCATGAAGCGGTGGTGCTGCCGTACTGCACCGTCAATCGCGGTGCCCGCCTGCGAAAGGTTGTCGTCGACCGGGGTGTCGTCATTCCGGAGGGCCTCGTCGTCGGAGAGGATCCGGAGTTCGACAAGAAGTGGTTCCGCCGAACCGATGATGGGGTGACGCTGATTACACAGCCGATGCTCAATCACTATCAGGCGAGCAAATGATCGAAATCGTCTCGGTCACGTCGGAGGTCTACCCGTTGATCAAGACGGGTGGGCTGGCCGACGTGACAGGTGCGTTGCCGCGCGCCCTTGCGGATCACGGCGTGAACGTGCGGACACTGGTGCCGGGCTATCCGGCGGTCATGAGCGCGCTCGAAGGCGAGACAACGCTTGCGTCCTATGCCGATTTCTTCGGCGGGCCGGCGGCGCTGATCGCCGGGCGGGCGAAGGGTCTCGATCTGATCGTCCTCCAAGCCGATCATCTGTTTGATCGCCCCGGCAATCCCTATCTGGGGCCCGACCGGAAAGACTGGCCGGACAATTGGCGGCGTTTTGCTGCCCTAAGCTATGCCGGTTATGAAATCGGGCGCGGGGCGGTGGATGGCGCAACGCCGGACATTCTGCACTGCCACGATTGGCAGGCGGGGCTGGTGCCTTCTTACCTGCGGTTCAACGGCGGAAGCCGCGTGAAGACCATCCAGACGGTTCACAACATCGCGTTCCAGGGCCTGTTCGGCTGGGACATTTTCAACGAGCTGCGACTTGATTTTCGGGCGGCTCGCGAAAGCGCGGTCGAGTATTACGGGCAGATAAATTATCTCAAGGCGGGCCTGCAGATTGCGGATGCGATCACCACGGTGAGCCCGACTTACGCCCTCGAAATCAAGACGCCGGAATACGGCATGGGGCTTGAGGGCATCCTGCGGTCGCGGGCGGACGTGCTGGTGGGGATCACCAACGGTATCGACGATCGGGAGTGGGATCCGCAGCTGGATCCGACCCTCCATACGAATTTCGGCCACAACAGCACCGATCAGCGCCAGGCAAACAAACGTGCGTTAGAACTACGCTTTAGCCTCGACGACACACCGGGGCCGCTGTTCGCCGTCGTCAGCCGGCTGACGCGGCAGAAGGGGCTCGACATGCTGGTGGAGCATGTCGATACGCTGGTCTCAATGGGCGCCAAGCTCGTCGTGCTCGGATCC
>NZ_JBDSUA010000001.1:0-86989 GCF_039927955.1 Devosia sp. | reverse complement strand
CGCCTGATCAGATGCGCACCACCACACCGGGGACAATCCATCCCATCCTCCTGAGCAAATCACTTGCACAGCACAAGAATCCAAAAAGGATCGTAGGTAAACAGTTCCCCTTGATGGGGGAGGGGACAGGGGTGGGGGTGCTTCAGCGAAGTTGATCTGAGGGCTCAGGCCCCAAAATAGTGCCCCGCCTCAATATCCTCGATCAGCCCCATCCCCACCGGCTTCCACCCCAGCAGTTCCTGTGTCAACACGCTGGTATTTGGGCAATTCACTCCGGCAAACCCGCCCAGAAAACCAAAATGTGCGCCAGCGTCTACCTGCGCCTTGCTCACCACCGGCAACTGCAAATGCCGCCCAATTGCCTCGGCAATGGTCTTGAACTCCACCCCCTCGTCGCCGACCCCATGATACCAGGCCTCCCCGGCGCCCTTTTCGAGCGCCAGCCGGAACAGCCGCGCTGCGTCCAGCCGATGCACTGCAGGCCAGCGGTTCAACCCATCGCCCACATAGGCCGAAGCACCTTTCTCTCGCGCCGCAGCAATGATCATCGGCACGAAACCATGCTCACCTTCGCCATGCACCGATGGCGGCAGCCGCACCACTGAAGTGCGGACGCCGCGTGCCGCCACCTTGCCCGCGGTCTCCTCGGTTGCCAGTCGCGGATGCGACTTGAACTCCGCGGCGCGGTGGTTTTCCTTATGGAAGCCGGTTCCTGACGTCACGACCAATGGCCGGTCCGAGCCCTCCAGGGCCGAAGCCAGCGCCTCGATGACCCCGCGGTCCGCTTCGCAATTGGCGACAAAAGTCGCAAAGTTGTGGTTGAAGGCGGTATGGATAACCCCCTCCGCCGCTGCAGCGCCAGCGTGCAGGCTATCGAGATCGTCGATCGATCCGCGGTACACCTCCGCACCCGCCGCCGCCACGATGGCCGCCGCTTCGTCCGATCGCGCCAGCCCCAGCACCGAATGGCCCGCGCCAATCAATTCTCGCACCGTCGCCGAGCCAATGAACCCGCTCGCACCTGTCACAAAAACGCGCATTCGATATCTCCTTGTTGTCGGGCAGTCCGTGCCTGCAACACCAAGTTATCCATTGGCGTCCATACGATCTATGCGCTATTGTCCGTCATATCTTTGCAATCGTCCGGAACTATCATGGACCCGCTCTCAGATGTGCTCTCGCTGCTCAAGCCACGCAGCTCCATTTCCACCGGCTTTGACGCCGGTGGCGACTGGTCCGTCCGCTTCAGCGGCAATGTCGGTATCAAGTGCTACGCGGTGATTTCGGGCCAGTGCTGGCTTGCGGTCGATGGCATTGCCGAGGCAGTTCATCTGCAGGCCGGCGATGCCTTTTTGCTGCCGGGCGGCAGGCCATTTCGGCTCGCCAGCGATCTGGCGCTGCCCCCGGTCCTCGCTGAAACCGTGTTCGATCGCCACCGTGACCGGCGCACTGGCGGCATCTGCTACAATGGTGGGGGCGACCTATTCCTCGTCGGCAGCCGCTTCGAGCTTTCGGGCGATGCGGGCATCCTGCTCAAAATGCTGCCCCCCATCGTCCATCTGCGCAAACAAAGCGATCAGGCCGCGCTGCGCTGGTGTGTCGAGCGGATGATCGAGGAATTGCGCGAGGCCCGGCCCGGCGGCGATCTCATCGCCCAGCATCTGAGCCATATGATGCTGGTTCAGGCGCTACGCCTGCACATGGCCGAATCTGCTCAGAGCGGCGTCGGCTGGCTCTTTGCCCTCACCGACCGGCAGATGGGCGCCGCCATCAACGCCATGCACGCCGAGCCGGCCCACAACTGGACCCTGCAAACTCTGGCAGAACGCGCCGGCATGTCGCGCTCCACCTTTGCCCTGCGCTTCAAGACCACAGTGGGTACGTCGGCGATGGACTACCTGACGCGCTGGCGCATGCTGCTCGCCGCCGAACGGCTCGAAACTTCCGCCGACTCGGTCTCTGCCATCGCCCTGTCGTTGGGTTATGAATCCGACAGCGCCTTCAGCACCGCCTTCAAGCGCGTCATCGGCTGCTCGCCGCGCCAATATGGCCGCAGTGCCAACGACGCTGCTCCGATGCCGCCAGCCGCTACTTCAGCGGGCCTTTGAAAATGAAGAATGCTCCGCCAAAGATCAGCAGGAAGCCGACGCCGTGGTTCCAGGTCAGCCGTTCACCCAGGAAAAACACTGCGAACAGCACGAACACCGAAAGCGAAATCACCTCCTGGATCGTCTTCAGTTCCGCCCCGGTATAGACAGCGTAGCCAATGCGATTGGCCGGCACGGCCAGCCAGTATTCAAACAGTGCAATCCCCCACGAGGTCATCACCGCCACCCACAGCGCCAGCCCTGGAATTTTGAGGTGTCCATACCAGGCAAAGGTCATGAACACATTCGACGCGATCAGCAGCCCGATCGGTGCCAGGGTAGCAAAATTGAGGCCCATGAAAGCTCCGGAAGTAGGGGGGCGCGCCTTAACGCAGATGCTTGGTCGGCTGTTCCAGCGCAAAGATCGAATCGGTCAGATCGTCGATTTTTTCCTTGAGCAGCCCCTGCGCGTCATAGAGCCCACGATTGTAAAAATACGCCCCCATCTTGTCGACAAAGAACAGCATCAGCATCTCGGCCGGGATCGAACCGATGCTCTGGTCCAGCTCCTGGCGGAAATAATCCTGGATCTCTCCGACTATGGCCTTGGTTTCCTCCTTGGAAAACTTGATCGGCTTCATGAACATCTCCTTTTCAGCTGCCGTTCATACGCTGAGTCGCCTAGTGTGGCGCGACCCCGGCAACCCGTTAACCCCAAAGGAAACTCCGTCATGCTCGCCCGCCTTTCGCTGCTTGCCCTCTGCGCCTGCCTCGCCGCT
This sequence comes from Devosia sp., assembly GCF_039927955.1. Lineage (GTDB taxonomy): Bacteria > Pseudomonadota > Alphaproteobacteria > Rhizobiales > Devosiaceae > Devosia. Next base: position 84,123 of record NZ_JBDSUA010000001.1, on the reverse strand, counting down.
GCCCCAGCCTATGCCAAGGACAAGCCTGCCGCCTTTTCCTGTACCGGCGTGTTCGGCCCCGATAGTTCAGAAGCCCTGCTGAAACAGACCTACGGCGCTGAAAATGTCGTCACCGGCATGGTTGATGGCGCCGAAGGCGAACAGATGCTCGCCACCACCGTGTTTCCGAAGAACCCTGAAAAGAGCATGGAGTTCGGCTGGCAGAACGATGACACGCGCGAGCGTCTTGGTTTTGTTTACCTGCCGCCATCGATGAGTGGCCCGCATGGTCTGCGTGTCGGCATGTCCGTCGATGACGTGGTCGCCATCAACGGCAAGCCCTTTACCATCGGCGGTTTCTGGTGGGATTACGGCGGCGGCGCCCAGATCGAAACCGGCGCCCTGGCCAATGGCGATGACGACAAGAGCTGCTTCCTCTCCCTCGCCTTCGTGCCCAATGATGACTATCCGCAGGATCTCGATGTCAGCGCTGTCTCCGGCGAAGTCAGCATCCCCACCGACGAGCCGCTGCTGAAAAAACTCGGCGTTCACCTGAGCCAGATCAGCATCAGCTACGCCTATCCCGAGGGCGACGTTCCCGCCGAATAGTCGACCAAGGGGCGGGGCGGCGGATTGACCGCCCTGCCGCCCCGTCGTACATCTGCACCTGTGTTGGTTCTGCAAGCCCATGTGGTGAGCGGATCAAAAGGGAATTCGGTGCGGACGACCCAATCGGGGCCAAAACCGGAACTGCCCCCGCAACTGTAAGCGGTGGGCTCCACTCATATGCCACTGGTGAAAACCGGGAAGGCGAGGGGAGCCGTATCCACCGCGAGTCAGGAGACCTGCCAGCACAACAACCGGGCGCAGAGCCCAATTTTCGACGCGCGCACGGAGGGTGTTGCCAATGAATACCACGGTCCAGACAGCCGGCATTGCCGGTCTTTCCATCTCTCAACGGCTTATCGCCGGTGGCCTCGCATTTCTGATAGGCATGACGCTGCTCTACGGCATCGGCTTTGCCAGCGACATGCGGCTGCACAATGGCGCGCACGACAGCCGCCATGCGCTCGGCTTCCCCTGCCATTAGCGGGAGTTGTTCAGAAAAAGTGGGCACCGCTTTTTCGGTTCGAACAGCGACCAATAGAGCAACGCCGCTCAGCGGCTTGAGAGATACAAAATGAAACTGTTCCAGCGAATCTTCTTCGCTGCGGTCCTTGCCGGGCTTGCGGCTGGTCTTGTCATGTCAGGCCTCCAGCAATGGAAGGTCGCCCCCTTGATCCTTGCCGCCGAGGTCTATGAGGACGCCGAAGCCGCCGCCGCCGAGGCTCTGCCGCACGATCATGCCGCCACGACCGCTCCGACCGCCGCAATTGCCGCTCCCGCCGCGCACGAACACGCAGCTGACGAATGGAAGCCCGATAACGGCCTACCGCGCATCGCCTTCACCGTGCTGGCCGATATCCTGGCTTCCATCGGTTTTGCCCTGGTGCTGGTCGCCATCTCCGTTGTCGCCAAGCTCGAAATCACCGTCAAGAACGGCCTGATCTGGGGTCTCGCCGGCTGGATCACCCTGCATCTGGCTCCAGCCTTCGGCCTGCCGCCCGAACTGCCCGGCATGCCCGCGGCCGATCTGGTGGCGCGCCAGACCTGGTGGGTGGCCACCGCGCTGTGCACCGGCGGCGCCTTCCTGCTGCTGGCCAAGTGGAAAAACACCGCCATCGCCATTCCGATTGCCGCCGCGCTCATCCTGATCCCCCATATCGTCGGCGCGCCGCCCCAGCCCGAAGAGGCCAGCAGCGTCCCGGCGCATCTGGCGACCTCGTTTGCCGCCTCGGCGCTCGCCGCCTCGGCCGTGTTCTGGCTGCTGGTCGGGCCATTGATCGGCTATTTCACCACGCTTTTGGCCAAGGCCGAAGCCAAGGCACCAAGGGCAGTTGCGGCATGAGCAAGATCCCCACAACCGTCATCACCGGCTTTCTCGGCGCCGGCAAAACCACGCTGGTGCGCCATCTTTTGACCCACGCCAAGGGCAAACGCATCGCCCTCATCATTAACGAGTTCGGCGATATCGGCGTCGACAAGGCGGTGCTGGCCGGTTGCGGGGACGATACCTGTCGCGAAGAAGACATGATCGAACTGGCCAATGGCTGCATCTGCTGCACCGTGGCCGAGGATTTCATCCCCACCATGACCGCGCTGCTCGACCGTCCCGAGCAGTTCGATCACATCATCATCGAAACCTCGGGCCTGGCTCTGCCGCAGCCGCTGATCCGTGCCTTCAACTGGCCTGAGATCAAGGCCCGCGTCACCGTCGATGCCGTGGTCACCGTCGCTGATGCCGCCGCCCTCTCCGAAGGCCGCTTTGCCTCCAACGAAGCCGCCGTCGATGCCCAGCGCAAGTCCGACGCCATGCTTGATCACGAAACCCCGTTGGGCGAACTGTTCGAGGATCAATTGGTGGCGGCCGATTTGATCATTCTAAACAAATCCGATCTGGTTTCGGCCTCAGCGCTCGACGCGGTCGAAGCCGAATTGCTGACCGAACTCCGTCCCGGCACCAAGATCATCCGCACCAGCAATGGCCATGTCGATCTCGGCGCGCTGCTCGGCCTTGGCATGTCCACCGAAGACAATATCGAACAGCGCCAGAGTCACCACGAACTCGAACACGGCGGCGAAGGCCACGAGCACGACGATTTCGACTCGTTCTCGCTGCGCTTCCCCAAAGTCACCGGCAAGGACCACCTGCTGGCCACCATCGAGCAGACCATCCGCAGCCACGACGTTCTGCGTCTCAAGGGCTTCGCCGCCATCGAGGGCTCCAATTCGCGCCTCTCGATCCAGGCCGTCGGCCCCCGCATTACCGCCTATTTCGACCGCCCATGGGCCGATGGCGAACACCGCGAAACCGCCTTGGTGGTCATCGGCGAACAACCACTAGACCGCGCCGCCATCACCGCCAGCCTGCAACAAGCAGCGGCTTAGGCCAAGGAAGCCCAAATGACCGAAATCACCAAGGACAGCAACGGCACCCAGCTCAACGATGGGGACGCTGTGACCCTGATCAAGGATCTCAAGGTCAAGGGGACTTCGGTCACGCTCAAGCGCGGCACCATGATCAAGAATATCCGTCTCACGGACGATACTGCCGAAATCGAGTGCAATGCCGAAAAGGTCAAAGGCCTGGTTTTGCGCACCGAGTTTCTGAAAAAGGCCTGAGGCCGAAATGCACCTGCTCTCCGCCCAGGCCGGGGCCATCCAGCAGGATGGCGAAGCCATTGATCTGGCCCAGACGCCGGGCCAGATCATCTTCGCCTCCGCCGCCGATAGCGAACTGGCCATGCTGGCCGGCGCTGTCGACCGCACCGCCGAAACCGAACTCCGCCTCGCCAACACGCTCCGCCTGTCGCACAATCTCTCAGTCGATCTCTGGTTGGAAAACACCGTCCGCCACGCCAGGCTGGTGGTCATCCGCCTGCTCGGCGGCGCTAGCTACTGGCAATACGGTGTCGACGAACTCACCGCTCTCTGCGCCAACCAGAACATCGCGCTGGCCCTCCTCCCCGGCGATCTCAACCCGGACCCGATCCTGCGCGACCGCTCCACCATTCACCCCGATGACTGGACTGCACTCCACAGCCTGTTCACCGCCGGCGGCCCCGACAACGCCGATGCGCTGCTCAAGGCATTCAACGGCCTGGCGCAAACTGGATCCAGCACCCTCCCCCTCGTGGGGAGGGCAGGGGAGGGGGGCGCCACGCGCTCGAAGCCAAGTCTGACTAATCTCACCCCAACCCCCTTCGCCCGCTTCGGTCTCTGGCACCCCACCCTCGGCATCACCGACGAACCAACCCTGCGCCAACACCTCGCGGCCCTTGCGTCTCCCTCCCCATTGTGGGGAGGGAGCAGGGGTGGGGACGAACCCCACGCACCGAGCAAAGGAACCCTCCCCACAAGGAGCGGCGAGCACCCCTCCCACATCCCCATCCTGTTCTACCGCGCCGCCCTCGAAGGCGCCGGCACGGCCACGCTCGAAGCCCTGATTAGCGCCCTCGAAGCCCAAAATCTGGCTCCGGTCCCGCTGGTCGTCTCTTCCCTTAAGGAAGGCCCCTGCGTGCGTTTCGTGCAAAACGCCTTGGCCGCCTTCCCCCCCAGCGCCATCCTCAACCTCACCGGCTTCGCCCTCGGCCTCGATGGCCTCGACGATAAATCCAACCCCTTCTCCGGCACCGACGCCGTAGTCATCCAGCTCCTGCAAGGCGGCCGCCCGCAGGAACAGTATGCCGCCGATCCGCAAGGCCTCACCGCCAAAGACCTTGCCATGCAGATCGTCCTGCCCGAACTCGACGGCCGCATCGGCGCCATCCTGATCGGCCACAAACAGGACGCCGTCTGGCACGCCCGCACGCAGTGCCCGCTCTCGGCCTACACGCCCGACCCCAGTGGCATCGCCCGCGCCGTCACCCTAGCCAAAAACTGGTCCCGCCTTCGCGCCACCGCCCGCCCTGATCGCAAAGTCGCCATTGTCCTCGCCAACTACCCCATCCGCGACGGCCGCCTCGCCAATGGCGTCGGCTACGACGCGCCGCAGTCGACAGTGGAAATTTTGAAGGCGTTGGAAGGGACAGGGTACGTCCTCACCCCCTCCCCAACCCTCCCCACAAGGGGGAGGGTGCCGCATCCAGTAGCTGGCGCGATCCCGTCCAACCACCGGCACGACACCTCCCCCTTGATGGGGGAGGCAGGGAGGGGGTGGGGCAGCGACATCGGCGGCAACGACCTCATCACCCTCCTGCAATCCGGCCCCACCAACGCCAACCCACAGCGCGGCACCTCGCCCGCCCAACTCCCACTATCTGACTACGCCCGCCTCTTCGCGACACTCCCCGCCAAAATCCAGTCCGAAGTCACCACCCGCTGGGGCGGCCCCGAAGCCGACCCCTTTGTGGGCGGCGGCACGTTCCATCTCCCCGCGCTGATCTTCGGCAATATCGCCATCCTGCTCCAGCCCGCCCGCGGCTATGACCGCGATGAAACCGCGAATTACCACGATCCCGACCTCGTTCCCCCGCACGCCTATCTCGCTGCCTATCTCTGGCTGCGCCACTGCTTTGGCGCCCACGCGCTGATCCACAACGGCAAGCATGGCAATCTTGAATGGCTCCCCGGCAAGGCCACCGCGCTCGATGACACCAGTTACCCCGACGCGCTCTGGGGCCAGTTGCCGCATCTTTATCCGTTCATCGTCAACGACCCCGGCGAGGGCACCCAGGCCAAGCGCCGCACTGGCGCGGTCATCATCGATCATCTGGTGCCGCCGCTGACCCGTGCCGAAACCTATGGTCCGCTCAAAGACCTCGAAGCCCTGCTCGATGAGTATTATGCCGCCTCCGGCATGGACCGCCGCCGTCTGGCCGATCTTAAACGCCGTATCCTTGATTTCGCCAGGGACGCGCGCCTCGATCGCGACATCGCCTTGCCGGACAATCCCGATGCGGCTTTGGCCGAAATTGACAACTTCCTCTGCGAACTGAAGGAGTCCCAGATTCGTGATGGCCTGCACATCTTCGGCCAGTCCCCCGCCGGCGATCTCGAACGCGACCTGATCGTCGCCTTGGCTCGCGTCCCGCGCGGGGACAATGGGGGCAATGATGCCTCGTTGGTCCGCGCGCTGGCCGATGATCTCAAACTCGGTTTCGATCCGCTCACAGCCCGGCAGGGAACGCATTGGTCCGGACCCCAGGCGCCATTTCTAGGTCGCTCGGAATCCGTTCATATTCGCACCAATGGCGACGTAATCGAGGCCTTGGAGGCTTTGGCCAGCGAACTGGTATCGGGGCGTTCGCCCGATCCCGAATGGACCGCCACGCGCGCCGTTCTGGACACTGTCGAAACCAATATTCGTCCGCGCCTTGCCGCCAGCGGACCCAATGAAATCAAGGCCTTGCTCGATGGTCTCGATGGAAAATTCATCGCCCCCGGCCCCTCCGGCGCCCCCTCACGCGGCCGCCTCGACGTGCTGCCGACCGGCCGTAATTTCTTCTCGCTCGACAATCGCGCCGTTCCCACCCCAACCGCGTGGGAACTCGGCCGCAAGTCGGCAGAGAATGTCGTTCTAAGATATTTCCAGGATCACGGTAGTTACTTGAAATCATTGGCCCTTTCCGTCTGGGGCACCGCCAATATGCGCACCGGTGGTGACGATATCGCCCAGGCACTGGCCTTCATCGGCGCCAGGCCAAAATGGGAGCCGTCCTCCCTCCGGGTCTCGGGCTACGAGATCATCCCCCTCGCCAAACTTGGTCGCCCTCGCGTCGATGTCACCCTACGCATCTCCGGGTTTTTCCGTGATGCCTTTCCCGCCCAGATCGCCCTGTTCGACCGTGCCATCAGGGCCATCGGCGCTCTCGATGAACCTGAAGACCAGAACCCCATTGCTGCTAGAATGCGCACTGATGCCTTGGGCTTGATGGCCGCCGGCAACAGTGAAGCAGAAGCCGCACTCAGCGCTGGTCACCGGATTTTCGGTTCAAAACCAGGTGCTTATGGCGCCGGGCTACAAGGCCTGATTGATAGCGGTAACTGGCAGACCAAGTCCAATCTGGCCGAGGCCTTCCTCAATTGGGGCCAGTATGCTTATGGCGCGCAGGCTGCCGGCCTGCCCGAACGCGCCCGCTTCGCCGCCCGCCTGTCCGATATCGATGCAGTGATCCACAATCAGGACAATCGCGAACACGACCTTCTCGATAGTGATGATTACTACCAGTTCGAAGGTGGCCTTTCCGCCACCGCCGAAACCCTGTCGGGCACCAAACCAGCCGCCTATCACAACGACCATTCGCGCCCCGATCGGCCGCTGACCCGCAGCCTTGCGGAAGAAATTTCCAAGGTCATGCGCTCGCGCGTCGTCAACCCGAAGTGGATCAATGGCGTGCGCCGCCACGGCTACAAGGGCGCCTTCGAAATCATCGCCACCGTCGACTATATGTTCGCCTTCGCCGCCACCACCGGCGCGGTCAAAACCCATCACTTCGACCTGGCCTTCGAAGCCTTTGTCGAAGACCATTCAGTGCGCGATTTCATCAGGCAGAACAACCACTTCGGCTACGATGAACTGATCGCCAAATTCAACGATGCTATCGCCCGCGGCCTCTGGACCCCACGCTCCAATTCCGCCTACGCTCTCCTTCATGAGGGAAGCGCATGAACAACACTATTATCTATCTGCTCGGCCACTACGGCGTCGGCAAGCTGACCACTGCCAAGGCGATCGTGGCTGCTACCAGCGCTCGTCTGCTCGATAACCATTTGATCAACAACGTAGTTTTCAGTCTGTTGCCTTCCGATGGGAAATCCGAGCTGCCCGAGATCATCTGGGATCATATTGGCCGTATCCGCGAAATCGCCTTTGAAACCATCGAGGCGGTTGCGCCTGCCGACTATAGCTATGTCCTCACCAACGCTCTGACCGATGACCCCGAAGACCAGCGATGGTTCGAGCGCTCCGTCTTGTTGGCGCAGCGCCGCAACGCCAACTTCCTGCCGGTGCTGCTGAACTGCGACATCGACCAGCACGCACTGCGGCTGCCGACTCCGGAACGCCGCGCGAATTTCAAGTATACCGACGTGGCCTCTGGTCTGGCGCGGCGCGACACGGTTGCGCTGCTGCCCATCAATCACCCCAACCTGCTTGAACTCGACAATACCAATCTGTCCCCGGAGCGGGCCGCCGCCATCATCATCGCCGCCGCAGAAAGGCTTCGTCCATGAACGACCGCGCGCCCAAGAAGACCGATCTGATGACCGAGGCGGAACGCGACGCCTATCACGCTGAAAAGATGAAGAAAAAGAAGGAGGCCCGCACCCGGATGCTGGCCACCAAGACCGAGGAACGCGGCCTGCTGATCGTCCATACCGGTAAGGGCAAGGGAAAATCCACCGCCGCCTTCGGCATGGTATTCCGTGCCATTGGCCACGGTTTCAAGGTCGGCATCGTCCAGTTCGTCAAAGGCGCCTGGGGCACCGGCGAACGCGACGTACTGGAAAAATTCTCCGATCTGGTGACCATCCGCGCCATGGGCGAGGGCTTTACCTGGGACACCCAGGATCGCCAGCGCGACCTCGCCGCCGCCGCCGCCGCGTGGAAACAGGCCAAGGAAATGATCGCCGACCCAGCCTACAAAATGGTGTTGCTCGATGAGCTTAATATCTGTTTGCGCTATGATTATCTGCCACTCGAAGAAGTCATTGAGGTGCTTAAAAACAAGCCGCGCGATACCCACGTCATTGTCACCGGCCGCAACGCCAAGGATGAACTGATCGAAATTGCCGATCTGGTCACCGAAATGACCGAGATCAAGCACCCGTTCCGCACCGGCGTTAAAGCCCAGGCCGGTATTGAGTTTTAGACTTTAAGTTTTGCTTGGCGCTTCTGTGGTTGAGTAGGTCGGTAACTGGGGCCGACCGATGTTCAACGCAGATGATGCCACCGAGGAATGGAGCCTGCTCGATCGCATCGGCGTTGCTGCCTGCTGCGCCGTGCTGCTCGGCTTCGCCATGATCGCGCCAATTGGCCCGGGTCGCGGCTTTGTCACCACACGCGCCTATTCCGAGGCCAATATCTGGGTGGGGCTGGCCTGCGCCGTACTCTGCGCGCTCTGTGCGCTTTACGTCATCGCGCAACTACTGCCGGCCACCGGCTGGCGCGGCACGATTGCCACGCTGGTGGTGGCCTGCGCCGCTGGCTATTATTGCGCCTTGAGCAGTGTTCCCGCCGTCTTGGGCGAAAGCCGCGGCACCACCGGAACAGTCATCTTTCAGGTAAACGAAATCACCATTGGCGGCTCCCGCAATTGCGGCCGGGCCATCGCCAGGAATCTCAAATATGACGATTTTAGCCAATGCGCGCGGTCGATCGTGCCGCGACCGCAGCTTGGCGACCGATTGGAAATCACTGGCAAGGTCTCGGAATGGGGTGTTCAGCCCAAGCAGATCAGGGTGCTGCGCTAACAGGCGCCGCTGCCGCGTAGTGATTTGACCAGTGTTCCGACCACCTCGTCCATTTTCGCCACATCGATCTGGGAATATTCCACGGCGAAGGCGGCGTATTGACTGCCGCCGCACAGCGAAATCATCCGCTGATAGAAAATGCGCTGGCCAATACTGCCGGAAAAGCTGGCCCATTGCGGTGTTGTCGCCTGATAGCTGATGGTCCAGCCGTCGGCGGTGGCATAACCCATCCGGGCGGCAACTTCCGCCTCGAACCCGTCCAACGTAAACCCACCCCAGACCAGCAGCTTTTGTGCCCGCGCGCCGCGCTCAAAAGCCTGTCCGTCGCCATTGTCGCTTTCGCCGAGTGCATCAAAGTCCGGTGGAATGTCGATGCCGTAGCCGAAACGGGTATTGTCGTAATGCGACCAGCCGGCCGCAAAGGCAGGGATGGTGGCGGCAAAGACGAGGGCGATGATCAGCGTGCGCATACACAAATCTTGCCCGCGCCATCGGCGTCCCGCAAGTCACATTGCGATGGCTTAAACGACCACGATCCCGGAATGCTTGGCTTTTTCCTCAGGCTCGACATGGATCGTCACCTGAATATCCTCGACCGCCTCGCGGAGCTTGGCTTCCAGCCGGTCGCAGATGTCATGCGAGCGCTCCACGGTCATGATGCCTGGCACCACCAGATGGAACTCAACAAACGTCAGCTTACCCGCCTGTCTTGTGCGAATGTCGTGCGCTTCGATGGCCCCGTCCGCATTGCTGGCAATCACCTCGCGGATGATCTTGAGCGTCGGCAAGGGCGTTGCCACGTCCATCAGGCCGCCGACGCTATCGCGGATGACAGCCCAACCGGACCAAAGGATATTCAGCGCCACCAAACCTGCCAATATCGGATCGAGCACGGCCCAGCCGGTGACAAAGGCCAGCACCAAACCGACCAGCACGCCGCCCGTGGAAATCACGTCGGTGAACAGATGCTTGGCGTCGGCCTCCAGCGCTGGCGATCGCACCTTGCGACCAAAACGCAGCAGAAAAAATGCCCATATGGCGTTGATCACGGTCGCCCCGCCGCTGATCAGTAGCCCGTTCATCGAAGCGGCGTGCAGCTCGGGGCTGAACAGCCCCGTCACCGCTTCGCGAATGATCAGGATCGCCGCGACGATGATCACCACCCCGACGATGACTGCCGAAAAATACTCGGCCTTGTGATAGCCATAGGGCAGGGCGGCGTCGGCAGGCTTTTGCGCCAACGATACGGCCACAAACGCAGTGATCGCCGTGACGACATTGACGATCGATTCCATCGCGTCGGAATACAGCGCGATCGATCCGGTAATCCGCCACGCCACCAGCTTGAGGCCAAGCACCACCAGCCCGACAACCAGGCTGGCCGCCGCAATGCTCATAATCTGCCGTGCCGAATTATCTGCCAAGAGCTTGCCCCAGATCGCAGTAGCCTACGGTTTGCTACGCTGCTGAAGCGGACATAACGTGCGCGAACGGGTCCGGCAAGTCCTTGTATTTGCAAATCATTTTCAAAAGCATTCTGAACTGGGCCGACAATGGTCAAGCCTTTGATTGACCACGCAGTTCCGCTTCTCTAGAACGGCTCCAGCGCAGCGTTCCCCACAGGAACTGCAACAGAGTTCGGTGCGGTCGACCCAAATCGGGGACCAATTCCGGAGCTGCTACGGTTTTTTGCCGAACCTGCCTCTTTGTCCCCAGCCAAGAGGCGATCGATGACTCAAATCCTGTCCTTGCCCCCCGATACCGGCGTCATGCTGTGTGGCCACGGCAGCCGCAACCAGCTTGCCGTTGGCGAATTCGCCAGCCTCGCCGAGCGTTTACGCGAGCGCCTGCCGGGCGTTCCGGTGGAATATGGCTATCTGGAATTTGCCAATCCGGTCATTCACTTGGGGCTGGATCGGCTGCGCGAACAGGGCGTGAAGAAGGTGCTGGCGGTGCCCGGCATGCTGTTCGCCGCCGGCCACGCCAAGAATGACATTCCCTCGGTGCTCAACACCTACGCCGCCGGACACAGTGGTTTTGACATCACCTATGGCCGCGAACTTGGCGTCGATCTCAAGATGATCCGCGCCGCCGGCGACCGTATCGAACAGGCCATTGCTGGCGCGGCCGACCAGACCATTTCACGCCACGAAACCCTGCTGATGGTGGTCGGGCGCGGCTCGTCCGATCCCGACGCCAATTCCAACGTCGCCAAGGTGATGCGCATGCTGTGGGAAGGCATGGGCTTTGGCTGGGGCGAAGTCAGCTATTCCGGTGTCACCTTCCCGCTGGTCACCCCAGCGCTCGACCATGTCGTCAAGCTCGGCTATCGCCGCATCATCGTGTTCCCATATTTCCTGTTCACCGGCGTGCTGGTCAAACGGATTTACGCTGCAAGCGAAGAAGCACAGGCCAAGTATTCCGGCGTCGACATCCTCAACGCGCCCTATCTCAACGATCATCCGCTGGTGATCGATACCTTCATGGACCGCCTGCAGGAAATGCTGGTCGGCCAGAACCTGATGAACTGCTCGATGTGCAAATATCGCGAGCAGGTGCTGGGCTTTGAGGCCGAAGTCGGCATGGCGCAGGAAAGCCACCATCACCACGTCGAAGGCATCAATGGCGGCATGGATAACTGCCCCTGCGGCGGCGATTGCGATGCTTCCTGCCGCGACGAAGCATTCTGCAAGGCCCACGGCCTGCCCTGGACGCCGCTGCACAGCCACGAACCGCATGGCGACCATGGTCACGGCGCGCATTCGCACACCCATGCCGAACACGCCCTTGTTTACAAAAAGCCTGCAGCGATCGCAGCGCATTTTCATTCGCACGAGCACAGCCATGATGACCACCATCATCACCCCTATCCGCACGCCAGCCATCCGCTGGGCCCGGTAACCTTGCCCAAGGTGCAGGGCAAGCTGGCGCAACGGGAGCGCACCAAGCCGTGACGTTGTTCGACCGCTACATCGCTGTCGATTGGTCGGCCAATAACAGCCCGAAATCCGGCAGGGATTCTATCTGGATCGCCGAGGCCAATAGTGCTGGGGTGCTGGAGATCAGCCAAAACCCGCGCACTCGCCACGCCGCGATGGCAACTATCGTCGAACGGCTCGAGCGGGCTTTGGTGGCCGGCCAACGCGTTCTAATTGGGTTTGATTTCCCATTCGGCTATCCCGCTGGTGTCGCCGAAAAATTGGGCGGCAGCGATCAGTGGCATTCGCTTTGGGCGTTGTTGGCGCGAGAGGTCGAGGACGCTCCGGACAACCTCTCCAACCGCTTTGAAGTCGCCGCGCGTTTCAATACTCGCTTGTCGGCGCAGGGCGCTCAATTCTGGGGTTGCCCAACGGGGCACTCAAGGGAATTTCTCAGTGCGCGCAAGATCGGCAACCGCTTCGACGCGCTGCCGGAATTCCGGCAGGTCGAGCGCCACGCCAAGGGCGCCAAAACCCTCTGGCAGCTCTACTATGCCGGGTCAGTCGGCAGCCAGGCCATGCTGGGAATAGCCCGGCTCGAAGCCTTGCGACACCACCCGACTCTGGGACCAAACATCGCCATCTGGCCATTCCAGACGCACTTCAACCAGCGCCTCGACGCACCGATCGTGATCGCCGAGATCTACCCGTCTCTCATCAAGCAACTGGAACAGGGTATGGTCAAGGATCGCGCGCAGGTCGAAGCGCAGGTACGCCTGTTCGCAAGACTGGATCGCAATGGATCACTGCATCGAGCGCTTGGGGCATCGGCATCGCTGAATGCCGCAGAGCACGAAATCGCTGTGACCGAGGAAGGCTGGATCGTCGGTGTCGGCCATCTGGACTTGCCTTCTGCCGCCGGAGCAATGGCGGCATGAGCTATCTCCGCGACCCCGCCGCCATCTACGCCGAAAGTTTCGCCACCATCGAGCGCGAGGCCGACCTGTCGTCGCTTCCGCCGGAGCTGCGCTCCGCCGCCATCCGCATGATCCATGCCTGCGGCATGATCGATCTGGTAACGGACATCGTCGGGGACCCGGCAGTCGTCGAGGCCACCATCGCGGCGCTGTGGGAAGGTAAACCGGTGTTCTGCGATTGCGAAATGGTCCATGCCGGGATCATCGCAGACGCGATGCCGCAGAACAACGAACTCGTGGTGACGCTCAACGACCGCGCCATTCGTGACATTGCCAAGTCCTTGGCCACCACCCGCTCCGCCGCAGCTGTCGAACTCTGGCGCGACCGGCTGGCAGGCGCTGTCGTAGTCATCGGCAACGCGCCCACTGCACTGTTTCATCTGCTCGAAATCATCGCTTCAGGGGCGCCGAAACCAGCGGCGATCATTGCCGCCCCGGTAGGTTTCGTTGGTGCGGCGGAAAGCAAGGCGCTGCTGGCCGGCGCTGGCATTCCGTACCTGTCCGTGCGTGGCCGTCGCGGCGGCTCAGCCATCACCAGCGCGGCGTTTAACGCCATCGCCAAGCAGTCTGCCGCGCGATGAGCAAATGGTTGGATATCATCGGTCTGGGTGAGGGCGGGCTCGAGGCAATTGCACCGGCGACGCTGGCTTTGCTCGCTGATGCCAAAACTGTAGTCGGGGCGGAGCGACTGCTTGCGCTGCTCACCTCCACAGAGGCGCCCGGAACATCAGCAAACCTCACCCCCTGGCAATCCCCCCTCGACGCCATGCTCGCCCAGATCGACGCGCTGCGCGGCACGTCAACCGTAATCCTGGCCACCGGCGATCCACTGTGGTTTGGCATCGGCGCGACACTGGCAAAGCGCTACGCCAGCGATGAAATTGCCGTCCATCCGTATCCGTCGGCGTTCCAACTCGCCGCCGCGCGTATGCGCTGGCCGCTCCAGCACGTTTCAACCGTCTCGCTCCATGGTCGCGCGGTGGAAAATCTGCATCCATATATCCTGCCGGGCAATCGCATTCTGGCGCTGACCAGCGATAAAAGCACCGCAGTGGCCGCTGCCGACATTCTGGTGGATCGCGGCTACGGCCAAAGCCTGATGACCGCGCTGGGAAACCTGGGCGCACCGAACGAGCATATCGTCAGCAGCGAAGCGGAAAACTTCGATACTCAATTCATTGGCGATTTTTACGTGCTCGCCATCGATTGCGTCGCGGTTGAATCCGCGCCTTTGCTTCCCCCGCTTGCCGGTCTCCCAGACGATGCCTTCGTATCGGACGGCCAACTGACCAAGCGCGATGTCCGTGCCGCCACCATCGCCAAGCTCGCCCCTTATCCTGGTGCGCTGCTCTGGGATGTCGGAGCTGGCTGCGGCTCGGTCGCCATCGAGTGGGTGCGCGCTGCCCGCGATGCCAAAGCCATCGCCTTTGAACGCGATGCTGATAGGCTACGAATGATCGCCCTCAACGCTGCGGCGCTCGGCGCGCCAACGCTACGCATCGAGAGCGGCGAGGCACTCACAAGCATTGCCGCCAAACCTACCCCCGACGCGATTTTTATGGGGGGCGACGTCAGCAACGAGGAGCTGTTCGACGCCTGCTGGATCGCACTCCGCCCCGGCGGTCGGCTGGTTGCCAACGCCGTGACACTCGATGGCGAACAGGCGATCTACCTTCGCCACGAACGGCTGGGCGGCGAAATCGTGCGGATCGAAATTTCGGTGCTCGACAAGGTCGGTGACCACCGCGTCCTGCGCCCCCGCATGGCGGTGACCCAATGGCTGGTGATCAAACCATGACCGGCACGCTGCATCTGGTAGGTGTCGGACCTGGCGATCCGGAATTGCTGACACTCAAGGCCGCCCGCGTCCTGCGCGATGTGGCTGTGGTTGCCTACCCAGCCACCGGCGAAGACAGCGCCATGGCCTACAACATTGCCCGCGAACATATCGGCGCAGCGGCGATTTTGCTGCCGATCGCCATTCCCATGGCCGTCGATCGCGCCCCCGGCCGCGCCGCCTATGATGCGGCTGCTACCACCATTCATGCCCACCTCGATGCTGGCCGTGACGTGGCTTACCTGTGTGAGGGCGATCCGCTGTTTTATGGTTCGGCCATGTATCTTCTGGACCGCATTTCGGCTCACATAAGTGTCGTTCCGGGTATCACTTCGTTAACCGCGGCAGCAGCATCAATCGGCAGACCGTTAGCAGCGCGCAATGAAACGCTCAAAGTGCTGCCCGCGCCACTCGACAGCGATGTGTTGCGCGCCGAACTGCTCTCCACGCCAGCGGCGGCCATCATTAAAGTCGGCCGTCATTTCGATCGCATCCGTGACCTGTTGATCGAAACCGGCCATGCTGCCGATGCAGTGGTTATCGAACACGCCACCGGCGCGCGCCAGCGCATCACCCCGCTTGCAGCCTTCGCGCATGATGAGCGGCCTTATTTTTCGATCATCCTCTGCTATCGCGGAGAGGAAGCCTGGGCCACAGCGTGAAACCCGCCATTCTGACCTTTGCCGCCTCCGGCACCGAAACCGCCAACCGTATTGCGGCGCTGACCGGCGGTACGGTCCATGTCGGCGACAAGGCCCTGGTGCCGCGCCTGTTCGCGGCCGGCACACCAATCATTGGCGTTTGTGCGGCGGGCATTTTGATCCGGCTATTGGCCGAGCACCTGGGCGATAAGCACAACGAATCGCCGGTCATTGCCGTCAGTCAAGATGGTGCGCAGGTCGTGCCGCTGCTCGGCGGCCATCATGGAGCCAATCGGCTCGCACGACGGATTGCCGATGGTCTGGGTGGCACCGCCGCGCTGACCACTGCATCGGACAGCAGGTTCGCCCACGGTCTGGACGAACCGCCGGCAGGTTATGTCTTGGCCAATCCCGCCGACGCCAAGCCGGCGATGGCGGCTCTGCTGGCCGGTGAAGACATTGCTTTGACTGGAATAGCGCCCTGGCTGGCCGAGGCCGGCTACCCGCTGGCCAAAGACGGGTCGGTCAAAATCACCGTCACCGAACGAACCGACGGCACCGGTTTGATTGTCCACCCCACAACGCTGATCGCTGGCATCGGCTGCGAACGGGGGACCGAAGCGGCTGAAATCATCGATCTGCTGGCAGCAACGCTTGCGCGCTATGATTTATCCCCGCTGAGCCTCGCCGCCATCGGCACCATCGATCTCAAGGCAGACGAAGCCGGCCTGCACGCGGTCGCCGCCCATTTCGGCGTACCGCTGCGCGTGTTCACTGCATCCCAACTCGACGAAGAACGCGGCCGGCTGGTCAATCCATCAGCCATCGTCGAAGCCGAGATTGGCACGCCTGGCGTATCCGAAGCTGCTGCGCTCAAGGCTGGCGAACTACTGGTGTCCAAGCACAAGTCCAGGCGCGCCACCTGCGCTATCGGCCGCGCTGCCGCGCCGATCGATCCCGAAACTTTCGGCCGGGCGCCGGGGCAATTACACATCGTCGGTATTGGGCCGGGCGAGGCCATCTCCCGTACCGCGTCGGCAGTCGCTGCACTCGATGTGGCAACGGACTGGGTCGGCTACGGCCTGTATCTCGATCTGATCGCCGACCTGCAATCGGGCCAACAGGAACACCGTTTTCCGCTCGGCGACGAGGAGCCGCGCGTCCGCCATGCGCTCGAACTCGCCGCCACCGGCAAAACCGTGGCGCTGGTCTGCTCCGGCGACGCGCAGATCTATGCCATGGCGGCGCTGGTTTATGAATTGCTCGACGCCACCGGAACCCGCGCCGTCTCCGATGCCGCCCGCCGCGTCGGTGTCGAAAGCCATCCCGGCATTTCGGCGCTGCAGGCGGCGTCGGCGACCGCCGGAGCGCTAATCGGCCATGATTTCTGCGCCATTTCCCTGTCCGATCTGCTGACGCCGCGCGAGGACATTATCAAGCGCCTGCACGCGGCGGCCGAGGGAGATTTCGTCACTGCATTCTACAATCCCCGCTCGCTGCGCCGCACCGATCTGATCGAACAGGCCAAGGCGATCTACCTTGGGCACCGTCCGCCCGAAACGCCGGTCGTCATCGGCACCAGCGTTGGCCGGCCGGAGGAGAACGTTCGCGTCACCACGCTGGCGGCGTTCGATCCCACCGAAATCGACATGCTGACCATCGTGCTGTTCGGGGCTTCCACTTCCCGCGCCTTCAAGCGCGGCGACGGCAAGACCGTCGCTTTCACTCCGCGCGGCTACGCCAAAAAGGTTGCCTCATGACCGTCTATTTCATTGGCGCCGGTCCTGGCGCTGCCGACCTGATTACCCTGCGGGGCCAGCGGCTGATCGAACGTTGCCCGGTCTGCCTCTATGCCGGTTCGCTGGTGCCGCAGGAAATCGTCGCGTCAGCACCGGCAGGCGCATTGGTCAAAGACACCGCGCCGATGCATCTGGACCAGATCATCGAAGACATCCGCATCGCCCACGAGGCGGGGCAGGACGTGGCTCGTGTCCACTCCGGTGATCCATCGATCTATGGTGCGGTTGCCGAACAGATGCGTCGCCTCGACACGCTGGATATTCCTTACGAGGTCGTGCCGGGTGTCCCCGCATTCGCTGGCGCAGCAGCGCGCCTGCGCACGGAATTGACGCTCCCAGAAATCGCCCAGACCATCATCATCACCCGCACCTCTGGCAAGGCCAGTGCGGTGCCCGATGGCGAGCGGCTGGAACTGCTGGGCGCCTCAAAGGCGACGCTGGCAATCCACCTGTCGATCCGCAATCTGGCCTATGTCGAAACTGCGCTGACCCCGCATTATGGCCCGGACTGCCCGGTGATCATCATCTACCGCGCCACCTGGCCGGACGAGGAAATCATCATCACCACGTTGGCGGAAATGCGCAGCCGGGTCCGCGAGGAAAAGATCACCCGCACGGCGCTGATTTTTGTCGGCCGGGTGTTCGGTGAAACCCGCTTCAAGGATTCCAAGCTTTACGACGCCGACTTCACCCATGTGCTGCGCAATGCCGGCAAGAAGAAAACCCGGCAGGCTTAGTAGGTCAGCACCTTTCCAAACTCTCAGTCGGAACGCGGTGGGTGGGATAGTTGGGAGCGAGACGGCGGGAGCGAGTGGCCGTTTAAGACGGTCCATTCAAGATCGCTGTCAGCGCTTCGTCCACGGTGCTGGCTTCGACGGCCGGGCCATAAACCGGACGACCGATCATCACGATCTGAACGCCGAGCCGTTGCGCTGCTGCCAGTTTGGCGGTGGTCTGCGCGCCGCCGGAATTCTTGGTCACCAGATGGGTGATGCCTTCGCGCCGCATCAGGGCCATTTCGTCTTCTACCGAATGGGGCGGGCGGGATAAAACCAGTTTGGCATTATTGGGCAATTCGATCTCGGGCGGCTCGATCAGTCGCACGACGAATTCGCAATCGTCGCGTTCCAGAAACAGCTCAAGCCCAGTATGGCCTGTGGTCAGCAGCGCATCGGTATTGCTGGGCAAGGCAGCCGCTGCCTCCGCCACGGTTTCAACCGTGATCCAGTTGGCGCCTTCCTGCTGTACCCATGCCGGGCGCATGTAGCGCACCAGCGGAACGCCGGTGGCTTTGGCTGCGGCGACGGCGTTGATCGAGATCAGCCCGGCATAGGGATGGGTCGCATCCACCAGCCGGTCGACATGGGCCGCCCGCAAATAGGCGGCCATCCCCGGAATGCCGCCAAATTTGCCCATCCGCAGGTCGCCCTTGGGCAGGATCGGATCACTGGTGCGTCCGGCCATCGAGGTGATCACGGTGTGGCCGAGATCAACCAACGCCCCGGCCAGTTCGCGTGCTTCCCCGGTGCCGCCCAGAATCAGGATGTTCATTCAAGCCTCGCCCACGATTCGCCCTGAACGATCAACGATCAGGATCGTGACGGCAATGCTGTCGCCGCCAAGTATTTTTAGCGCCTGCGCCTTAGCCCGCTGGGCCACCGCATTGGCCAGGGGTAATGCGCCCGCCATCGTCAGTACCTCGTTGGCGGTGTTGGCGTGCGGCACGCGCGCCACCAGTGCAGCATCGGCACCAAGCTCGATCAGCAGGGCCGCCAGCCCCTCGAGTTCCACCGTCGAGCGCGCCGAATGCAGGTCCAGTGCGCCTTGCGCCAGCTTCACCAGCTTGGCAAAGCCGCCGGCGATGGTCACCTTGGCCACTGGGTGCGCCTTGAGGTATTTCAGCATGCCGCCAACGAAATCGCCCATATCGAGATAGGCTTCCATCGGCAGGCCCAGCCGCGCTTGCGCGGCTTTCTCTGACAGATCGCCGGTCGAGCCGACAATGTGATCAAGCCCGATCGCCCGGGCCACATCGATGCCGCGATGGATCGAATGAATCCAGGCCGAGCACGAATAGGGGATAACGATCCCGGTGGTGCCCAGGATCGACAGGCCTCCCAGTATCCCCAGCCGCCCGTTCCAGGTCTTTTCAGCCAGCCGTTCCCCGTCGCGCACCGAAATGGTCACGGCAAAATCCGGCGCCACGCCATGCGCTGTAGCAAGCTCGTGGACGACCGCGCTCATCATGGATCGCGGCACCGGGTTGATTGCCGGCTCGCCGACCGCCAGTGGCAGGCCGGGCTTGGTCACCGTGCCGACGCCAGGGCCGGCGTGGAAGGTTACGCCATTTCCGGCAATGCCGTGTGTAACCCGTGCGATAATCAGGGCGCCATGGGTTACGTCCGGATCGTCGCCGGCGTCCTTGATGATTCCCGCTTCGGCAAAGCCGTCGCCCGAAACCTCGTGCGCCAGCGCAAATCCCGGCTGCCGCCCGCCGGGCAGGGTGATGCTCGCCGGGTCCAGAAATCCCCCGCCCAGCAGGGCCGAGAGCGCTGATTTCGTTGCCGCCGTGGCGCAAGCGCCGGTGGTCCAGCCGCGCCGCAGCGGCTTTCCATCGGGGGCATGCTCATCGGCGGTTTCACTCATGGCAAAGACCTATATAAGCTGATCCGGAATTGGGGAACTCGATGTTCGGCTGGCTGAAATCCATTGTCGGGAAAAAAGGGCACTTTGCCGCTCTCGACACCGCCGATTTTCCAACCTTCAAGCCGGGTTCGGTCTGGTTGGTGGGCGCGGGGCCGGGAGCGCCGGGGCTGATTTCACTGCTCGGATATCACGCAATCGGACAGGCCGACGTGGTTGTCTATGACGCCCTTGTTGCTACCCAATTGTTAGCGTTGACGCCCGCAAAGACGCTCAAAGTGTTCGCCGGCAAGCGCGGCGGCAAGCCGAGCCCGAAACAGGCCGATATTTCACTGCAACTGATCGATTGGGCACGGCAAGGCAAACGCGTTTTGCGGCTCAAGGGCGGCGACCCGTTCATGTTCGGGCGCGGCGGTGAAGAGGCCTCCGCGCTGTTCGAGGCGGGGGTGCCGTTTCGCATCGTGCCGGGGATTTCGTCGGGCCTGGGCGGTCTGGCCTATGCCGGCATTCCCGTGACCCACCGCGAGACCAACCAGTCGGTGATTTTCCTCACCGGCCACGACGAGACCGGCGATGTGTCACCGCTCGACTGGCCGGCGATTTCCCGGGCCGCTCCGGTGATCGTCATGTTCATGGCAGTCAAGCATCTGGGCACTATTGCCGCCAAGCTGCTGGCGGCAGGGCGCGATCCGGCGGAGCGGGTGGCGATTGTTTCCAATGCTGCTTCACCGCTGCAGCAGGTGCTCGAAACCACCCTGGCTGACGCTATCGGACTGCAGGATGTGCCGACACCGGCCATCGTTGTCGTCGGGCCGGTCAGCGCCTATCGGCCGGTGCTGGATTGGTACACCGGCGCGGCGCGGGAGAGTGCGTTTGGCTAAGGGCCTCGTCATCGGCGCATCGCGCTCGGGTTCGGGCAAGACCGTGGTGACGCTGGGCCTGCTGGCGGCACTGCGCCAACGCGGCATCTCAGTGGCGCCCGCCAAGACCGGCCCCGATTATATTGACCCCGCGTTTCTCGGCCGTGCCGCCCAGCGCCCGGCGATCAATCTCGATCCTTGGGCGATGAGCGGTCATCGGCTGAAGCACCTGGCTGCCAGCACCGATGCCGATCTGCTGCTGATCGAAGGGGTCATGGGCCTGTTCGATGGCGCGGCCGACGGCACTGGTTCAACCGGCGATCTGGCTGAACTGCTGGAACTGCCGGTGGTGCTGGTGGTGGATGCCGAAAGACAGAGCCAGTCGGTGGCGCCGCTGGTTGCGGGCTTTGCCAATTGGCGCATCGGCGTCCGAGTGGCCGGCGTCATCCTCAACCGCGTTGCCTCCACGCGGCATGAACGCATGCTGGTCGACGCACTGGCGGCAACTGGTATTCCCTGCCTGGGAGCGATCCCGCGCAATGCGGAACTGGCGCTGCCCGAGCGGCATCTCGGTCTGGTGCTGCCCGATGAGATTGCGGCTTTCGAGGGTTTTCTGGCGCAGGCCGCGCAGAGCGTCGGTGACTATGTCGATCTGGGCAGAGTGCTCGACCTGGCGCAGCCGTTGACCGATGAGGCGGATACGCCGCGTCTGGCGCCACTGGGCCAGCGCATCGCTATCGCCCGTGACGATGCGTTCGCGTTCTTGTATCCGCATCTGCTCGATGGCTGGCGGCAGGCGGGGGCTGAGCTGTCGTTTTTTTCGCCGCTGGCGGATGAAGCGCCGGATGCTGCTGCCGATGCGGTGTTTCTGCCCGGCGGTTATCCCGAACTGCACGGCGCGACGCTTGCCGCCGCAACCAATTTCAAAACTGGTCTCGTTGCTGCGCAAAGCCGCGATGCGCTGATTTATGGCGAATGCGGGGGCTTCATGGCGCTGGGCGAGGTGCTGATCGACAAGGCGGGCGTGCCGCACGCCATGGCCGGGCTGTTGCCGGTGGTGACCCGCATCGATCGGCCCAAGCGGATTTTGGGCTATCGCCGGCTGGCTCATGCCAGTCCGTTGCCGTGGCCGGAGCGGCTGGCGGGACATGAATTTCATTATTCGTCGGCCAGGCAGTCGCGCCTGCCGCCGCTGTTTCACGCCAAGGATGCCTATGCCGAAACGCTGCCGCCGATGGGCGCGGTGATCGGCAGGGTGATGGGGTCTTACGCCCATGTCATCGATGTGGGTTCGGCATGAGCGCCAAGGCACTGATGTTCATGGGCACCGGCTCCGATGTCGGCAAGTCGCTGATCGTGGCGGGGCTGTGTCGGGCTTTCGCCAAGCGCGGGCTGAGGGTCGCTCCCTTCAAGCCGCAGAACATGTCTAACAATGCGGCGGTGACCGAGGATGGCGGCGAGATTGGCCGGGCGCAGGCGCTACAGGCGCGCGCCGCCAATCGCCCTGCGATCACGGCGATGAACCCGGTTCTGCTCAAGCCGGAGCAGGAAACCGGCGCGCAACTGGTGGTGCGGGGCAGGCGGGTCGGCTCGATGCCGGCGCGCGAGTATTTCAAGATGCGCGGCGAACTGATGCCGCAGGTGCTGGGGGCGTTTCACGAACTGGCGAAAACCGCCGATCTGGTGCTGGTGGAGGGGGCGGGAAGCGCCTCCGAGGTCAATCTGCGCGCCAGCGATATTGCCAATTTCGGTTTTGCCCGGGCGGCCAATGTCCCGGTGATCGTCATCGGTGACATCAATCGGGGCGGCGTCATTGCTGCATTGGTCGGCACCTTTGCGGTGATCGATCCGGCCGATGCGGCGCTGATCGTCGCCACGCTGGTCAACAAATTTCAGGGCGATCCGTCGCTGTTCGATGCGGGCAAGTCATTTATTGCCGAACGCTGCGGCAGGCCGGTGTTCGGCCCGCTGCCAATGTTTGCCGGTGCGCACCGGTTGCCCGCCGAGGACGTGCTGGCGCTCGATGCGCCGCAGCGGTCCAGCGGTGGCCGGTACACCATTGCGGTGCCCCGCCTGCCGCGCATCGCCAATTTTGACGATCTCGATCCGCTGCGGGCCGAACCTGATGTCGAGCTGATCATCGTTGAGGCGGGGAAGCCCATTCCGCGCCACGCCGATCTGGTGATCTTGCCCGGTTCCAAGGCGACGCGGGCCGATCTGGCGGCGCTGCGAAGCCATGGCTGGGATATCGATATCCTGGCCCATCATCGCGCCGGGGGCAGGGTGCTCGGCATTTGCGGCGGCTACCAGATGCTGGGCAAGACCATCGCCGATCCGGATGGTATCGAGGGGGCGCCGGGCACCAGCGCGGGGCTTGGCCTGCTCGATGTGGAAACCATGCTGGCGCCGATCAAACAGCTCGGCGTGGTGCATGGCATCGACGCGCTGCATGACCAGTCCATCACCGGCTATCATATGCATATGGGCTTGACCGAGGGCGCTGATCGCACCCGGCCATTTGCCAGCATCGGCGCGCAGCCGGAGGGCGCGCGGAGCGCGGATGGCCTGGTGACCGGCACTTATCTGCACGGCGTTTTCGCCTCGGACGGCTTTCGCAGCGCCTTTCTGGGTAACAATGCCAGTGATACCGCCTATGAGGCGGGCGTTGAAGCCACGCTCGACGCGCTGGCCGCCCATCTCGAAACCCATCTCGATCTCGACGCGCTTTATGCGCTCGCCCAGCCTGTGGATGCCCGCTGATGCACGTTTTTATTGCGCCCTTTGCCTTGCTGCTCGAACGCTATGCCGGCTATCCGCCGCAACTCATCCAGTCCATCGGTCATCCGGTGATGTGGTTCGGCAAGCTGATCGACTATCTCGAAACCGCTATCGACAAGCGCGAACGCACCCCGAAGGAGCGCCGCGACGCTGGGATTTTGTCGCTGATCATCCTGCTGCTAGTGACGCTGGCGGTCGCACTGCTGGTGCAGCACCTGACCCGGCAGGTGCCGCAGGGCTGGATTTTGGAGTTCATTCTCGCCACGCCGTTCCTCGCGCAGAAGGAACTTGGCCGCGCGGTGCGGGCTGTGGCCGATGCGCTCGGGGTTTCGCTTGACGCCGGGCGCAAGGAAGTCAGCCAGATCGTCGGGCGTGATCCGAACGCGCTCGACGAAGCTGGCGTCGCGCGCGCAGCGATCGAAACGCTGGCTGAAAGCACGTCTGACGGGGTGGTGGCGCCGTGGTTCTGGCTGGTGCTGTTCGGGCTGCCGGGCATCGCGCTGTACAAGGCGATCAACACTGCCGATTCGATGATCGGGCACATGAATGAGCGCTATCGCGATTATGGCTGGGCGGCGGCCAAGCTCGACGATCTGGTCAACTGGGTTCCGGCGCGCCTGACTGCGGTGCTGATTACTGCAGCGTGTTTTTTCGTGCCGCATGCCAGCCCGGGCAAAGCCTGGGCGACGGCTAGACGCGATGCGCGCAAGCATGCCTCGCCCAATTCCGGGTGGCCGGAGGCGGGCTTTGCCGGGGCGCTGGGCTTCCAGCTGGGCGGGCCGCGCAGCTATGATGGTGACATGGTCGATCTGCCGGCATTTGGTGATGGCAAGCGGGTGTTGGTTGGCAGCGATATTTTGCGGGCGTTGCAGCTGTATCAGGCGGTGCTGGGGGTGTTGTTTGCGGTGAGTGTGGTGGTGGCAGTGTTGTCGTGGATGGCTTGGTGGTGAGGGCTGATAGATCGCAACCCCTCACCCTGATTTTCTGCTGAACGCAGAAAATCTGTCCCTCTCCCGCAAGGGGCGAGGGGAGGCCCTGCGCTTGGTCACAATACTGAGTCTCCCTTCTCCCCTTGCCGGAGAAGGTGCCCGAAGGGCGGATGAGGGGTTTCTTGCCTACTCCGCCCGCTCGCCCTTGAGCGTCATCGGCAGCCCGGCGACAACGAAATAGACGTCATCGCAAATCTGCGCCAATTGCTGGTGGGTGGCGCCGGCCAGATCGCGGAACATGCGGGCCAGTTTGTTGTCGGGCACGATGCCGAGGCCGACTTCATTGCTGACCAGGATGATTTTGGCATGCTGGATTTGCGTCAGGGTGGTGGCCAACTCGTCCACCGCCTGCGCCACATCCTCGCCCGCGCCGAGCAGGTTGGAAATCCACAGCGTCAGGCAATCGACCAGAATCACATCATGCGTGGCTGCCGCCGCGATCAGTGCGCCGCTCAGGGCCACTGGTTCCTCAATGGTGGTGAAGTGCTCGGCGCGGCCGCGCTGGTGGCTTTCCACCCGGTCGCGCATTTCGGCATCCAGGGCTTCGGCTGTGGCGAGATAGGCCGGCTTATGCGCCGTGCGCAGCGCCAGTCGCTCGGCAAAGCCGGTTTTCCCGGAGCGGGCGCCACCCAGCACCAGCGCATGTCGTCCCATTGGAAATACCTTTCCATTTCGCCGGGCCGAAACCCGCGCAACCATGCCATGCTCAAACGAGTCTAGGCATGCCCAAATTTGCCGCTTATTCTACTTTCGTCTTAGCATCTTTCGCACTATGGTCCGCGCGAATTGATCGCACTATTAGTATGCCACACCATGGAGGCGCGGGCGTGCCCAGATATTATCTTGGCGTTGATGGAGGCGGCACCAATTGTCGTATTCGTCTGGCCGATGAAAATCTTGTGACACTCGCGGAAGTCCGGAACGGCCGCTCGAATCTGCAGATCGATGGCGGAGACCCGGCTTACAAGGCGATCAGCGACGGCATGCGCGATGCGTTTGCTTCCGCCGAAATCGACATTGCCCAAGCCGCTAATACTTATGCCTGCTTCGGCATGGCCGGTGGTCGGATGGATTCGGCCCGCGCTGCCTTTTCGGCCCGACCCTGGCCGTTCGCCGGCGTGAAGGTTTATGACGATATCGATATCGCCCATGCCGGCGCGTTGGGTGGCGAAGATGGCGGCGTCGCCATTGTCGGCACTGGCTCTGCGGCCCTGTCGATCATCGATGGACAGCGCTTTCAGGTCGGCGGCTGGGGTTTTCAGATCGGCGACCAGATGTCGGGAGCCATTATCGGTCGCGAACTGGCCCGCATGTCGGTCGAGGCCACCGATGGGCTGATCGGCGCGTCACCCTTGACCGAAGAAATCATCCGCCTGCTGGGCGGCAACAATCAGGCGGCGATGACCTGGTCGTTTGCCACCGAAATGGACCTCAAGATCATCAGCCGCGACGGCACCGAAGGGTGCGACGACGTGCTGATCGGCCGCGCGCCGGGAGAATTCGGCAGGCTGGTCCCGGTGCTGATGGAATATTTCGACAAGGGCGATCCGATCGCCAAGCAACTCATCGACATCCAGATGGGCTATATCGATACCTATGTACGCTGGTTCAAATCCACCGGCGCTAAAAAGCTGGCCATCGTCGGCGGCTTTGGCCAACGCCTGTTTCCGCTGCTCGAACAGCGCTATGGCGACTTTGTCGCGCTGCCGCGGTTCGAGCCGCTGCATGGCGCGCTGATCCTGGCCAAACAGAATTTCGCTTCTGCCTGAATCTTGCCCTGAAGGGACTATCATCTCGTGTCCAGCCGTATCATTCCAGTCCAGCCATTCGATTATGTGGTGTTCGGCGCTACCGGCGACCTGACCAAGCGCAAGCTGATCCCGGCGCTGTATCACCGCTTCAAGGACGGGCAGTTCGACGAGAATAGCCGCATTATCGGCGCCTCGCGCTCCAAGCTGAGCAGCGCTGATTTCCAGCAAGCAGCGCGCGACGCGATCACGGCTTTTGTCGAGCCCCCCTACCAGGATCCGGCGGTCATCGATCGCTTCGTCAAGATTTTCTCCTACGTGCCGGTCGACGCCACCAATCCTGAAGGCACCGGCGATCTGGGCAAGGCGCTGCGGGACGACCCCAAGATCGTCCGCGCCTTTTACCTTGCGGTGGCGCCGGACCTGTTCGAGCCGATTGCCGAATATCTGTACAAGAAGAAGCTGTATCGCCGCGACGCCCGCGTTGTCATCGAAAAGCCGCTGGGGCACGACCTGGCCTCGTCCATGGCAATCAACGATGGCGTCTCCAAGATCTTCAAGGAAGATCAGGTTTACCGCATCGACCATTACCTGGGCAAAGAGACAGTGCAGAACCTGCTGGCGCTGCGCTTTGCCAATACCCTGTTCGAACCGATCTGGAATTCGGCCCATATCGACCACGTCCAGCTCACTGTGGCGGAATCGGTCGGCGCCGGCACGCGCGGCTATTACGATGAATCTGGCGCCCTGCGCGACATGATCCAAAACCATATGCTGCAACTGCTCTGCCTCGTCGCCATGGAGCCGCCGGCGTCGGATGATGCCAACGCGCTGCGCGACGAGAAGCTCAAGGTGCTCCGCGCCCTCAAGCCGATCGTCAACGGCGACGTGGCCAAGTCGACCGTGCGCGGCCAGTACAAGGGCGTGAAGTCGGAAACCACATCGGTCGCCGGCTATCAGGACGAACTGCCCGAAGCCAAGAAGGGCAGCCGCACCGAGACGTTCGTAGCGCTCAAGGCCGAAGTCGAGAACTGGCGCTGGGCTGGCGTGCCGTTCTACTTCCGCACCGGCAAGCGCATGGCCAGCCGCGTTTCGGAAATCTGCATCCAGTTCAAGCCGATCCCGCACTCGATTTTTGATCACGCCGAGGGCGCGGCCAAGGCCAACAAGCTGATCATCCGCCTGCAGCCAGACGAAGGCGTCAAGCTGATGATGATGATCAAGGACCCAGGCCCGGGCGGCATGCGCCTGCGCGAAGTGCCGCTGAACCTCTCGTTTGCCAAGACTTTCACCGAACGCACGCCCGAGGCCTATGAGCGGCTGCTGCTCGACGTGATCCGTGGCAACCAGACCCTGTTCATGCGCCGCGACGAACTGGAGCAGGCGTGGAAATGGGTCGACCCGATCCGCGAGGGCTGGGACCGTTCGAGCGAACCGCCGCAGTCCTATGTCGCTGGCACCTGGGGCCCGAGCGGGGCGATTGCCCTGATCGAACGCGATGGGCGCACCTGGTATGAGGACGATAATTAATTGAGCATCGAACGCCGCACTTTCGAGGGCCGTCTGGCGCTGGCTGCCGAGCTGGCAGACAGCGTCGCCGCCCACATCAATGCGGCGATCGAAGCCGAAGGCGTAGCCGCCATTGCGGTATCGGGTGGCTCGACGCCGTCGCGGTTTTTCATGGCGCTGGGCAAGCACAAGGATGTCGACTGGTCCAAGGTGATCGTCACGCTGGTGGACGAGCGCTGGGTCGATGATACCAACGACCGCTCCAACGCCATGCTGGTCAACGAAAAGATGCTGCAGGGGCCGGCCGCCGTGGCGCGCTTCTTTCCGCTCTATTCAGGCGGCGACGAGCCTGATGCGGCCCATATCGCCAAGACCAACGCGCTGCTGGCCGGACTGCCGACAACCTTTGCCGCCGTCGTGCTTGGCATGGGCAGCGATGGCCATACCGCCTCGTTCTTTCCGGGCGGCGACACTCTGGCCGAGGCGCTGAGCGCGCCCGGCCCCGTGATTTCGATCCGCGCGCCGGGCGCGGGCGAACCGCGCGTCACCTTTACCCTGCCGCGTTTGCTGAACACGGCAGGGCTCTACCTCCACATCGAGGGGGAAGAAAAGACCGGCGTTCTCGACACCGCTCTGAGCGAAGGTCCCGTAGAGGACATGCCCATCCGTGCCGTCTTGCGCTCCGGCCAGAATGTAACCGTCTACTGGGCCCCATAAAGCTCCTGTCGCGATCCCCAATCGATCGTGATGGCCGCTGCCGGCGCCCACCAAGGAGCAACTATGTCTGTGCTAAAAGCCATCCAGGATGTGACCGATCGCATCGCTGCCCGCAGCCGTGACACGCGGCGCGATTACCTCAACCGGCTCGAAGAGGCGCGCCAGCAGGGTGTGCATCGCTCGGCGCTGGCCTGTGGCAATCTCGCCCATGCCTTTGCCGCCTGTACCCCCTCGGAAAAGGCGGCTTTGGCCGGCAACAAGACGCTGAACCTTGGCATCGTCACCTCGTACAATGACATGCTGTCAGCCCATCAGCCGTATCAGTTCTACCCCGAAATCATCAAGGAAGCCGCCCGCAAGATGGGCGCCACCGCGCAGGTCGCCGGTGGCGTGCCGGCGATGTGCGATGGCGTGACCCAGGGTCAGGCCGGCATGGACCTGTCGCTGTTTTCGCGCGACGTGATCGCTATGGCGACGGCTATTTCGCTCAGCCACAACATGTTCGACGCCGCGGTTTATCTCGGCATTTGCGACAAGATCGTCCCCGGCCTGCTGATCGGCGCGCTGACCTTTGGGCATTTGCCCGCAGTATTCGTGCCCGCCGGCCCGATGCCGTCCGGCCTGCCGAACGACGAAAAGAGCAAGGTCCGTCAGCTCTATATGGAGGGCAAGGTCGGTCGCGCTGAACTGCTCGAAGCCGAGTCCAGATCCTATCACTCGGCCGGCACCTGCACCTTTTATGGCACTGCCAATTCCAATCAGATGCTGATGGAAATCATGGGCCTGCACCTGCCCGGCGCCAGCTTCGTCAATCCCGGCACGCCGCTGCGTGATGAGCTGACGAAAGAAGCCACCCGCCGCGCGCTGTCGCTGTCGGCGCAGGGCAATAATTATACCCCGGTTGGCCACATCGTCGACGAAAAGACCATCGTCAATGGCCTGGTCGGCCTGCACGCCACGGGCGGTTCGACCAATCACACCATGCATCTGATCGCCATTGCTGCCGCTGCCGGGCTGCAAGTGACCTGGGACGATATGAGCGATCTGTCCGACGCTACGCCGCTGCTGGCCCGCGTCTATCCCAACGGCGTTGCCGACGTGAACCATTTCCACGCCGCTGGCGGCATGGGCTTCCTGATCAAGGAACTGCTGGAATCCGGCCATCTGCACGAAGACGTCCGCACCGTCTGGGGCACCGGCCTTTCCGGCTATACGGTCGAAGCCAAGCTGCTCGAAGACAAGCTCGCCTTCGAACCGTCGCCCAACGAGTCGGCGCTGCCAAAGGTTTTGACCTCGGCCAAGACGCCATTCCAGACCTCCGGTGGGCTCAAGCTGCTGACCGGCAATCTTGGACGTTCGGTGATCAAGGTTTCGGCGGTAAAGCCCGAACATCGGGTTATTGAAGCACCGGCCCGGGTGTTCCACGGTCAGGAAGGCATGCAGGCCGCGTTCAAGGCCGGCGAACTCAATGGCGACGTGATCGCCGTGGTGCGCTTTTCCGGCCCGCGCGCCATCGGCATGCCCGAACTGCACAAGCTGACCCCGGCGCTTGGCGTGTTGCAGGACCGCGGCTTCAAGGTCGCGCTGCTGACCGACGGCCGCATGTCTGGCGCATCGGGCAAGGTGCCTGCGGCGATCCACATGACCCCCGAAGCCATCGACGGTGGCCCGATCAGCAAGATCCGCGACGGCGACATGATCCGCCTCGACGCCAATGAGGGCACGCTGATGTTCCTTGGCGACGAAAAGGAGTTCCGCTCGCGCACCCCGTCGGTCGAGGATTTGCGGTCCCAGCATTATGGCATGGGACGGGAGCTGTTTGCCGGGTTCCGGAGCCTGGTGGGCGTGGCGGACCGTGGGGCAAGTGTGTTTCAGTAGGCGGGTGCCTGCGGCGGCAACCCCCTCCGTTCCCTCCCCGCAAGGGGGAGGGTGACATCGCGTTTGTTGCGCCATCTAGCCAATTCCACCGGGTTCACCCTCCCCCTTGCGGGGAGGGAAGGGAGGGGGTTCTTCGGGAACACTCAATCCAGTGGTGCAGGCCCCACATAATGCGCGCGAGGCCTGATCAGCGTCCCGGTCTGAACCTGTTCCAGCGCATGCGCCAGCCAGCCGACAGACCGCCCCAGCGCAAACAGGATCAGCGGGGCGTCGGCCGGCAAATCGTAGGCGGACGTCATTGCCGCCAGCATAAAATCGATATTTGGCTGTTCACCCACTGCTGCCACACCCACCTCGGCTAGTTCGGCATACAGCGCCGGCAAGGCGAAATGCGCGGCCAGTTCGATCGCCCGCGCGTCGCCATTGGGATAGAGCCGGTGGCCAAAGCAGGGGAGCGACCGCCCAGATAGCAAGGCGCTGCGGATCGCCTGATCGGCGCCATCACGGTGAGCATGGGCGATGAGGTCACGCATGGCGGCCGCCGCGCCGCCGTGGAGCGGGCCGCTCAAGGTGGCGAGGCCCGCCAGCACGGTCGCCGCCAGTGACGCGCCGGTCGAGGCGGCGACGCGTGCGGCAAAGGTGGACGCATTGAGTTCATGTTCGGCCAGCAGCACCAGTGCCCGCCGAATCAGATCGGCGGCGTTCGGGCGCTGCCAGTGGCGGGCAAGCCGCAGGTGGACGGGCTCAAGCCCTGGTCCGGCAAGCGCGCTGACCAGAATGCCGACAACTGTCGCGCCGTCTCGGTGCAACACGATTGTCGAGCGTCCCAGCGTGGGTAACGCAACGCCCGCCATGGCACCAAGGGCGACGAAAGCCGGGGCGATGCCCAGCCCGGTCGCCTGCTCGACGTCGGTCGCAAAACTCACGCGCTGGGCACCCCACAACAGTTCCGCGACCATTCCGAGGTCGTGGTCGCGCGACAGTATCGCGGCGTCCTGACCCCGATACAGCAGCCTGCCATCGGCGATGGTGGAAATGGACGTCAGCAGCACCGGATCGCCAAAATCGATGGCTTGCGCAGCGACGGTTTCGGCCCTGCGCCGCCCCTGCTGCCGAGCGGCCAACCGCTCTACATCCTCGCTGCTGTAAAGGCTGCGGCGGGTATCGGCGGGATCGGGTTTGGCGGCAATCCGGCCACGGCTGACATTGGCATACAGCGTTTGCGGCTTGGTGCCGAGGCGGTCGAGTGCCTGTTCTGCCGTGACCCAGCCCATTGCGCCTCACATTGATCTTTTGCATCAAGATTGACGTCAATCTTGATTAGGTAGATTTACCCCGAAAGCACAGGAGAAGCAACATGTACTCGGGTCTGGACGATGTGATCGCAGCGGAAACCACGCTGTCGGATGTTGACGGGATCAATGGCCGGCTGGTGATTGCCGGCTATTCGCTGGACGATCTGGCGGGCCGCACCAGCTATGAGCAATTGCTGGCTTTGCTGGCGGGCGGCTTTTTACAGGGCGATGCGGCAAGTATCAGGCGCGAACTGGCAACGGCGCGGCGCGAGGTGTTTCACCACCTCAAATCGGTGGATGCCACTATCCTTGCTTTGTCGCCGATCGAAGCGCTGCGCGCATTGATGGCGCGATTGCCCGATGGAGAGGACAAGGCGACGGCCTATCTTCTGCTCGCCGCGCCAGCGGTGTTCACCTCCGGCCTGCTAAGGGTGCGGCAGGGACTGGCGCTGGTGGCTCCAGATGCAGCATTGAGCCATGCAGCCGATATGTTGCGGATGCTGACCGGCGCGGCGCCATCTGCCGTACAGGTGGCGGCGCTCGATACCTATCTGGTCGCCGTGTCCGACCATGGGCTTAACGCCTCGACCTTTGCTGCCCGCGTCGTCGCCTCGACCCGCGCTGGGCTGACATCGGCAGTGCTGGCGGCGTTGGGTGCGCTCAAGGGACCGCTGCATGGCGGCGCGCCGGGGCCAGTGCTGGATATGCTTGACGCCATCGGCACGCCTGCCAACGCCGAGACATGGCTGGCCGCTGAACTGGCGCGGGGCGAGCGCATTATGGGTTTTGGCCACCGGATCTATCGCGTCCGCGATCCACGTGCCGATGCGCTGAAGACGGCACTGGGGCGGCTGGCGTCGGACGGCGCGGTTGCGGTGGAGCGCATGGCGCTGGCTGAAGCGACGGAGACCGCCGCGCTGCGGCTGCTGGCGATCAGGAAGCCGGATCGCAAGCTCGAAACCAATGTCGAGTTTTACACCGCGCTGTTGCTCGACGCGCTGGGCTTCCCGCGCGATGCATTCACCTGCGTTTTTGCGGTGGGACGTGTCGGTGGCTGGGTCGCGCATGCGCGCGAGCAGATCGACCATGGCCGGCTGATCCGGCCACAATCGCGCTATATCGGGCCGGTAGCGGCTTAAGGGTTCTGCACCAGTTCCACCCGTTCTGCTTGGGGCGGTCGCCCTACCGCGTCCGCCCGAACAGCCGCTCGATGTCGCGCTTCTTGAGTTCGACATAGGTCGGGCGGCCGTGGATGCATTGGCCGGAATGGGGCGTGGCTTCCATGTCGCGCAGCAGGGCGTTCATTTCATCGACCCGCAGCCGCCTGCCGGAGCGGACCGAGCCGTGGCAGGCCATGCGGCCGATGATGGCTTCCATGCGGTCACTGATCGCCGAGGAGGTTTCCCATTCGGCAAGACCATCGGCGAGGTCGCGGACCAGCCCGTCGATATCGGTATTGCCCAGCAGAGCCGGGGTTTCGCGCACGGCGATGGCGCGGGGGCCGAAGCGTTCGAGGTAAAGCCCGTAGCGTTCCAGATCGGGCGCCGCGTCTTCGAGCCGGGCACAATCTTCCTCGGGCAGTTCGATGATGACCGGGATCAAGTGACTCTGGCTGGCCACCGGTCCGGAAGCCAGCTGGGCCTTGAAGCGCTCATAGACCAGCCGCTCATGGGCCGCGTGCTGATCGACCAGCAGCAGGCCATCGGCGTTCTGGGCGATGATGAAATTATCAAACATCTGCGCCCGCGCCGTGCCGAGCGGATACTCGACCAGACCCGCCGGCTCGATGGCTTCGACCCTGCCGCTCGGCTCGGCAAACCCGGCAAAGGCCGTGGTCATTGGCTCGCCGTGATGCGGCTGATCATAGCTGCGCAATGCCGCCGCTTCGTTCGACATCATCAGCGGTGCCGAGGCGGGGCGCGTTGCCGCGTAGTGCGGGGTGGTGAAGGCCCCGACGATGTCCTCGGCTACAGTGGTCGAGGCCTTGAACCCAGCCGCCGTCAGCGCGTCGCCGATGGCGCGGATCACCGCGGACCGCACCCCGCCGGCATCGCGGAAGCGCAATTCGGCCTTGGCCGGATGCACGTTGACATCGACCTCGGCGGGATCGACCGCCAGATACAACGCGATCACCGGAAAGCGGTCGCGGAACGTAAAGTCGGCATAGGCGGCACGCACCGCGCCAACCAGCACCTTGTCGCGCACCGAGCGGCCGTTGACGAAGTAGAACTGCGACAGCGAATTGGCCCGGGTATAGGTGGGCAGGCCCGCCAGCCCGGCGACGACCACGCCATGGCGCGCCGTGGCGAGGCGGACGGAGTTCTGCGAGAAATCATCGCCGATCACCTGTGCCAGCCGCGCGGCGAGGGCGCCGTCACCAGTGATGGCAGGCCAATTGGAGGCGGTGCGATCGCTGCCATTGAGCACGAAATGCACTGCCGGGTTGGCCATGGCGAGGCGCTTGACCACGTCGGTGATGGCGCCGGCTTCAGCCCGGTCGGTCTTGAGGAATTTCAGCCGCGCCGGGATCAGCGCGAAAAGGTTTTTGACTTCGACAATGGTGCCCCGGTTCATCGCCTGCGGCACCGGCCCGGACTTGCGACCATGACGCACCTCGAGCCGCAACCCGTTCGGCGCATCGGACGTGCGGGTGGAAATGGTCAGTTCGGCCACCGAGCCGATCGAGGCCAGCGCTTCGCCGCGAAAGCCGAGCGTGCGGATGTCATCAAGATCGGCGGGGCCGAGCTTGGAAGTGGCGTGGCGTTCGACCGACAGGATCAGGTCGGCCTCATCCATGCCGTGACCGTCATCCTCGATGCGGATCTGGGTCTTGCCGCCGCCGGAAGTGGTGACCACGACGCGCGAGGCACCGGCATCGATGGCGTTTTCCACCAGTTCCTTGACCACGCTGGCCGGGCGCTCGACCACTTCGCCAGCGGCAATGCGGTTGATCAGATCGTCGGGAAGCTGGCGGATGGGCAAGGGCGATTCTCCTGTGCGTCAGTATAGGGGATCGGCGGGCTCATTCCGACCCGGTTCCGGCGATTGCCCACCGCGCAAATGCCGCAAAGAGGCGGCAAAACCCGGAAAACCATCGCCAGCACTGTGACAGGCGAGCGGCTGTCTGCTATGTGCGGATCACATTCTGTTTGGGAGCCCAGCCATGATCATCGAGCCAAAAATCCGCGGCTTCATCTGCACCACCGCGCACCCGGTCGGCTGCGCCACCAATATCCAGCGCCAGATCGACCATGTCGTGGTCAAGGGCGCCATTCCATCAAAGCGCCAGCGCGTGCTGGTTCTGGGCTGCTCCACGGGCTATGGCCTGGCCTCGCGCATCGTCAAGACCTTCGGCAGCGATGCCGGTACCGTTGGTGTCTCGTTCGAGCGCCCGCCAGCGGAAAACAAGACCGCCAGCGCCGGCTGGTACAATAACCGCGCCTTCGAAATGCGCGCCAAGGCGGCCGGACGCGTCGCCGTCACCATCGAAGGCGATGCGTTTTCCGACGCCATCAAGGCTGAGACTATCGAAGCCATCAAAGCCAATCTGGGCCAGGTTGATCTGATCGTTTACTCCGTCGCGTCCCCCGTGCGCACCGATCCCAAAGATGGCGTGCTGTATCGCTCCGCCATCAAGCCCTATGGCACTGCGGTGACCTCCAAGACCCTCAATACCGGCACTGGCGAAGTGTCCGAAATTTCCGTCGAGCCGGCCACCGAGGAAGAAGCCGCGGCCACCGTCAAGGTGATGGGCGGCGAAGACTGGGAACTGTGGATTGCGGCGTTGTCCGAAGCCGGCGTTTTGGCCGAGGGTTTCCAGTCGCTCAATTACACCTATCTGGGCAGCGAACTGACCTGGCCAATCTACCACAAGGGCACGCTGGGCAAGGCCAAGGGCGATCTCGACCGCGCCGCTGCCGCCATTCGTGCGCAGTTCGGTGAACATGCTGCGCACGTTGTCGCGCTCAAGGCGGTGGTCACCCAGGCCAGTTCTGCCATCCCGGTCGTGCCGCTCTATGGCACCCTGCTGATCAAGGTGATGGATGAAATGGGCATCGGCGAAGGCACGATCGAGCAAATCGATCGCCTGTTCCGCGTCAAGCTGCAGGGCGATATCGCGCTGGACGAGGCGGCCCGCGTTCGCGTCGATGATTGGGAACTGTCCGGGACGGTGCAGGCCGAACTCAAGAAGCGCTGGGCGGCTCTGACCACCGAAAGCCTTGGGACGCTTGCCGATCTGCCCAAGTATCGCGCGGAATTTCTCAAGCTGTTCGGGTTCGGTCTCGGTGGCGTGGATTATTCCGCCGATGTCGATCCGCAGGTTGTTTCCTTTAGCTGATTGCCATGACCACGCTCGCCCCCATGGACCTGGCTTTGGCGCTGGCTGAAGAAGCCGCCGCCAATGGTGAGGCGCCGGTTGGGGCGGTGGTGATGGAGGGGCAGACCGTGCTTGCCGCTGAGCGCAACCGGATGAAGGCGCTGGGCGATCCGACATCGCATGCTGAAATGCTGGCGATCCGCAGCGCCTTGGCCAAGCGCGGCACCGGGCGGCTGGATGGGTGCGATCTGTACGTGACGCTCGAACCCTGCGCCATGTGCGCCGGCGCCATCGCTCATACACGGCTGCGGCGGGTGTATTTCGGGGCCGAAGATACCAAGGCCGGCGCCGTCGAAAATGGCATCCGGCTCTTCGAACAGCCTAGCTGCCACCATGCACCCGAAGTCATTGGCGGCATTGGCGGACAAAAGTCCGCGGCGCTGTTGCAGGCGTTTTTTCGTCAGTTGCGCAGCTATTGAGCGCCCTGTCGCAAATAATCTTGCACTATTGCTGGCACTCCGGCATCCCTTTTACATTGAGCGCGATCTAGCGCTTGGGGGGAATCCAAATGAAAAAGCGTCATCTGGCCAGCCTGGCCGCCTTTGCCTTGGTTGCAGTGCCTACAATTGCCCATGCGGACCCGCTGGCATTCACGCTCGACAATAAATCGAGCCACAATATCCTGTACATCTACCTGTCCACCCCCGATGCGACCGATTGGGGCGACGACATTCTGGGTGATAACGTGCTGGTCCCGGCCGGTGAATCTGGCACCGTGACCATCAAGGATGCCGCAGGCCAATGCGATTTTGCCATGGAGTTCATTCTGGACACCAAGCAGGTCATCACCGAGACCAGCGTTTCGCTGTGCGACAACGCCACCTACACCTTATCGGACAGCCAATAACGCGCTGAGGGCATCTGGCAGCGCCAGATGCCCAAATCGGTCAATGCGCGCCGTTGAGGCGTTTGAACACCGCGTCGTGCTGGCCATTGGCTTCGGCAAAGCGCAGGAACTTGACCCGCTCGACATTGATTTCGCCGGAGGCGGGCGGGGCGGCAAACAGGCTCATGCTCTCAGTGATATAGTCGGCCAGCGGCATCGAGTTCGGATTGTCGCGGTGACCCGGCATCAGGTCGGTCGCCACAGCGGGCGGTACCAGTTCGAGCACCTCCACCGATGTATCGCGCAACTGCGCCCGCAGCGACTGGCTGTAGGAATGGATCGCCGCCTTGGTGGCGCTATAGGTGGGCGTTGCCGACAGCGGCACGAAGGCCAGGCCTGAGGAAACGGTGACGATGCTCGCCTTCGCCTGCTGGCGCAGATGGGGCAGCAGCGCCGCCGTCAGCCGGATCGGGCCCAGCAGGTTGGTGGTGATCGTGTCCTCCGCCTTATCCAAGTCGAATGGCTCGGCCTTCAGGTCTTCGGCCAGCATGATGCCGGCATTGTTGATCACCACATTGAGCGCCGGATAGGTACCGGTGATTTCAGCGGCAAAGCTCTTGATCGCCTGTGCATCGGCGATGTCGAGCAGGCGATAGATCATGCCGGGATGAGCCGCGATGGTGTGTGCCAGTGGCGCTTCCCGCCGACCAGTGATGATGACCTGGTTGCCCGCGGCGTGGAACGCGGCAGCCAGCGCCTGGCCGATGCCCGAACCGCCGCCGGTGATGAGAATTGTATTGCCTGTGGTGATCATTTCCTGCTCCGAAAGGGGTGTTGTCGTTGGCCGGACTGATATAGGCTCCACACTTACCAACAGAAAGTAGGCACCCAAAAGTTCGGTACTTACTCAATGGAGAGAAATGGATGAGCAAAGGGTCAGAGGCCAAAAATAACCGTCAGGCGGCGACGGTTTATCCGCCCTCCACCCCGGAGGTGGATGCGCTGGTCAATGAACTGATCGGCCGGGTGGCGGACAAATGGACGATGATCGTCATCGAAGTGCTGGAGCAGCACGGCGAACTGCGCTTCAGCCGGCTGGCGGAACTGGCCGGTGGCATCAGCCAGAAAATGCTGACCCAGACAGTGCGGCAGATGGAGCGCGACGGGCTGATCGTGCGCACCGTGCATCCGGTGATTCCGCCCAAGGTGGAATACCGATTGACCGAGCTGGGCCTGACGCTGGGCGCGGCATTTTGTGGCGTCTGGGAATGGGCGGCCGAAAACCTCAAGCGGGTCGAAACGGCGCGGTCAGCTTATGACGGGCGGCCCAAGGGTTAGCCTGACGCCAGATCATGCAGCCGGGCGAGGTGCGACCTGCGCCTTATCGAAATGCTGCAGGCCCAAGGCCCATTTGTGGCGTCCAGAACCGATCGCGTCTAGCAAACAAACAGCAGCAGTAGCGGTATTTTCACGCCGCTTGACATCTCGTGCACGCCAGTTCATAACCAAATAGTTATAGAACGAAATGGCTATGAAAGAGAAGGGCCGAGAATGTTGCGACGAACCCTATTCACCTTGACGGCTGCCCTCGTTGCATCGGCAGCCCTTAACAGCATTACCCAGACATTTGGAGAAGAGACAATGAACAATCCCCAGACTGGCTTTGCCCCCGTCAACGGCCTCGCGCTGTATTATGAGGTCCATGGCAGCGGCGAACCGCTGTTGATGCTGCATGGCGGCATCGGTGCCAGTGAACAGTTCGGGCCGAACGTGGCGGAACTGGCCAAAACCAGGCAGGTGATCATCGCCCATATGCAGGGTCATGGTTTCACCAAGGACATCGAACGGCCTTACGGCTATCCGCAATTCGCCGAGGATGCGGCGGCTCTGCTCGATTATCTGCACCTTGGCGCAGTCGATGTACTCGGTTATTCGCTGGGTGCCGGCGTGGCGCAGCGTCTGGCCATCCAGCATCCCGACAAGGTGCGCAAGCTGATCCTGGTCTCCGGCACCATGGCCTATGACGGCTCCTACCCGGAGATCGTCGCCGCGTTCCCCGCCATGATCGAGCACGCGGCCCAGATCGCGGGTGGTGTGGCGCAATCTCCGCTCGCCACGATGTATCCCGACGTGAATTGGGAAACCGCTTTCCGCAAGACTGGCACGCTGGAAAGTGCGCACTGGGACTGGAGCGATGAAGTTGGGGCCATCAAGGCACCGGCGCTGCTGGTCTTCGCTGATGCCGACAGCGTCAAGCCGGAGCACATCGTAGCGATGTACCAAAAGTTCGGCGGTTTCCAGCGCGATGGCGGCATGGATGGCTCGATGCGCTCGCCCTCGCGGCTGGCGATCCTGCCGGGCACGCTGCATTACAACATTCTGGAAACGACGGCTGTGGCGCGGGCGGTGGAAGGCTTCCTGTCGGCTGCGTAGAGCACACTTCCGAGCCAAGATCGTACGCGACACTGCCATTCCAATTTATATAATGTGTTACATAAATCGAGGGGCGATATAACCGGTGGCATGGCCCAAGGGTTAGCCTGACGGCAGATCATGCAGCCGGCGATCCCGTGACCTGTTGTGGGGTGGCCGCCCGGTAGCTGGCGCGATAGTGGGTCGGCGTCGCGCCGGCAAACTCGCGGAATGCAGCGTTGAACGCCGACAGGGAAGCGTAGCCGACACCCATGGCAATGCTGGTCACCGGTTCGTCGGAACTGGCCAGCATCTCGATTGCCTTCATCATGCGCAACCGGCGCAGAGCCTGGCTCCACGACATGCCCAATTCCTGCATCAGGCGGCGCGAAAGCGAACGCGGGGTCATGGCCACCCGCGCCGCCAGAGCATCAAAGGCAAGTGGTTCGGCCAGCATGGCGTCGGTGATGCGCAGAATTTCGCGAACTGCCTGGCTGCGTCCCGCCGGCATCACTGCATGGCTTGGCGTTTTGGCGAGTTTCCAGGCGACGGTCGCCAGCATCAGGAACATCTGGCTGGCATAAGGCGAAAGCGCGCCGCTGCCTTTTCCCCATTGGCCGCATTCCAGCACCAGCTCACGCGCCAGCGGCGACATGTCGAACACGGTCAGTGGAGCCGCCGGAGGTGGCACGAAGCCAGTGTCGAACAGTACCGAACATACTGTGACGTGCTGGCCCAGGGTCACGGTAATCGGCGCGCCGGCTGAAATCAGCGCAGCCCGGGCAGGCGGCAGCGACCAGCTTTGGCCCTCTGCCTCGAGCCGCATCGCGCCACGCGCCGCATACAGCAGATAGTGCTGGTCGACGCGCAGGATGCGCGGCGGTTGCGGGGCAAACTCTTGGTAAAGGCTCCAGGCGTCCATCCCGCTCTCCGCCACGACTTCGGCTCAGCCGACAAGGTTCTCGAGCAGCTCGGCGCTCAAACGCTGGCTCACCGGCGGCGTGGTCATCATCGGGCGCAATTGCCGGCCGATGCTGGCAAAGGGCTCGGACACGCCATAGGCCTTGAAATGCTCAAGGCTCTCCCAGCCATGCAGCAGGCCAATATGAGCCTCGTCGCCGGCATTGGTGAAGGCGCGATAGTACAGATTGCCGGGCAGAGCCCGTGCCAGGGGAATCTCCCGCTCGAGGATTTGCAGGGCTTGGGGGCGGGCTTGCGGCGCGACAGTAAAATCCACGATGGCAATGAACATGTCCGTCTCACAATTGAGGGTTGCAGCGGTCCGGATGCATCTCCAGATCGTCATGCCTCAATTTAGCGTCCGCGACCATGGCTGGCGCGCGCCGGAAAGACAGAAACCGGCGCCTGGAGGACAAACTTACGGCCTAACTTGGCAGCACTTCCTGCCGGTCGGCGATCCAGTCTTCCACCTTCTGGTGCAGGATGCGCTTGAAGCGGTCCTTTTCCTTTTCGGCATGTTCGACGATTTCGCGGACCCGCCAAAACTCCATGGCGCCGAAACTGGCGACATGGGGACGAATGTACATATCGGGCGGATAGGCTGCCATCATGTGGGCGGTCAGCGAATGCATCATGATCTGGGCCGAGCCAAACCAGATATCGAGCGCCTTGTGGTCGGTCTTGGTCAGCCCTTCGGACGGATCGCCATTGACGTCGATGCCGATCAGGAAATCGGTGTCGATATCGGCCTGGTCCAGCGGCAGCGGATTGACCACGCCGCCATCGACCAGGATGTGATTGGCATAGGTCACCGGTTTGAACAGGCTGGGAATGGCGATCGAGCCGGCAATCGCGGGCCGCAGCTGGCCGGAATTGAACACCACCTGATGCCAGGACTGGAAATCCGTCGCCACCACATAGAGCGGGATCTTCAGATCCTTGAACTCCAGCGGGAAATTCGGCGGTGTGAAGCTGTCGACAATGGTGGTGGCATCAAGCTGCATCGAAATGCCATTCTTGAGAATGCCGCCAATGCCGCGCAACTGGATCGCCCAGAGCTTGCCGGCAATGGTGCGCATGGTGCCCAGCACGTCGAAGGCATGTTCGCGAATGTCGCGGCCGCTCATGCCGCTGGCCCAGCCGGCGCCGATCAGCGCCCCAATGGAGGTGCCGGAAATCACCGATGGCTTGAGGCCAAGCTCATCCATAGCCTCGATATAGGGAATATGCGTGAGGCCGCGTGCGGAACCGCCGCCCAAGGCAACACCGATCCGGGGATACGATGCGCTCATTTTACCTGCAGGCTCCTTGCCCTGGCTGCGCAGCCGCTCGCCGATTGCCTTGCCGCGCAATTGCAGCGGCGTCAGCGGGCGAGCTGGCCTGCGTCCGTCAAACACGGATTTGAGCGAGGTTAGGCCCGCAAGGTTTAGGAAAGGTTCAGAGCCGGGTTCAGGCTTTGCCGCGTTCGCGGGCGATGGCACGCCAGCCGATATCTGTGCGGGCGAAGCCTTCTGGCCAGTCAATCCGCGCAAGCGCCGCATAAGCACGGTTCTTTGCCTCTTCCACCGTGGAACCCAGCGCGGTGATGTTCAACACGCGCCCCCCATTGGCCAATAAACGTTCGCCGTCTCGACGGGTTCCGGCGTGAAACACCTGAATCGTCTCGCTATCGAGCGTTTCGGCGCCCTTGATTTCGCTGCCCTTGCCGTAGTCGCCAGGATAGCCTTTGGTCGCCATGATCACAGTGAGCGCAACGTCATCGCGCCAACTGGCGGTATGTCCGGCCAGTGTGCCGGTGGCGGTAGCCAGCAGCAGGGTGAGCAGATCCGAATTGAGACGCGGCATCAGCACCTGGGTTTCCGGATCACCGAACCGGGCATTGTATTCGACGAGCTTGGGACCATCATCGGTGAGCATGATGCCGGCATAGAGCACGCCCTGATATGGCGTGCCGCGCGCCGCCAGCCCACGCACCGTCGGCTCGATGATTTCGGCCATGGTCCGTGCGATC
Organism: Devosia sp.; assembly: GCF_039927955.1. GTDB lineage: Bacteria > Pseudomonadota > Alphaproteobacteria > Rhizobiales > Devosiaceae > Devosia. The sequence continues at coordinate 41,956 of NZ_JBDSUA010000001.1, read as the reverse complement.
AGTTCGGGCGTCATGACGTCGGCGGGGGAATAGGCGCCCATGCCGCCGGTATTGGGGCCGGTATCACCGTCAAAGGCGCGCTTATGGTCCTGCGCGGTGGCCAGCAACAGCGTATCCTTGCCGTCGCACAGCACGAAAACGCTGGCCTCCTCGCCTTCCATGAATTCCTCGATCACCACTTCGGCGCCCGATTCACCAAAGCTGCCGCCGAAGCAATCGATAATCGCCTCTTCGGCGTCTTCGAGCGACATGGCGACAGTGACACCCTTGCCGGCGGCGAGGCCATCCGCCTTGATCACGATCGGCGCGCCATGCAGATAAAGATAGGCCAGCGCCGCGTCCTCATTGTCGAAGCGACCATAGGCGGCGGTGGGAATATTCATCTCGTCGCACAGCGCCTTGGTAAAGCCCTTGGAGCCTTCCAATTGGCCAGCTGCCTTGGACGGGCCAAAGCAGGGAATGCCGATGGCGCGCACATCATCGCCTAGCCCGGCGACGACGGGGGCGTCGGGACCGATCACCACGAAGTCCACGTGCATCAGCTTGCAGAAATCGGTCACTGCCTTGTGGTCGGTGATGTCCATCACGACATTGTCGCCGACCTTGCGCGTGCCGGCATTGCCGGGGGCGATGAACAACTGGGTGAGCTTGGGGGACTGGGCGAGTTTCCAGGCCAGCGCATGCTCACGTCCGCCTGAACCGATCAACAATACGCGCATGTCAGGCCCCTGTGTCTGATATCGGGGTGATGCACCAGCTTGGCTTGGGGTGCAAGCCTTTGCTGCCACAAGCGCGGAACGGCACCTTCCCCTCGACGCGGGAGGTTGGCAGGGCGTGTGCTGAGCCGGGATATTGTGGCTCTCCCACCCCCTCCCCTGATCCCTCGCCGCAGGGGGGAGGGTGACGACTGTGGGATTGTGGCTATTGACGCACAAGCCCGCAGAAGGCACCACACTCCAATGGAATCTCCCGCCACCAACGCCGCCGAGTTCACGGTTTCCGAGATCGCCCAGGCGGTCAAACGGACGGTGGAGGATTCGTTCGGCTATGTGCGGGTGCGCGGCGAAATCTCGGGCTTTCGGGGGCAGCATTCCTCAGGCCATGCCTATTTCACGCTCAAGGATGCCGATGCGGCCATCGATGCGGTGGTCTGGAAGGGCAATTGGGCCAAGCTGGCGTTCAAGCCCGAAGAGGGCCTCGAAGTCATCGCTACCGGGCGGCTGACGACGTTTCCGCGCTCGTCCAAATACCAGATCGTCATCGACAGTATCGAACCGGCGGGCGCTGGTGCGCTGATGGCGCTGCTCGAGGAAAGGCGCAAGAAGCTGGCCGCCGAAGGCCTATTCGCCCGCGAGCGCAAGCGCGAACTGCCCTATCTGCCGCGCGTCATCGGCGTCATCACCTCGCCGACCGGGGCGGTGATCCGCGATATCCTGCATCGGCTCGATGACCGGTTCCCCAGCCACGTGCTGGTGTGGCCGGTGCGGGTGCAGGGCGATACCTGCGCGCCCGAAGTGGTCAACGCCATTCGCGGCTTCAATGGCTTTGCCGTCGATGGCCCGATTCCGCGACCGGACCTGCTGATCGTGGCGCGCGGCGGCGGGTCGATCGAGGACCTTTGGGGGTTTAACGAAGAAAGCGTGGTCCGTGCTGTCGCCGAAAGCGGCATTCCGGTGATTTCGGCGGTGGGCCACGAAACCGATACCACGCTGATCGACTATGCCTCGGACATGCGCGCCCCAACGCCCACGGCGGCAGCCGAAGCGGCAGTGCCAGTGCGGGCCGAACTGATCGGCTATGTCGAAGACCTCGGCCAGCGGCAGCGCCACGCGACGCGCCGGGTGGCCGCCAGTTACCGCGATAGGCTTCGGGCAGCCGCTGCCGGCCTGCCACGCGCCAGCGATCTGGTCTCCACCCAGCGCCAGCGGCTGGACCATGCCGCCAGCAATCTGCTCAACGCCCTGCGCCACGCCAGCCAGGCCAAGTCCATTCAGTTCGAGCGCCTGCGGCCCCGGCTGACGCCCAGCATTCTGACCCGGCGCACCACCGAGCTTTCCGAGCGGCTGGCCAATATCAGCCGCCGCGGCGAAACTGGGCTGCGCAAGAGCGCCGACCGGGCGCGACTGGTGTTCGATCCCGTCGCCCGAAACCTGGTGCCGGCCAACCGGCGATTGATCGAGCGCAAGACGGCGCAGTTCGACGCGGTGCGCGCCCGGCTCTCGCCGACCGCACTCAAGAATGACCTGCGCCACAGCCGGATCCGGCTGAGCCCGGTCGCCGCCCGCCTTGATCCGGCGCTGGTCCGTATCGTGGGCGAGCGATCGCGGCAATTGCAGGCGCTGGGCAAGCTGCTCGGTTCACTGAGCTATAAAAGCGTGCTGGCGCGCGGTTACGCGCTGGTCAAGGACGCGCAGGGCAATCTGGTGCGGACCAAAGCCGGGTTGCAACCGGGCGATGAACTGGCGGTGGAATTTGCCGATGGCGAGATCGGCGCGACCATTTCGGGCGCGCCGGCGCAGCCGAAAAAGAAGCCGCGTCCGGCCTCCGGTGGGGGCGAACAGGAAAGCCTCTTTTGACTACGGCCTTCGGGCATTATATCCATTGTTGTCTGTGATGATCAGGATTGAGCGATGAACATTTTCGACAAGGGCTTTGCCCCGTCAGAAGCGAGCATTCGCTATCTCGATGCCGATTATGTCGTGCTCAAGCCCGGCAGCTTCGTGCGCTGCGCCGTCACCGGCAAACCCATCCCGATCGATGAACTGCTGTATTGGAGCGTCGACCGGCAGGAGGCCTATGCCGATGCCGTCATCGCCGCCGAGGCGTTCGAGCGGTTTGGTCGCGGCGCCAATTGAGCATCGCGGACGCACTGCCCCGCCGCCGCTTCCTGTTCATTTCCAATGGCCACGGCGAGGATTGGATCGCCGCCGCCATCATCCGCGCGCTGCCCGACGACATTGCGATCGAAGCCTATCCGATGATCGGCGCGGGTAACGCTTATGCGCACGTCTGCCCCATCGTCGGGCCGCGTGCCGCATTGGCCTCCGAGGGCTGGCGCAATGTTAAAGGCTCGCTGCGCAAGGACATTGCCACTGGCGGGCTGATGGTGGTGCCGCCAGCACTCAAATTCCTGCGGGCGATCAAGGGCCAATATGACCGCGTCGTTGTGGTTGGCGACATGGTCGGCATATTGGCCTGCCTTATCACCGGCAATCGCGACCTGACCTATCTCGACGTCTACAAGACCGGCGCGGCCCGGCGCTATTCGATGCTTGAAGCGATGGCGATCAAGCGGACCTGCAGGACAGTGTTCTGCCGCGCTAAAACTCTGTCCGACACGCTGGCCGGCAAGGGTGTCGACGCCCGCTGCGCCGGCAATGTGATGATGGATACGATCCCCACCGGTGATTATGGTGCGGCGGCACGGCGGACCAAGGCCCGCGCCATCACCTTGTTGCCCGGCAGCCGGGCGCTGACCGCCGAAAGTTTTTCCATTCAGGTTGATGCGCTACGCCTGCTGCCGCCGGTTGATCGGCCAGATGTGTTCCTGGCTGTCGCCGGCAGCGTCAATGTGGAGGAACTCGCCAAACAAAGCGGCCTGCGCCGCACGCTGATGCTGAGTTCAGAGGCCGATGATCTGGGTGAGTTGTCCGATGGGTCGCTGACCATCCACATGGCGCGAGGCGGGGCCATGGGCAATCTGCTGGCCACGTCCGATGTCGTGCTGTCACAGGCCGGTACCGCCACCGTGCAGGCGCTGGGGCAGGGCAAGCCGGCCATCACCTTCATCAACACCCGCGATCGCCGTTCGCGCTTTGCCGATGAGCAGGCCCTGTTCGGCGACGCCCGCGTCGTGGTGGAGGGTGATCCGGCATTGGTTAGCGCTGCGCTGCGCAAATTGCTCACCGACGACGCCGAGCGGATGCGGCTAAGTTATCTGGGTCGCGAACGCATCGGCGGACCCGGCGCGATGACGGCGATCGTGGCGGAACTGGTGGGCTAAAGCCCGCGGACTTTAGTCCTTGTGCGTTTCCGGATCGAGCAGGCGGTGCAGGTGGACGATGAAATAGCGCGTATGGGCGTTGTCCACGGTCATCTGGGCTTTCTGCTTCCAGGCGACATAGGCTTCGGCATAGTTGGGATAGAGCCCGACCACGTCGACAGCGCTGAGATCGCTGAAGGTCACGTCCTTGAGGCTGGACAACTCGCCGCCGATAACCAGGTGCAGCAATTGTTTGGCGGAGGCGGTGTTCATCGTCAGACCTCGATCTCAGGACGCATTGTTCGAAAGGGCATCAGCGGCAGGGCAACCATAGACTTTGACCAGCGCCGCATGCAGCACCGGTTTTAGGCTGATGTCGCTGAGCGCCGCAAGCGCGCCGTGGCGCACTTCTGCCTTGTTGAAAGCGGGGAACCCGATGCAGACATCGGCAAAATCCACCCCCGCTTCGCTGCAAATCAACGCTGCGGCGGCAATATCCCAATCCTGCGCGCCACGCCGGGTCGCCACAGCGTCAAGCTTGCCGGTGGCAACCTGCACCAGGCGATATGCCAAAGAGGGATATGACGGGCCTTTGGTGTAATCCAGGCCCGCCGCCTGCAATTCCTGATGCACGGCGCCGGCTGCAGGGATCAGTGGGTTGGCGCGCGTGCTGGTTTGCCGCTTGATCAGCCTTCCGTTGAGCCGAGCGCCGCCGCCCAGATCGGCGTCATACATTTCGTCGCGGATCGGCGAATAGACTACGCCGGCGATAGGGCGGCCGTTCTCAACCACGGCCAGCGAGACAGTCCAGCTATCCTCGCCCTTGATGAAACCGCGCGTACCATCGATGGGATCGACCACGAAAACCCGGGCTTTGCCAAGCCGCTCTAGACTATCGACACTTTCCTCACTGAGCCAGCCGTAACCCGGTCGGGCAGTCAGAAGTGCGGCGTGCAGAAACTTGTCGACCACGATATCGGCCTCGCTAACGGGCGAGGCGTTTTCTTTTGTCCAGGTCTTGATGGTGCGCCGGAAGAAGCCGGACGCGATGATGCCGGCGGCTACCGCGGAGCTGCGCAGTAATTCAAGGTCCTGTTCAGGGGTCGTCGGCGTCGAACTCGACATGGTTTTCCGCAAAATTCTGTTGCGGGCTTGTAGGCCGGAAGCCCCGTTTGGACAAGGGTTTCAAGGGCTTCGCACCGGACACGAATTCGTCACGCAACGCCCGGATTCTGCTTGGTTAACGCCTAGCAATCTCAATGGGTTAACTGTCCCCTATAGCTGGTTAGGACCCGTAAACCCTGTGGCAAAGCAACCTTAACTTAACCGAACTTCTTAAGCTGGCAGGCAAGGGGGTGCGCTAGATTGGGGTCACAAAAGAGAGCACCAAAACAAAAAGCTCTCGGGGTTAACAGGAAGGCAGATCAAGATGAACCATGGTGTGAGGATTGAGGGGTCGGCGGTCATTCTGGCGTTCACTCAGCCAGATTTGGCAGCCAAGCGTTTCGTCGCGTCCAATGACAATAGCTCTAAAGAGCCGGTCAAGACGGTGACTGTGCGCAAGCAGCTCGAAAAGAGCGGCGTCGCCATCAAGATCAAGGTGCCGGTCGACGAATTCGTCGGCGTGGCGGTCGCAACCAGCATCTCGGAAGACGGTGTCCTGTCCTCCTCGATCGAGCTGGTGCATGGCGACCACGAACTGAATTACCGCGTGTTCGAAGAACTGGGCAATCACTCGGTCGTTGCCGAATGGCAGAACTGGGGCCGTAAGCTGCGCCTGCCGCTGTTCATCAAGGCCGGCGACGGCAGCTACATGCCCTATAGCCAGCAGGTCGATGGCGTTATGCTTGGTCAGGAAAATGGCCGCCGCAAGCTGGCCGCTGAAGCAGGCCGCCGCCCGCGCTTTCTCAACCGCCGCAAGCCCGGACAGGCCGAATAGCTAGGAATTTTGCGGGCGCGTGCAACTAAAACCCGTTAACGCCCGTTAATACCTGCAACAAGGGGCCCCGCGCCGGCTGCATCCGACGCCCTCGCCCACCAAGATCAAAAGTTTGCCTCCAAAGCAGAAAAGACCGGTCGGTGGTGCGACCGGTCTTTTTGCGTTTGCTACCAGGCCCACTCGGCGAGCAGCGCCAGCGTCAGCGCCATGCCCACAAAATTATTGAACTTGAACCGCACCAGCGGGTTGTCCAGCTCTTCGGCGTTGATCGTATAGACCTGCCAGCCGAGCATGCCGGCGGGAACCAGGCTGGCGATGAAATAGATCGGCCCGGCGCCGATCATCACAGCAGCGATCAGCCACAGCAACCACGCGGCGCCGTAAAAAGCGGCGACCACGATCCGGGTGTTTTCGCCAAACAGAAGGGCGGTGGATTTCACCCCGATCAGCGCGTCGTCCTCGATGTCCTGCATCGCATAGAGCGTGTCATAGCCGATGGTCCAGGCGATGCAGCCGAAATAGGCCAGAAGGATCGGCAGGCGCAGATTGCCGGTTTCGGCGCTCCAGCCCATCAGAATGCCCCAGGAGAACGCCAGGCCCAGAAACGCCTGCGGCCACCAGGTGACCCGCTTCATGAACGGATAGATCGCCACCAGCACCAGCGAGGCAATGCCCAGAAGGATGGTGAAGGCGTTGAACTGCAGCAGGATGATGAACCCTAGCAGTGCCTGACCGACCATAAAACCTGTCGCCTGCCGGGTGGTAACCTGACCGGACGGGATCGGCCGCAAGCGCGTGCGCTCAACCTTGTCGTCGATATCGCGATCGACGATGTCGTTAAAGGTGCAACCTGCACCCCGCATCAGCACCGAACCAACAAACATCAGCACCGCGGCCTTCCAGTCAAAACCGCGCAACGGATCATTGATGGCGGCCAATGCCAGCCCGAACGCGCAGGGCCAGAACAGCAGCCAGAACCCGATTGGCCGATCCCAGCGGGCGAGGCGCGCATAGGGCTTCAGCCAGTCCGGAGCGTAGCGGTCGATCCAGTTATCGGTCGCGGCATCGGCGACGGGGGCGGGCGGGGTGTCGGTCATGGGCAGGGCCTTTCCACAGACCCCGCCTTCCCTCGCCCCTTGTGGGAGAGGGACAGATTTTCTGCGTTCAACAGAAAATCAGGGTGAGGGGTTCTCTCCACGCATACAGCGTTTATGGTGGCTGCCGAAACCCCTCATCCGCCCCTTCGGGGCACCTTCTCCCACAAGGGGAGAGGGGAAAGTGCTCCACATAATGCCCCGCACCCACGCCTCATTGCCGCGCCTGCATGTCACCCTCGACCTGATCGCGGGAACGCCCGTTGCGCTCGACAAGGATCAATCGCTGTATCTTGCCGCCGTGTTGCGTAAGCAGGTTGGCGATGCCGTTGTGCTGTTCAATGGCCGCGATGGCGCCTGGCTGGCCAAGCTGAGCGGGGATTCCAAAAAGTCCGTGGTGCTGGAACTGGTAGAACAGACAGCACCACAAACGCCGCCATCGGATCTCTGGTATGGCTTTGCTCCGCTCAAGACCGAGCGGCTGGATTATGTAATCCAGAAGGCTACCGAAATGGGGGCAGGGACGATCCAGCCGGTGCTGACCAAGTTTACCCAGGTCAGCCGGATCAAACACGAGCGGCTGGTGGCCAATGCTGTAGAGGCTGCGGAACAATGTGAAGTGCTGACTGTCCCGGTGGTCGCGCCGGAAATTACGCTGGGTGCCTTGCTGTCCGGATGGTCGAGGGACCATGGCGAGCGGATGCTGATTGTAGCCGATGAAGGTGCGGCATCAGCGTCACCGGTCGATGACCTGCAGGTGCTCAAGGGCAAGCGTCTCGGCCTTTTGATCGGCCCGGAGGGCGGTTTTTCCGAAGAAGAGCGGGCTTTGCTGCGCGCGCAACCTTTTGTTGTGCCGATCAGTTTGGGTCCGCGTATTCTACGCGCCGATACTGCGGCCGTGGCGGCGCTGGCGGTGATTCAGGCAATCATCGGTGATTGGCGATAAAAGCCGATTGCTTTCGGCTTGCGCAACGCTATGTTCCGGCCCAGTTGTACACCCGGATTTGACGAGGACCGCATGGCCGGCGCCGACAAGTTTTCGCCCCCCATCGAATCGCGCGCCGACCTGATCGAGGTCATGTCGCGCGGGTCCAAGCCACGCGCCGAGTGGCGCATCGGCACCGAGCACGAAAAGCACGTGTTCCACACCAATCCGCTGCGCCCGGTCACCTATGACGGACCGCAGGGTATTCGCGCGCTGCTCGATGGCGTGCAGGCGGAAACCGGCTGGGAACCGTTTTACGACGGCGACAACCCGATCGGGCTGCGCAACGATACCATCGGCGGCATCTCGCTGGAGCCGGGCGGGCAGTTTGAACTGTCCGGTGCGCCGCAGGAAAACCTGCATGGCACCGCCGACGAGACCGCCGAGCATATGCGCGTGGCCAAGAAGGTTGCCGCGCCGCTCGATATTCATTTCCTTGGGCTGGGTGTGACACCGCTTTGGTCGGTGGCCGAGATTCCGGCGATGCCGAAATCGCGCTACGGCATCATGAAGCCCTATATGGAAAAGGTCGGCACGCTTGGCACATCGATGATGTTCCGCTCCTGTACGGTGCAGACCAATCTCGATTTCTCCTCCGAAGCCGACATGGTCAAGAAGCTGCGCGTCTCAGTCGCCTTGCAGCCAATCGCCACGGCTTTGTTCGCCAATTCGCCGTTCGTTGACGGCAAGGACTCTGGGTACCAGAGTTTCCGCAGCCATATCTGGCTCAACACCGACAATGCCCGCACTGGCATGCTGCCCTTTGCGTTCGAGCAGGGCTTTGGCTTCGAGCAATATGCCGACCATGCGCTCGACGTGCCGATGTATTTCGTTATCCGCAATGGCAAGTACATCAACTGCGCCGGCGAGAACTTCCGCGCCTTCCTTGATGGCAAGCTGCCGCAATTGCCCGGCGAAAAGCCCACAATCAAGGACTGGGAAGATCACCTGTCCACCCTGTTCCCCGAAGTGCGGCTCAAGCAGTTCCTCGAAATGCGCGGCGCCGATATGGGCGACGAGGCCTCGGTCACCGCGCTATCGGCGTTCTGGGTCGGCCTGCTCTACGACGATATTTCGCTGGAATCGGCCTGGGAACTGGTCAAGGACTGGTCGATGGAAGACCGCGAGATGTTCCGCCGCGAGGTGCCAAAACACGGTCTGGCGACGCCCTATGACCGCACCAACGTTTACGACATTGCCGCACAGGCCGTTGGTATCGCCGAGGCCGGACTGGTACGCCGTGGTGTGCTCAACGCCAAGGGCCAGGATGAAACCATCCACCTGGCGCCACTGGAAGAAACCATTCGCACCAGCAAGGCACCGGCCGAACGCTGGCTGGACCTGTACCGCGGCGAATGGGGCGGCGATCTGACCCGGATTTTTGCGGCAGCTGAGATGTAGGTCAGGCCGCCGCGGGCAGTTGCAGGCAGACCCGCAAGCCGCCCAGGTTTGATCGTTTGAAGACGACCGACCCGCTGTTGAGCGCGGCGATCTCTGCGACAATGGCCAGCCCCAGTCCGCTGCCACCGTGAGTTTCATCGAGCCGCTTGCCACGTTGACCGAGTGTTGTCAGGGCGTCGTCGGCTACTCCAGGCCCATCATCATCCACAGTGATCGTTACAGTTAGATCGGACCTCGTGGCTGAAATCGAGACTGCGCCGTTTGCCCAATTGGCGGCATTTTCCAGAACCGCGCCCAACAGCTCCACCAGATCGGCCGGGTCGAGGTCGATATTGATGCTGCGATCGATAGCCACGGTCCACCTGTGCAGGGCGCCCTGCGGCGTTCGACGCACTGCCGACATAACACGCTCGACGCTGGGAAGAACCGGCGCCGAATAGCGGATTGAGCGGGAGCGGTGGCGGAGCCTGGCCAGCGCCAACTGGTGGTCGATGGTGGCAGCCATCGACTGGTTAATGTCTTCGATGGACCGGGCAACTTCGTGCTGGCCTGAGCGATGAAGAGCATCGGTCTGGGTGCTGAGTACTGTCAGCGCAGTCTTGAGGCCGTGCGCCAGATCAGCGGCCCGGGCACGGGCAAAGCTGATCGAGGTTTCCTGGGTGTCGAGCAGTTCGTTGACCTCGTTGACCAGCGGCACAACTTCACTGGGGAAGGACCCGTCGAGGCGCCTGACAGTTCCGGCGCGAATGGCGTTGATCCCGCGCCGGATCGCTGCCAGCGGATAGAGCCCTACCGTGACTTGCAGCCAACTGGCCGCAATCAAAGCGATGGCAAGGATAGCCAGCGCCCGCAGCAAATCAAATCTGAAGGCGGCGATGGCCGCATCGAGTTCCGAGCGGTCCTCGGCAACGATCAGATCGAGGGTGCGCGTGGTCCCATCGGCGCGTTCAAACAGCAGCTTGCGCACCAGACCCAATGCCTGTGCCCCTTCAGGATCAACCAGATTGGTTTCGATCAACTGGCCGGCTGGGGGCATGGGCACGGTTAGGGTAATGGGCGTGTCCCAGACCGAGCGCGACCACTGGATTGGCCCGGTAGCGGGATCATTGATTTGCCAATAGAGCCCGCCATAGGGCTTGAGGAACCGGGGATCCGGCATCGGTTGCGACAGCGAGACCGGGTCGGTGTTAACGTCGAGCAAGGCGATCAGCCGGTTCATCTCGTCCTGCAGTCCAGATTGAACATCGGTTTCAATGTGGCTGGCAAACAGGCTCGAAATGCCCAGCCCGGCAACGATCAGTGCCAGCGTGATGGACACGGCTGATACCGCCAACAGGCGCAGCCGCAAGGCAATGGGGGTCATGCTGCTTCCCCCCCGATTATATAGCCGTAGCCGCGGCGGGTCTGGATAACGTCGGACCCGAGCTTTTTCCGCACGCGACCCACCAGCACTTCAATGGAGTTGGACTCGCGGTCGAAGTCCTGGTGATATAGATGTTCGACCAGCTCCGTCTGGGCCACGACCCGGCCCTGATGGTGCATGAGATAGGCAACGAGCCGGTACTCCTGCGGGGTCAGAGACACTGGCATGCCGCCCACCGACAGTCGCATCTGGCGGGTATCAAGGGTAAGATCCGCCACGCTGATCAAGGCGCTGGCGTGGCCGACAGACCGCCGGATCAGGGCGCGCAGGCGGGCGGTGAGCTCTTCGAGGCGGAATGGCTTGGCCAGATAGTCGTCGGCACCCGCATCGATCCCTTCCACCCGTTCATCCCAGTTGCCACGTGCGGTCAAGATCAGGACCGGGGTAAATATGCCGGCCTTGCGCCAGCGCTTGAGCAAGGTGAGGCCATCCAGCGTTGGCAAGCCTAGGTCAAGGATGATGGCGTCATAGGCCTCGGTGTCGCCACGATACCAGCCGATCTCGCCATCGCGTTCGCAATCGACCACAAAGCCGGCAAGTTCGAGCGCACCGGCGATGTTGGCCCCAATGCGCGGATCGTCTTCGAGCAATAGCACCCGCATCGCGTCAATCCACTAATGTGCCATTCAGGGCGTCGAAGTAGCGCTGCCGGACCAGGCCCTGCGGATCGATGAACTTGATCCTATACTGCAGCGCGTTGTGGCGGCGGACCAAGGCCACGTCGATGACGCTGAGGGCACCATACCCCGCAAAAATGTCGAGCATGCGCCGCAGAGAAATGGCCTGATCGGCTGCTACTGCCTGACGGGGATCGTCGTGATGATCAGCGTCGGACTGGTCTTCGCCGTCGTCGCTGCTGTCCTCATTGTCACCCCCGCCACCGGCGTCGCCTCCGTGGCTGCCGCTTTCGCTATCGCTGTCCCCATCGTCGGCCCGAGCAGGGGCCGCTAGCCCCAGCGACGCGGCAAGCAGCACAATCAGAACAGTGTTGAGGGCGGCGCGGCGGTCCATTGACACTCCATAGCGGCATGAAGCTGACAAATGCCTGACAGCACGGCGTGGCGTTCCGTCAGGCCAGGCGGCCTAAATTTGATCAGCACGTCAAGTACGTTGCCAACAGAAAGGGACTTCTCGTGAATTGCAAGATCGGCCTTGCCGCCGTTGCGGCTCTTTTAGCCACCGTCTTGGTATCCGGTGTCGCCAATGCTGCCTCTATCCAGGACCAGCTATCGCCCCAGCAACTGGTCACCATCTGCGCCAACCATCCGTCGGGCAGCGAGGTTTCGGCGATGGCAACTCTACAAAACGGCACCACCGTGTCGGGTTCAGTGCATTGCGATGCCGAACAGCTGGCGGCGGCCACACAGAAGACCGCTATCAATAACGGCCTCAATGCTACGTCGTCGACCGACGGTGACGATGACTCGATGGCTGGCAACGACGAAAGCGGCGACGATTATGGAAATGATAGCGGCAGCGACGACCATGGGCCCCGCCATGGCAGCGACGACGACTGACCGCATCATCGCGGCCTGAACTATTCGCCCCCCACGATCAGGCCGCCGGCCGCCGGTTGAACCGCAATCAGCCGGCGGCCGATGTGCGCAAACACCAGAGACGGTGTCGAGCGCTCTACTCCGCCGCTTCTGCCGCCGGGCCGGTCATGTCCAGATTGCCCATAGACTGCACGATGTGGTTGGCCAGCGCGTCATAAATGCCGCCATAGGCATGGCTGCCGCGCATCAGTGCGATCTGGGCATCGGCAAGGCGCGGCAGGTTGTGTTCTTCCGACACCACCTTCATGCCGGGCTGCATGGCGCTTTCGGGCAGAAAGCCGATGGCGAGGTCCGACAGCACCGCGCTCGAAATCGCCGTGGCGTTGGAGGACGTATAGGCAATGCGATAATCCTTGCCGACGCGATTGAGCGACTCGATGGCATCGGTGCGCCAGATGCAGCAACTGGGGCCGCAGGCCAGCGCCAGCGGTTCAGAGGCCAGCGCGCGGCCACCATGGGACGCCACCCAGAACATCCGCTCGGTGCGGAACAGTTCGCCAAAGTTCTGGTCGGTGCCCTGCGTGAACACGATCAGGTCGTAGCGGCCGCCCTTCATGCCCTCCAGCAATTGCTCGGACGCCATGCACGACACATCCACGGCAATCCGCGGATGGGTCCGCTGGAAACTGGACAGGATCACCGGCAGCAGCCGCACCGCATAATCGTCCGGCACGCCGAAGCGGATCGAGCCGGCTAGATCCTCGCTGGAGAAATGGTCGATGATCTCGGCATTGATCCGCAACATTCGGCGGGCCCGGGCATAGAGCGCATCGCCATGCACCGTCAGGCCGACGCTGCGACCGTCGCGGGTCAGCAGCGAATGTCCGATTCGTTCTTCTAGCCGTTTGATCTGCATGGAGACAGCGGACTGCGTCTTGTTCACCCGGCGCGCCGCCTCGGTGAAACTGCCGCAATCGGCGATGGCGCAAAAGCTCTGCAACTGGTCGAGGTCGAGTGGGGAGGTCATCCGGCTTCTCCATCACTGAAATTGATAGGATGGATGAAATCTATTTGTTAGACGAATGGATGTCCAGTGGCGTATCTATTGAACATCGGCGGACAAGGTTCGCTGAACCCCAGCCGGTCCCTGCCGGCAAAACCAAAATTTGGAGAAGTATCATGGCTTTCTCGCTGTACAGCGAGCGGCCCATTGTGGCCGCAACTTCGACGGGTTTCGTCGCTTCCGTGCAGATCTGGTTTGCCAAAGCCGCTGCCGCACGGACCCGTCGAACCGCGCTTGCGACCCTTCTCGAACTGGAAAATTTCCGGCTCGACGATCTCGGCATCAGCCGTGAAGACGTCACCGATGCCCTGCGCGATCCGACCCGCAGTGCTGGTCGCCGCCTGGCTTTCAAGCGCTCGGTGCGCGCCAGCCTCTAATCTGATTTCTGCGGTCCGCTGTCAGCGGGCCGTATGACCTGCGTTGGCATCGACACGTTTCTACGAGCTGTTCTTGCCATCTCCAGGGCCGGTTTTGCCACCGGCCTGTTTCCTGATGACTTGGCCGGTCGGGTTCAGAAGAACTGCGTCCGGCCTTTTTTGTCAGATGAACGCCACACCAAGCTCGGTCTCGCGCTTCCAGGCGATCTTGCAGTCAAAACTGCGCCCATCATTCATCACCAGCTTGAACTGGTCTGGAACACCGATAATGCTGGTGACACGCAGCAGTGCGCCGGTCGCCGACAGATTGCGAACGGTGCAATCGATGGTGGAATAGCCGTCATTGAGAGCAATCTTGCCGCCCTTCAGCGTCCGCTGACGCGGGTTGGCCCGACCATTGTCGCCGGTTTCATTGCCGGTCATGGCAATTGTTTGAACCCGTCGCCGAAGCCCTTGAGCGATACCGGAATGCCGATACCTTCCTCAGGGGTCTTGAACACCACGAAAATCGCGCTGGCGCCCTTGGAGAGCTTGTCGACCATGGCATCGTCGAGCACCACTTCGGCCACGCAGCCATTGGGCAGGCAGCGCACAAACGCCACGCGACCCATGTCCTTGCCATCAATGTTCAGGCCCAATCCATTGGGCAGCAGCACGCCCAATGGCGCCAGCACGCGCAGCAGCCGGGCAGTGTGGTCGGCGGTCTTGAGCACGATGACCGACAGGCCAACATTGGGCTGGTCTTCGGCGGTCACGTTCTGAATCATGGCGCATTGCTCAAAGCTGGCGCCCGGAGGCGTGTCGCAGCTCATCTGCCAGTCGCCATATTGGGCTTTGACAAGGCCTTGCGCTTGCGGCGCTGCCACCATCAATGTCGTCAACAGGCCAGCCGCCGCTACAATACGCACCAAAAACCGCATCACTTGCCCAATACTCCCGACGAATCGGGCTTTGACCCGACCTTCGACCTGTTTCCGACAGGCATGGTTCGGTGTCAACTTTTGCCCCGGAATTGCGGGTTATATGGCATACAAACTGGGGCGGCGATGAGGCGGATTTCCGGCGGCAAGGGCGCAATATGACGCATAAGCGGAATCGCTGGGCGGAATGGACTTGATTGGCGGGATGTGATTTAGCTCAAAACACAGAATTTTCGCTCCGAGGTTGAGTCGGGGCGGCGTAGCTATGCCGCACAAATCACCTCAATCCCGCAGCGTTGCAGCAATCGCAGTTATTCAGGGGGTTATAGGTGACCGGACAGTTTTTGAGGCGTTTCGGAGCCGTTTCGGTCGCAGCGCTAGCCCTGGCGCCGGCTCTGGCGGTTGCACAGGAAGCGGCCAAGACCAATGATTGGGTGGCCGGCCAGCCGGCGCCCGACCAGTGGCACTTCCAGCGCTCGGTGACCCCGATCATGGACTCGATCGAGGCCTTCCATAACGGCATCCTGATGTGGACGATCACGTTTATCGTCCTGCTGGTGCTGGCCCTGCTGCTCTATTGCGTGTGGCGGTTTAGCGCCAAGCGCAACCCGGTGCCGTCCAAGACCACCCATAATACCTTCATCGAAATCGCCTGGACCGTGCTGCCGATCGTCGTGCTGATCGTCATCGCTATCCCTTCCTTCGGCGTGCTTGGCGACCAGCTGACCGTTCCCGATGGCGTGCGCAAGTATCTCGGCCCCAACATTTTCAGCTTCGGCGAAGTTGCGGTTCCCGCTCCCGCCCTGACCGTCAAGGCGACCGGCCAGCAGTGGTACTGGAACTATGAATATGTCGAAGACGCCAAGGCGTTCGACAGCAATATCCTGCACGAAGCTGATCGCACCAAGCTCAAGCCGGCCCAGCCGCGCCTGCTGGCTGTCGACAACGAACTAGTCGTGCCGGTCGATACCACCGTTCGCGTGCAGGTGACTGCCGATCCGAGCGGCGTGATCCATGCCTTCGCGGTGCCCTCATTCGGCATCAAGATCGACGCCGTGCCGGGGCGCCTGAACGAAACCTGGTTCAACTCGCGCGAAACCGGCATTTTCTACGGCCAGTGTTCGGAGCTGTGCGGTAAGGACCATGCGTTCATGCCGATTGCGGTGCGCGTGGTGACCAAAGAACAATTTGCGACCTGGATGGCAGCGTTCAAGGCCGGCGATTACGCCGCAGCCACTGCAACGCTCGCCGCAGTCCAGTAACAGAAAGCATAGGGGACAGCAGCAATGGCCAACGCCGAGGCAACTCATCTGGACGCACACGGGGCGGGGCACGACCACCATGCCGCCGACCACGGGCACTCCGATCCCACGGGTTGGCGCCGCTACGTCTATTCCACCAATAACAAGGACATCGGCGTGATGTACCTGATCTTCGCCATCGTGGCGGGGGTGATTGGTGGCCTGCTCTCCGGCGCCATGCGCATGGAGCTGCAGGAGCCCGGTATCCAGATTTTCCACGGCCTGGCCTCAATGGTCTATGGCGTGTCCGGCGACGATGCGCTTGATGCCGGCAAGCACATGTACAATGTGTTCACCACTGCGCACGCGCTGATCATGATCTTCTTCATGGTCATGCCCGCCACCGTTGGCGGCTTCGGCAATTACTTCGTGCCGCTGATGATCGGCTCGCCCGACACCGCGTTCCCGCGCATCAACAACATCGCCTTTTGGCTGCTGCCGCCGGCGTTCATCCTGCTGTGTATTTCGCTGTTCGTCGAAGGTCCGTCCGGCGCCATGGGTGCCGGCGGCGGCTGGACGCTATATCCGCCGCTATCGACCACCGGCCAGCCTGGTCCGGCCGTCGACTTCGTCATTCTGGCGCTGCACGTCGCCGGCGTGAGTTCGATTCTGGGGGCGATCAACCTGATCACCACCATCTTCAACATGCGCACGCCCGGCATGACGCTGCACAAGATGCCGCTGTTTGCCTGGTCGATCCTGGTCACTGCCTTCCTGCTGCTGCTGTCGCTGCCGGTTCTGGCGGGTGGCATCACCATGCTGCTGACCGACCGCAACTTCGGCACCTCGTTCTTCAAGCCGGAAGAGGGCGGCGACCCGGTGCTGTTCCAGCACCTGTTCTGGTTCTTCGGTCACCCCGAAGTGTACATCATGATCCTGCCGGGCTTCGGAATTGTCAGCCATATCATCTCGACCTTCTCCAAGAAGCCGATCTTTGGCTACATGGCGATGGCTTACGCCATGGTCGCCATCGGCGTCGTTGGGTTCGTGGTGTGGGCGCACCATATGTACACCACGGGCCTGAGCCTGCATGTGCAGCAGTACTTCGTGGCGGCCACCATGGTCATCGCGGTGCCGACAGGCGTTAAGATTTTCTCGTGGATCGCCACCATGTGGGGCGGCTCGATCACCTTCCGTACGCCCATGCTGTGGGCCATCGGCTTCATCTTCCTATTCACCGTCGGTGGTGTGACCGGCGTGGTGCTGGCCAATGCCGGCGTCGATCGTTCGCTGCAGGACACCTATTACGTGGTAGCCCATTTCCACTATGTGCTGTCGCTGGGCGCGGTGTTCTCGCTGTTTGCCGGCTGGTACTATTGGTCGCCGAAAATGTTCGGCATCATGTACAACGAAAAGCTGGCCAACGCGCATTTCTGGATCATGTTCGTGGGCGTGAACCTGGTGTTCTTCCCGCAGCATTTCCTCGGCCTTGCCGGCATGCCGCGCCGCTATATCGACTATCCGGATGCGTTCGCGTTCTGGAACCGCGTGTCCTCGATCGGCTACTACATCACCTTCATCTCGATGCTGGTGTTCTTCGCTATGCTGATCGAAGCCAAGATCAAGAACCGTCGTGCTGGCAATAGCCCGTGGGGCGAAGGCGCCACCACGCTGGAATGGACCACGACATCTCCGCCGCCGTTCCATCACTTCGCGACGCTGCCGGTGTTTGAAACGACCGACGCGCACTAAGGCGCAGCTTGAATTGGGACGTCGCGCAAGCGCGGCGCCCGAGACTCTAGGAAAGTGACCCAGTGGCCTATATCGACGATCACCGTAACCTTGCCGCCATGACGGGCGAAGCGCGCGTGGAGGATTACTTCGCGCTGCTCAAGCCCAGCGTCATGTCGCTGGTGGTGTTTACGGCGTTCGTCGGGCTGGTGGTCGCCCCGGGTGCGATCAACCCGATCGTGGCGCTGATTGCCGTGCTGTGCATCGCCATCGGCGGTGGGGCCTCGGGCGCACTCAACATGTGGTATGACAGCGATATCGACGCCATCATGAGCCGCACCCAGAATCGGCCGATCCCTGCCGGGCGCATCAGCCGCAACCAGGCGCTGGTGTTCGGCATCGTGCTCGCGGCATTTTCAGTGGGCGTACTGGGGCTGGCGACCAATTGGCTGGCCGCGGGTTTCCTTGCCTTCACGATCTTCTTTTACGTCGTGATCTACACGATGTGGCTCAAGCGCCTTACCCCGCAGAATATCGTCATCGGCGGCGCCGCTGGCTCGTTTCCCCCCATGATCGGCTGGGCCGCGGTCAATGGCACCATCACCATTCAGAGCGCGGCTTTGTTCCTGATCGTCTTCCTGTGGACCCCGCCGCATTTCTGGGCGCTGGCGCTGTACAAGCAAAGCGACTACGGCGCAGCCGGCGTGCCGATGATGCCCAATGTCGCGGGCGAAGAGTCCACCAAGCTGCAGATCCTGGTCTATTCGGCGCTGCTGGCGGCTTCGACGCTGCTGCCGTCGTTCCTGGGCATGGCCGGCTGGCTGTATACCGCGGTCGCAGTGGTGACCGGGGTGTCCTTCACCTTCCTCGCCTGGCGGCTGTATCGCGCGCCGGACGGGGTGCCGATGCGCAAGATGGCGCGCAACCTGTTCGCCTATTCGCTGAGCTACCTGTTCATCGTGTTTTTTGCGCTACTGGCCGATAACCTGCTGATGCGCTTCGGGAGTGTGCTGTCGTGAGTGCCCCTGACGAACTGCGCGAAGTCACCGTCGAAACTCCTGAAGTTGCTGCAGCACGAGCCAAGGTGCGTCGGCGCCGGTCGATCGCGTTGGGCCTGATCCTTGCCGCACTTGTGGCGATTTTTTATGCGCTGACCCTCGTCAAGATGGGTTCTGCCGTCTTTTATCGGGATCTTTGAGCGATGAGTGATGCAGGCGCGCTGGTTTCCTACAATCGCAATCGCTGGGTCGCCTACGCGCTGACCGGCTTTGTCGCGGCCATGCTGTTGCTGGCCTATGCGGCGGTGCCGCTTTACCAGGTGTTCTGCCAGGCCACCGGCTATGGCGGCACCACGCAGGTCGCGTCCGACAATCCCAAGGGCCTTATCGCCCGCGAGATGACCGTGAGCTTTGACTCCAATGTCGACAATAACCTGCCCTGGAAGGTGACGCCGTCCAAGCCGATCACCGGCCAGATCGGCAAGGTCGAGACCATCAATTTCACCGCGACCAACACCACCAACCACCCGGTGACCGGGCAGGCCGTGTTCAACGTGTCGCCGGAACTGTCGGGCCAGTACTTCAACAAGATCGAGTGCTTCTGCTTTACCAAGCAGACCCTGCAACCGGGCGAAACCGTGCAGATGCCGGTGGTGTTCTTCGTCGATCCGGACCTCGACAAGGACCGCGACCTCAACACCGTGCGCAATATTACTCTTTCCTATACATTCTACCCATCAGACAACGAGGGCTGAACATGGCCGCAATAGCCAAGAACCATGACTACCACCTTGTAAAGCCCAGCCCGTGGCCGTTTGTCGGCTCGGTCTCGGTCCTCGTTCTGGCGATTGGCGCCGTTTCGTGGATGCACCACTGGACCCCATGGGTGTTCTTCATCGGCCTGGCTGGCGTGCTCTACACCATGTATGCGTGGTGGAGCGATGTGCTCAAGGAATCGAGCAACGGGGTCGACCATACCCCGGTGGTGCAGATGCATCACCGCTATGGAATGATCCTGTTCATCGCTTCGGAAGTGATGTTCTTCGTCGCCTGGTTCTGGGCCTATTTCGATGGCTTCTTCCGCCTCGATGACGTCGAGCAATATGCCCGTGTTGCCGCGACGGGCGGTCTTTGGCCGCCGACCGGCGTCGAGCTGTTCAACCCGTTCCATCTGCCGCTGTTCAACACGCTGATCCTGTTGACCTCGGGCACCACAGTGACCTGGGCGCACCATGCGCTGCTTGAAGGCGACCGCGAAGGCCTGAAGTGGGGCCTGGTGCTGACCGTCGCGCTGGGCCTGCTGTTCAGCTTCGTGCAGTTCACCGAGTATTCGGAAGCCGGCTTCTCATTCTCGGGCGCCATGTATGGGGCGACCTTCTTCATGGCCACCGGTTTCCATGGCTTCCATGTGCTGATCGGCACCATCTTCCTTGCCATCTGCCTTATTCGCGCGTTGAAGGGCGAGATGACCCCGGAACGGCACCTCGGTTTCGAATTTGCCGCCTGGTACTGGCACTTTGTGGACGTGGTGTGGCTGTTCCTGTTCGCCTCGGTCTATGTCTGGGGTGCCTGGGGCGTGGCGATCCATCACTAGGAGACTGCTTGGAAACTCTACTCTGGCGGCCGTCTGAAGCGATTTTCTGTGCTTCCGGTGCTCACCTACCAAAGGTACGCTGCGCTCCGGTCCTCGAAAACCACGCCAGCCGACGCCCCAGAGCGAATTTCCAAACGGTCTCCAAGACGGCGCCGGATAGTTTGATGGGGCGCGGCACCAGCCGCGCCCCGAATTTTTTGCAGGGCAGCACGTGAGCGAAATCAAACGCACATCGCCAGTCATGGCGGGGATCTTTGCAGCACTGATGCTGGCCCTCTCCGCTTTGTGTGTCTATCTCGGCACCTGGCAGGTCCACCGCCTCGCCGAAAAAGTAGCGCTGATCGCCGCGGTTGACGCAAGGTTGCACGCTCCGGCAATCCCCGCGCCCGGCAAGACCGAGTGGGCAAAGCTCGATACCAATGCGCTGAATTTCCAGCCGGTGACTGCCACTGGCGTCCTGCACACCGAGCAGACAATCCGCATCTTCACCAGCCTGGTCGATGGCAGGGGCCCGGCCTCCGGTCCGGGCTACTGGATCGTCGCGCCGCTGACGCTGGCCGACGGCGGCTCGATTTTCGTCAATCGCGGCTTTGTGCCCGAGGCGCAGTCCAGAGAGTACGCCAGTCGCGCCCCCGAAACAGTCACGGTTAGCGGCCTGCTTCGCCCGGCCGAGGCTGCGGGAATGTTCACTCCCGCCGCCAGTGCTGCTGATCGGATCGATTGGGTCCGCGACCCGGCGCGGCTGGCAGCGATGGTAACGCCCGAACTCGGTCCGTTCGCGCCATTCTATATCGATCAGGCCGCAGGCCCGACAGGAACGCTGCCGCAGGGCGGCGAGACGGTGATCGAATTTCCCAATAATCACCTTGGTTACGCCATCACCTGGTACGGCTTTGCCGTGGTCGCTGTGATCATGCTGGGGTTTTGGCTGTGGCGGCAACGGCGGCGTGGTTGAGACCGCGTCTGGCGCCATCAGTCGTCAACCTTCTCCCCTTGCGGGAGAAGGTGCCCCCACGGGTCGCGTCGCGCCCGAGGGCAGGCTCCGGGCGGATGAGGGGTGGCTTTCTTTTGGCGCGGATTTTGCGGCAGCAACCCCGCACCTTGATTTTTCGCTGGACGCGAAAAATCGGGCCCTCTCCCTCAAGGGGAGAGGGCAACCCTCAGCTTCCGGAAAACTTGCGGCGCGCCCTGGCTTTGTCTAGGTTGCACCAATTCTAAAAGGGCAATTTCCCTCGATGCAGTTCGTCTCAACGCGTGGCCAAGCGCCCGTGCTCGGTTTTGCTGACGCCGTTCTGGCAGGTCTTGCCGCTGATGGGGGGCTCTATGTCCCCAAAACCTGGCCCCAGATCAGCAGGGACGAAATCGCTTCGTTTGCCGGCAAGCCCTATGCGGACGTGGCCTTTGCCATCATCTCGCGCTTCGTTGGCGGTGACATTGCGCCGGCGGCGCTCAAGGCTATCCTCGATGGAGCCTATGCCAGCTTCCGGCATCCCTCGGTCGCGCCGCTGGTCGAGCTGGAACCCAACCATTTCGTGCTCGAACTGTTCCATGGCCCGACGCTGGCGTTCAAGGACGTGGCGATGCAGTTTCTCAGCCGGCTGATGGACCACATCCTCACCGAGCGCCAACTGCGGGCAACCATCGTTGGCGCCACTTCCGGCGATACCGGCTCAGCCGCCATCGAAGCCTTCCGCGGCCGCGACACCACCGACATTTTCATCCTGCATCCGCTTGGCCGCACCTCGCCGGTGCAGCGCCGGCAGATGACCACGGTGCTTGATGCCAACGTGCATAACATTGCGCTTGAAGGCACGTTCGACGATTGCCAGAACATCGTCAAAGGCCTGTTTAACAACGCTTCGTTCCG
Source organism: Devosia sp. (assembly GCF_039927955.1). Taxonomy (GTDB): domain Bacteria; phylum Pseudomonadota; class Alphaproteobacteria; order Rhizobiales; family Devosiaceae; genus Devosia. The sequence continues at coordinate 19,845 of NZ_JBDSUA010000001.1, read as the reverse complement.
CGACGGCGTACGCCTCTCCGGCGTCAATTCGATCAATTGGGGCCGCATCGTCGCGCAGATTGTCTATTACTTTACGGCCGCCGCTTCGCTGGGCAGCCCGGCGCGGACCGTATCGTTCACCGTGCCGACCGGCAATTTCGGCGACATTTTTGCCGGCTATTGCGCCAAGCGCATGGGGCTGCCGATCGATCGGCTGGTGATTGCCACCAATGCCAATGACATCCTGCGCCGCACGCTCGATACCGGCCGCTATGACATGGATGGGGTAGAGCAGACCATCAGCCCGTCGATGGATATCCAGATTTCGTCGAACTTCGAACGACTGCTGTTTGAGGCAGCCGGGCAGGATGCCAGCGCTGTCGTCCGCATGATGGATGGCCTCAAGCAATCCGGCGGTTTTGCCGTGCCGGACAAGGCGTTGAGCGCCATCCGCGCAGAGTTCAACTCGGGCACCACCGGTGAGGCTGAAACGAAAGCGACCATTACGCGCGTGCTGGCCGAGGCTGGGTATACGCTCGATCCGCATACTGCGGTGGGCGTGCACGTTGCCCAGGCCGTGCGTAATGCCCATATTCCGATGATTACGCTGGCGACGGCACATCCGGCAAAATTCCCCGCCGCCGTGCGCGACGCTACCGGCATCGAACCGCCGCTGCCGACCTGGCTGGCCGATTTGCACCAGCGCGAAGAACGCCTGAGCGTTCTGGCCAATGACCAGGGCGCGGTGGAGACATTTATCAAGGCACGCACGCGCGCCTGACACTGGAGCAGCGGGGGGCCGCACATCCAGATTGAATTTGTGCCCGCCCGTTGAGGGCGATGCATGAGGAGGAATTGAGTGAGCGTACAATCCACGACCCTTGCCAATGGCATGGTGGTTCTGACCGACGACATGCCGCACCTCGAAAGCGCGTCGCTGGGCGTCTGGGTCAAGGCCGGGGCGCGCTCGGAGCGCAAGGCCGAACACGGCATTTCGCACCTGCTGGAGCACATGGCGTTCAAGGGCACCAAGACCCGCTCGGCGCTAGAGATCGCCGAAACCATTGAAAATGTCGGCGGCGATCTAAACGCGGCGACCTCTATCGAACACACCGGCTATTTTGCCCGCGTGCTCAAGGAGGATGTGGTTCTGGCCGCCGATATCCTGTCGGACATTCTGCAGAACTCGGTGTTTGAACAGGCCGAACTGGATCGCGAACAGCAGGTGATCGTGCAGGAGATTGGCGCGGCCCGCGACAATCCCGATGATCATGTGTTCGATCTGTTTCAGGAAGCCGCCTTCCCCGAACAGCCGATTGGCCGCACCATCCTGGGCACGGTGGAATCGGTGCGGCAATTCTCCCCCGAGACCATCCGCAAATACATGAATCGCAATTATGTCGGCGACCATATGGTGATCGCAGCAGCGGGCAATATCGACCATGACGAGCTGGTCAAGGTGGCCGAGCAGCGCTTTGCCGATCTCAAGCCCAATGGCGCTCCAGCGCCGCAGCGCGCCGAATACAAGGGCGGGCAGGAGCGGCTGGTTTCGGACCATGAGCAGGCCCATATCGTTTTGGGTTTTGAAGGCCGCGCTTATAATTCCGATGGCTTTTACGCCGCGCAGATCCTTGCTTCGATCTTGGGCGGCGGCATGAGTTCGCGGCTGTTTCAGGAAGTGCGCGAAAAGCGCGGCCTGTGCTACTCGGTCTATTCGTTTCACTGGGCCTTCGCCGATAGCGGCGTGTTCGGCGTCGCTGCAGCGACCGGTGCCGACGAAGTGGGCGACCTCGTGCCGGTGGTGGTGGATGAACTGCGTCGTGCCACCGAATCCATTACCGACGAGGAAGTCGTGCGGGTGCGCAACCAGATTCGCGCCGGCCTGCTGATGTCGCTGGAAAGCCCATCGGCCCGCGCCGGCCAGTTGGCGCGCCAGCAGATTCTGTGGGGTCGCCCGATCCCGATGGCTGAAACCGTCGACCGGATCAATCGCGTCACCGTTCAGCGTGTCAAGGACGTGGCGCAGCAGATTTTCATGTCCGGCAATATCTCGCTGGCCGGCATCGGGCCGATCAATAATCTTGCCGATATCGGCGAGATTTCCGACATGCTCAAGCGCTGACCGATCCATGCTGTGGTCCTGGCTGACCCCCGACAAGACGCCGTTCCTGCGCGGCAGGCGCGTGTTATTGCGTGCCCCGGCGATGAACGACTATGACGCTTGGTACGCGCTGCGCAAATCCAGCCGCGACTTCCTCAAGCCGTTCGAGCCACGCTGGACCGAGGCCGATCTGGCGCACAAGGTCTATGCCGCCCGTGTCCGCCGCGCCCGCCAGGAGGCCGACGAGGGCACCGATTATTCCTTCTTCATTTTCATGCCCGATGCACCGCGCGAAAAGCTGGTTGGGGGCATCACCCTGTCCAATGTGCGCCGCCGCGCCGCCCAGTTCGTCAATCTCGGCTACTGGATGGGTCAGGACTACGCCGGCAAGGGGCTGATGAGCGAAGCTGTCGGCGCCACGCTGCCGTTCATTTTCAATACGCTGGACCTGCACCGCGTCCACGCCGCCTTCCTGCCGGGCAATATGGCTTCGCGCCGGGTGCTGGAAAAGAACGGATTCGTTGAAGAAGGCTTTGCCGAGAGCTATTTGCAGATCGACGGTCGCTGGGAAGACCATGTGTTGTTCGGGCTAACGCGCGAACGGTATGAGGTGGCGAAATATCATGCGGGTGGCGGCAGGGTTGTGTGACTGAGCATTAGAAATCAGCCTGCGGGATGCTGCAGTCGACACCCTCCCCGTCGAGAGGGAGGTGCCGTCCGGTAGATGTGGGATCATCGCGGTGAGGCCTGTGGCAAGGTTTTCCTCGACAACCCGGCCCAGCGCAAATTATCGATAATTCATGGCAAGCAAAGACGACACTATCGCTGTCCGCATCAGCAAGATCCTTGGCGAGCGGATCATTTCAGGCGATCTCGAACCTGGCGCCCGCCTGCGGCAGGATCACATTGCCGAAGAATTCGGCACCAGCCACGTGCCGGTGCGCGAGGCATTCCGGCTGCTTGAAGCGCAGGGGCTGGCTATCAGCGAGCCGCGCCGCGGCTTCCGCGTTGCCGCGTTCGATCTGGCCGATGTCAAGGAAGTTGCCGAAATGCGGGCCGCACTGGAGGTGCTGGCACTGCGTCAGGCCGCGCCGCACCTGACGCCTGCGATTCTGGATCTGGCGGAGCAGGCCAGCAGAGCCGGCGATAAATCCCGCGATGTTCGCTCCTGGGAAGAGGCCAACCGCACCTTCCATCGCACCATCCTTGCGCCGTGTGAGATGCCGCGCCTGCTCGCCGCGATCGATGACCTGCATGCGGCGAGCGCTCGTTTTCTATTTGCCGCCTGGCGATCGGAATGGGAAAGCCGCACCGATCTGGATCATCTGGCGATCCTGGTGGCGCTGCGGCAGGGACAGGTGGAGCAGGCGGCGGCGACATTGGGGCGGCATGTGCAGTGGATTGGCCAAAAGCCGGTGAAATCCGGGGCAGGGGTGATGCGCAATGCCTTCGCCATTGTCGGGTAAAAGTCATCGGCACCCTTGCTCGCAGGCGTGATTTTAGGTTTAATAGATTGAAGCCAAATATTATCTATAATTTTGGCATACCGGAGAAATCAATGTCGCAATCTGCTTCTGCCCTTCCCTCGTCTTTCAGCCCGCTGCACTTGCAGAGCCGGTCCTTGCAGTGGCAGGGCGCTGCCGTGCTGCTGGGCACGGCGTTTCTCGCGCTGTCCTCCTATGTCGAAGTGCCGATGTACCCGGTGCCAATGACCATGCAGACGCTGGCCGTTACACTGGTCGGCGCGCTTTATGGCTGGCGCCTTGGTGCCCTGACAATTGTTGCCTGGTTGATCGAAGGCGCGCTGGGCCTGCCGGTGCTGGCTGGCGGCGCTGCTGGCTTTGCCCATTTCATGGGGCCAACGGGCGGCTATCTGTTCGCCTTCCCGGTGATCGGCGCGCTGGTTGGCTGGTTGGCCGAACGCGGCTGGAATGGTCAGCGCGTTGTACTGGCCTTTGTCGCCATGCTGGCCGGCAACTTGCTGTGTCTGGCGCTGGGCGCTAGCTGGCTTTCTGTCAGCATTGGCGTGGAAAAGGCCATCACCTTTGGCGTGACCCCGTTCGTGCTCGGCGGCGTGCTGAAATCGGTGTTGGGCGCGGCGCTGCTGATGGGCTTGACCCGCTTGCCCGGCAAATCTGCTGCCAAGTGACGATCAGCCTGCGACCACACCATCTGCTCTGCCTGCTGACCTATGTCGGCAAGGGCTACAGCCTTGCGTTCACCGCCAATTATGACGTGATCGCGGGGCGGCTCAACGCCGGGGAAGACATTGTGATCGTCGATGGGCCGGACGACGTCTGCCAGCCTTTGCTGGATGACGCCGATCCGCATTGTCACAACGAAAGCGTGATCGAGCGCGATATGCTGGCGGCGCGGGACCTCGCTGAACTGCTGGAGCGACCCATCGCGGTCGGCCAGCAGTTTCTGCTTGATGCCGGAACCCTGGCGCGTCAACGCGTCGCCTTTGCCCAGGGGCAGGTCCGCAAGGCGTGTAGCCGTTGCGAATGGGCCAGTCTTTGCACCGAAATTGCGGCCGCCGGTTATGCCGGCGTGAAGGTTCAGCACGATCGCTGCTAGACTAGGCTGCGCTCGGCCGCGTTGATCCCCATTGCCGGTTTCAAGGCTAACCATCCCGCCATGTTGCCGATCCGCAACAGTGTCAAACGCTTGTGGCGGCCGCCAAACCTCGCTACCAAAGTTGCGCTCCCGCAGAGGGGCTGACAATGGCGATCCCATTTCGCGCAATTGCCACAATGAAGCCCACCGCAGGATATATTCGCCCCTGATGCGTCATCTAGTTGCTTTCGTGGTGTTCATTGCGCTTGGGTTGGCGTCGGCTCTGCCGACATCGGCTTTCGAGGTGATTTCGGTCCCCGTGGACGTCAATGCCGTCAATCTTTCCAGTGTTATCGAGCTGAACCCGGGCGACGCCGGGCATATCCAACTCTCCACAGCGCCCGGCGAAGATGGCATTATCCGCCGCATCGAAGTTCTGGCCTCCAAGGCCGGCACCAATCCCGATTGGGCGCTGTTCGCACTGCGCAACGATAGTGACCAGCAGATCGAACGCCTGCTGGTAGCGCCATTCTTTCGCTTGCCGGGTTCGGGCGTGTTCAACCCCGATCTGGGCAATGACCGGCTAGCAGCGCTGACGCCCAGCGCCGGCATCCGTCCGGTGCGGCTGGCCGATAGCGAAGCCGATGTCTTCGAGATTACTCTCGATCCCGGCGCCACCGTGACCTTCGTGGGCGAACTGGCCTCGGCCAACCTGCCTGAACTATACCTGTGGGAGCCGAACGCCTACCGCGACTATGTCAACTCGTTCACGCTGTTCCGCGGTGTGGTGCTGGGCATCGCCTCGCTGGCGGCGGTGTTTTTGACCATCATGTTCGTGGTCAAGGGACGCGGTGTGTTTCCGGCAACCGCAGCCTTTGCCTGGGCCGTGTTGATCTACCTGCTTATCGATTTCTCGGTCCTCGGACGATTGCTCGGGCTGCCCGCCGGCGCCATGCAACCGTTCCGCGCCGCCTCGGAGGCGGGCATCGCCACGACTCTGGCCGGGTTCCTGTTCATCTATCTCAACCTGCATCGTTGGCACCTGCGCTTTATTCACCTGGCGCTAGGCCTTGCCGCGCTGTTCCTGGCGCTGTTCGCCTTTGCGTTCTTCCAGCCTGCCATCGCGGCAACCATCGCGCGGCTGGTGCTGGCGCTGCTCGGCGTCTCTGGCTTCGTGCTGATCCTGCTGCTGGCACTGCGCGGCTATGATCGAGCGGTGCTGCTGGTGCCGACCTGGATCATCATCATCGCCTGGTTGTTCTACGGCTGGCTGGTGATTTCCGGGCAAGTCTCCAACGATGTGGCCCAGCCAGCTGTTGCCGGCGGACTGGTGCTGGCGGTGATGTTATTGGGCTTTACGGCGGTTCAACACGCCTTTTCGGAGGGACAGGTGTCGATCGGCACGTTGTCCGAAGTCGAGCGGCGCGCCCTGGCGCTGACCGGTTCGGGCGATTTCGTGTTCGACTGGAATATCGAACGCGACCGCGTTTCGGTCAGCGATGAACTGGCCACCCGCCTTGGCGAAAAGCGCGGTGCGCTGCGCGGGGCGATCAAGCGCTGGCTGGATCGGGTCCATCCCGAAGACCGCGATCGCTTCCGCACCGCTTTCGATACGCTGGTCGAACTGCGGCGTGGCAAGGTGTCGTCGGACATGCGCATTGCCAGCCATGACGGCAGCTACCGCTCGTTCCGCATGCGGGTAAAGCCGGTGCTGGGCGGCGACGGCCAGGTCAACCGCATCGTCGGTACGTTGCAGGATGTCACCGAGGACCGGGCCGCCCGCGAACGGCTGCTGCACGATGCGGTGCATGATAGCCTGACCGGCCTGCCCAACAAGCAGTTGTTCCTTGATCGGTTGGAGCGCGCCCTGGTCCGCGCCCGCACCCCGAGTGGGACCAAGCCGGCGGTGTTCCTGATCGACATCGACCGGTTCATGGAACTGGAAGAACGTGTCGGTCATTCCGCTGCCGACAGTGTATTGCTGGCGATCTCGCGCCGTATCAGCCGCATCATGCGTCCACTCGATACCGTGGCGCGGGTGGCCGGCGATCAGTTTGCGGTGATCCTGTCGTCCGAACAGGCGGCCGGAAAGATTGCCGAAACCGCCGAACAGATCCGCAAGGCGCTCAAGGCGCCGTTCAATTTTGGCGACCGCGACCTGACGCTGTCGGCCTCCATCGGCGTCACCATCTATGACAGCAATCCGGCCAGCGCCGCCGACGTGCTGCGCGATGCCGAATTGGCGATGTATTATGCCAAGCGGCTGGGCGGCGACCGCATCGAGGCCTATCGCGCTTCGGCCCGCTCGATCTCGGCTTACAACCGCGCCAATGAGGAAGACCTCGAACGCGGCATGAAGCAGGGTGAATTGCAGGTGCAGTTCCAGCCGATCATGGACATCATCACGGGCCAGATCGCTGGGGCAGAAGCGCTGATGCGCTGGAACCATCCGACCCGGGGTGTCGTCGCCCCGGAAGAATTCATCACCTTGGCCGAACGCTCCGGGCAGATCGAAAAGCTCGGGCGTATCGCCTTCGAGCAGGCCGCCTATCATACGCGCGACTGGATGACCCAGCTGCCGAATCTGCCCGAGAGTTTCTTCATCTCGGTCAATCTGTCGCCCACCCAATTGGCGACCGAAACGCTGCTCAACGATATCCGCTCGCTGGTCGGCCAACATCCCGAGGTCGCGCCGCATCTCAAGCTCGAACTCACCGAATCGCAGGTGATGACCAATCCCGAGCACTCGGCCTATATGCTAGCGGCGCTGAAAAACCTCGGGCTGGGCCTGGCGCTGGATGATTTCGGTACCGGTCACTCATCGCTGAGCTACCTGCACCGCTTCCCGTTCGACACCATCAAGATCCCCGCCGATTTCGTGCAGATCAGCGATACCAAGGGCGCTGGCCACACGCAGGCGCCGATCATCCGCGCTGTTGTCGCCCTGGCCAATGATCTGGATTTGCAGGTGATCGCCGAGGGCGTCGAAACGTTGGACGAAATCGAGCGGCTGCGCACCCTCAATTGCCGCCTGGCACAGGGCTTTGCGTTCGGGGCGGCGATGACGGCTTCGGAATTTGGCAAGCAGCTGACGGCTCAGGTTTCGCGGTAGATTTCGGATGACACCGTCGTGGGCGCGGCGAGCGCGCCACCAGCCCATTTGCCACAGCTTCAAATCTTTCAGTCGGTTCCCACGGGCTTGACCCGTGGGCCACGCGTTGCACGTGCTGTATTGGAAGAGGCCCTCGGGTCAAGCCCGTGGGAACCGGCTGAGGGTGTGGTGCGAGAGTACTGAGACTAGAGAAAGGCTAAGCGTGCCCCGGCTCACCGCTCAGGCTGGCGCGGGTGATGTGGAGTTTGGCTAAGGCCGCTTCATAGCGCTTCTCGATTGGCAGATCGAACAGCAGGTCGCGCGAGAACGGGACGTTAAGCCAGCCATTGTCGCGGATTTCCGCTTCGAGTTGGCCCGGGCCCCAGCCGCTGCAACCCAATGCAAACAGTGCCGCCTTGGGCGCCGGGCCAAAGGCCATGGCGCGCAGGATATCCAGCGTCGCGGTCAGGTAAATCTCATTGGCGGCCGGGAAGGTGTTGCCGCTGCGGAAGTCGGCGCTGTGCAGCACGAAGCCGCGACCGCGCTCCACCGGGCCTCCCGACATCACGGCACGGTCCCTGATACGGTCCGGTAGGCGAATGATTGCGTCGGGATCGCCCAGTTCCAACTCGTCCAGGATATCGGCAAACGCCATATCCTTGAGCTTCTGGTTGATGATGATGCCCATGGCGCCATCGGCGCTGTGGCCAATGACGTAGATGACGCTTTGGGCAAAGCGTTCGTCCTGCATGTCGGGCATGGCCACCAGAAACTGGCCTTCAAGCGTATCCATTGCGCCATTGTAAAGCGGACGCCGCGTGCTGCCAAGCCGGGGGTACCGGGCCATCACGCAGGTCTGATCGGGTCCGCGCTATTTCTTCATCCAATCGTGGTTTATGGCTGGGCTATGAAAACGCTGCTCTCGTTCGCTTTGTTGACCCTTTCCGCCATGCCGCTGCTGGCGGCAGAAACGCCTTGGCAGGAAATCGCCGGTGGCGTGAAGCTGCGGCTGATTTCGTCCGGCCAGATCAAGGCCGATGGACACACGCTGATCGGACTGGAAATCGACATGCCGGCCAATACCCGCACCTATTGGCGGGTGCCGGGCGAGACCGGCATACCGACGCAGGTTGATGCCGCCGGATCGACCGGGGTGGCCAACCCCACGATCATCTGGCCCTATCCGGTGCTTGATGAGCGCGACGGCTATACCGACTACGTCTATTGGGGTCCGACGGTGCTGCCGATCGATCTGGCGACCACCGATGCGACGCCGCAGCTTTCTCTCTCAGTGGTGATGGGGATTTGCTCGGAAGTGTGCATTCCCGCCCAAGCCAAATTCCAGTTGCCGCTGGATTTCTCAACGTCCGATCGCGCCAATGGCCTGCGCATCCGGCAGGCTCTGGCACTGGCGCCGGCCGAGTGGACGGATCAGATCCCGGCCATTGATAGCGTCAGCTATGACCAGGCGGCTCACGCCATAGCCGTGAAGCTGGCCGATCCGCAGGTCGATCCACAATCCCTGATTGCCACCAGCACCACTGGCGACCCGCTGTTCGGCGCGCCGCAAAAAAGCCCGGAACCCGGGCTAGTGCTGCTGCCAATTCTGGGCGAGACTGGTGAAAACGGCTTGGCAAACCAGTCCGTTCAGCTCACGTTTATGACCTCGATGGGAGCATTTGAGGTCTCGCGACGGGTGAGCGCTTCGGACTGAGCAACGATGCGGTAGTCGGGGGAGACGGTGATCTCTTGCATGCGGATCAAAAGCCGCATATCCGAATTGCCAGACTATGTACGCCCCGGCTGGCGCCAATGGCGGTTTGACGGGAACGAGGGGCTTTGGATTTATGATTGAACGCGGAAACACCATTCCGTCCGTACCGCTCAAGCTTGTCGATGCCAGCGGAATCTCCGACACTACGTCCGATGCCGTGCTGGGCCAGGGCACCGTCGTGATGTTCACGGTGCCCGGCGCCTTTACGCCCACCTGTCACGTCAATCATTTGCCGGGCTTTCTCGCCAATGCCGCCAAGCTGCGTGCGGCAGGCGTCACCCGCATCGTTTGCGCCTCGGTCAACGATCAGCACGTGATGAAGGCCTGGGCTGAAGCCACCAATGCTTTGGGCGAGATCGATTTTCTGGCCGATGGCAATGGCGAGCTTGCTGCAGCCCTTGGCCTCGACAAGGATTTCTCCGGCGGCAATCTGGGCACACGCTATGCCCGCGCCGCGCTGATCATTCGCGATGGCGTGGTCAAATCCGTATTCGTTGAAGATGCTCCGGGCGTCTCGGGCAGCGGTGCTCCTGCTGTGCTGATGGCGCTGGAAACCGACCTTGTTTAGAGTGTGTGCGTTTGGAGGCCGGCCCATGCCGATGACTGTTGTAACTGTTGCCGCGCGTCTTGCCGGTTTTGCCGGTGCCGCTGCGCTGTTGGCTGGTTGTTCGATGGGCCCGATGTTTGGTGGCGGGGCGCCTGCCGCCGATGCCGGGCTCGCCAATACCAATGCATCTCCCGCCCAGATGGCGCAGGCGCAGACCAACGCTCTTCCGGCCATCGCTACCCAGTGCCCGCCGATCAAGGTGCGCCCCGGCGGGGAAGCGATATTCTACTATGGCAACGGCAAGGTCGGCGACCCGACCAAGCTGAACTATCAGGCGGTCATCGACGAAGTGACTCGCAACTGTGTGGTCTCGAACGGATTGATCACGGTCAACATGGGCGCCGCCGGCCACGCCGTGCTTGGCCCTGCTGGCAATCAGGCTTCGGTCACGCTGCCGCTGCGCTTTGCCGTCGAACGCGACGGCCAGGCGGTCTATTCAGAAAAGTTCAGCCTGCCAGTGGCGTTCGCTGGCGCCGGTGCGCAGGAGTTCACCAAGGTGGTCAATGGTGTTGCCATCCCCTATCTGGGCGGCGACGAGATCACCATCTGGGTCGGCTTCGATACCCGCGGCTAATCAGTCTTAAAAGCCTTCGGCAATGCCGCCTCCGGGCGGCATTTGCTTTTGTGCAGTGCTGCAATCCTGTGATCAAGCGCCGGCCGCGGTTGACGCGCCTGCCATTCTGAACCATGGTGCCGGTGACTGCGGGAGAGACTGGTTTTCTCCAGCGCCGAAGGAGCAACCGCCCCGGAAACTCTCAGGCAAACGGACCGCAGTCCGGGCGTTAAACCGCCTGCATACACTCTGGAAAGCGGGCGCGCCGATCGGCAGCGCCCCACCGAAGGAGCAACCGGACCATAGGCGTCCGGGAAATCTCTCAGGTGACAAGGACAGAGGGGGCACGGAATTCGCCGCAAGGCGAGGTTTGTCGTGTCACCTTTGCCCGAGAGTGCCCTGCCTATGGCCGAAATCCCAGTTCAAGACCTCAAGACTACGCCGCTCAACGCGCGCCACATCGCACTCAGCGGTCGAATGGTGCCGTTCGGCGGTTACGCGCTGCCGGTGCAATATCCCACCGGCATCATGGCCGAACACAAATGGACCCGTGAGCATGCTGGGCTGTTCGACGTCAGCCATATGGGCCCGTCGTTCCTGATGCTCAAGGATAAAACCGGCGATGCGGAAGCCGATCACGCCGCGATTGCCGCGCTGATCGAGCCGCTGATCTGTGGCGATATCAAGGGGCTGAAGCCCGGCCAAATCCGTTACACACTGCTGCTCAATCCGGATGGCGGCGCCATCGACGACCTGATGATTGCCCGGCCACTCGATTCGGCCTGGGCCGGCACGCTCTATATCGTGGTCAATGCCGGCACCAAGGATGGCGACTGGGCCCATATCGAAGCGGCTGCGGGCGGCAAGGCTGTGCTCAACCGCGCCGACAATTGCGGCCTGCTGGCGCTGCAGGGGCCGGACGCGGTCGCGGTGATGGCGGCCATCGTGCCCGAGGCCACCGAACTGGGCTTCATGCAATACGGCTCGTTCAAGTGGAACGGCACCACGCTGGTAGTCGCCCGCTCCGGCTATACCGGCGAGGACGGCTTTGAAATTCTGGTTGAACCGGAATTTGCGCAGGCGTTCTGGGATGTGTTGTTGGCCGACGAGCGAGTCAAGCCGATTGGGCTGGGCGCCCGCGACAGCCTGCGGCTGGAAGCTGGCCTGCCGCTCTACGGCCATGATCTCAACGAAACCATTTCCCCCACCGAAGCGGGATTGAACTTCGCCATTTCCAAGCGCCGCCGCGAGGTCGCCGATTTCCCCGGTGCGTCGCGTATTCTCAAGGAATTCGCCGGCGATCTGAGCCGGGTTCGGGTCGGCCTGCTCGTGGACGGCGCTCCCGCACGCGAGGGTGCAGAAATTCTCGACAGCACCGGCGCTGTCGTCGGCGTGGTCACCAGCGGTGGCTTTGCGCCCACATTGGCCCGCGCCATCGCTCTGGCGTTCGTGCCGCCGGCACTGGCCACGCCGGGCACCAAGCTCGGCGTTTCGGTGCGCGGCCGCGTCCAGACAGCCGAAGTGGCGCCGACGCCCTTCGTGCCACATCGTTATTTCCGTAAAGCCAAAATCTGAACATCCAGATCTGACCATCGTTGAGGACGCCATGACCACCAAATTCACCACCGATCACGAATATATCCGCGTCGACGGCGGCGTGACCGGCACTGTCGGCATTACCAGCTACGCCCAGGAACAGCTCGGCGACATCGTCTTTGTCGACCTGCCAGCAGTCGGCAAGGTGCTGAACAAGGGCGACGAAGCCGCCGTCGTCGAATCGGTCAAGGCCGCTTCGGAAATCTATGCACCTGTTTCGGGCACCGTGACCGAAGTCAACGCAGCGCTGACCGGCGAGCCGGGGCTGGTCAATCAGGACCCTGCCGGGGCGGGCTGGATGTTCAAGATCGCGCTGGCGACGCCACTCGAGCTGGATGGGCTGCTGGACGACGCGGGCTATGCCGAACTGATCAAGTAAGCCGAAGCACCCCCTCCCTGGCCCTCCCCGCAAGGGGGAGGGTGGACCCGGTGTTTTGGCAGAATCTCGCCACACCACGGAACTCACCCTCCCCCTTGCGGGGAGGGAAGGGAGGGGGTGTTCCACATTCAAGAAGGCAATTTTCATGCGTTATCTCCCCCATTCCGAAGCCGAGCGCGCCGAAATGCTTGGCGTTATCGGCGTCAGCTCGATCGAGGCGCTGTTCAGCGCCGTGCCAAAAATCGCGCTGCAATCGGCCTCACTCGATCTGCCCAAGCATTCGCCTGAATATATGGTTGAGTCGCATATGCGGGGATTGGCGGACCAGAACCATGCGGCAGGCGACGGCCCGTTCTTTGTGGGGGCAGGCGCCTATCGCCACCATGTGCCGGCTTCGGTCGATCACTTGATCCAGCGGTCGGAATGGCTGACGGCCTACACGCCCTACCAGCCGGAAATCTCGCAGGGCACCCTGCAGATGCTGTTCGAGTTCCAGACCCAGGTCGCCAAGCTGACCGGCATGGATGTGGCCAATGCCTCGCTCTATGACGGCTCCACCGGCACCGCCGAAGCCGTGCTGATGGCGCGACGGCTGACCAAGCGCAACAAGGTGATCCTGTCGGGTGGCCTGCACCCGCATTATCGCGACGTGGTGCGCGCCTACCTCAAGGGTGACGACGATCTGGAGTGTCTGGCCGCCTCGCCGGAAGGGCAGGGCGATATTCTCGACCGGATCGACGACCGGACCGCCGCCATCGTGGTGCAGACGCCGGACTTTTACGGTCACCTGCGCAACATCAAGACCGCCGCCGACGCGGCCCATGCCAAGGGGGCGCTACTGATCGTGGTGGTCACCGAAGTGGTGTCGCTGGGCCTGCTCGAGGCTCCCGGCGCCTTGGGCGCCGATATCGTGGTGGCCGAAGGCCAGTCGATCGGCAATGCACTGAACTTTGGCGGCCCCTATGTCGGGCTGATGGCGACGCGCAAGGAATTCATCCGCCAGATGCCGGGGCGCCTGTGCGGCGAAACCGTCGATGCCGAAGGCCAGCGCGGCTTCGTGTTGACGCTGTCCACCCGCGAGCAGCATATTCGCCGCGAGAAGGCGACCTCCAATATCTGCACCAATTCCGGGCTCTGTGCCCTGGCATTCTCGATCCATATGGGCCTGCTGGGCGAAGCCGGGTTCACCAAGCTGGCGCGGCTCAACCACGCTCGGGCCTGTGCTTTGGCCGACGCACTAGGCGGCGTGAAGGGTGTGACGCTGATCAACAAGACCTTCTTCAACGAAATGACTATCCGCCTGCCGGTCGCCGCTGCGCCGGTGATCGAGGCCTTGGCCCGCAAGGGCATTCTGGCCGGTGTGCCGGTTTCCAGGCTGGAACCGGATCGACCCGAACTGGCCAATCTGATCGTGCTGGCTGCGACTGAACTGACCACCGACGAGCATATCGCTGCGCTGGTTTCTGGCCTGAACGAGCTGCTGGCATGAGCATGAACACGCAAGGCCGCCCAACCGGCACCGGCTCCGTTACTTCGGTCAATTCCTCCGGCTCGTCGCTGTTGCCCAACGAACCGCTGCTGTTTGAGATCGGCGATACTCACCATTCGGGCGTCGACCTGCCGGATGTGGAGATCTCGTCGAGCCGCCTCGGCGGCTTCGAGCGCAAGCTGCCGCTTGATCTTGCGGGGCTGACCGAGCCGGAAGCGATGCGCCACTATGTGCGCCTGAGCCGGCTCAACCACTCGATCGATTCGGGCATGTATCCGCTTGGGTCGTGCACGATGAAGCACAATCCACGGCTGAACGAGAAGATGGCGCGGCTGCCGGGTTTTTCCGACATTCATCCGCTGCAACCGACCTCGACGGTGCAGGGCGCGCTCAAGCTGATGAACGAGCTTAGCCATTGGCTGATGACGCTGACCAATACGGCTGCGGTAGCGCTGACACCCAAGGCCGGCGCGCATGGCGAACTGTTGGGGATGATGACCATCAAAGCCGCGCAGGAAGCGGCGGGGCAGGCTAATCGCACTGTGGTGCTGGTGCCTGAGAGTGCCCACGGCACCAACCCGGCCACTGCTGCCTTCCTTGGCTATACCGTCAAGCCGATCCCGGCACGTGATGATGGCACCGTCGATGTCGCCGCGGTCAAGGCCGCGCTGTCGCCGGACGTGGCGGCGATCATGCTGACCAACCCCAATACCTGTGGACTCTTTGAACCTCAGGTTATTGAAATCGCCGAAGCCGTACATGCGGCGGGCGCGTTCTTTTACTGCGATGGAGCAAACTTCAACGCCATCATGGGCGTGGTGCGGCCGGGCGATCTGGGCATCGACGCCATGCACATCAACCTGCACAAGACCTTCTCGACGCCGCATGGTGGCGGTGGTCCGGGCGCCGGGCCGGTGGTGCTGTCGGCAGCATTGGCGCCGTTTGCGCCGGTGCCGTTCGTGCGCAAGGGTGAAGATGGCCTGTCGCTGGTCGAACACTCCGAGGGCGAGTCCTTGGGTCGCATCACCGCATTCCAGGGCCAGATGGGCATGTATGTCCGCGCGCTGACCTATATGCTCAGCCACGGCGGCGATGGGCTGGCGCAAGCGGCCAAGGATGCGGTGCTCAACGCCAACTATATCAAGGCGCGGCTCCAGCATGCTTTCTCGGTGCCGTTCCCCGACTATCCCTGCATGCACGAAGCGCTGTTCAACGATGATTTCCTCAGCGGCTCGGGCGTGACCACGCTCGATTTCGCCAAGGCGCTGATCGACGAGGGCTTCCACCCGATGACCATGTACTTCCCGTTGGTGGTGCATGGCGCCATGCTGATCGAGCCGACCGAGAGCGAACCCAAGCAGACGCTGGATCATTTCTGCGACGTGATGCTGGAACTGGCCAAGGATGCGACGGGCGGCAACAAGGACCGGTTCCTGTCCGCCCCGCTCAATGCCCCGCGCCGGCGCCTCGACGAGACGCGGGCGGCGCGTTCGCCGATCCTGAAATGGGAGCGGCCCGAGCCGTTGCCGCAAGCGGCGGAATAGACTTGGAAGGCGGGCTCCGGCCCGCCTTTTTGCTTTCATCATCGGGCAGACTCGGTGAAGTCTCCGCGCTCTGTTTGTGAGAGTGTCCGATGACAAGTTCCGCCTTTGCGCCATTCGATGACTTGGCCAGCACGCTGCTGCCCCATGCGGTTTCCGGCGATGATGGATCGCATGATGTGTCGCATTTGCAGCGCGTCTGGAAGAACGCTGCGACCATTGCCGTCACCGAGGGCGGCGATCTCGAGGTGCTGGTGACGGCGGCGCTGCTGCATGATTGTGTGGCGGTGGAAAAGAATGCGCCCAACCGCGCACAGGCCTCGCTGCTGGCCGCGGACAAAGCGGCGAGACTGCTTGCAGACTTGGGTTGGAGCGCGGACCGCGTTGCACAGGTTCATCATGCCATTGTAGCGCACAGCTTTTCGGCGGGGATAACTCCGACGACGGTTGAGGCTAGAATCCTGCAGGACGCCGACCGACTCGATGCCATCGGCATGGTGGGCGCGGCGCGGTGTTTTTATATCGCCGGACGGATGGGGAGCGGGCTTTACGACCCGGTCGATCCGAAGGCGGAGGCCAGGCCGCTGGATGACAAGCGGTTCGCCATCGACCATTTCGAGGTCAAGCTGTTTGGGCTGGTCGAGGGATTCCAGACGGTGACCGGGCGGCGGCTGGCGGTTGGCCGGCAGCAGAAGCTGCGGCGGTTTCTGGATGAGTTTTTGGACGAGATTTGAGGCACGCCTCTTCCTTCTCCCCTTGAGGGAGAAGGTGCCCGAAGGGCGGATGAGGGGTTTCTTTCTTCGCTGAGTATTTGCGGAGGCAACCCCTCACCCTGCTTTTCTGCTGAACGCAGAAAAGCGGTCCCTCTCCTTCAAGGGGAGAGGGGACGACTGAGGGATTGGCGCAAACAAAAAGCGGGCCTTGCGACCCGCTTTTGAATTTCATTCCGTCCGAACCTTAGTTCAGGCGCGAGGCCACGTCGCCGATGGCTTTTTCGACCAGGTCGCCGGCCTTGCGGGGCATTTCCTGGACCAGGACGGCGCGGGCCGCTTCGATGGCGACGTCGGCGGAGCGGGCACGCACTTCGGCAACTGCGGCAGCTTCGGCCTGGGCGATCTTGTCTTCGACGGCCTTGGTGCGGCGGGTCAACAGCTCGGTCAGTGCCACCTGGGCTTCGGCGGTCATGCGGACAGCTTCGTCCTTGGCAGCAGCGATAATGCCTTCGGCTTCGCCTTCGGCGGCAACGCGCTTCTGTTCATATTCGACCAGCAGGGCAGCGGCTTCTTCGCGCAGGCGCTTGGCAGCGACCAGTTCGTCCGCGATCTGCTGGATCTTGCCGTCGAGCAGCTTGCCGATGATCTTGGGGACGCCGAAATAGGTGATCAGGCCGAGGAAGATGACCAGGCCAAGAGTGGCGTAGAAGGTATTGTCGAGCGCAAATGTCATCGCGGCTTACTCCTTGCTGGCCTTGGCCACGGCAGCTTTGACCGTGTCGGGGGAGACATCGCCGATCAGCTGGCTGACCACGGCCTGCGCCGTTTCGCTGGCGATTTCGTCGACATGGGTGAGGGCTGCCTGCTTGGTCGCCTGAATGCGGGCCTCGGCCTGGGTGACCTTGCCCGACAGCTCGGTTTCAATGGCGGTGCGCTTGCCGGCCAGTTCGGCGGCATTGGCATCGCGCGATTCCTGGGCGATGGCATTGGCCTTTGCCTTGGCGCTGGCGAGAGCTGCTTCATAAGCGGCAATCGCTGCGTCGGTCTGCTGGCGGCTGGCATCGGCAGCGGCCAGATCGCCATCGATCCGGCTCTTGCGATCTTCCAGAATGCCGCCAATGCGGGGCAGGGCTACGCGGCTCATCAGAATATAAAGGGCGCCAAAGGTGATCGCCAGCCAGAGCAGCTGCGAGCCAAAGGTAGCAGGATCGAACGGCGGAAAAACTTCCTTGCCGCCATGGGCCTCGGTCGTGGCATGGGTGGTATCGGTCGCAGCCGCATCATGGGCAACGGGAGCAGTGGTGCTCTCGGTTGCCGCCGGCGCTGTTGCTGCCGGAGCTGTAACAGCCGGTGCGGCCTCTTGTGCAGTCGCTTCAGTCGCCATGATCAGACACCCATTGAATATGGATCATCCCGCCAGCGGCGGAACAATGAACGGCAGCCGGAACGGTCCCGGCTGCCAGTATCAGTGGTCGTTGCTTTTATTAAGCGACGAACAGCAGGATCAGCGCGATCAGGAACGAGAAGATGCCCAGAGCTTCGGTCACGGCGAACCCGAAGATCAGGTTACCGAACTGGCTCGGAGCAGCCGAAGGGTTGCGCAGGGCACCCGACAGGAAGTTCCCGAAGATGTTGGCCACGCCAATGGCAGCACCGGCCATACCGAAACAAGCAATACCGGCACCGATGTACTTTGCGGCTTCAGCTTCCATTTTTAATTCCTTTCAAAGCGATAGTTTCGCGGGTTTTCTCTGGCGGAAAATCCCGCCGTGGACAGGTAGTTGGGACTTAGTGCGACGGATGGATCGCATCATTGAGGTACATGCAGGTCAGCACCGCAAAGACGTAGGCCTGGACGCCAGCGACCAGGAATTCCAGGGCGGTCAGCGCGACAGCCATGATCAGCGGCAGCGCCGAACCAAGAATGCCGAGGAAACCCAGCGAGCTCATGGTGACGATGAAGCCGGCGAAAACTTTGAGGGTGATGTGGCCGGCAAGGATATTGCCGAACAGACGCACCGACAGGCTGATCGGACGCGACAGGAACGAAATGATTTCGATCGGCGTCACAATCGGCAGGATATAGCCCGGCACACCGGCGGGCACGAACAGCTTGAGGAATTTCGGGCCGTTCTTGACGAAGCCATAGACAATGACGGTGAGGAACACCAGCATCGACAGCGCGAAGGTGACGATGATGTGGGAGGTGACGGTGAAGAAATACGGCACCAGACCGAGCACGTTGGCCACGAAAATGAAGGTGAACAGCGAAAACACCAGCGGGAAGAACTTCATGCCGGCAGTGCCGGCCGAACTGCGCACCATGCCTGCGACAAACTCATAGGTGAGTTCGGAGAGCAATTGCATGCGGCCCGGAATGACCCGCTTGCCGGCGGACGACAGGATCAGGAACAGCGAGATGACGACAACCGTCACCACCATGAACAGGGCGGAATTGGTGAAAGCGAGATGGACGCCGCTGCCGGGCGTGCCGTCGCCACCAAAATTGCCGAACGAGACAATGTCGGTGATGATAAACTGGTGGATCGGATCGGTGCCAGCCAAGTCTTAGCTCCTAATTAGGTCCGGTCGACATTATCTATCTGTCCGCTTCGTCTTCCGCGTCGTCGGGTCCCAAATCGGACCCCGGCGGGGCAGGCGATGCGGCATTCATTTCTGCCACCACGCGGATGACGTTCGTAACCCCGGCAGCAAAGCCTATCATCAGCAGGATAAGCAAGCCCCAGGGACTGGATTTCAGGCCCAGGTTACCCAGACCCAGATCGATGAGATAGCCGAGGCCCGCACCAACCAGGATCGCGGCAATGAACTCGGTGCCAATGCGCATACCGCGCGCCAGACCGCTCATGTCGCCGGAACCATTTGCCGAGGCTCTATCGTCCTCGACCGCGCGGTCCCGTTTCGCAGAAGCAATGCGCGATGCAAGATCGCTCGTCACTCCGCTGGCACTCTTGGCCGGACCCTTGGTGTCTTGCGGCTTTGCCATCCGCTTCCTCCCCCTGTCCGGCTGCTTTTCCGATTACTCGGGGCGCCTGTTTAGTCGCGCGCAACATAGTGGTGGGTGGTTGCAGTGTCAAGGTTGGCGGTGCGCGCTTAAGTGTATGATATAACAGGGGATTTTGGCAAAATGCACAGGTGCGGCATGCTGTCCACCCCAGATCGTGGCGGAGTTGGGGCGGGGGTGAAGGGATTCTGCGAAAAAACCGCAGGCAAAAACGCCGCATGGAGTGCTCCTGCGGGTGCGACATCCAGCATCATCACAGCCTGAACTGCGACATGGGGCAAGGATCGCCTGGGTGCCGGTCTTCCGGCGGGTAGTAAAATGAAGCAAGCCTTGCCCCATGCTGTTCCGGAGGCTCGCTGCATGCGCTGGACAGGCGGACTTGCGTCTTGGCTCCGCAACGGCAGGCCCATGGCGTCCACGCCCTGATGGCGTCGCCATGGG